>DOKY01000034.1:12139-76619 GCA_003510135.1 Pseudothermotoga sp.
TTGGCTTTCACCGATCCACCGATTACAACGCCCCTTCCGAAGACCTTCACGTTTCCTCCGCAGATGATCGTACTGTTCATGACGTAGTCTTCGACAAGAACATCACCACCACAGAAGATCAAAGCTTCGTTCACGAACCTCGCGGTGAAATCTCTTCCAACTCTTATGACACCCTTGCCTTTCGCAAAGACCCCACCCTGGACCCTGAGCGATCCACCACAGTCTATCTGTACCTCACCGAGAACACCGAGTATCAGTAGATCACCCTTCAGCCGAACCTTGAACGGTCCCTCCGCGTTTCCCCTTATCACAACGCTCCCGTTGAAATCGATGTTTCCAGTATCGTAACCGAGGTCTTTATCGATCACAAGAAGTTCTCTCACGCATACCTTCGAATCCTTGAGATACGGTTGTCCGTCACAGTTCGCAAGAATCTGCATTCCGTCCGGCGACAGACGAACGTTTTCCCCAACGAAGCTTTCCAGATTGATGTCTTTCGGTTCCTGAACTCTGACCGGTTCGCCAGTTACCGTCATGCCATCCTCACCCCGGACAGCTTTCCTCTTGATCGCAAGTACATCATCCTTATTGCACGTGAATATCTTATAAAGCGATGCGGGATCCACCCGCTCGCTTTCATCAGGTTTTTCCACAACGAAACCGCTGATCGGAAAGAGGTACTCGATGGATGCATCCTTGGGCGGAACAGGTTTTTTTCCTGAGGCGACTGGTACCTCGGTAAAGATTCTTTGTTCCGTCACAATTCTCTCGATGACACTTTCGTCTATTCCGTAGACAACCTTTGCTTCTGACAGAGCCCGTTTGATCTCCTCGACCGTGGGCATGGTCCTCTTGAGCCCGGGAATTATCATAACACTTGCGGTCATTTTGTCCTCGGACACGATGATTCGGATGATCGGTTCTGCGTATTGTTCTTCCAAAAGGTTGACCTCTCGCAAGGATAGATGCTCAATTTTGATCGAGTCTATGTTTTCCAGAATTGTTTGAATATCTGCTGTCTTCAGAGGTTCCACTATGGCTTCTATTTGACGAGACGTTTCATTTATCTGGACATTCACTTTGTCATACCAATCGGGGCCATAGTTTTTCTCTAAAAGTGATAGCAGTTCCTCTATAGAGTTTGCCCTGAGCGTTTCTCTCATGATATCCCCTCAGTTTTATTATGCCTCGGGAGGTGAGAGACAGGTCAAATCGAATTAACTGAATCGTGATGAAGTCATGTGACCCTGAACTGTCGCACACGATAGAATACTATTAAGGACCTGTAAGAATCGGAGGTGTGAACTGTGAGATTCTCACAACTTTACGCTCCAACGGTCAAGGAACCACCCGCAGATGCGGAGGTCGTGAGTCACGCGCTTCTCTACAGGGCAGGGTTCATCAGGAAGGCGGCTGCCGGGGTTTATACGTACCTGCCGCTGGCGAAGAGGACGCTTTCGAAAATAGAAAACATCGTGAGGGAAGAGATGAACAGGATCGGAGCTCAGGAGATTTCCATGCCCATCATTCACCCTGCGGAGCTGTGGCAGATGACGGGGCGCTGGGATGATTACGGTGACGAGATGATGAAGCTCAAAGACAGACACGGCAGAGACTTCGCGCTGGGTCCCACACACGAAGAGATGGTCACTTTCCTCGTCAAGGATGAGGTTCGTTCTTACAAACAGCTTCCGCTCTTTTTGTACCAGATAGGTCCGAAATACCGGGACGAGATCAGACCGAGGTTCGGACTGCTGCGCGCCAGAGAGTTCATCATGAAAGATGGTTACAGTTTCCACGACAGCGAAGAATCTCTGGATGAAGCCTACAGAGCGTGCAGCGATGCTTACAGCAAGATCGTGGAGAGGATTGGCCTGAAATATATGATCGTTGAGGCAGCAAGCGGTGCGATCGGCGGAAGTCAGTCGCACGAGTTCGTCAGTTTCGCGCAGGTTGGTGAAACGAACCTGCTCAGGTGTAACAACTGTGGCTATTCCTCCAGCGACGAGCAGGCACCCTACAGAGGCGAGTACGAAAAAATCGAGGAAGACGAAAAGCCAATCCAGCTCGTTCACACACCGAACGTGCGTACGGTCCAGCAGGTGGCAGATTTTTTATCCGTCGAGCCGAGAAGGATCGTCAAATCGCTTTTGTTCGTTGGCAGAAACGGTTTCGTCATGGCGCTGATCCAGGGTGACAGGGAGTTGAACGTGGAGAAGTTGAAGGTTTTCATGAAGGACCAGTCTTTGAGGCTTGCCACCCCAGACGAAGTTTTCGAGAGGTTCAAAGTGCCCATCGGATTCATAGGACCGGTGGGCGTGAACGTGCCCATCGTGGCCGACCACGGCGTGAAGCATCTGAAGAACGTGGTCGTTGGAGGCATGAAGGAAGACTACCACTACGTGAACGCCAACGTTGGAAGAGATTTCAATCCAGATCATTACACGGACCTGACGCTCGTTGTCGAGAACGATCCCTGCCCCGTCTGCGGAAAGCCTCTGCAGGCAATGAAGGGCATCGAGCTGGGACACGTTTTCAAGCTCGGCACGAAGTACTCTCAATCCATGGGTGCTTATTATATGGATAGAGAGGGCAACCTCAAGCCGTTCATAATGGGTTGCTACGGCTGGGGTGTTTCCAGGACCATGGCCGCCGTTGTGGAACAGCTCAACGATGAAGATGGAATCATCTGGCCAAGGTCCATCGCGCCGTATGAGGTCATCGTGACCGTCGTTTCGATGAACGATGAGAGACAGAAGAAGTTCGCCGAGTCGCTGTACAGAGAACTGAACAACAAAGGAATCGAAGTCCTTCTGGACGATCGAGAGATATCGCCGGGCATGAAGTTCAAAGACGCCGATTTGATAGGTTTCCCGCTCAGGGTCACCGTTGGAAAGTCGTTGCAGGATGGTTTCGTCGAGTTGAAGCTGAGGAACGAGAAGAATCAGAACAGGATAGAAGCGAACGTCTCGAAAGTCGTGCAGACGTGTGTGAACATGCTCGATTCTTACGATCCACAGAAAGGTAGATGAAACATGGGATTCTTTGAGAGACTCAGGAAAGGACTCGAAAAAACGAGAAAGTCCTTTTTCGATGGAATTAAACAGCTTCTGAAAGCGGGCAGAATCGACGAAGAAACCCTTCAAGAGCTTGAGGAGCTGCTCATCGCCGCGGACGTAGGACATCAGACCACGACATGGATCATAGAAAAGCTTAAACAGGAAAGAGACGATCCAGTCGTTTCTCTGAAGAAGATCCTCGTCGAACTGCTGGAAGCCGACACCACGCTGAATTTGACGGGCTCTCCAAGCGTGATAAGCGTGGTGGGTGTGAACGGTTCAGGCAAGACCACGACCGTGGCGAAGCTTGCTTCTCAGTTCCAGGCCATGGGTAAGAGCGTTGTGATGGCTGCCGCTGACACGTTCAGGGCAGCTGCGATCGAGCAACTCAAGGTCTGGGGTGAGAGGATCAACTGCACCGTCATCGCGCACGGGGAAGGTGCCGATCCCGCCGCGGTCGCATACGATGCGGTGAACCATGCAAAATCGAAATCGAAGGACATCGTGATCATAGACACCGCAGGAAGGCTGCACACCAAAAAGAATCTCATGGAGGAGCTCAGAAAGATACACAGAGTCGTTGCAAAACTGGTCGACGGAGCACCACACGAGGTGCTGCTCGTCATAGATGCAACGACGGGTCAGAACGGCTTGGTGCAGGCGAGGATCTTCAAAGAGATGGTGAACGTGACCGGTCTCGTAATCACAAAGCTCGACGGGACGGCCAAGGGGGGCGTTGCGCTGGCCATAAAGCACGAACTTTCTCTACCGATCAAATTCATCGGTGTTGGTGAAAGCGTAGAGGATCTCAAACCTTTCGATGCGAACCAGTTCGTCGAGGCGTTGCTGTCTTAAAGAATGGGAGTATAATCCTTTCGGATACCTGGAGGCTGAAAGTTTGCGAACCTTCTGGAACAAAAACTACGTTTGTCCCGTGTGCAAGAACCAATTCGAGGCGGTCAGGATCTTCAGCGACGCCATCAAGATCAAGAATCGAGAATCGGACCTGAAGCCCGTTTATGATGGTGTGAACGTGCTCATGTTTCAGCTGGTGAGCTGTCCGAAGTGTTTGTACACATCGTTCGAGGACGATTTCGGGGATCTGACATCTTTGCAAGCCGAAACTATCGCCAGGATGCACGAGAAGCTGAAACAGATCGAAATCGATCTGAGCGAAAACAAAAAAATCCGAGACGCCGCCGTACAGTACAACATTGCCGCCGCGATGTACGTTGCGAGAAAAAAGTCGTTCCGAGCTGCAGAGAGCCTCTTGAAACTGGCATGGCTCTACAGAGACGCGGGTGCGCCAGACGAGGAGAAGAGGGCTCTGGAACGAGCGAAGGAACTGTTTCTGAAAAGCTACATGGAAGAAGATCTTTCGGAAGACCGCCAGATCGCCGTGCTGTTTTACCTCGGTGAGATCGAAAAACGTCTCGGGAACAGAAAGGAATCGGTGCGCTGGTTCTCTGAACTGTTCAGGAGGTTCTCAAAGAGTGGTTCGATCTATGTGAAACAAGCCAGACAAGAATGGCAGGAGGTTTCTCTCGAGAAATGAAAACTCTAAGATGGCTCTTGATGTTCCTGCTGACAGCACTGCTCTTTGCCTGCGCGCGGTACGATGAGGACATTTTGGCACAGATCAACAGAAAACTCGACGATTTCGAATATAGACTCGCGGCACTCGAGAGGAGCGTTTATTCGAACCAGAAAGCAGTCGAGAGCCTTCAGAACGACGTGAAGAGAATCTCCGAGGAATTGACAACTGCAAAAAGATTGATCAGCGAGCAGAGGAGCATACCGGCAGTCTCGCAGGACGATGTGAACCAGATTCTGGCACGGATCACTTCCCTAGAGATGCGTTTCAACCAGCTGTCCGTGGCGCTGAACGTCTCAGACGTACGCCAGCTCATATACAAGATCTCGGACCTGGAAACGGCGCAAAAACAACAGCAACTCGCCTACGAAAGGTTCGTCAGAAGCACCGAGGAACTTTTGTCGCAGGTCAACGCGGAGGAAACGGCTAAAAGATTGAGCAGCTTGGAGAACAATCTCACGTCGATTTCGAACCAGATAGGCGAACTGATCGAGCTTTCATCGAGGTTGAGTGCCCTCGAGAAGGCCTTCGACACGCTCTCAACAACCCCGCAGGCGACCATCGTGAACGTATCGGCGATCGAGCGAGAGCTCTTCCAGGTGAAATCGAAAATGCAAGAGCTCGAGATCGGGTTGAAACGTGAGCTGGAGAGAAAATTCGAAGAGTTTTCCTCAAGGCAGATCGTCACAAGCCCTGCAGACCTTCAGACCTACATCGCGAACACGACCGCACTGGTCAGACAGCTCAGTTTGGAGCTGGAGACGCTGCGCGGCACCGTGCGGGAATACGATAGAGAAAGGTTTCTGAGGCTCGATCAGGAATACATAACCTACGTGGTGAAACCCAACGACACGCTCTCGAGCATCATGCGCGCCTACGGTCTTGGACAGGACAAGCTCAGACTCATCGTGGAACTGAACAACATACAGGATCCCAACAAACTGCTCGTAGGCCAGAGGATAAAGATTCCCATCACGGACAGAAGTTCTCTGTTCGCTTATCCGCTGGAGAAACCTCTGAGTCTGGGGGACGTGGTCTCGACGTTCGGCCGACCTGCAAGCGGTGGCGTCGCAACGGGTATAACAATCAGCCTGGAGAGCGGTTCTCGCGTGTTCTCCATCCTGCCTGGGAGAATCGTGAGCATCCTTCAGGATGAGAAAGGCTATCATGTGCGCATCGATCATGGAAACGGCGTACTCGCGGTGTACGGAAACCTCTCGACGCTGAACGTGACCGCGAACAGCTGGGTCAGCAAGGGCCAGGTTATAGGAACGGTGAACGGTCTGTTCCATTTCGAGATATGGATAGACGGAGAGCCGAGAGATCCTCTGCGCATCCTTCTCAAATACGTCGGCAGGTTCGAAGCCACATTCTACTCAGAATGGGACGATGGAAAGCTGCCGGAACATCCAACTTTTCGTATCACTGCGCTCGGGACGATCCCGAAAGAGTGGAGAACCTTAGCTGCTGATCCTTCCGTCATTCCTTTAGGCAGTATCGTGTACATACCGCAGTTCGCGGACAAGCCTAATTTCGGTCTCTTCGTGGTCGAGGACACCGGACTTCTCATAAAAGGTAACATTGTCGACGTTTACGTCAACAGTCCACAGCGGGCTCTGCAGAACATGCGCAACGAGGTCGACGTTTATCTTGTCACGTCGAGGATGAGGTGATCTCTTTGGGCATCACCGTTAAGAGTGAGTACGCGTTCAGAATACTCCTTTCCATAGCTGGATGTGAAAAACTGACCTCTCTCACCAACGTCTCAAAAAGAACGAACGTGCCAAGGGAGTTCGCAGAGAAGATCGTGTTACAGCTGAGGAAAGCTGGCATCGTCAAAGCAAAGCGCGGAAGAAGTGGAGGTTATGAACTCGCCAAGGATCCGTCTCAGGTCACCGCTTACGACATCATGACGGCGGTCGACGAACTGGACAGGATCGTTAAGTGCGATCCAGACATCTGTAGTCGTGACGATAGAGAAAGCTGCGTCGTTAAGAACATGGTGTGGGACAAGTTAATGAGTTGCTTAAAGGAAACACTCACGAGCGTGACACTCCAAGATTTGCTTGCTGCCTGTGGGAGGGAAAATAAGTGAGGAAAGTTGTTCAAAACATTGCGGACGATTTCTTCGAGATCTTGCGCTACGACAAGAACCACTGGCATGAATACTGGAAGATCTACAGAGCGAAGCATGAACCACTGATAGACGAGTACGAAAAGACGCTGAACTTGTCTGAAGAATGGATCGTCACACTGTTGAAGAACATGGAGCGTCGAAACCTCGACAGACTCATGCAGTACTGGCACTCGATCTCGCACGAACAGAAGTACCACTGTTCGAAACTGATCACTGCAAAGCACGAGCTGTTCGAGCTAAAACAAGAGGAGTTCGTGATCGTGCTGACTGGTCTGCTTGGTATCAAAAACTGGGTCGCGGTGAAGGGTAAACGCGAATGGGTGATAATGATAGACCTTTTGAGCCTCTGGAACAACAAGAAGCTGGACGAACTTCCCTATGTTGCCTATCAAGCTGCTCTTGGCTTCAAGGGAGGTGAAAGGTACGGTGACTACGTCCCGAAAAAGGAACTTTTTGCAAGACTTTGGAACAAGATCGAGGAAGCATTCGCACAAAAAGAACTTGACAAAACCATGGAGCAGATCTGCAAGGTGCTTTACGAGAACGTACCCCATTACAACTGGGTCGGCTTCTACCTCACCGATCCTTCAAAACGTGGCGAGCTCGTGCTGGGACCGTTCGTTGGGGAGCCAACAGAACACGTGAGGATTCCGTTTGGAAGGGGCATATGCGGCCAGGCTGCCGAACGCAGAGCGACGTTCGTGGTTCAGGATGTGTCTAAAGAAACGAACTACCTTTCGTGCAGTCCGAAGGTCGAATCGGAAATTGTGGTGCCGATCGTTGTCAATGGAGAGGTCTTCGGTGAACTCGATATCGACAGTCACGTGCTGAACAGTTTCGATGAGAACGACAGAAATTTCCTTGAAAAAATCTGCGAAAAGATTTCACAAAAAGTGGGGATGAAGGGATGACGGTGAACGAACTCGTCAGGAAAGCTGCAAAAAAGCTTGAAACACCGTTTTTGCTGATTGACCTCGACATAGTTGAGGAAAACTACAGAAAGCTTGCAAGTGCCATCCCGAATTGCAGGATCTTCTACGCGGTGAAGGCCAACAGTCACCCGAGAATCATCGAGAGACTCAGGGATCTTGGAAGCAGTTTCGACGTGGCGTCGGTCGGCGAAATCAACAAACTGTTGAGCCTGAATGTTACACCCGACAGGATGATCTTCGCGAACCCCATCAAGCGGGAAAAGGACATTACCTACGCCTACGACATAGGTTTGAACCTGTTTGCGGCCGATTCACCCATGGAGCTCGAAAAGATAGCGGAGAACGCCCCAGGATCTCAGGTGGTGATCCGTGTCGCTGTTGAAAACAGGCACAGCGACTGGCCACTCTCGAGAAAGTTCGGAACAGATCCTATGACCGCCGTGCAGCTCATCGAGCAGGCAGACAGGTTAAGACTGAAACCAATCGGTGTGAGTTTCCACGTCGGATCTCAGAACTACGATCCAAAAAGCTGGTGGAACGCGATCGAAAGTGTGGCACGCGTCTTTTACTGGGCCGAGAAACTGTATGGAATCAACCTGAACGTCCTCGACATAGGTGGAGGTATACCCGTCAAACACGTCAAACCTATACCGACCGTGGATGAAATCGGAAACATTGTTCAGCAGGCGATCAATGAGTACCTCTCTGGAGTAAAGGATTTGGAACTTTTCGCCGAACCAGGACGTTCGATGGTCGGAGATGCGGCGATACTGGTCACAAGAGTCTTGCTGAGGTGTCGGCGTGGTAGCGAAGAATGGGTTTACATCGATGCCGGTGTATTCCACGGTCTGATGGAGACCATCGAGAACTTCCGTTACGAAATTGTGGTGGAAGGAAAAGAGGACGAGCAGAAGATGCCTTTCGTGTTGGCTGGGCCAACATGTGACAGCGTTGACAAAATATATGACGATGCGATGCTTCCTTACAACATCACCTTAGACGATATCGTGTATTTCATAAACGCGGGAGCCTACACAATCGAGTATGCGACGAATTTCAACGGAATTCCCGGACCGATGGTTTACTTCGTTCAGGATTTGGCTTCGACGATCTGAACGAAGATCTGTCTCGCCCTTGGGCCGTCGAACTCGCAGAAGAACACGCGCTGCCAGGTACCGAGGGCGAGTCTACCGTTCTCCACAGGGATCGTCACCGAAGGGCCTATCAAGCTTGCTTTGATGTGAGCGTCGCTGTTGCCTTCCAGATGGTGATAGCTGGCGCCAAAAGGTACGAGCTCGGAAAGTGTCTCCGTGATATCGAGCCGAACAGAACTGTCAGCGCCTTCGTTGATCGTGATGGCGGCCGTAGTGTGTGGCACGAACACCAAACAAACACCGCTCCTGACACCCGATTCTCTCACGATCTGTTGAACCTGCTCGGTCACATCGACCATTTCGATTCGTTGCTTCGTTCTCACAGAGAAGTTCTTCATGGTCTTCTCACTCGAACGTGACGTTGGTTATGATCACTATGTAGCCGTTGTGCTCTTCGAACTCGACCTTCACTCTCTCGGGGGAAACCTTGAAGGTGTCACTCACCCAGGTGATGATCTTCTCTTTTATTTTCTCAGAGTTCTCCTCGAACTCAGCCTTGGGGACGATCTCCGTAACAGAGACGGGCCTTCTCCTCTCAAGAATGGCCTCCAGCCTTTTGTAAGCGGTGTCCCTGCTCTTCTCTCGCTTCTTCTTTCTGCTGAAGAGGCCGAAGAACCACATAGTCATCAGCTCCTCTTCCTGGTGAAAAGATTTCTGAGGAAAGTCAAGAAACCTTTTTCCTGAACCTGAGCCAGATCCTGATCCAACGGTATGGTTTCCCCCTTGAGGCGTCTCGCAACGTTCTCGAAAACTCTTGCCACACCAAGATCTCCATTCAGCACAACGGGTATACCTTTGTTTGTGGCGATGATTACGTCCTCACAGTCCGGAATAACGCCGACTATCTCCAGCGCAAGTGTCGATGCAACATCCTGCTCGGTGAGCATTTCCCCAGCCTTCACCATCTTTGGTTTGAACCTGTTCAGCACCACCTTCATCGCTTTCTCGTCGAAACCGAGATTCTCGAGCAAACCAACGACTCTGTCCGCATCGGAAAGGGCCGGCAGTTCTGGCGTGGTGACTATCAGCGCCAGTTCGGCCGGTGCGACAGCGTTTCTGAATCCCCTCTCTATGCCTGCGGGAGAATCTATGATGATGTAGTCAAAAAGCGGGTGCAACGCTTTCACGACCGCCTTCATGTCCTCCGGTGAGACCATTTCTTTGGTCGCAACCTGCGAAGTCGCCAGAAGGTACAGGTTGCGTTGCTGCTTGTGCTTCACCAGAGCTTCCTGGGCACTAACCTTACCGTTCACCACATCGAGCAGCGTGTGCACGACTCTGTTTTCCAGACCAAGCACCACATCGAGGTTCTTCAGCCCTATGTCTGCATCTATCACGCACACTTTGTCACCAAGCTTGGCAAGCGTACATCCAAGGTTGGCCACAACTGTTGTTTTGCCAACCCCACCTTTTCCAGACGTAACGACGATGACTTTGGCCACGAACGTTCACCACCCTGGAACAACATTTTTCGCATACATTTTACCACAGTGGGACCAATGTTAGGCGCATTACCACAACACTACATATTGTGTGGTAGATTACACACCACAACATGTGGAAAGGTGGTAGATTTCGTCTAAAAGTGGCTTCAGTAGAGCTTTTCGAGGTGGTAGATTTCTCCAAAGCCTTTTCTTTTCTGAGATAGGATGGTATCACAAAAGCTGGACTAGAATAGTCCAAAATGTGATTTTTCTCTAATCATGCGCCCTTAAGAAATTTACCACCCAAAAGATTCAGAATCCAAGGGACTTTGAGCACCAATTTACCACTCTGGCTGAGAAATTTACCACGCAACTTACCACGCAATCTACCACCCCGTCAATGCATTCTTTCTACCTTGAATACCGCATCCTGCGTCACGCAAAATTTGCGTTACGAAATTTACCACCGCTATATTTATTACTACTACTAGGAAATGGTAAAATGTTTTTAGATACAACTGTGAGAAACCTTCTCAGATTTGGGGGCGATTCGATTGTTTGTAAGGAACTGGATGAACACAGATTTTCCCCTGATCAGCGTTAAAGCAACCGTTCAGGAGGCGCTCAGTCAAATGAGAAAGTACAGAACGGACTACTGCGTCACCGTGGATGAAGAAGGAAAGTTCAGTGGCTTCGTCTACAAGAACAACATCGCCAACGCTGAACTCGAATCAAAAGTTGAAGACTACGTCGTGTTTCCGGACTTCTTCACACACGAAGACAGCTACATTGAAGAAGCCGCCCTGACCTTCAGGGAATCGCAGGAGCGCTGCCTGGCGGTTGTGGATTCTGATATGAAAGTCACAGGTGTGATCACGTTGACAGAAGTGCTGGAAGCGTTCGTCGCGATCACTGCCATGGACGAGCCCGGTGTTCGTGTCCTGCTTGAGCTGAAGGACAGGCCTGGCGAGCTCAAAAAGGTGTTCGACGTTTTCGCACTGAACAGCATAAACGTGCTTGCAGTGAACACGGTTAAGCGTGACGGTTCCCGAAGCGTGTCCGTAAAACTCGACGCTCACGAGCCAAAACAGATAGAAAGATTGCTGAAAGAACATGGCATTCAGTTTCTGAAGATCGCAAAGGAGGAAGGATTCTGAACCAGCTGTTCCTGGCGGCGCTTCAGGGTGCGACCGAATTTTTACCCGTGTCGAGCTCGGGTCATCTTTTGTTGTTCTCAAATCTCTTGCAGGTCAATATAGATCTGCAAATGGTTGTCATGTTGCACGCAGGTAGCTTGCTCGCCATTGTATTGTTAGTTTATCGAGGCATTTTCAGGGCGTTGAAGAACTGGAGGATTTTGATAAATTTGCTGATTTCAACATTGCCCGCGATGCTGGTTGGACTGCTGTTCGAAGAGCAGGTTGAAAGTGTATTTTCCAGCCTGAGTTTTTTACCGTTCTTTTTCATCGTCACGGCCGTCTTCCTATTGCTGGCTTCCCTGAAAGACGGCGATAGAAGTTTAGATCAAATGAGTCCAAAGCACGCGCTTTTGATAGGTCTGTTCCAGGCGATAGCCGTTCTGCCCGGAGTGTCACGCAGCGGGATGGTGCTGTCTGCCGCGCTCCTGCTTGACTACAGAAGAGAAGAATCTGTTACGTACACTTTCCTCATGGCGATACCGGTTCTTCTGGGCGCATCTTTGCTGAAGCTCGGAGAAGCTTCTCTGGCGATGAACCTAGCATTTCTGGTTTCTTTTCTCAGCAGTTTGTTGGCGCTCGTGGTTTTGAAGAAGGTAGTTTTGGTTCGAAAGTTGAGATGGTTCGCCTATTACTGTCTTTTCATAGCCTTTCTCAGTTTTCTTCTGGGGTGAGAGCGATGAGGTTCGAAGTTCTTGTACCTGGCGGTAGCATGAGAATTCCACCGTACGTGATGGCACCTTACTGCACAGTGGCGCTGCTCAGCGATGAGAAAAGAACGGTGCTCATAGAACCGGGTGGTTTTCCAGCCTGGGAGGCTCTGGAACGAACGCTCAAAGAGAAGAATATCAAACCCGAGGACGTGACGGACCTGATAGTTTCGCACATACACATGGATCACATCTTCTGTTCCATCTTTTTCAGGAACGCCACGGTTCACGTCCACGAAAAGTACAGAGAGAGAAATTACGCCGCCTTCGGTCCAATCGCCGGACCGTTCTACACGATGGTTCTTCAAAGCTGGAAGCAGGTCCATACGCTCAGAGACAGCGATGTGCTCTTCGACTGCGTGAAGGTGTACCATACTCCGTACCATTCTTCGGAACATGTCTCTCTGCTGATAACGACTGAGAACATGGGTAAAGTCCTCATGCCGGGGGATATATGTTACAGCAGGATCGAGTATTTCGAATACATGAAGGGTTACAAGAAAGATGCCACGGCGGAGTTTCTCAGGAAAATGTCTGAAGAGTGTGACTGGATTGTCTTTTCTCACGATCTTCCAATGAGGGTTGGTGGTGCGTGAATGGTGGAAGAATTTGTTGATTACAGGGCAAAGTTGAACAGGTTGATTGAAGAGAAAGGCAACCTTCACACGAAACGTTTCATGAACCTGGACGCTCAGGTGTACGAGAGGGGCGCTCTGGACACGAAGACAAAAGAGATGCTCGGTCTGGTGGCCTCGATGGTCCTCAGGTGCAACGATTGTATAGCGTACCACATGATCAGGCTTTTCCAGCTCGGAACGAGCGACGAGGAATTTTTCGAGATCTTCAACGTTGCGCTGATCGTGGGTGGTTCGATCGTGATACCGCACCTGAGGAAGGCAGTGGAAATCTTGCAAGAGCTGAGGGAGCTCGAGAAAAATGGCAAGACTGTTTCTCTTTGATGGTACCGGTCTGGCGTACAGGGCTTACTACGCGATAGACCAGTCCCTCAGCACGAGCGGTGGCACTCCAACGAACGCCACGTACGGTCTGATGCGCATGATGATAAAGTTTCTCAGAGAGCGCGTCAGGGAAGGAGATTACGCGGGCTTCGCTATGGACAAGAAGACGAGGACATACCGTCACGAGTTGCTCGCCGAATACAAGGCACAAAGAGCCCCGACGCCGGATGCGATGTTGCAACAGCTGCCTTACATAAAACGAGGAGTCGAAGCGCTGGGTGTGAAGGTGCTCGAGTACGAAGGGTGCGAGGCGGATGATGTGATCGCAACGCTCGCGAAAAAGGGCGAGAGTCGTTTCGAAGAGGTTCACATCGTCAGCGGAGATAAGGATGTTCTTCAGCTTGTGAGCGATAAGATAAAGGTCTGGAGACCCATCAAAGGCATTTCAGAGCTGGAGCTGTACGACGAGCAGAAGGTCTTAGAGAAGTTCCAGGTTTCCCCCAAGCACATCGTGGATCTGCTGGCCCTAGCGGGCGATACCGTGGACAACGTGCCCGGTGTGCGTGGAATCGGCCCCAAGACGGCAGTCGAGCTCATATCGAAGTATGGTAGTCTGGAAGAGATATACGAGAAGATCGACAGAAACAGCAGGCTGGGGAAGTTGCTCCTTCAAAACAAAGAAGACGCCTTCAAGAGCAAGAAGCTCGTAACACTGATGACCGAACTGGAACTTGGCCTGAACTGGGAAGATTTGAGGTATCAAGGTTTCAAACAGGAAGAACTGATCGAATTTCTGAAAGAACTCGAGTTCTCGAGCCTGATGAAAGAGCTTGGACTCTACACTCAGCAGCCTGAACAGACGCCTTACAGAGCGATCCTGACCGAGAAAGAGTTCGAGCAGCTCTTACAGCGCATGCACAGCAGCCAGTACGTCGTGATAGACACAGAAACGGATTCTTTGGATCCACTCAGTGCACACCTGGTGGGAATATCTGTCGCCCTGCCTGACAAGAGCAGTCATTACGTGCCTGTGGGTCACAGAAGAGGTCCCAACCTGCCGTTGGAGAAGGTCCTGAAAGGTTTGAAACCGATACTCGAGGATAAGACGATTAAAATCGTTGGACAGAACCTGAAGTACGACTACTCTGTCTTCATGGCGCACGGCATTACGCCGAACCCGCCGGCTTTCGATACGATGATCGCGGCGTATCTTCTGAATCCAGACGAGAAGAGGTTCGGGCTCGACGAACTCGCCCTGAAGTTCCTCAACTACAAAATGATGAGTTTCGACGAGCTGGTCAAGAGTACTTCTCCTCTGTTCAGCGCCGTGACCTTCGCTGATGTGGACGTTCAGGATGCCACGAAGTACTCAGCCGAGGATGCGGACGTGACGCGAAGGCTTTACGAGCTTTTGAACGTCAAACTGCACGAGCAGGGTCTGACGGACGTGTTCGAAAAGATAGAAATGCCCTTGATAGTGGTGCTTGCGGAGATGGAACTCGCGGGTGTGTACATGGATGTCTCCTATCTGAAGGATCTATCTCTCAAATACAGCGCGAAGATGAACGAGCTTTCGAAGCAGATATTCGACTTGGCGGGAGAAGTGTTCAATCTGAACTCTCCGAAGCAAACGGCTTACGTGCTGTTCGAAAAGCTCAAGATCAAGCCGAAGGGTAAAACTCCAGGTGGTGAGCCGTCCACAAGAGCTGATGTCCTGGAAGATTTGATTGAGGAACATCCTATTGTGCCGCTGATACTTTCCTACAGGAAGTATCAGAAACTGAAATCCACGTATCTGGATGTGTTGCCCAGGCTCGTACATCCAAAGACCGGAAGGATCCACACGAGTTTCCATCAAACCGGTACTGCGACGGGAAGATTGAGCAGCAGCGATCCAAACTTGCAGAATCTTCCCAGCAAGTATGAGGAAGGCAGGGAGATCAGAAAGGCCGTCGTGCCACAGAAGAGTGGATGGAAGATCCTAAGCGCAGATTACTCACAGATCGAATTGAGAGTGCTTGCGCACATGAGTAAGGATGAGAACCTCATCGAGGCGTTCGTTAAAGACAAGGATGTTCACACGTTTACAGCAGCTCGCATCTTCGGCATCAAGGAGGAGGACGTCGGACCTCGGGAGAGATCCATAGGCAAGATGGTGAACTTTTCGATCATATACGGTGTTTCACCGTACGGCCTGTCGCAACGGACGGGACTGTCCTACCGACAGGCGGAGGCTTTCATAAAAGAGTACTTCGAGCTCTATCCAAACGTCAGAGAGTATTTAACAAAGACTGTGGCCTTCGCGAAAACTCACGGGCACGTGAGAACACTTTTTGGAAGAAAGCGTGAGGTACCTCAGCTGAGATCTTCCGACTCCTCAGTTCGACAGGAAGGTGAGAGGATCGCAGTCAACACGCCCATACAGGGTACGGCGGCCGATATAATGAAACTTGCGATGATCGCCGTTCACAGGTTCCTGAAGGAGAACGGTTTAAAGACGAAGATGATTCTGCAGGTCCATGATGAACTCGTTTTTGAGGTACCGAACGAAGAAGCCGAACTGGTTACAAACAGGGTCAAGGAGATTATGGAAACGGTGGTAAAATTATCAGTACCGCTGAAAGTGGATGTGAAACTGGCCGAATACTGGGAATGAGGAGGTATCAACAGTGGATGCGCGCATCGTGAACGCGCTGATAGCAGCCGTTGTGAACACGTTGAAAACCCTTCTGAACATCACACCTGCTGTTGGGAAGCCGGGTCTTCTGAAGGAGATCAAGCCGAAGTACGACATGGTCACTGTGATTGGTTTCAGCGGCGGTGTGGATGGTAATTTGATATATTCCTTCAGCCCGACCACGGCGCTGAAGATCGTTTCGAAGATGATGGGACTTCAGTACGACACTCTTGACGAGCTTGCCATGAGTGCGATCGGAGAGCTTGGAAACATGATCGCTGGTGCGCTGGCCATGAATCTTGAGAAGGTCGGTTGCAGGATCGTCATTAGTCCACCGACCGTTGTCACGGGAAAGAACCTCAAACTCACTGTCGAAGGGCTTGCTATAAATCTCATAACCAGCATTTTCGATACCGACGATGCTGAAATCATTCTCGCAGCGAAGAATTCAATCAAGTGTCAGCAATGACGCTCCTTCTGGTGCTTTCGTGCGCTTTGCTGATTCTGCTCGTGATAGCGTTCCGCGTTTTTAGTAAGATACCGAACGAATTCAAAAGAAAATCGGTCTGGTTGATAATTCTGTGCGTCCTGTTACTGATTCTGTCGACACTCTTTTGGATTTTGGGGGGATGAAGTGTGAAACAGTTGAATGAACTGTTCGATCTTAAGAGGAAACCGTCGAATCAGTTGATGGTCTACTGTGGCCTGATTTTCTTCATTGCAAACTTTCTTGGCCTGATAGCCTCGGTGATCGTTGTTGCATCCTGGTCGCTCTACGCTAACAGATTCCTCGGCGTGACACAGGGTCTGGCCTTCGTGAGCGGGCTTGGACTGTTTGTTGGATTTCTCAAATGGCGTGGCTCGATCCGAGAAGTTCAGCGACAGCTCTCTGAGAAGTTTGCGAAATATTCGACCTTGATCTTGACCGGAGACGAACTCTGGATGCTTCTAGGGCTCTCGGCATCCGTTGCCGGTTTGCTCTTGACACTCGTTCTTCCGTTCGGTTTCTTGCTCTTGCTCGCCGGATTGGTTTTGCTGGAGCATCAGCTGTTGTCTGCGATGAAATCACTGGAAGCTGAGGAACAGAAGTTCTTTTCGGAAAACGACGTGCAGCTTTCGACGTGTCTTTCGAAAACATACGACGCGTCCTATCTGATCTATTCACTCGTCACGCTGTATGGTCACAGCTTCGTCAGGATGCAGGAAAACCTTGATGCGCTCGAGTGCTATTTGAAAGCCAGACAGGACATTCTTGGGAGGTGAGTGAATGAACTACAGGTTTACGACGCGAGGCTTTGAAGCTACCGCTGCAATGCAGCAGTATCTGGAGAAAAGGCTCGAGAAAGTCGACAGAGTGATCAGGGATGAAGAACTCGTCTCGGCGGAAATCAAAGCCGAAAAGGACGCAGTGAATTACGTGGTGAAGGCGAACATCAATCTCAGAGGTAACGTGATCGTCGTTCAGGAGAAAGATCCTGACCTCTACGCGGCGATAGACAACCTGTGCGACGCGCTGGAAAAGAAGGTCAAAAAGCTCAAATCGACGATCAGGGATAAACACAGGGAACCCAAGCAACTGGAGATTTCGAGCGTGGCGGAGGAAAGCGAGGAGGAAGTGGCCGAAACCAGGAGATTGCCTTTGAACGTGATGCCGATGGAGGAAGCCATTCTTCAGTTCAAGGCTATGGATAGACAGTTTTTCCTGTTCAGAAACAGCGAGACAGGTGAGATCAACCTCTTGCTCCTCAGAAAGGATGGAAAGTTGAGCCTTTACGAATTCTTTGAGTGAGGTATTGCGTGTGTCCACCGCTCTGATCATAAACGTTCATGAAAATTTTGTCAGTGGTGCCATACTTGAAGATGACGAGCTTCAAGAGGTCTTCGATGAAGAGAACGAGACCATAGCTGGGAACCTCTACGTGGGTGTGATACAGAAAATCGTGCCCGGGCTGAACGCAGCGTTCGTCGACATAGGCGAGGGGAAGAATGGCTTTCTCAGGATCAGTGATGTTGGTAAATCTTACGTGCAGCAGGTGCTCAACGGCAAGCAACCCGCGGAGGGTTCAAAGCTTTTAGTCCAGGTCAAACACGACGCCGTTGGGCAGAAGGGTCCCCAGCTCACGTGCAAGCTCTCTCTGCCGGGTCGTTACGTAGTTTACTTTCCGCTATCCCGGGTCAGGGATGTGTCAAAGAAGATCGTCGAACAACGCGAAAGGGAGAGGTTGAGATCGCTCTTTTCAAAACTCGAGAAGAACGAAGGCCTTGTCATCAGAACCGCCTCCGAAGGTATGCCCATAGAAATCATAGAGGATGAGCTTCAATCGCTCAAGCAAGAATGGCAGCAGATCCTGTCCAGTTTCAAAAAGTCGAGAAAGGTGAAATTGCTGAGAAGAGAACCCACAGCGATGGATTACATCCTGAGAGAACGTTTGAACAAGAATGTGGATGAAGTTTACGTCAACGAGGAGAACGCCTACGAGCTGGTCAAACAGGAGGTCAAAAAGATCAGCAAATCCATCGTTGTGCACTTCATTGAGGGAGACCTCTTCGAACGCTTCAGCATCTACCAGCAGCTGAACCTTTTACAGAGACGTACAATAGACCTGCCCAGCGGAGGTTACCTGGCGCTTGACACGACCGAAGCCATGACCGTGTTCGACGTCAACTCTGCGAGCTTCACCGGCGGGAATAACCACGCGGAACTGGCTCTCAGGACCAACATGGAGGCCGCAAAAGAAATTGCCAGGCAGCTTAGACTGCGCAACATAGGTGGCATCGTAGTGGTGGACTTCATCGGCATGCCAAACAGGGAATACTACGACAGGCTGTTCAAAAAAATTCGGGAATCTTTTGAGAAAGATCCGGCGCACGTGGAGCTTCTTGGGTTCACGCGCCTTGGACTGTTCGAGATGACGAGAAAAAGAAGAACCCCATCGAGTGAGCAGCTGCTCTTCTCAACCTGTCCGATCTGCAAAGGTTCAGGCAGAGTGTTGTCCGCCACGATAGTGCTGAAGAGACTGTCCAACGCGCTGAGGGAGATAGATCTTTCTCAGTACACTTCGGTGAGGATAAACCTCCACCAGCGCTTCTCCGGTTACATGGAGAGGATCAAAGCCCTCGTTCCGGTTCACAGGGAAAAGGTCAAGGTGAGCTTCACCCATCCCGATCCGAACGAGTTCGAGATAACACTGTCTAAGAAGACTTAATGGTTGTTCCTGCTCAGGCTGGTGAACTGTGCGAGCCAGCTGCCCTGAGCCTGCATCCTTGACACAACCTGTTCCATAGCGGAGAACTTGCTCCAGAGATACGCCTCTCTCTTCTGTAACCGTTCCAGCCAGTTCTGCAATTCCTTTGCCAAACTTCTCATCTGATTCGTTATTGTTCCACTTATGCCTGCGATGCTGTCGATCCTTCCACCGAATCTGGTGAGTTCTCTGACGTAAGACTCAATCTGCTGCGCGAAGCCGTTCGTATCCCCAAAGAAGGCCCACACTTTCTCAGGATCTTCCCTCAGAACCGCCCTCAGCTGGTCCTCGTCGAGCTCGAGCTTTCCCATCTTCATGTTCTGATAACCGTAGCTACTCGTCCTTATACCGAGCTGCCAAAGGTAGGAGATCTCACCCTCGATGCGTGTTGTTATGAAACCTCTCAATCTGAAAAAGATCTCGTTCAGGAGTGGGTCTCTTTGAAGAATCCCCTGCAGCTTCTCTTCCTCGCTGAGCTCTTCGGGGTTTTTGTCCGTCACCGGCTTTTCGTGGTATTTGTTGTAAATGTACTCCATGAGCTCGTTCCACTTGTCGACGAATTCCTTTACCTTCGAGACGATCGAATCAACGTCGTTCTCAACGCTGAAACTCAGAGGCGTTTCGATCAAATCCCTCACTTTTATCGAGAGTCCCATGTGGCTAAGTTCGGTGGTGGAGGAGTAGAGATCAATCCAGTTCACACCGTCGCTGCTCAACTGAACGTGTGTCACACCGCCGATGCTGAATTGACCTACATCCATGCCAAGCAGTGCGAGCAGATTTGTACCGTTGTCTTCAAAAAGTATCGTGTTCGCACCCGTTTGGTTCGATGTCACTATCAATCTGTCCGAGTTTTCATCGTAGACAGCCGTCACGCCCGCATTGCTCGAGTTGATGGCGTCTATCAACTGGCTCAGCGTCATGCCTGTATCGACGCTGATCTCAACGTTGTTGATCTTCAAAACGCCGCTCGTGATCGATATACCACGGTAAGCCGAGATCTGCGACAGCGTCCTGTACGTTGAAACTGCTCCCACGTGTGCCGTACTGCGAAGAACGTACTTTCCACTCTCCTGAACGATGGGAGCATCTTTCAGATTGAACACATGGCTGAACGTGCCTTCTTCAGTTTGAAGGGCAAAGGCTTGATCGCTCTCGATGATCAATTTTCCATTTTCGAATCTGACGTTGCCATCACCAAAGATGTCGTCGAGCTTGTTGACAATGTCAGAGATCGTGTCTTCCGTCGAGATGTTCACCGTGTGAATCGTTGCACCGACCTGGATCTTCAAAACGGAATCTGTGGGGCTGTACCTGTAGACGAGATCGCCGAACTTTGTCGAAAGATCGACCTCAGGCCCTATCGTTCTTCCGCTGATCATGGAACTTTTACTCGCGATCGACAGCACCTTGATCTGGTAACTGCCAACCAGAGCTGCGGCAGAAGCGCTGATAGAAACTTTGTCTGAATCTATAGAAACTTCCTTCGCCATGAGCGTGGCCTGGAGCTTGAAGCTGGTCAGAAAGGTTTCGAAGTTTTCGAGTTTTTCTTCCAGCTGCTGGTACGCCTTTTGTTTCAGACCCAGGCTCTCGTACTTCTGATACAATCTTTCAGCTGGTCTCGCCTCGATCTGCATTAACGCGTCCACGATGTCGGCCGTGTTCAATCCGGAGGCCAGGCCACCGAACTGAATGTTTGACGGTCTGTATCTGTAGTTTATACTCGCGGCAATCTTGGATATGGCATCCATGTCTCACACCTTCTCATCGAAAAGGATACCCATCAGCTCCTGCAGGTTCTTCGCGATTCTGACGGCTACCTCCGGTGGTATCTGCCTGACGATCTCACCCGTGTCCCTGTCCTTTATCTTGATGATTATCATGTTGAGTTCACGCTCTATCGTGAACTGGGCCTCCGTCTTGAAGAACCTGCTGAGCCTTTCAAAGGTCTTCTTGAGCGAGTCCATCGTCTTGGAGAGATCCACATCGTTCTGTTGCTTCTGAGGCTCTTCGGAAGCTTTTTCCACGTTCAACTGTAGCTGTTTCACGCTCTCAGCCTGAGCCCTGTTCACGTTCACAGTATTCACGTTGTGATGAGGATCCATTCTCACAGAATCCACACTCATGGGTGCACCCCTTCTCTATATTATTGATCGACGAACGCTCAGAATCCTTTAATCCGATGGTACAATTTTATCGATGAGCGCAGGAAGGTTTTCGTTACTTTTCGTGTTGTTCACGTTCATAAGTTGTTTTGCGACCATCAGCCTAAAAATCACGATTGTCTCTGACGAGCAGAGCAAAAAGCTTGCCAGCGATGTCGCCAGCTCCATTCTCTCGCTCATTCCTCAGAACGTGCTCGTCACCATCGAAATGGATGGAGCAACACCCACGAGCAATGCCTCTGCTTTGACCGAAGAGGAGCACAGTTTGAGCTTTTCTGTCAGCTACGACGCAACGAGAAACACTTATTACGGCAGCTGGTTGGAGTTCGACAGCGTCGTTTACAGTTGCAGCTATTCGCCGAAGGAAGAACGACCCTACAGAGAGTTCGTCAGAGAGTGTGCGCACTATCCACTTGAAAAAGCCGCTCTGAGACTGCTGGTGAATGGCCAGTTCGAAAAGTATCTGCGTGTGACCTATCATCCCTCGGTGGACGAATATAGCAGTTTCAGCCCCGACGGTGAACTTTTCGCGTTCATCACCGACAGGCTTAACGGTAACAGGAACATCGCCTTGTTGAACCTGACACAGGGCACTTTGAAAGTTCTGCCGGTTCACGGCAGCAGCGAATATTTTCCCAGATTTTCACCTGACGGTTCGAGACTCGCATTTCAGGGATCTCTGCACGGTTTTTGGAACATTTACGTGATGCCGATCGAAGACCATGCGAGGAATATCGTTCTGATTTCGGCTGGCAACGCACCAGCCTACTCGCCAGCGTGGCTGGATAACAACACGCTCTTGTACGTTCAGGACACAGAAGCTGGTAACGCCATGTACCAAGCCACGCTCGCGCGACGTCGAACCAAACTGGACATGGAAGGCTTCGATATGGTGTTCTCACCGGCCGCGCACGATGGAACGATTTACTTCGTTGGCCTCAAAGAAGCCAACTTTGGCATCTATGCGCTCACGCCTGAAGGAAGCGTCGTGTGCGTCGAGGATGGTTTCTACAACGAACACGATCCGGCAATTTCCCCGGATGGACGTTACCTTGCGTACTCCTGCAACTGTCTGGGTTACTACGCCATATGGATCAAGGACCTGCAGACTAACGACAAATGGTGCCTCACGGAAGAATTGAAGCAGGATGCATTTTATCCATCGTTCTCGCCTGATGGACGGCTCGTGGCGTTCAGCGCGAGCGAAGGCCTCTTCGAACCTGACGTCTGGTTCGTCAGGTTCTTCAAACCTTCAGATTCTCAAGGGCAATTTTCTCTTCCTTAGACAGGATTTCCTCAGCGTTCAGAATGATCAACAGTTCTTCGCCTATCTTGGCTATGCCCAGGACGAAGTTTGCCCTTGTTCCTCCAACGCCCGCCGGAGGTGGTTCTATTTGCTGATCGGTCAGTGTGAGCACCTCGTGCACCTGATCGACGAGAAGGCCAACCTTCTTGTCCTGCATGTTCACGACGACAATCTTTGCCGACGCCGAACGGCCCGTGTCTGGCATGGAGAATTTCCTTTTCAGGTTGATGATCGGTATCACGTTGCCGCGCAGGTTCATGATCCCCTCAACGTAGTCGGCAGATTCGGGCAGTTTCACGATCTTTCCAACTTCCACTATGCTGTCGATGTTCATGATGTCCAGCGCAAATTTTTCTTCCCCCAGCGCAAAACTGACAACCTTCAGCTCCATCGGTGCGACCTCCTTTCTCAACCAATCACGAGCAGCGTTTGCTCAGTCTCCACGCTGTCTCCTTCCTTCACGAGCACTTTCAGCACGGTACCATCGTGTTCGCTGATGATATCGTTCTCCATTTTCATGGCTTCGAGGACCAGCAGCGTTTGACCTCGCTTGACCTGTTGTCCCTCGCTGACGTTCACCCTCACGATGAGACCCGACATCGGTGCCTTGACTTCTAAACCACCTGCTTTCGGTGTAGGTTTCTCTTTGGGTTGTTCGACTCTGACCGGCTCCGACTTCACAGCCTGCGTCTGCACCTGCTGTGGCTTTTCAACCACCTGCGGCTTTTCCACGATGGGCTGAACCGATTGAACGATCGGCGAGCCTCCGATCTCCTCAACCTCAACGATGTATTCTTTGTTGTTTATCACCACCCTGAACTTGCGCGCCATCCTCTCGCTCCTTTCCAGCCGCTTTTTCTCCAGCTTGTTGTTCTCTCCTCGAAAGAAAAGATTCTACCCTTAGGTTGCACGACGATCTTGCCACTCTCTGAATTCATGTAGGCCATCACCGCTCCGACGATGGCCGCCTCCATGGTTTCGTCCCGTTCGACGTTTTCCTCAGTCTTGGCAAAAGCTTGTGTGGCTTTCAACTCACCGCCCGAAGCCTTCGGTCGTTTCGAGGTGAAGATCTTTTCCATTATCACAAAAATGATGTACAGTATCACGAACACCAGGAAAACCGATCCAATTCCAACCACGAGCACTGTAAGATTGCTGATATTGCTGGACATGTCACCACCTCACAACGGTATGTTGTCGTGCTTCTTCTTCGGCAACGACTGAACCTTCGTACGGCAGATCTCCAGAGCCTGTGCGATCCATTCTCTGGTCCTGGTCGGTTCTATGACCGCATCGACGTATCCTCGCGATGCCGCCACGTAAGGGTTGGCAAACATTTCACGGTACTGTTGTACCAGTTCTTTCCTCTTCTCTTCCGGATTTGGAGCACTCTCTATCTCTTTTCTGAATATGATGTTCGCCGCACCGTCCGGTCCCATGACCGCGATCTCCGCCGTGGGCCAGGCCGCGACCAGATCGGCCCCGAGGTGTTTGCTACCCATCGCGATGTAGGCTCCTCCGTAGGCCTTCCTCAGTATCACGGTGATCTTCGGAACGGTAGCTTCGCTGTAAGCGAACAAGAGCTTCGCACCGTGTCTGATGATGCCTCCATGTTCCTGTTGCACGCCCGGCAGATAACCCGGTGTGTCCACGAAGGTGACGATGGGTATGTTGAAACAGTCGAGAAACCTTATGAACCTCGCGGCTTTGTCGGATGAATCTATATCCAGCGAGCCTGCGAGCACAGAAGGCTGGTTGGCGACTATTCCAACGCTCATGCCTGCGATTCTCGCAAAACCCACCACGATGTTTCTCGCATAGTTCTTGTGTACTTCGAAGAAGCTACCCTCATCGACTACCATTTCTATGACTTTCCTGACATCGTAACTCTTCGTGGGTTCCACAGGCACGATGCTGTTTATCTCTTCGTTCATCGAGAGTGAGTAGTTTCCAGGAATGAAATCCGGTTCCTCAAGGTTGTTCTGGGGAATGTAAGAGAGAAGTTTCTTGACGATCTGTATCGCCTCTTCCTCGTTCGAGGCCAGAAAGTGAGCGTTCCCACTCTTGGAGTTGTGAACGTAAGCTCCACCGAGATCTTCCTGACTTATATCCTCACCGGTCACCGCTTTGATCACGTTCGGACCCGTGATGAACATCTTGGCCGTCTTGTCGATCATCACCACGAAATCCGTTATGGCGGGCGAGTACACCGCGCCACCCGCGCACGGTCCGGCTATAAGCGTGATCTGCGGTATAACACCGGATGCAAGCGTGTTCCTGTAGAAGATTCCTCCGTATCCAAAAAGCGAGTCTACACCCTCCTGAATCCTCGCTCCACCGGAATCGTTTATACCGATCAAAGGAATACCGAGTTCCATGGCCAAATCCATGAGCTTCATGATCTTTTTGGCGTGCATTTCACCCAGAGAACCACCCATCACTGTGAAATCCTGGGAAAAGACAGCGACCAGCCTGCCATTGATCTTTCCGATACCTGTCACAACCCCATCGCAGGGAAGCTCTTCTTTGTCCAGGCCGAACATCGTGGCTCTGTGCCTGACGAACTTGTCTAACTCCATGAAGGAACCCTCGTCCAGAAGGAGCGCGAGTCTCTCACGGGCCGTCAGCTTACCCTGTGAGTGCTGTTTCTCTATCTTGGCCTGCCCTCCGCCGAGTTCGACCTTCTGTTCCAGTTCTTTGAGCTTCCTGATCAGTTCTTCCATGCACATTCCTCCTCAGTGATGACCTTCCACCAGTTCAACCAGAACCCCACCGACAGATTTCGGATGTAAGAACAGCACGCGCGTTCCACCCGCCCCGGGCCTTGGCACGTCCGAGAGGGGTTGAAAACCGTTTTTCTTCGCGATTTCGACAGCTTCGTCAATTCCCGTCACGTTGAACGCGATGTGGTGGATGCCCTCACCCTTGCTCTCCAAAAACTTGTTGATCTCAGCTTGTTCGTTCATCGGTTCGAGCAGCTCGATCTTACTCTCGCCGATCTCTATCATGTGGACTCGTATACCACGTTCAGCAAGCTCTTCCGTGTGTATCGATTTCAAACCGAGAAAGTCCGTGTAGAACCTCAACCTTTCAGAAGCGTTTCTCACCGCTATGCCGACGTGATCTATCCTGTGAACCTGCACGGCTTCACCCCCTTCAAAAGTTTGATGGGGCGTTTGCCCCATCACGCAGCTTCCTCGCCCTTCGTCTGCTTTTTGTTTTCGTTCTTCTTGTTGTCCGTCACGTAGAAACCGCTACCTTTGAAGACCACAGCCACTCTGCCGATGGAGCGTTTCATCTGCGAACCGCAATCACAGACGATTGTCGGATTTTCGTTCATTCCGTGAAAGACGCGCTTTTCAGAGCCGCATGTTTCACAAACATACCTGTAGAATGGCATCTGCACCACCTCCTGGTCTGTTCGTTCGTCGATCCTTCATAATATTATGCTACCTGAACTGGTTTGCCAAACGGTTAATACTTCTTAAATGAGAATCAAGCCACGTTCCACATAAGCCTTCGCAAGGCACAGCATCTGACCCCAACCGTACGCGCAACCGAGCGCGATCGACAACTCCTTTTCGCCGTCGACGAGCACGGAATCTTCCACCTTCAGCCACGATCCGTTCTTTCCGTGCGGTATGAAAGTCATTTTGACCCTCGATCTGAAGCCATCTTCATATTCGTACCACCAGAACTCGAAGACTCTAAAAGTTTCCACGAAGATCACCACACCGCGATCTTCGACGATCTCGTCAGCCGTGATCCGCTTCCAGCGAAAGTGGATCTGACCGCCTTCGAAGGTCTCTATCGTCATACCGTCGGTGAACCACGGATCCCAGCCGTTGGGATTGACAAAAAGATGCCACAGTTTTTCTACTGGAACGTTGAAATGCTCCACGAAGTGCATTTTCACGGTCTGAAGCACGAGCGACACCGACTTAATTTTACTACGCAAAGTGAAGTGGTAGAATAAAGGCGCGCGAGGAGGGGTGGAACCGTGAACCTGGAAGTCTTCAGGTTGGACACCGTCCTGGAGCTCTGGTACATCGTGTTGCCGATCTGTGTTTTCGTGGTCTTTGCGGCGAGATACCTCGAGAACATTCTTATGTCCCTGCTCGGTTTTCTGATCGGTAGTTTCTTTGTCAGTCCCCTGCTCATCGAATGGATGGGAAAGGTGGAGTTCTTGAGGGGAATGCAGCAGAAACTGTTGGAGAACTCGACCGCACACCTGATCTTTGTCCTCATCTTAGGCGTTCTGTGCGGTGCCGTGCTGTACGGCCTGTACAAGATCTTCGTCTTTCTCGCAGGTTTCCTCGCGGCGGGTGCTCTGGGTTATTATCTGACGCGCCTGATCCTTCAGGATAAGGAGCTGGGTGCGATCGGGCAATTCGATCTCAAGGTGCTCGTACCGATCGGTGTCGGGCTGTTGCTCGGTGTGATCTGCGGCCTGATCGCTGTGAGGAAGAGCGGTCAGGTGCTCGCTGTTGTATCACTGCTCGTTGCGAGCGCTCTTTTGTCCTTCTCTCTGATTGGATGGTCCTATACGTGGATGAGTGGAAGTTCCATAGGAGAAGTTTCAAAAATGTTTGAAAACCGCGCGATCATGTTCGCGTTCGTGGCCGTCTGGCTCATCCTGTTTGCATTCAGTGTGATGCTGAACTTCAGAAGGAGGGCCAAGACGACCCCCCCGGAAAACAGAAAAACCAAGGTCAATCAGTGATCAGGAGCACGCGAAAGACTCCAAGCTCGTTCAGTTTGTTTGCGGTCTGTTCATCTTTGGTAAGGTACACCTTGAAAACGTCGGGCTTCTCCACAACTGAATCGACAAGCAACGCGTTTGGATCGTTCTGAAGAACGAAGCTCGCCTCCTCTTCGGTCACGCGCAGAAGTTTTCTCTCACCCACGAAGCTGTCTTTTTTCTTCGCATACTGAGAGAAATCTTCTTTGATCTCCTGATAAACGTATCTCAGAACCTGAGCGAACGTGCTTGCCGGAGCATAACCCGGCAGATACACTAAAGGCGAAGCTTCGCTGCTGAAGAACCAAATGGTCGGCACACCGCTGACACCGAAATAATTGAACAGCTGGGCGTAGGTCATCTTCTGACCGAAGGCCTCTGTTGACCTGCTTGTATCGTACATCGCTTCAACGAAAATGAAGTTCGCCATGATGAGTTCCTTCACGGTCCGGTCCGTCAGAGTTTCGTTCTTGAGTTTCGTACAGTAGGGACACGTCTGAGTCGTGAACACGATGGCGAGCTTCTTCTGTTCGATCTTAGCCAGTTTTGCCGCGGCATCCACGTCGTTCAAGAGAACGCTCTGGCCAAAGCCGAGCAGTGTGAGGATTGTTAGCGCGACAGCCAAGAGTTTTCTCATTCAAACCACTCCTCTCAAACAAAGGCTTTTCCAGCGATGATCAAAGAGCCTATCAAAAAAAGCAGAGCGCTCGTTCCGTACTTCAAAATCCTTTCCCAGAGGGGTGTTCCAAAGCTCACCTTAGTCAGCAGCTTCGACACGAACCCACCGATCGTCAGGAAAGGTACAGATATGCCCAGCGAGTAGATGAAGAGCAGCACGGCTCCCTTCAATGCTGTTCCTTTCGTGGCGGCGATGGCTAAGATGGATGCGAGCACTGGACTGGCGCATGGAATCCACACCATGCCTACACCAAGTCCTAGACCGATACCAGACAGGATTCCACCGGCCGCAAGCTTGTTGAGCTTGACGGCTGTGGGTTTGAACAGTTGCACCTGCAGAAGGAACAGCACACCCATTGCGATGATCAGCGTGCCCGACACGTAGCGGAGCACGTTCTTGTTTAAAAACCCACCTACCGCGCCCGACAGGGCTCCCAGAATCGAGAAAGTTGCGGACAGTCCCAAGAAGAAGCCCATGATCCTGAAGAAGGCGTTCCTACCCTTGTCGTACAGGAGCAACGCGATGAACGACGGTAAAAGTGGAAGTGCGCACGGGCTCAAGAAGGAGATCAAGCCGTGAACGAGCGCCGTCCAGATATCGACCTGCGTGACCGTGATGACCATTCGTTTTCCCTCCGAAATTGGACTGGTTTTGTCGGGAATATTTTAGCACAGATCTTTTGCATACACCAACGGCATGTTATAAAATCGTTGTTGGACGTGCAAGAATCGTTAAAGTCAGGGGGAAAGCTTTTGAAAGGGAGACTGCTTTTCTTTTTCGCGTTGTTTTTAGTAACCGTCAGCTTTTCTGAGCGAATCAGGTTCGTCAGTGGAGATTTCTATCCTCCTTTCGTCTACAGAGATGTGAAAGGAGAAGTGGTGGGAATCTCCGTGGAGATACTGAAAGCGATCGAGAAAGTTTCCAAACTGAGGTTCGATATCGAACTCAGACCCTTCTCTGAAGCATTGAGTCTCGTTGAAAGTGGCCAGGCAGACATGATCAATCTGATCTTTAAAACTCCTGAGAGAGAAAGATTTCTTTTGTTCTCAAAGCCAATTCTGAGAATCCAGAGTCTTGTTTGGGTGAGAAAGGATTTGAGAGTAAAAGATTTTGAAGACCTCACGGCATTCGTGGTGGGAGTTGTCGAAGGCGATGCGAACGAGTCGCTGCTCAGAGCGAAGAATCCTTCGATCGTGTTCAAACGGTACAGCAATTTCGATGAGCTCGTTCAGGCCGTCGAAAGAGGAGAGATCGACGTCTTTCTCATGGAAGATCTGACCGCACGTTATTATCTGATAAAACACGATCTGTACCATCTGTTCGAAAGTCTTCCGCCAATTTCCGCTGAGTGGGCGTACTTTGCATTTCCGAAATCGAAGCTGCAGCTTCTGGAGCAGTTCAACGCGGCTCTGGACAGGCTTCCCAGAGGAGAAATCGATAGGATGGTCAATCTCTTCGTGAAACCAAGATTCTTCTTCCCGATCTGGTTGCGCTGGTTGATACTCGCCGGTTCCTCGGTAACCCTTCTGGTCTTCATCGCTATGATTCTCATCAACAAACGTCTCGCACGTCTGGTCGAGCAGCGAACCGAGGAGCTGAAAAAGAAACACGAAGAACTTCAAGCATCCTACGAAGAGCTCGACGCGGTGAACCAGGAATTCAGGGCGAGCAACGAAGAGCTGGAAGCCATGAACCAGGAGCTGGAAGACCTCAACAGGAGGCTCGAGGAAAAGACGGAGCAGGCCGAACGCTTTCAGAGGGCCTCTCAAGAAATTCTGGATCTAGTGAACAGACTGACTTATGAAACTCTGCAGGAAAAGGAGTTTCTTTTTGACATTCTGAAGGTTTTCAAACGATACCTGCCCGAACACCATTTTGCTGGTGTCATTCTGAAATCCAGTCAGCCTGGTATGATCACCTGTGTAATGCGAGAAGGAGAACCAATCATTAAAAGAATTAAAGCTTCCCTTGGTTCAGAACAGACTCACGAAGAACTTTTGAAAATCGTTGCTGATGTGTGCAACGAGAAGGATCTGACCGGCACTGAACTTGTTCCGATACGTTCTCAAGAGACCATACACGGTGTGTTCTTCTACAGGTGTGAGAACATGAACGCTGTGGAGAAACAGTACATTGAAAAGTTTGCAACCTTCCTGGCCAATCTGCTCTCTTTCAGGAGCTACGTGAGAGAACAGGGACTGTTCCAGAGAAGGCTTTTGGGCGTTGTTGTCAAGGCGCTCGAGTATTACGATTACTACGCGAGAGGTCATTCTCAAAACGTTGCACTTTATGCCACACTGTTTGCAGAAAGGCTCGGTCTGGAGCGTAACGTTATCAGGCGTCTGTTCTGGGTTGGTATGGTGCACGATGTGGGAAAGATCTTCGTGCCACAGCACATCTTGAACAAGAAGGGATTTCTCACGACTGAAGAGTTCGAGCTGGTCAAGATACACCCGCTCAAGAGTTTCGAGTTGCTCAGTGAGGCGGGCCTGGAAGACATAGCCCGGATCGCGAGACACCACCACGAGCGTTACGATGGCAAAGGTTATCCTGATGGATTGTCTGGCGAAAACATTCCGTTCGAATCGAGGATTCTGACTATCGTCGATGCATTCGATGCGATGACCACAGACAGACCTTACAAAAAGGGCATGACTTTAGAACAGGCTATCGTTGAGATCGAACGCTGCAGTGGCTCTCAATTCGATCCGTACCTGGCGAAAAAGTTTGTGGATCTTCTCAAGGAAAGTCCAGAACAGTTCTTGAGAAAGGACAGGTGATGTGAATGAGATCTATGCTGAGATTGAGAATGAGTGAGCACGATGCGCACTACGCTGGAGGATTGGTCGATGGAGCGAAGATACTGCAGCTCATGGGCGATGTTGCTACTGAACTTCTGATCAGACACGATGGCGACGAAGGCCTGCTGAGGGCGTACGAGAGCGTTGAGTTCTTGAAGCCCGTTTTTGCTGGGGACTTTCTCGAAGTCTACGGTGAGATCGTCGAGGTCGGCAACACCTCCAGAAAGATGAAGTTCGAGGTGTACAAGGTCATCAGCAACGCGCAGATCCCGGAACAACCTTCCGCCTGCGACGTGCTCGATCCACCCGTGCTCGTTGCGAAGGCAGTTGCAGTCTGCGTGGTCCCCAAGGACAGACAGAGGAGGTCAGAAAGATGGAAAAGCTGATCATAACCGTTGCGGTCTGTGGCGCTGAAGTCACAAGAAAGGATACCCCTTACATCCCGATCACACCAGAAGAGATCGCTCAGCAAACCTACGAAGCTTACCTTGCCGGCGCGTCCATAGTGCATCTGCACGTCAGGGACGAAAACGGTAATCCAACGCAAGACCCGCAGATCTTCAAAAGAACGGTTCAACTTATAAGGGAAAGGTGCCCCGATATCATCGTGCAGGTTTCCACGGGCGGGGCCGTATGGATGACACCGGAAGAGAGGCTCCAATCGCTCGAGGCCGATCCGGACATGGCCACGCTCACCACGGGCACGGTGAACTTTGGAAACGATGTGTTCTTCAACAGCATGCCGATGATAGAAAGGTTCGCTCTGGCCATGAAAGAGAAGGGCATCATGCCGGAATTCGAGTGCTTTGATCTGGGACACATAAACAACGCCCTGACCCTGGTGAAGAAGGATCTGGTTCAGGGTCATCTTCACTTCGATTTCGTCATGGGAGTTCCGGGCGGTATAGCGGCAAACGCGAGAAATCTGGTCACGATGGTGGACAGTCTTCCTGTTGGTGCAACTTGGTCCGTGGCCGGGATAGGTAGATACGAGTTCGCCATGGCCGCTCTTGCCATCGTCATGGGAGGTCATGTGAGGGTTGGTATGGAGGACAACATTTACATAGAAAAAGGTGTACTCGCGAAATCTAACGCCGAACTGGTCGAAAAGGTTGTGAGGCTGGCCAGAGAACTCGGCAGACCGATCGCCACAGCGAAGGAGGCCAGAGAGATTCTGCAGCTCGGGGAGAGAAGAAAATGAAGGTTCTCATACTCGACTACGGTTCGCAGTACACACAGCTCATTGCGCGCACTGTCAGAGAACTGGGTTACTACAGCCAAGTGGTCCAGCCTGACGAAGACGTGGACGTCTCGAACATCAACGCCCTGATCCTTTCCGGTGGGCCTGCGAGCGTGTACGAGCCAAACGCACCGAAACTTCCAGTCTGGTTCGATGCCTACAGGGGAAAGGTGCTCGGAATATGTTACGGCATGCAGCTTCTCGCGCACGAACTTGGTGGAAGGGTTGAACCTGGCGAGCTTGCAGAGTACGGCAGGACTGAGATCAGGATCGTTAAAGACGATCCCATCTTTGAGGACGTTCCCAGAGAAACCACCGTCTGGATGAGCCATTCAGACGTGGTGAAAGCCCTGCCTGAAGGTTTCGAGGTCATGGCCTATTCGAAGAACGGATTGATCGTGGCCGCGAGCGATCTTGAAAGGTTCTGGCTCTTGCAGTTTCATCCAGAGGTTCGCCACACGCAGTTTGGAAGACAAATGTTGCAGAACTTTCTCGGCAAGATATGCGGTTTGAAGCCAGACTGGAATCTGGAAGATTTCATCGCACGAAAGATCGAAGAACTCAGAAAAGAACTGAGCGGCAAGAAGGTTATTGCCGCGCTCTCGGGCGGTGTGGATTCCTCTGTCGCGTGCGTTCTGGTGCACAAGGCGATCGGCGCGAATCTGCGCTGCGTGTTCGTTGATCACGGTTTGCTGAGGAAAAACGAACCGGAGGAAGTGATGAGAGTCTTCAAAGACATGCTGCAGTTGAACGTCGTGAAGATAGACGCGCGTGAGAGATTTCTGAGCAAGTTGAAGGGTGTGGACGATCCGGAGAGAAAGAGGAAGATTATCGGAGAGGAGTTCATCAGAGTCTTCGAGCAGGAAGCCAGAAGTTACGGTGCGACTCACCTGGTGCAGGGCACCATCTATTCAGACGTGATAGAGAGTGCAAGATCCGGCAAGAAAACGGCGGCGATAAAGAGTCACCACAACGTTGGAGGGCTTCCAGAGAAGATGGATCTGAAGATTGTCGAGCCTTTGAGGAACTTGTTCAAGGATGAGGTCAGAATCGTTGGAGAGATGCTCGGTATACCGAGGGACGTGATCCACAGACAGCCTTTCCCTGGCCCGGGCCTTGCCGTGCGCGTGATCGGGCCAGTGGACGAGGAGAAACTCAGCATCCTCAGGGAGGCGGACAGCATACTGATCGAAACGCTAAAAGAGACAGGCTGGTACGAAAAGATCTGGCAGGCCTTCGCTGTTTTGTTGCCGGTGAGGTCCGTTGGGGTGAGGGGGGACAGAAGGGCCTACGATTATGTGCTGGCCGTAAGGTGTGTCGACAGCGTCGAGGGCATGACGGCCGACTGGTCGAAGATTCCACACGACGTGCTGGATCTGATATCTCGCAGGATACTGAACAACGTCAGAGGAGTCGGGAGGGTGGTGTACGACATCAGTTCAAAGCCGCCAGCGACCATCGAGTGGGAATAGGCTGAGCCTCTATTTCGCTTCCTTCATAAAGAGTTTCAGCTTTTTGAATTACGACATGTTGCTTCAGCTCAGAATGAGGGAGTTGTCGATAGATCTCTTCTCGATAAGTTTCCTCTCGAGCGTAACGAGCGCCGTTGGAAGTCTCGCAACTCCCTTCTGGGGAGCTCTGAGCGACGAATCCAGAAGCAGAAAGAAGGTCCTGTTCATCGCCATACTGATTGCACTCGCCATCTTGCCAGGCTACACGGTTGCCAGGCGAGCGATTGAGTTCTTCTTAGTGGCAACGATCTTCACTTTCTTCGCAAGCGCGTTCGATCCCATTGCGATGGCGATCTTTGTTGAGTCTTCAGCGATTAGTAGGAGCATTGTTGTGAGCGTTGTCAACGCGGTGAACTCTTTCGGAATGGGTGTGGGAAGGATCGTCATATCGCCGCTGTTGAACTTGCTTTCTGTGGTTCACGTGATGCTGGTCCTGTTCTTCGCCGCACTGACGATGCTGTACTTCATTCATAGGGCCGCGGTCATGCCGCACCACCGCTACGAAATCCAAAGGACGAACCTTCAGAGAGTCTTCTCCGCGATAACATCCAAGAGTGTTTTGAAGAAAAAGAATCTCTGGGCCATGTACCTGGGTGCGTTCTTGAGACAGCTGGGCATAGGTGGCACCTTTGCGCTGATCGCGGTTTATCTTGTAGAAGAGGTGGGCCTGAAAAAGTCGATGACGATCCTGCTGGCTTCTGCTAACCCCCTCATGCAGGTGCCATCACACTTTCTGGCGGCCTGGATGATGCAGAAAATCTCGAGCAAGTACATCGCGGCCTTCGGCATGCTCACGTCCGGTTTCGGAGCGCTGTTGTTCGCGCCTGCAGATTCAGCACTGACGGTCCTTCTGGCCTACGCGGTCTCGGGTCTCGGATTTGGGGCTTTCATCAACGGAGCGACCAACTTCGTCATAGAGAATGTGCCAGTGAACAGGCGGGCCGAATTCCTCGGGCTTTTGACTTCCGTGAGATCCTTTGGAAGCCTCTTCGGCCCGCTGCTCGCAGGCTGGCTCGCAGCGTTCTCCTTCGAGCTGGTCTTCGTCACGATGGGCTCGATCATGATCCTTGGTTCTATCCTGACGTTCGTTTACTGTCAGCGCTGATCCGGTCTTTCCTGCAGTCTGAACAGGTCCGTCCTCTCGGTGTTGGAGAGCAGAGATTTTCTCCTGTGGGCGGCGCTCAAAGCCATCCTCTTGAGGATCGCGGGTAGATCGCTCTTGGTCATCACTTCTTTTCCAAGGATCTGTTCCAGCTCGCTTGAGAGTCTGTATCCGTTCTCGCTCTCAGGCTCAAAGATGATCTGGTTCGAATGGTCCTTTGTGATCGCTGGATTCACTCTGCTCAGAAATTTGATAGCAAATTCGATGAAAACGTCTCTCGTTTCTTCCGGTCTCTTCACCGCGGCGAGTCTCTCACGGTAGGCGCTCTCGAGTTCCTTTTCGAACTTCACGAAAGAGAGAACCTTTTCACCTTTTTTCATTGTTCACACCTCCTCAAGAGGATCGTTCAGAAAATACATAAGTCCCATGACGAGCAAGGCTGCGGTCTCAAACCTGAAGATCGTTTCTCCCAGGCTGAACAGCGTGTACTTCGAACGCAAAAAGACCAGTTCCGCGTCGGTGAAATCGCCCTCCGGACCAACGATGATGCTTTCGAAATGAGCCGCCTGCGAGATCGTGAGCCGTTCACCGGATTGATGGAGCACGAACGTTCTCGATGGTTCAACGGGAAGATCGAGATTGTCCAGGACCTGAAGTTTCGGAAAGTGACACCGAGCACACTGTTTGGCCGCGTTTCGGATCACGAGGTTCAGCTTGTCCAGCTTGTCGACGTAAGATCTGCCCCTGTTTGGTTTGTAGACCACCAGCCTTGCCACACCGAGCTCAACGGCCTTTTCTAAGAGCCATCTGAGTCTTTCCCAGCGCTGTGAAGCTATGCACAGCGTCAGCGAAAGTATCTTCTCCTTCTTTACTTTAGACTCGATGAGTCTGGCGATCGATTCATCCTTGCCTATCTTCAGAACACGACAGCGATAGAGCTTTCCCTCTCCGTCCGTGACGAATATCTCCTGGTTCTCCTTGACTCTCACAACCTTCAGATGCTGTGTCTCATGCTCGTCTAAGATCACATCTTCCCCGTTCGGCCTTCCGTAAAAGAGGTGGGGCAATCAGGGAATCACCTCACAACCCAGATAGGGTTGCAAAGCTTTTGGTACGTCTATTCTTCCATCGGGCCTTTGATAGTTCTCCACGATCGCCACAAGCGTTCTTCCAATCGCCACTCCAGAACCGTTGAGCGTGTGGACGTAGTCGAGCTTTCCATCTTTTCTTCTGTAGCGAATGTTTCCTCTTCTCGCCTGGAAATCCGCATCGTTACTGCACGAAGATATCTCCTTATAGGCGTTGTAAGATGGCAACCAGACTTCCAGATCGTACGTCTTCGCCGCGCCGAAGCCCATGTCGCCCGTGCACAGCAACACCACCCTGTAGGGTAACTCGAGCCTTCGAAGCACCTCTTCCGCGTGGCGAACGAGTGTTTCAAGGTCTTCAAAAGATCGTTCCGGGCTTGTCAGCCACACGAGCTCGACCTTGTCGAACTGGTGTTGTCTTATCATGCCACGTACATCTTTACCGTAGCTGCCCGCCTCCCTCCTGTAACAAGGCGTGTAGGCCGTGTAGAGGAGCGGAAGCTGTTTTTCTTCAAGGATTTCGTTTGCTCTGAGCGCCACCAGTGGAACCTCCGCGGTGGGTATGAGGAACAGATCGTCCGAATCTATCCTGTACGCTTCCTCTTCGAACTTCGGAAGCTGTCCCGTGATGGTCATTGTGCTGCGTTTGACAAGGTGCGGCACCCAGACTTCGGTATAACCGTGTTCCTTCGTGTGGAGATCGAGCATGAAGTTGATCAGCGCGCGTTCGAGCCTTGCAAACGCTGAATACATAACCGTGAAGCGTGAGCCGGAGAGCTTCGCCGCCCTGTCGAAATCCATCAAGCCGAGCTGTGGACCGAGGTCCCAGTGTGGCTTCGGTTCGAAATCGAACTTCCTCGGCTCGCCCCACCTTCTCACTTCAACGTTGTGCGTCTCGTCCGGTCCAACCGGGACAGACTCGTGCGGGATGTTTGGCACGTAGAGCATGAGTTTGTCGAGCTTCTCCTTCACCTCGTCGAGCTCTTTTTCGATGGCGTCTATGCGTTCGCCTACGCCCTTTGCTTCCGCCATCAATTGTGTTGCTTCCTGCTCGTCACCGCGCGCTTTCGCCTGCGCGACGCGTTTGGAAAGGTTGTTCCTCTGTGCCCTGAGCTGGTTTATCTCGTTGGTCAGCTGCCTCACCTTAACGTCGAGAGAAACGATCTCATCGACGATACCGGTATCGTGGTTTCTGCTCTTCAAAGCGTTCTTCACTCTTTCGGGATTTTCCCTGAACAAACGTATGTCCAACAAGCTCCATCACTCCTCCACAACGAGTTCCACCTTCGCGTTCGTGGCGGTCATCTCATCGTTCGCCGTTTTGATCTCCACCGCATCTGCCCACATCTTCAGGTTCTTTTCATGGTCCACGAGGACCACCGAACCCGTCAGTTTGATGAGACCAAGATTTCTATCGTACAGGAGCGCGTTCGCTGAAGCTTCGATGTTGCCCTTGATCACGCGGACAGACTCGTTCGTCTGAAACACGTCCCTGTCCAGATCGATGGACAGCTTCTCCGCGAACAGCTGCACCTCATCGGAACTTTCCTCATCTGTAATCTTTGCCTGAACGTTACCCGTCAGTGTACCTGTTTTGGTCTTCAAATCGTATTTCAGGTTCGTGGCCGTTGCCTGGCCGCTCTCGAACTCGATGAAGGTTGACGTTGCGTCGATCAATCTCCATTCGTTCTGCAACTTGGTCACAAGCATGGACTGGCAGGAGAGCATCAGATTGTCTTCCTCGACACGGACTTTCACGTTCCCCTCGTAGTAGGCCCTGTCTTTCTCCGGCTTGACGTAGTTCGACACGATGTGCACAGTCTTGGCAAAACTCGTGATGAACAGACACAGAAGCAGAACGATCGAAAGATTTTTCTTCATCATCTCTCACTTTCCTCCCAGACCGAGGATGAGCGCGAGCAATCCGACAGCGATCCCCGCAGCTCCCACTATGTAAGCCATGTTCAGGTTGGACTCCAGACTCTTGTTCTTCGCCTCGAGTTCCTCTATTCTCCTCTGCAATCTCGACACATCTAAGGAAGCAAGATTGCTTTCCAGATTCCTCAAATCTTGTTCTATCTTCGAGGCTTTCTCGGCCAAACCATCGACCTGATCCTTCAGTTCCTGAATCTGTTGTTTCGATGCGAAGCTCTCGAGCGTGGTCAATCTCTTTTGAAGGTCCTGAATCTGCAGTTTCAGTCTGCCGGCTTCTTCCACCCTGTCGGCAAGCTCTTTTTTCTGCAAAGCGAGCTCGTTCTGGAGGCTCTTGAGCGTGACGTTCAATCTGTCTTCTGAGGACGATACCTTCTGATCGATCAAACCGCTGAACGCGGCGAGCTCGTTCTTCGTCGAATCTTTGAAGCTTGCCAGTTCTGCAGACGTCTGGTCCAGCTTCCTGGCGAGCGATTCCACAGAGTTCTTCAGTGTGGAAAGTTGTTGCGACAGGTTCAGGATCTGGTTCCTGATGCTCAGCTGTTCGTTCAAAACGTTGTCGAGGTCACTCTGCTGCGTTTGCACCTGTCTGAACAATTCCGAATTCAGCTTTTCGACAGCGTCGAGCCTTGCCGTCAGAGCATCGATTTTGGCGAGCTGCTCTTCTTGAGATTTGATGTAATCCAGCAGCTGCTTTTGAATCTGGGCGAAGAGTTCTTGAGAGAGCTTGTCCAGCTGGCTCTGGAAGTTCACCGTGGCGGTCTCGAGTTCCCTCAATCTTTGATCGTAAGTCCTGTAGGCGGCTTCGATACCAGACATCTTCGCGGAAACTTCCTTTTGAGACTCCGCGAGCACCGAGAAGTTTTTCGAAAGCTCGTCCAGCTGAAAGTTCTTGATCGTTCTGTATATGTACTGCGCGATATCGAATCGGGTGGTCAGGAGTCCTCCTCTGAAGTTACCGTTCTCGTCCAGTTCCATGATCTTGTTTTCCACGACGAACGAAACGGGTGTGTAGATGTCCAAAACTGGAGAGACGTCCTTGATGTCCACCTGGGCGATCGATGAGGAAGCGATCAGAAAAACTACCAGTATGGTCATCCTCTTCACTTCAATCACCTCCCACTCTGACGTAGCTCACCTTTGCTGGTTCGACAATCACGTCCTTTTCCCAGCCCGTAACGCTCACCCTCAAAACGCTCGGTTTCACTGGATAGAATAACACAGGAGAAAGGCCCACGAATTCCGAGTTCACAAAGCATTCCTCAACGCTGTCGCTGAAGATGCACAGATAGCCCAGTTCCTCCGGAAAGAAGCTGTACAATCTTCCCGCCTGGAACTCGAGCGTTCTTTCTTTCTCGTTCATCCTGATGGTGTGGAACCCTTCAGGAAGATAGATCAGCGACGGGGGTCTGTAAACGATTCCTTCCACCGTGTAGAGTGTGTTTCTATCTCCCAGCAGAAGAACGGTGGCGACATCGAAGTTCACTTCGATCTGTCTGTCTTTCGAAAGGTCCACCAGTCCCATCCATTGCTTTTCTCCCCATCTGGCTTCGACCAGATGGACCGTCTGGACGAGTCGTACACTCGTCGAGCCCCTTCCGACGCTCTTTCCATCGACGAAGATGATGGCCTCTTTCGGTGCGATCACGTCGAGTCGAAGGACCATCGGTTCGAGTGAAACGAACAGAAAGTTCTGACCTTGTTTGAGATCGAGCTCTATCGTCTTTTCCTCGTATCCCACAGCCTTCACAACGACCCTGCTCTTTTTGAGCGGAAGGTCGGTGAATATGGCAGGTTGTCTCTGTCTGAGACCTTCAACTTCCACCACCGCGTGGGGAGGGCTCGCCTGAACGAGCAGTTTCGCGCTGGGCTCGAGAAAGAATTCGAAATGCTGAAGATCGTGGTCTGAAACGCGGATGGTTTGAGACAGTGATAGAAAGTCAGCCGCCTCCAGCCTCACCTCGTGTTCACCAATTGTGAGTCTCAGATCGATTGGAGTTTCACCCACAAACGTTCCATCCACCCAGAGCTTCGCGGACGGTTTCGATGTTATCCGCACAGCTGGGGTGCTGAAAAGTTCGAAATGAAACTTTCTCCGTTCGTGCGGTTGGAGCGACACAGACCGATTGATCCTGCAAAATCCTTCTTTGTAAACAACGATCTCGTATTCTCCCGGTTCCAGATCCACCTCGAGCGGGGTTTGGCCCACCAGCTTTCTGTTGATCCACACCGAGGCACCATCCGGTGTGGTGCTGATTTGCAAATTTGCAGACGCGATCAGGGCAACGAAGTAAGTCTTCTCTGGATCTTCGAGATAGACTGACCTGGTTAGATAACCCGGTTTCACAAGCGTCAGCGTCGCGGGAAGGCTCACGTCGATCTGCGCCACGCCGTTTCTGTCAGTAACGGCCAGAAGGACCGAGCCGAGCCTCACCTCGACGTTCGGAACGTTGGTCATCAGAGTGACCGCAAGACAGAGCTGAGAAACGAACAACAACAGAATCAATGACTTCTGCACTTTTCCATCTCTTCCTTGAGTTTTTCGAGCAGTTTGAGCAGCTCTTTTGATCTGTGCTCGCCCATGTTTTCGAGGACCCTTCCGATGAACTCGACTCGCCTTTCTATGACGCTTTCGATGATCTTCTTTCCTTTTTCACTGACTGAGAGCATGTAAACTCTCTTGTCGATTCCGCGTTTTCTTTCCACGTAACCTGCGGCTTCCAGTCTCTTGGCGATCCCGCTCAGCGTGCTCTTCGCAATGCCCAGAGACTGACTCAAATCGACCATCTTCATGGGGCCTTTGAAATAAAGCCTCTGCAAAAGATCGAACTGTGCGGTCGTGATGGCATAGTCTTTGAGCACGAGCCTGCCTTCGACCTTAACGGTGAAGCAGATCTCTCTGAGCAGTTTTTCAACCTCTCTCTTCAAGATTCTTCCCTCCCCTTGAGGTTCAGAGCGATCGTTATCTCACCCTTCGTGTCTTTGAAAAGTTCCAGAGCTTCGCTCACTCTGCCTCGATAGAGCTGCTGAAACATCTTCGTCATCTCTCTTCCAACGAAGATCTCACAGTCTCCGAAGATCTCCAGCACGTCCTTCAGTGTTGCCTGTATTCTGATCGCTGATTCGAAGAAGACCAGAACGAGCTTTTTTCCTTTCATCTCTCTCAAAAACTTTCTTCTCTTCTTGCCGCGAGGAAGAAAACCTGTAAAGAACACACGAGAAGTGTCGAAACCACAGAGCGCCATCGCGCAGGTGAGTGCGCTGGGACCGGGCATTATGTCAAGTTCGATGCCCTTTCTCCAGCACGCGTCCACCAGATGTCCTCCCGGATCGGCGACTGAGGGCATGCCCGAATCTGTCACCAGGCACACCTTTTTTCCTTCGTTGAGGAGCTTGAGGATCGAAGGTATGCTCTTGGTCTGGTTGTGAACACCGTAGGAGAGAACCTGTTTGTTCTCTATCCTGTAAAATTTGAGCAGCTTCAAGGTTCTTCTTGTGTCCTCGGCCAAGATGACGTCCGCCTCTCTCAAGGTTTTTATGGCCCTTATCGTTATGTCAAGCATGTTGCCTATGGGGGTGCCGACGATCGTCAACTTACCGGGCAAACGAACTGACCCTCCCTTTCGTAGACTCTTGTCAAAAGCTCACAGTTGAGCGTGAAATGCTCGACGGGTCCAAACAGCTGGCCGAAAGATTCGATTAAACTCCCCGAAAGACTTTCCACAGCCACATCTTTCACTTCCTCCAGACCGACGAAACTGTCCCTCAGGCTGGCAGGATCCAGCTTCAAGCATCTTGCGTACTCTTCAACGTGTGTCCTGAGAAGTATTGAACCATGCTCGAGCACGAAGTCCTTCGTCCTCATCTGGGCGCTCCCCACCAGCTTCTTTCCGTTCAGCGTGATTTCGTACATGGACGCCGATTCGAAACACGCAGGACTCCTGATGATCGGTTTCTTTCGAAGTTCCATTTCGACGGGCAAATCGAGTTTTCGCAAAGCTGAGAAGATTGTTTCGCTGATCGTTCTATGGAAATCTTCGAGACTTTTCTTTGCAAGCTCGTGTGAGCCCGGCACCATGAACGCGTAAGTGAGCTCGTCCCAGTGAAGCACCGCCCTGCCACCTGTTGGTCTGACGACGCACTCGATGCCCGCTTCTTTCATGTACTCTATGTTCAACTCGATCCGTCTTTGATGCTTCCCAACAGACAGTGTCGGCCTCGCCCAGCTGTACAGCCTGAGCAGAGGCTGGTTCACTGACTCCGCGAGAACCACATCTAACGCCATGTTCGTCTTCCCGGGAAAGTTCCAGGTTTTCAGCAGAAACATTTCATTCCCTCACAGCGGACGCTTCATGATCTTTTTCGTATCCCTCGGATAGGTTTTTTCCGTCGGTGCGAATTTTCTGAACTTCAAAAGTGCCCTTCTTTCGCCACCCGAGAGTTTGTACTCGACGCTCTCTTCGAGTTGAACCTTCAAAATCTCAGCAGCCCTCCTCGCTTGCGTCATCTCTTCGGGCCAGTTCGGACCTTTGTAGAGAAGCAACAGTCCGTTGACCCTGCAGAACGGCGCGCAGAGTTCCAGAAGAACCCTCAAGGATGCTACGGCGCGCGCCGTGACGTAATCGAAGCTCTCTCTGTAACGATCGGCGAGGTTTTCTATCCTCTCACAGACCACCTCGACGTTTTTCAGTCCGAGTTTTTCGATCGTGTTCGAAAGCCACACTGTCTTCTTTTTCGAAGAATCGACCAAAACGCTCGCTACTGGATACACTATCGAGAGTACCACACCAGGAACTCCTCCACCGGTCCCAACGTCCAGCAATTTACCCTCGAGTGATTCGATGGGCAGGAGAACGTCGACAACGTGTTTGTGAACCGCAGATTCAAAATCTTCGATACCCGACACGTTGACAGGTGCGCTGATCAGCAACGAAAGATAGCGAGCGATCAGCTCGTTTTTCTGCTCGTTCAGATCAATACCATAGCTCTTCAAAATTTCTCGAACCTTTCCACAGTAAGCGTTTTCAACGTTCATCCGTTCAGCAAAAAATTCGCCACCCCAAACAGGGCAAACTTCTTCGTCTTCCTCGAAAACTATTGTACAGGTTTTCAGAACAGGCTGATCTGTTCTTTCTCGGGCAGGCCCTCGAGCTCAACGTACTTTTTGAAGGTGTCCAAGTGCGATTTGTTGAGCTTCGTTCTTTTCAGAATATCTTCGAGGGAGGTGAAGGGTTTTTCGTTTCTCGCACGAATTATGGACTCTGCAACGTTGTCCCCGAGGTTTGGAAGCTTGTTGAAAGGTATGCGCAGCTTTTTTCCCTCGATGACGAAGAGTTTCGCGTGGGATTTGTTTATGTTCGGTGGCAGGAAAGAGAAACCGCGTGCGAACATTTCGAGCATGACTTCGAGCGTTGTCTCAGCTGCTCTGTCCCGCACGTCTTTTTCTCCAACAGTGAGCAGTTCTGCGAGCTTCTTTTTGACCATATCAGGACCGTACAGGGCTGCCTCGATGTCGAACTCATCACCTTTCAGCGTGAAGAATGCTGCGTAGAACGCCAGAGGATGATGGACCTTGAAATACGCGATCCTGAAGGCCATGCTCACGTAAGCGGCGGCGTGTGCTTTCGGGAACAGATACTTTATGCGCTTGCACGATTCGATGTACCATTCCGGTACGTTCAGATCACGCATGAGTTTTTCGTCTTCCTCGCTCAGGCCTTTACCTTTTCTGACGTTCTCCATGATCTTGAAGGCCCTCGAGGCGTTCATACCCATCTTCATCAGATAGTTCATGATGTCGTCCCTGCAGGCGATGACCTGAGAGAGCGTGGCTTTGCCCTGTTCTATCCAGTCTCGCGCGTTGTTGAGCCAGACGTCCGTACCGTGTGAAAGACCCGAGATCCTCACAAGATCCGCGAAAGTCCTGGGCCTCGTTTCTGTCAGCATGCTCCTGACGAACTGCGTTCCGAACTCTGGAATACCCAGAGTCCCCACGTCGGTCCTGTTTTCGAGGTCCTGCGGTTTGACACCGAGTGGTTCCAGGCTCGAGAAGATCTTCAACGTTTCCTCATCGTCCATCGGCACGGTCATCGGGTCTATGCCCGTCAGATCTTTGAGGATCTTGACGAATGTGGGATCATCGTGTCCGAGCGCATCTATTTTCACCAGATCGTCGTGGATGGATTCGTAATCGAAATGTGTTGTGAAGACCCTGGCTTCTTTCGTGTTCGCCGGGTACTGAACGGGAGTGAAATCGTACACCTCGAACTCCTTCGGTATGATCATGAGCCCGCCTGGATGCTGACCCGTAGTCCTCTTCACACCGGTGATGGCTGCAACGAGTCTTTCGATCTCGGCCTTTCTCACCTTTCTTCCAAGTTTCTCCTCGTACGCTCTCACAAAACCATAAGCCGTCCTTGAGGCTATGGTGTTTATCGTTCCCGCTCTGTAAACGTAATCTTTGCCGAAGAGTTCTTCAACGAACCTGTGCGCCTCTTCCTGATAATCTCCGGAGAAGTTCAAGTCTATATCCGGTACCTTATCTCCCTCAAAGCCCATGAAGGTTTCGAAGGGGATATCCTGACCGTTGCGTTCCAGCAAGTGGCCACATCTCGGACAATTCTTCTTCGGCAAATCGAACCCGGAACCGTAACGTCCAGACTCATCGAACTCGATGTAGTGACACTCCTTGCAGTAGTAATGCGGTGGCAGGGGGTTCACTTCCGTTATACCCAGCAGGTGCGCCACGAGGGAGGAGCCAACCGAGCCTCGCGAGCCGACCACGTAGCCGTCCGCCAGGGACCTGTCAACCATCTTCTTCGCGATCAAATACAGCACCGCGTAACCGTGGTTTATGATCGCGTCGAGTTCCTTCTCGATTCTCTTCTGAACCGGCTCCGGCAGCGGGTCGCCGTAAACTTCGATCGCTCTCTGCATGGTCATTCTTCTTATCTGTTCCTCAGCTCCCTCGATCTTCGGAGTGTGGAGCTTTCTCTCGAGTGGCATGATGAAATCAATGCTCTCTGCAATCTGATTCGGATGGTTGATCACCACTTCGCGCGCTTTCTGTTCGTCCTCGAGTATTTCCATGGCCGCTTCGATCATTTCTTCCGTCGTTCTGAGGTAGGCCTTCGGCTGATCTGGGATCGTTTCGCTCTGTGGCGCCATGAGCACCTTTCTGATCTTTTCGTCCTCCGGATTCAGAAAGTGCACGTCTCCAGTCATCACGACGGGTATCTTCAGTTTCTCTCCGATCTCGTAGAGTTTCCTGTAGATCTGCTTGAGCCTTTCGCGCGAGATCCCAAGCTCGTTGTAAGTCGGAACGAGATCCAGAGGCATGATCTCTATAAAATCGTAGAAGGACGCGGTCTCTTCTATCTCTTCCTCGTTCGCGCCGGCCAGAATCTCCTGAACGAGTTCTCCCGCCACGCACGCACTTCCAATCAACAAGCCCGAGCGCATCGTCTGAAGTTCACTTTTGGGTATGCGGGGCACGCTGTGGAAGTACTTCACATGCGCGTTTGAAACGAGCCTGTACAGGTTCTTCAAACCTTCCCTGTTCTGAACGAGGATCGTGGCGTGGAAAGGTTTGGACTGGGTGACGAGAGATTCCTTGTGTACCGATTCGACCTTTCTGAAACTCGTCACACTTTTCTCCTTGAGGATCTTCAAGAGTTCCACAAACACCTTCGCCGTCACCTTTGCGTCCTCGAGCGCCCTGTGGTGTTTGAAAGAACCAACCTTGAAGTGCGAAACGAGCTTCTCGAGGTTGTAGCTCGAGAGTCGAACGAGCCTCTTCGCCAGGGCGAGCGTGTCTATGACAGGTATGTTCCAGTCGATGTTGCAAACCTTCCTGGCATAGTGTCTGAGAAATCTGTAATCGAAGTTCGCGTTGTGGGCGACAAGAACGCTGTTTTCACAGAACTTCAAGAATTCTGGCAGAACCTCTTCTATGCCGGGCTGGTCTTCAAGCATCTCGTCGGTGATGCTGGTGAATTGAACGGTGAAAGGATCGAGTTTCTCCTTCGGTTTCACGAGACTGTGGAACTCCTGAACGATTTCTCCGTTCTCGACAGCGACGGCACCGATCTCTATGATCTCGTTGAACATGGGATGGAGCCCCGTCGTCTCGAGGTCAACGACAACGTACCTGTTCGATTCCACGTCCACGTCTTCGCTGTTCAGAATGACGGGTTCCGCATCGTTCACAACGTACGCTTCTATGCCGAAAATGGGCTTGATATTGAAACTTTTGCACATCTCGAAGAACTGCGGAATGCCCTGCACCACACCGTGATCAGTGAGCGCGATCGCTTTCCATCCCCACTTCGCCGCCGTCTTAACGTAGGCTTCTATGTCCAGTACGCTGTCCAGGTCGCTGAATTTGCTGTGCGCGTGCAGTTCGACACGTTTCTGGTCCGATCTGTCCATTCTTTCGTTGTCTTCAAGCTTTTCGAACTGATCGACGTAGAGCGTTGGTTCGTTGTTCTCGTCGAATTTCAGAGTGCCGGAGAAAACAACGCGGTCCTGTTCCTGGATCTCGTTCAGAATTTTGTCCAAAACACTGTTGGTTGCGACACAGAGCAACGAGTCTATCTTATCGGTTATGTACACCAGCAGGGTGCGCTTTCTGCCCTCTCTCAGGTCCATCTTGAAAACCGTGCCCTCGACCCTGACCTTGCCGGGCTGGGTCGGCAAATTCGACGGGCTGAAGAACTTCGAAGATTTTCTTTTCCTTTTGGGTTTTTCCTCGACCACCACGACACGTTCTTCTTTCGTGTTGTCCACAGGTGGTTGAACGACCTCTATCTCGATGGGCCTTTTGATGTTCGTCAGGTTCTCTATTTTCCTGCTCACGTCCTTCAGTTTTCCGTTGAGTCTTTCTCTCGCGAAATCTCCTGTCACCTTCAGAACCACTCTGTCTTCGAGAACCAGCACGTCGTGCACGTACGGAAAGCTTCCGTTCAGTTCTTTTCTGAGCTTTTCGAGCTCGATGTTTACCTCAGTGAACTGCAACGAGACGTGCGTGCCGAGTTCTCGAGACAGTCTTTCGCAGAAGTCCTCTTGGCACGAAAACTGCCCATCTATCCTGACGATCAAAGTGTTCGTGATCGCATCGTACACGACGCCATGAACCGTGCGGGACTCTTCCAGATTGATTCCGAGCGATTCTGCGATTTGTTTCAGATCAACCTTCAGCTCTTCGACGAACAGTCTTCTCACTGTTCGAACCTCCGCTCGAACATTCTTCTGTGCGCGTGACATATAGCAATTGCGAGCGCGTCGGCGGCGTCGTCCGGCCTTGGCTTTTCTTTCAGCCCCAGCAGGAGCGTGACCCATTTCTGGACATCGCCCTTGCTGGCCTTCCCGCTCCCGGTGACCGCCTTTTTCACCGCGTGCGGCGTGTACTCAAAGATGGGAATATCGAGCTCCACCACCGCGAGCAGCGACACGCCGCGAGCCTCTCCGACCGCTATGGCTGTGGTCACGTTTCTGTAAAAGAACAACTGTTCCACGGCCACCTCATCGGGCGAATGGCTTTGAGCGATCTTTTTGATCTGTTCATAGAGGCTTTTCAATCTCGACTGGATCGGCTCATCTTTCTCTGTGATGATGGCACCGTGGGCCACATGATAAAGTTTGTTCCCGGCGACTTCGATGATTCCGTAACCGAAGGTGCCAAACCCCGGGTCGAGCCCAAGTATTTTCAAAGGCGACACCCCAATCGGCGGGCAGTCAAGATTATACTCACAAAGAAAGGGGCATGTTTTGCCCCCAGTTTAAAAGTTGGGACACGATTCCAACAGGTTTCTCACTTTTCTTCCTCGCCTATCTTCAGTATCGCGAGGAAGGCTTCCTGCGGAATGCTCACCTGACCTATTTCTCTCAGTTTCTTCTTTCCCTCTTTCTGCTTTTCCAGCAGCTTCATCTTTCTCGTCACGTCGCCACCGTAACATTTCGCGAGCACGTCTTTTCTCAGAGCCTTGATGTCCGCCCTCGCGATGATGCGACCCGAAGCCTTCGCCTGAATGGGTATTTCGAACTGGTGCCTCGGTATGAGTTCTGCCAGCTTGTCCACCAGTTTTTTCGCAACCGTGTAGGCCTTGCTCTTGTGGACCAGCGTTGAGAGCGCGTCCACCGGTTCTTTGTTGACCAGAACGGTGAGTTTCACGATCTCGGATTCCTCAAAACCCAACATCTCATAATCCATCGATGCGTAACCTCTGCTCATTGCCTTCAGCTTGCCGAAGAAATCGGTAATGATTTCCGCGAGCGGTGCTTTGAAGTACATGATGATCCTGTTCTTACCGGCGTTTTCCATGTGCTGCAGAGTGGCCCTTCTTTCGTTCTGCAGGTGCGTTAAAATGTTTCCCATGTAGTCGGTTGGCGTTATGATCGAGAGCCTCACGTAAGGTTCGTACACTTTCTCTATCTGATCCTCTTCCGGGAACTTCGCTGGATCGTTCACGATGATCGTCTCGCCGTTTCTGAGAAGGACCTTGTACTCGACGTTCGGCGCGGTCATGATCACGCTCATTTCGAACTCGCGCTCGAGTCTTTCTCTCACCACGTCCATGTGCAGCAAACCAAGAAAACCGCACCTGAATCCAAACCCCAGAGCGGGCGAGGTGGTCGGCTCGAAGGTGAGCGCCCAATCGTTCAGTTTCAGTTTTTCAAGTGATTTTTTCAGCTCCTCGTAGTACTCGGGAAGTCCGGGAAACACGCTCGCGTACACCATGGGTTTCACGTCTCGGTATCCCGCTAAAGGTTCATCTGTAGGAGCGAGGGCGTTCGTTATCGTGTCACCGACTTTCGCTTCGGACACTTCCTTTATGCCTGCGATGACGTAACCCACCTCACCTGGTCCCAGACTGTCTGTCGGAACCATCGTGGGAGTAAAGATTCCAACCTCCTCGACTTCGTATCTCTGGTTCGTCGACATGATCAGTATCTGATCTTTCTTTTTGAGAACCCCATCGAAGATTCGAACGTAAACGATGACACCCCTGTACTTGTCGTACTTCGCGTCGAAGATGAGAGCCTTCAAAGGTTTGTTGGGATCGCCCTGCGGGGGTCTGACCTGTTCGATGATCGCCCTCAAAACGTTTTCAACACCTTCGCCCGTCTTGGCACTCATCTTCAGCACGTCCTCTTTCGGCACTCCGAGCAGGTCCGCAACCTGTTGCAGACTCTCTTCAATGTTCGCGGTGGGAAGGTCTATCTTGTTCAGCACGGGAACGATGTCGAGCTCGTTCTCGATCGCCAGATAACTGTGCGCCACGGTCTGCGCTTCTATTCCCTGCGAAGCATCTACAATCAGCACGGCGCCTTCGCAGGCCGCCATGCTCCTGCTGACCTCGTACGAGAAATCGACGTGCCCCGGAGTGTCTATGATGTTTATCTCGTAATCCTGACCATCGTGGTTGTAGATCACTTTGACGGGCTGCGCCTTTATCGTGATGCCACGTTCCCTCTCGAGGTCCATCTGGTCCAGAAACTGTTCGTGCATCTTTCGTGGATCGACACTCTTGGTGATCTCGAGTATCCTGTCGACGAACGTGGTCTTGCCGTGATCTATGTGAGCGATCGTACAGATGTTTCTTATGAACCTGGTGTCCTTCAAACCTATCTACCTCCGTTCAAAAGCCAGTCGGTCGGCATCGCCTCCACTCTACCACAGAAGCCTTCCACGGTTTCAGCACAGAAGAGCGCGTCACAGACCGCTTCGTAAACGCTTTCAACCGCTGCTCTGAAAAGCTCGTCGAAAAGTTCTTTCTCGTCTCGCACGCGACCTTCCTTCGTTGAGAACGCGATACAGACATCACCGCTGCCATGATGCCCCGGAGAGCCCAGCATGCCAAGCGCCAGGAAAGAATGGTTTGCGACACGTTTGAGCTGTCTGGAATCCAGTGCTACGTCCGTCGCCAGAACGATCACGATCGAGCCTTCACTCTTTTTCACCACCCCAGATTTTATGTGTTCACACGCTCTCTTTCCCAGTATCGTGAGATCTTCAAAGCTACCGAAGTTGGCAAGCACTAAAGCCCCCAGAACGTGTCCATCTTTGAGTTTTCTCGAAGCGCTGCCTATCCCACCTTTGAATCCGAAACTCACCATACCCGTACCCGCGCCCACAGAACCCAGCTCGAAAACTTCGCTCGCTTTTTCGTACGCCCCCAGCACGTGCTTTGGTTTCACCGCGGGATAGAGTATGTCGTTCAGAAAACCATCGTTGCATTCACCGACCAGTGGGTTCAAAGTTCTGAACTTTTTCTTAGTCTTCACCAGCTCGACGACACCCTGAAACGCGTATCCAACGCTGAGCGTGTTGGTGAGCACAATCGGTGTTTCGATCTGCCCGAGTTCCTCTATCTGCATCAACCCGATCGATTTTCCAAAGCCGTTCAAAACACTGCACGCCGCACTCAGCGGCTTTTCAAAAATCTCTTCACCTGGGACAATGATCGTTACTCCCGTTCGAACGATCGTTGGTTCGTTCGAAACTATTGTGACGTGACCGACACGCACACCGGCCACATCGCTCAGCAGGTTCCTTTCACCAGGTTCAAGTTTTCCGAAAGCCAGCCCAGCGTCCCTGAAACGCACACGCACGTTTTTCCCTCCGTGATATTATAAAGCCTCATCGTCGGCCAGCATCGCTCAGTGAGAGTTCAGACATTTTTGAATCAGATCATACGAAGAAAACTTTTGTTATAATACTTTGTGTAAAACCATGTACAACGCAGGGCGAGGCGGGTAGAAACGAGCTTCAACTATCATTATTCCTTTTTTCTTTTGAGGGATTCTGCTGAATATTTTCGACTCGTCCAGAGCGGGGTTCTGTCGAAAGAAAAGCTCCTGAGGGATTTTGAACTTGTCCCGAAAGACCATCCAGACAGGAGCCAAATCTTCTACAAGCTTTTCAAACTGTTGTTGCAGGACAACGATCGCTCTTTTGCTGTTTTGCTCCTCTCCAGAGAGTATTCACTGAGTTTCGAACTGGCCAGGCGTATTGTTTCATCGGACTATCGAGAAGTGAAGTTCCCCGTGGTTGAAGGTGAATCAGCTCACATACGACGAGCTTTGGTCTTTAACTCTAACGTGGAGTTCTGCAACTTACCAGAACTCTTGGAGAAACTGAGGTTCGTCGAGAAAATAGTAGGTTTTGAACTGTCTGTGTTATTCGACGGAGATCTCTGCGGGGACTCCTTCATGCTTGCCGTGGCGGTGGGGGCTTTGTCGAAGAATTTGCCGGGTCACGTAGCCTTCTCCGGCAGCCTGGATAAAAGCGGGAATGTGGGTTTGGTGGAGAACCTTGAGAAAAAGTTCCAGGTGTGCTCTGAGCAGGGACTCGAGCTTTTGACTGGCCTGGACGTGCAAAACTTCAGAGAACTGGTGGATTTTTTCAACACTCGGGAACACCACGTTCCTGTGTATCTTTGTTACAAGCACAGCGAACGCATTGAAGATCGAGGTTGGGAAGAGCTGAAAGAGGTCGTCGAAAAGTCCTTTCCCACTGGGAGCCTGGAGCTTTACAGGAGAATCTACAGGGTTGACATGTTTCATAAGAGGTACATGCTGAAGAAAGAAGAGTTCGCCCAGGAACTGAAACGAGCCTTCGATACACTTCAGAGACTGTTTCAATCAGGCGGGGTTCCGCACCTGGCTATCAACGGTCCTTCTTCCTTTGCCATGGGACTCGGGGTGGCGATCGGTGTGAAAAGAAAGATGGCTGTGTACCACTATCAGGGTGGATACCATTTGGTTCTGGATCTCACGAAGCCGGAGAATCTGAGGAGAATCAAGGCTTTGAAAAAAGAGGAGGAGCTCGAACTTTTGAACTACGAACTGATCGACGATGGTGAAGAAGCTGCGTTTGTGATACATTTAGCCTCGCACGATCCACTACCACAGGTGAAAGAGTTTTTGAAAGGCAAGGACGTGCTCATTGTTTACGTGCGTTCGAAACAACCTGGTGTGTTGAGAATTGGGGACTGGACGGAGTACGTGTGTGAACTTTTCTCTGTCGCGCAGATTGTCAAAAGAAAACGCGCCTATCGCGGGGCGTCTTTCTTTTTGAGTTGTCCCGTGCCGATTGCGTTCGGGCTTGGAGCTTCGTTCGGAGATTATTCACCCGGCTTTATTTATCAGTACGATCAGAACTCATCGAGTTACGTTCCAGTTTTTCAAACAGACCTGATTTTTCAGTTGGTTCTGTCAAATTCCTGATACCTTGTTCGTCGAGATTAGCGGAAGTCGAAAGCGAGCCGTGGGGGTCGAGATAAATGGAAACAGTTTACGTCTTCAGAAATGGCTATCTCAGGAAAAAGAATATGACACTGTTCATTGAACCGAAGAACAGGGCAGAGAAACCAGTTTACATTCCTCTCAAGAACATAGCGTCTCTGATGGTTTTTTCTGAGGTCGAGCTTAACAGGAAGACGTTAGAGCTGTTTTCAAGAGCTCAGACACCGGTATTCTTTTACAACTACTACGGAGACTACATAGGTTGCTTCTACCCTGTTGAGAAAAACAAGACCGGAGAAGTCCTCTTACTTCAGTTCAGACACTATGAAGACCCGGAGAAGCGTATCTACATAGCAATGGAAATTCTTCTCGCTACTGCTGAGAATTCGATCAAAGTGCTCAAAGATTACTTGGATAGTTTCAATTTCCTCGAAAAAAGCATTGGCTACATCCAAAAACTCAAAGAGAGCTATCACAGGCAAAGTACCATCGCGAGCCTGATGGCGATTGAGGGCAACATCAAGAAGTGCTACTACAAGGCGCTTGGAGAGATACTCTCACGAAAAGACTTCAAGTTCGAAGAAAGGGTTGTGAGACCACCGAAGGACGAGATAAACGCGATGCTCAGTTTTGGGTACTCCGTACTTTACAATGTCGTGCTCGCTGAAATTTTCAAAACATCGCTCGAGCCATCGATAAGCTTCCTGCATGAACCAAACAAGAGGAAACACTCTTTGCAATTTGACATAGCAGAGATTTTCAAGCCAATCATTGTTGACAAGGCTGTTTTAACCCTGGTGAACAAGGGGATGATCAAGAAGGAGCACTTCAGAGAGGTTGAGGGTGGATTTTATTTGAACGACGAGGGCAAGAGAATTATGCTTGCGGAAATCGAGGAGAGACTTGAAAGAACAAGAAGGAACGATCGTGGTCAGAATCTATCCTACCGCACCTTGATACGCTACGAATGCTACAAACTCATTCGACATCTCAAAGGTGAAGAGGTTTACTCGGCGTTTCGATTGTGACGGAGGTGGAACTGTGGAATTGGAAACTTTGAAAGACATGCTTTATTTGGCTTCACTCTTTCATGACATAGGAAAGTTTCGACAGAGAGGAGAACTTGATGAAGACCTCAAAAGGCAAATCAAGAAAGAGTTCAGGTACGAGATCGAGAGTGATCCACAAAGAGGCATTGCTCACGAATACGTGGGTGCGTACGTCTACAAAAACTCAAAACTTCCCTTCAAGGAAGAAGTCCCTGTCTTGATATCGCATCACCATGGACAGCTTTCGAATCTGAAAACTGAGTACGACGTGCTCACCAGGCTTTTGACGATCTCAGATCGAATATCAGCGTCCGAGCGAGAGGAACAACAAAATTCCTCCGGAGGAAAAATCAAACTGATGCGCTCGATAATCTCGTCCGTGTCACTGAAGGGAGAGAAAAAGTCACCGTATTACAGGCCCATCTCGCGTTTCTCCCAATTCGATCGCCTTCTGGACAGAACCGAGGTGGAAGTCTATGAAAGTGAAACGAATTACGAAAAACTCTGGAAAGAATTCGAAGAACTGGTCTTTCAAGACGATCTTTCGCACTATTACGAAGACAGGGAGAAAAGGTATCTGTTCTTCGAAAGGATCTACCACCTTTTGAAAGAGTACACCTCGAGCATGCCGTCGGGCTTTTACTACAGCGAGCCAAACATTTCGCTATTCTCACACGCCGTTTCGACCGCAGCCATAGCGGTCGCGCTGTTCAAACAATTTGAAGGCGAACTGTTCGAACGACAGGGCGATCGCTTCGTTTCCGCCGAGAACATATTCAACTCGATCGACAGTCTCATGAGAAGCTACAGCAGATCCAAAAGCGATCAAGCGTTACCGAACGACAGACCATACCTCGGGATCATAAAGGGTGATGTGTCTGGTATTCAGAGCTTCATCTACAGAGTTTCAAACGTTCACGGACTCAAAAAGCTGCGTGGCAGATCCTTCTTCATAGCTTACCTTGCAGAAGTCGTGGCGAGATACATCGTTGAGACAGAAGGCCTGTACATCTCGAACATACTGTTCTGTGGAGGTGGACACTTCTACATCCTCGTTCCTGCCAGAACGCTCGGCAAGCTGAATGAATATCAAAAGATTCTGGACGAAAAGCTTTTCCAGGCATTCGGTATAGACCTGAGCGTGTTACTGGTCGGGAAAGAACTCACATTGTACGACATCTTGAACTTCAAGGTTCATGAAGAGCTATCACAGATGCTCGAGATAGAGAAGAACAAAAAGTTTTCGAGAATACTGGATTTGCTCTTTTCCAGACCGATCGATCTCTCAGGTCCAGTCTGTCCGTACTGCGACAGGAGGATGAAACAAAAAGGTCAGGAACTTGAGTGCGAATTCTGTGAATCTTTCGCGGACATTGGGAAAAAACTCGTTTCGAACAGGTACATGAAGCTTTTGAAGGTACCGGAGCTACAAAGCTTAAAAAGCGCCTGGGAAGTTTTCCAGATGTTTGGTTACAGGATCGAGTTCACGAATGATCCGGACCGGTTCGCGTTTGCCCTGAAGAAGGACGACTTTGATCCAAAGCAATGCATGTACTTTGTCAAGATCGCGAACTACGTTTCCAGAGAGTCCATCGAAGGTGTGGAGAAACCGACAGATCTGGAAACGATGGCCGAAAGGGCGAAGGGAGTCAAGCGCTGGGGAATACTGAGAGGCGATCTGGACAACCTTGGCAAGGTGTTCGCATCTATCACGAACGTTGACGAGAACCAGAAGAGTCCGATTTCCATGGTTTCAACTCTCTCTTCTGAGATAGAGCTGTTCTTCGGCGTTGAGCTGGAAAAGTTCGTCGCCGAAGAGTTCAAAAATTGCAACGTGGTGTACTCGGGTGGAGACGACTTCATGATACTCGGGCCTTGGAACGATCTGTTGATGCTTTCACACGGGATAGCCAAAAGGTTCATTGAGTATTCCAGAAACGAAGAACTGTCCATATCCATGGCCGTGGCGATCGCACCGAGCAGAAAATATCCAGTCTACAAGCTTGGTGTCAAAGCGGGGGAAATGCTCGAGAAACTTGCGAAGTCTTACACGAGAAACGGTTTGGAGAAATCCTCACTCGCCCTGTTCAATGGCTGCGTCGGGTGGGAGGAATTCGAGGGTTTTCTCGAAAAGAAAAAGCTGCTGGAAAAGATCGTCGTGGATCACGATGTGACGAAAAACTTCATTCAAACGCTGAAAGTTTTCGTTGAAAGGCAGAAGAAGAAAGAACCGACGAGGATCTGGCAGCTCTACTATTACGTCGCAAGGCTCATTGAAAGGCAAAAGTGTGAAGAAGCGAAGAACGACATCCAGAGATTTTTCAACGACATCCTGATCGGTGGGAACAGACTCTACGAAAAACTTGATCTCTTGTTGGAGTGGGTACACAACGAGACACGTAATGTGGAAACAAAGAGTAAAGTCTGAGGGCAGTGGGAGGTGTTTTGATGGCAGGTAAGTCGTTTGTAAATGAACAGCAAGCCGGAAGAGATAAGTTACAGGAGAACTTCAAAAGTGTCGCCAAACTCTTCAATCAACCTACTAAAGTGGACTACAACGAGCTGCACAGACTGGCCGAAGAGATAGCAAAAGGTCTGAAACTGAATTCGACCAAGATAAGGAAGTTCTACAACTTTGTCAAGAAGACCAAAACCGAGACCAAGACCATGAAACAGCCTGAGCAAGAAGTCGATTTGAAGAAAGATTTGAACAGGTTCATTGCTATTCTCATGTACGACGCTGGAAGAGAAAAGAGAGAAAAGGATCAACCCATGATTATTAGTTTCGCCAAGGGTATGAGGGAGGTCGCAGAAAAAGTCAAGAACTGCTCCAATCTGAAAGAAGCCTATGACGTCTTTGTTGATTTTTTCGAAGCGCTGGTCGCCTATCACAAGTATTACCATCAAAATGAATAGGGAGGGAAGTGACCGATGAGTAATGAAAAAACGTTCAAGCTGAATGGAAAGTACATCGTGTCGGCGGAAATCGAACTCGTAACGGGCTTGCACATTGGTACAAGCAAAGAAGAAGTCGAAGTCGGAGGTCTGGACAATCCGGTTGTGAAAGATCCGCTGGGCCGTCCTTACATTCCCGGCAGCAGTTTGAAAGGAAAGATGCGCATGCTCATGGAGTTCCACAAGGGACTGGTCGATAGGAACGGCAAGGTTCATAGCTGTCAGAACGAAGAATGCACGATTTGTGGCCTGTTTGGAAGGGCAATTGAAAAGGCAAACGAGAGTCAGGGTTCCGCCGTCTTCAACAGGACCAGACTGATAGTGAGAGACGCAAAACTGGACGAGGACAGCTTGAAGAATTTTGAGAGCCTGCTCGAAACGAAGTGGACCGAGATCAAGTACGAAAATTCCATAAACAGAATCACATCGGCAGCCAATCCGAGACCTTTGGAGCGCGTCCCGGCGGGTGCAAGGTTCAAGGCGGAATTTGTCGTGAACGTATTCAAGGGAGATGAGGATGGTGACAAGAAGTACCGCTACCTTGAAGAGTTGCTCACGGCGATGGAACTGCTCGAGGACGATTACCTTGGTGGAAGTGGTACAAGGGGTTATGGAAAAATCAAGTTCAAAACTATAACGATCGAATACCGCGACGCCGCTTACTACACCGGAGGCGAAGAGCCGATAAGGCTACTGATTCAGGGTGATAGCCCAAGAGAAGTGAGAGAAAAGCTCAAAGATCAGAAATAAAGGGATGTGGAAGGATGACATACCGGATCGAGCTGACTTTCAAAGCACCGCTTCACGTTGGACTGATGGACACGGCTTACGAATTTTCCGATTCGGTGATCCATTCCGACACGATTTTCAGCGCGCTCATGTGTTCCCACGCGCTTCTATACGGTACAGACAGAACCAGTGAACTGCTCAGAGCCCTGGTGAATGGAGAAACACGGCTGTCGTTATCCTCCGCCTTTCCAAAGGTTGGTAGTGTCCGCTTTTTCCCGAAACCCAGAGGCGAAACGTTCGGACTGGACAAAGACATCTTCAAAAAAGAGCTGAAGAAAGTGAAGTTTGTAGATGAAGACGTCCTTTTCAAGAAAGTTCAGCCCGATGCCGCCGAGATCTGTGGCCAGTTTCTCACCCCAAAGTGTGACATTCTGGAAGAGACACCTTTTTGTGTTATGGAACGTCCCCGGGTCACCGTGAACAGATACGATTCGAGCTCGAACCTTTTCTATTTCGCAGAAGTGCATTTCAGAGAGGATGCGGGTCTGTGGTTTTATCTGTCTGTGAACGAAGACATCAAAGGTGAGATCTTTGCGGCGCTGAAGCTCCTCTCTGACGAAGGTTTCGGTGGTGACAGAACCTACGGCTTCGGTTCGTTCGATTACAGCACAGAACCAGTCAGTGTTTCTACCTCCGGGAACAGACACCTTCTGATCTCTCTGTGTGTGCCTGAATCAAAAGAGATCGAGAAGGTATCTCAAAGCGTTCTGAGCTATGAGCTTGTGTACAGAACTGGATACGTCTTCATGAGCGATAGAAGATCGAAAAAGGTCTTGGCCTTCGCCGAGGGTAGCGTGTTCAAAGAAGTCGTAGAAGGTTCCGTGATGGACGTTTCACCGGAAGGTTTTGAAGAAGAATATGGTTACAGGGTCTTCAGATACCTTAGAGCTTTCCTGGTACCGTACGAAGGGTGGTGATCAGTGTGAACCCCGGATTCTCGAGTTGGATCGAGATAGAACCGGTATCGCCTGTGTTCATAGGGTCCAATGAAAAAATAGAGAAGTTCGAGACGATCGTCGAGGGAAACAAGACGTACATCCTGGACTTTCAAAGGCTCTTGGCCGACGACGACTTCGTAGAGTTGTTTGTCGAGAAAGCGCAGGATATACTGAACTCTCAAAGAAAGGACGAGGCAATGAAAGAGATATTGCAAAAGCTGAATTTAAGCCTGTCAGACGTTTCGCTACATAGCTTCCGCGAAGTGCTGAGGAATGGCAAGGTCGTTAATGTTCAAATGAAAAGATTTGTCCGATCGGCGGGCAGGTACTACATACCTGGAAGTTCGATAAAGGGCGCCATCAGGACAGTTCTGATAAAAGGCAACCCAAGTCTCGTTCGACAATTCAGAGAGGCTCTGGAACAGTTCATGAAAGAATATAAGCAAGGAAGGAACGGTGGCAAAAGGCCAAACGAGGGGAAAATCTTCGGTTCACCCAACAAATCCCCTTTCAGACTGCTCGAAATCTCTGATAGCAGTTTCATAGATGAAGAGTTTGTCAGATTCAGGCCTGTTGAGGTGAAGAATCTACTGAAGAACAAAACTAGGATTCCAATGATGCTGGAGCTCTGGCTCGACAGTCAGGATGAATCCAACAGGGTTCGTGCATTTATCCAAACCAAGGTGGACAGGTTGTCTCAGATGGAGAATTGGATCAAGAATCCAGGTTACTTACTCGAAACGTTTGGAGACAAAAGCAAGTTCGTCGAAGCCATCAAAAGAGGGACCGAAAAGATCATCGAACTGGAGAAGAATAGAATCACGAAGGCTTCAAATCCAAATGAGTTCAAGTTCATCCTGAGCTTTTACGAAAAACTGAGCCAAGAAAACAGGAAGATGAAGGATGGGTTTCTTCTCAGGCTCGGTGCTCAAACTGGTTTCTTCAGCAAGACCTTCTTCACCGAATTTCTCAATAGGGAAGAGCTGAAATTCCTGAAATCGATCCACAGAGTCTATAGAAGGAAAATGAATGAAAATTTGTTCCCAGTTTCGATCAGCATCGTGGAATCGTCTGATCGGCCACCTGTGCCAAAGCCGCTCGGATGGGTTAGAGTGAGGTTTGCTTCTTAACTGGGGTGATGCGTTTGATTGAAGTTTCGGTGTACTGGAAGTTCGCCGAGCCGACTTTGATCGATGAAAACACCGTGTACGAGATCGAAGATTCGCTTCGCAGAAAGAATTTGAAGCTTTTTTCCTTCTCTGATTTCATAGCCAAAAGAGTCTACTCGAGTGCTTTTGGATATACCGTCATTGGAGATGCTCTTTTGAAGATTCGGCTCCGTACGGAGAATGTTGGATCCGTTTTGAGAGGCATTCTCAAACTTTCGGTTCATGGTTCCATGCCTGTCTTTGCTGACGTCAGCAATCTTAAACCTTCTAATGCTGGTTATCTGGTTCTGGAAAGTAGTTTTGGCAATTTGGATGCGGAGAGACTCGTTCGCGAGTGTTACGAAAGCTATTCGAAGATTTGTCTTGAAGTCTTCGACGAAGATCCACAATCGCTGAATCTTGTACCGGTCTTTACGAAGGTCACCGAGAACCTGTTCAGAGTTGACTTGTTCGGTTCAGATCGAATGATCGAGCTTTGGAATTTGATCGGGTTCCGGCTCCACGATTATCGTTCTTTCTTCTACCATCAAGAGGATGTCCCGATCCTGAACGGGATCTGCAAGAAATTGAGGAGGAAGTATAGATGAGGGTCTACATAAATTTCGAGTTTGACAAACTCGAGCTTCCAGTTGAGTACAACCACATTCTGCATGCATTCGTGCTCAACCTTATCGAGGATGATGAGCTGAGGTACTTCATACACGAAGAGGGTTACAGATACCAAAAAAGGAAGTACAAGATGTATTGCTTCTCAAGGTTACTCGGTAACTTTCAGCTTAACCAGGATCGGAAGACCATCAAATTTCATGAAAGCGTCACCTTGATAGTTTCCTCTTTCGATGATAACCTTATCGAGCTCTTAGTGGATAAACTCTCCAGATTTGAAACCCTGCATCTTGGCGAAAACAAGATTAGGCCGTCCAAAATCACTCTTTTCGATCTTCCACCAACGAATTTCATACAGGTTTCGACGAAATCGCCCGTGACCGTGTATTCGACAATTGAAGAGCGGGGGAAAAAGATTACGCTATATCATAATCCCGAGAGCGAGGATTTCATAAGGATTCTGAAAGAGAATCTCAAGAGGAAATATCTTGCAATCTTTGGAGATGAATCTGAAAGCAATTTTGACATCGAAATACAACACGTTGGAGAACAGCCGAGAAAGGTCGTGGTGGTGTACAAGGGCACAAGGATAAGCGGCTGGCTGACATCTTTCGATCTGAAAGGTCCATACCAGATACTCAAACTTGCCTACGACACTGGCATCGGGTCGAAGAACTCCATTGGATTCGGTTGTATAGAGTTGATCAGCAGCCCATTAGGGAGGTCTTAAGGGGGGAGCTTATTGTCCCGATACCATATCATCGTCTATGACGTGAACGAAAAACGGGTTGCAAAGGTGCACAAGATCCTGTCACGCTATCTTTTCTGGCAGCAGAATTCCACATTTGAGGGGTATCTTCCAAAGGGTAGCGTGAAGGAACTGCTCAGAAAAGTCAGACGCCTCCTAGCGGGAGAAGATGCCTTGGTGATTTATTTCCTTACTTCCCAGAAGAGATTCACCAGAGAAGTTCTTGGAGTGGACAAATCGAGAACTGTCGGAAAAATCGTGATCTAAACTATGAATTTGAAATCCGTTCGAACCTCTCCCAGAACAATCTTGTGCGGTTGTCTATCGGTGTCGATGAGATAAAAATATAGACTGTCCTCGTTCTCATCTATAACTTTGAGTAACTCCTTCTTCAGATTCTCATAGGATTCTTTTGTCAAAAAGCCCTCGAGAACCGAACGAATGGTCCAGTTCAGATACTTTCGAGAAATCTTCAAAACCTTATTCACCCTCTTGACGTTCACATCGTATACCATGATCACGTACAAATTTTCCCCTCCAGAAAATAGGACGCATTTGATTCGAAGAAATTGACGTCTGTTCTGTCGCGTTTTGTTTTAAAATTTTGTTGATGAAAGATCATCGGGAGAAGTTGTATGGAAAAACTTCGTGAAAAGCGTTTTGTGTCCAACTTGGTGATCTTCTTTCAACCGGCGAAGACCGTCGGCATGTTTTTGAGAACGCGATATTTGAGCGAGTCCAGAGAGGGTGTGCGAACCACTCGTCCCGGGTTGATCCAGAAGAAGAACGAGAACACCTACCTGTGCGCTTTTTTAAGTACGAAACCTCATTCGAGGTCACGATTCAATGCTGTCAAGTGTTGTCCGCTGGGCGACTTGAGAAGGATCCTCAGGCACGAAAACTATATAATGAGCATTGATTCAAGATCTGTTTTCGAATTTCCAAGCTTTTTAGTGGAACAATGGAAGAGATCTGGGAAGATCAAGTTCGTGGCGGCTTGCTTCTTCGATCTGCAAAGCTGGAGTGAAGAGTGTGTCAAAAGAATTGGACCATGAAATACTCAGATTTCTCAAAGACGGGAACTTGACATCATCTTTAGAGAAAAGATTGAGGGAGATCATTTCCTTTAATCTCGCCGATATTCTCGGGAGACAGAACGTTCTCAAGATCTTCGGCAACGAGAAATCCGCGGTAGATGACGTCTTCCAGGATGTCTTGAGTGCATTCTGGGAGAAGAGAACTGAGATTTTGAAGAGGAACCTTGATAATCTGACCGGTTATTTGGTGAAGTCCGTGGAGAACAAGATCTACGATTACGCAAGATCGAGGAAATGGAAGAAAACCTTTTCGTTGGATTCGAAGACCGATTCGGAATCAGAAGAATCGACTTTTCTCGAAGTTTTTCATACGGAAGAAGGAGCACAAAGAGACCCCTTAGAACGAATCCTCGCCGAGAAAAACTTCGAAGAGCTGAGGAACCTTTTCCGCAATAAAGAAAAAGATCTGTGCGATTTCTTCTACAAGAAACTCTTCTCAGATGAAAGAGCGGATGCTTTCGCATCTCGAAAAACCATGCAGGCGAGGTACAAATCACATGAAAGGCTCGCCAAAAGAATCAGAGATTTCGTTGTGAAGAACGGCATCACGGAAGAGGAATTCAGCATGATCGTAGAGATTTACGTGTCAGAGGTCTGCGAAAAGATTCGTTAAATAGGTGAAAAGTAATTGGAATGGAGGCATGACAGTGAGTTATCTAAAAAAACGTCTCGAGCTTTACAAGAGAACGCAGAAGAGGATAAAGAGTCTGAAAGAAGCTCCTGAGATCACGTCATTCGGCCCGGGAGATGTCGTCTGTATCTGGGGTGACACGGGTCCGATCTATGCTCTTGTGATCGAGGACGGTGTCGTGAAGAATTGCATTCTCCTCAGTCCGGAACTGTTTCTCGCGGGGGATGGATTGCTACTGAGGGTGAAGCATCTCGTGAATCTGCTCAGAGTCACACCGATTAACTTCTATTTGACGCCCAGCGCACAGAGGGCATGTGAGAGGATAGGCAAGCTGAAGCAAGAAGAATTAACAAAAGTCGTGGAAAATCATCAAAAACTTCGTGAAAGGAGCTGGACCGGTGTTCGAAAGGAGTTCTTCGAGTACGAAACCAGGAGGATAGAGATTCTTTACGAGATGTTCCTGAAGTTCTTGAGCCAGACAGAGCAAAGTGCACCACAAACCATCAGCCTGAAATGGGATGAGCTGAGACATCTGTTCGGCGAAAAAGACTTGGAATTGATCTTCCCCAAGGTTCCGGTGGCACAGAGTCCCGGCGTGGATCTTGGAAGGTTTCTTATCGTCAGGACACAGTCCGGGATAAGGATCATTTTCGCAGACGAGCTGATCTCCAGAACCGGGAAAGTAACGCTCGCTGGAAAAACCATCTACAGTGGACAGATCCCGCAAGAGCTGTTCATAAATTTCGAAAATCCTCCAGCTGTGGAAACTCTCAGGAACATACTGAACGTTGACGTGGAGGAGGAGACAGAATGAACGAACAGCTCAGAAAACTCTGGCAGGAGTACAAAGAAAAGGTTAAAGCCGGAGAGAATCCAAAGACGCTCTATGAGCAAATGGTCTGGCCCGTGCTGCTGGAAAAGTGGAAGAAGTGCCCCGTTGTTGAACCAAAAGACACCCCGCCGTTCGACGTTTCCATCCACACACTGGGCACGAGTCCCGAGGCCACCACACTCGCCATTCTGGGAACCAGATCCAGAAAGGTTTACATACTCTACACAGATGAGACGGAAAAGTATTTGTGGCAAATCAGCAAAGACGTGGGATTAGGAATCGAGCGCTATAAGGTCGGGAAAAACGACGTCGTGGCGATATACAGACGGCTCAAGGAAATACTGGAAGATAACAGCGGAAAATCCGTCGCTCTGGACGTAACCGGTGGTACCAAAGCTATGAGCGCGGGATTGGCCAGTGGTGGATTCTTCTTCAGAAGATTCTTTCCGAACGTGAGAGTGGTGTACGTGAACAGCGATGATTACGATAACGATCTCAGACGTCCCATTGCCGGCACCGAGAAATTGATCATCCTTCCGTCCCCACACGAGGTGCTCGGTGATGTGGATGTGTTCTTTGCCTTAGAGAATTACTCAAAGGAGGAATTCCACGAAGCACAGAGGTATTTCAGAGACGCCGCAAGGAAAACAAAAGATCAGCGATACGAAGTTCTGGCCGACATCTGCCTGATGTATCACGCCTGGCGCTCACTGGACATAGAAAAGGCTTTCGAGAAATCTAAAAGGCTTGTGGAAGAGCTCCAAAAGGATTATGTGGTTGACCCAGCGACTTGGAAGATCCCGTGAGTTTTTGAAGACTCAGAGCGAGATCCTCGGAGCCATGAAGAGGTTTCTTGAAGAGAAGGATCTGTCCAAAAACAAGTTTGGCGTTTTTGCGCTGGCGAAGACGCTCTTGAAAAAGAGTGAGAGGCACGAAGAGCAGGGTGAGACAGTACTGACCGCCCTGTGTGTCTATCGCGCACTCGAGTTGCTCCTGCAAGAAAGACTCAGTCTCTACAACCTGACGCCAGAAACACCTTTAACCGAAGAACAAAAGGACGCGATGAGAAGAGAGATAGCGAAGGTAGTCCAGAAGCCTGAAGATCAGGTGCAGATCCACGACAAGCTCGGTCTGTTCGAATTGACAGTCCTGTTGATTGTCAGGAATGACGAGTGCGTTCGAAGAGTTTTCGATCAGAACAGGTTGAAAACGCTGCCACTGGCGCTTCAGTCGAGAAATTCCTCCCTGCTAATACACGGATTTGATTTCCCAAGCGAAAATCAGACAAGACACATCAAGAAATGTGCCGAAGAATTGTTGAAGGATCTCAGAGTGAGGGCACAGGTCGAGTTAGGCTCGAACACTGACAGATACTTCGAAAAACTGGATCCCAGCTTTCTCAAGCTCTGATTACGATTTTGAGTATTACGTTTCTACGAAGTTGAGAAGGTCTTTGACAACTAAATCTTTTGTTCACAATTTTTTGAAGCTCGCACGTGAAGAGGTTTTTGAAAGTGGCCATTGTAACGTTCGCGTGAACAGGCGAATTGTGCGCTCAGGGACCGGGGGTCTGGAGCGGGTGGTCCTTTCGAAAAGTCTCACTAAAACGGCATTTCCGAAAAAGCCGAATGTAACGTCGTCTTTTAACTCAACAACAGTTTCACTGATCAAGCCACTTCTACGGGTTTAGAAAGATCCTATGAGGGATGGAAACCCTTAACTCGCTTCCGTGGAACCTTCCCTTAAACTCTGCCAGTTTAGAAAGAT
>DOKY01000036.1:0-80498 GCA_003510135.1 Pseudothermotoga sp.
AGATGTACGAGAAGTTGTCGAACGAGGTCTTCAAAGATCTGAGGGTGGGTCTGTTGCACGGCAGGATGAGCCAGCAGGAGAAAGACGCTGTGATGGGAAAGTTTGCACGTGGTGACTTCGATATACTCGTCTCGACGACGGTCATCGAAGTAGGAATAGATGTGCCTAATGCGACCGTTATGGTTATCGAAAACCCAGAAAGGTTTGGACTGGCACAGCTTCACCAGCTCCGCGGAAGGATCGGCAGGAGCGACAAGCAAGGTTACTGTTTCTTGGTTGTGGGCAACGTGGACGAAGAGGCACTGGAAAGGCTCAGGTACTTCGCAAGCACCAAGAACGGTTTCGAAGTTGCCGAGTACGACATGAAACTGAGAGGGCCGGGTGAAATACTCGGTCTGAAACAGCACGGACTGCCAGATTTGAAAGTAGCGGATTTGATAAGGGACAAACAACTTCTTTTCAGAGCGAGAGAAGATGCCGAGTTCGTGATGAAGAATCTCGACAGGTTCAGGAACCTCATCGAAAAGGTTGAAAGAATCTACGGCGAAAGATTGAAGCTGGTGAAGGTAGGATAAAATGGTGGGTGCGGCAGGAATCGAACCTGCGGCCTCTTCCTCGTGAGGGAAGCGCTCTCCCTCTGAGCTACGCACCCAGCTCGCAAAAGATTGTAGCATTTGTCTTGGAACATTTCAAGGGGGGAAGACATGAAGGTTCTGCTATATGCGGAAGCGAAAAAGCTTTTGTCGAGGTCCGGAATCGGTATAGCACTGAAGCACCAGATGGAAGCGCTGAAGAGAGCCAAGGTCGACTTCACGCTCGATATAGATGACGAGTACGATCTGGCACACATCAACACGGTTGGGCCCGGCGCGAGGTTCGTGGCCAGCAGTTGCCGCTCGAGAAACATACCTGTGATCTGGCACGTTCACACCACCGCTGAGGATATAAGAAACAGCTTTCTCTTCAGCAACGCGTACTCGAAATATGCAAAGTTCTCCCTTCAAAGGATTTACTCGAAAGCAAGCTTCTTGCTGTTTCCAACATCTTACACTGAGAAGATCGTGAGGGCCTATGGTGTGAGAGTGCCTGGAGAGGTGGTATCGAACGGCGTGGATAGCCAGTTCTTCAGAAGGGACGAAGACAGGGCAAAGCAGTTCAGAAAGAAACTGGGCTTGACAGGACCAGTCGTTCTGTGCGTCGCATTGCCGTTCAGGAGAAAAGGAATTCACGACTTCGTCGAAGTTGCGAAGAAATTGAAGGAGTATCACTTCGTGTGGATTGGTTCAAAAGGCATTGCTTCCCTCTTGCCGAGAGATGTCAAAAAGCTCTTGAAAGATCCTCCTCCAAACGTTCTGTTCCCCGGTTTCATGCCTCAGGAAGAGCTCGTGGGGGCATACTCTGCCGCCGATGTTTTCTTTTTCCCCTCATACGAGGAAAATGAGGGCATTGCGGTGCTGGAAGCTCTGTCGTGCGAGTGTGCCGTCGTTGTGAGGGACATACCCGTATACGAGGACTGGTTGCAGAACGGCGTGAACTGTTTGAAGGCAAGGAGCAACGAAGATTTCGAAACGGCGATACGAAGACTCGTTGAGGACAAAGATCTTTCAAGGAATCTTGGTCAGGAAGCGAGAAAAACTGCTCTCGAGAGGGACCTGACCGTCGTCGGACAGAAACTCAAAATGGTGTATGAGGATGTGCTGAGAGAATGGCGAAAAAGCTGAGTAACCTAACAAAGGCTGTGCTGATCCTTCTGGCGAGTCTGCTTGTCGTTTTTCTGATCGCAGGTTTCACTGACTTCAGAGTGACGCTCGATGCGATGAAAAGAATCTCTTTCGAATGGATCTTTGCGATACTGCTGGTCGTTCTCTTCGACTGGTTCTCCGAAACGTTGGCCGTCTGGTTGTTCGCCCGTTCTTACGGGACGAACGTTTCTCTCGTCTATCTGTTCAAGAACACACTCGTTGGAAGGTTCTTCTCCGCGATAACACCCTTTTCTACAGGAGGTCAACCTGCGCAGATTGCATTCCTTGGAAAAAGAGGTGTCGAGTACGGACAGGCCACAGCGATGCTCGTATCGCGTTTTCTTTTTTATCAAATAGTGGTCACCGGCGCTGGCGTTCTTGGTCTGGTTAAGGCGTACTCTTTGTTTGCAAGAAATATCTCCAATCTCGCCTTGCTTGCGTTCTTCGGTTTTATTTTGAACGGTTTCGTACTTTTTCTACTGTTTCTTTTCACACTCAACAGGAGCCTGGCAGAGAAAACGATCTCGAAGATTTCGAATTTTCTCGTCGCTCTGAAAATTGTCAAGAGGAAAGAATACTTTCAACAGAAGCTGCTCGAACAGACAAAACTGTTTCACGATTGCATGGCGCGATCCGCAAAAAATCCGCTAATTACAGTCCTTGCACTGCTGATAGCTTTACTCGAGGTGTGGGCGAAGATTTCCGTGACCTACTTAGTGGCGAGATCTTTGGGGATCTTAACCCTGTATTTCGACGTCGTTGTGACTCAGCTGGTAGTTTTCTTGATCGCTTCGTTCGTTCCAACACCGGGCGCGACCGGCGCGTCTGAAGGATTTTACACACTGTTCTTCAAGTACCTGTTTGGTTCGAAAACCGTGGCTGCACTGCTGGTATGGCGCTTCTTCACGTACTATCTGAATATCGTTGTCGGTGGTCTGGCAACAGCGCACGAACTGGGAACCATGAACTTCAAGAAACGCTCAGATTGAGTTCAACACTTCGATTAGTTCTCAAAGATGGTACATCTCAGGAGCAAACATTCCTACAAACAGCATTTTGACTCTCATCATGTGCTCTGTGCAACGATCTTCACTGAGCTCTTCTTAGCAACATAAAGTCTTTCGTCTGCCAGACGAATCAGCTCGGTCAGTTCGTCGCCATCTTCCGGAAACGTTGCCACACCCACGGAGGCGCTCAGCTTCAGCGTTAACTGATCGATCTCGAAAGGTTCTTCGATCGCTTTGATGAGCCTTGCGGCCAGCGCTGTTGCGTCCTGCTTCGAACAATCGTAGGCCAGGACCACGAATTCGTCTCCACCGAACCTCGAGACCATATCGCTCGACCTTGCAAATCTTTCCAGTCTGCCTGCGGCCAGCTTCAAAACCTCGTCTCCCACTTGATGGCCATACGTATCGTTGACGGGCTTGAATCCGTCGAGGTCCATGAACAGGATGCTCAAAGCCTTGTTCTCTCTTCTGGCCAGGGTGAACATCTTTTCGGCAAACTCCTCGAACAGTCTTCTGTTTGGAAGATTGGTGAGAGGATCGTGGTATGACATGTACTCCAGAAGCTGACTCTTTTCTCTGAGTTGGTTTTCAAGCTCAAGCCTTTTGAAAACCATTCCCAACAGGTTCGCCAGGGTTCTGGCCATGATGATCGAATTGTTGTCAAAGGCATCGCTGCTTTCGAAGTTGTCGAGATTGACGACGAGCCTGAGCTCATTCTTGACCCTCACAGGTATGACAAGCGCCGCTTTGATTTTCTTTAATCCACCAACGTTTCCCAGCATTTCCACACGCTCGTCCCTGAGCACGGCATCGTCAAACCTTATGACGTCCTCTCTCACAAGTATCGCATGGTTTCTACTCCTTCCAACCCACTCTTCTTCCTCCTCAACTGTGAAAGTAACTTTCTGAAGTTCTTCAAGTTCGTACCCCACGGCCGCAACGTACTTGAAATGATCGTTTTCCCTCACAAGCACCGAACCTGCCTGAGCTCCAGGCACGAGTTTTATGGCCTTCTCAAGAACATCCTGATAGACATTTTCAGTTTGTTCATCCAGCAGCTTTGTTACAATCTCGCCTATGTGCTGGAGTATCTCCAAACAAGCTTCAAGCTTCTCCACACGGTTCACTCCTTCATTCGCGAAATGCATACCGTCAATCTCTCGATCCTGCGGTTCGAGAAACTTCACCGAGCAGCGATATATTTCACACCGAAACGGTTCACATGTTGCATGCACGTTATTTATTTATCAATAGAACTGTCCATCGTTCATATCTTAGATTTTACCCCGCCGGCGGTAACAGCTGATTTTGTATTTCGAACACGTACAGCTGAAAAAATATTCACATATGCAAAAGCTTTGCAAATTGAGATACGGGCTTTCTGCAGCACATTCTTGACATGACTTGCGTTTGTTCAACCTGGTCTGATGATAGTGGTGGACTTTCTGCCCAGTTTTCTGTAAAATGAAAAAATAAGGGCGATCTTTCGATCGCCCAAGAACAGTTTTATCAGTGTATCTATGTCGTCAAAGGAGGGTGGGGGGTCTTGCCCTGGTTCCATAACTTAGACGATGCAGTTTCGGGGCAGGTTCAGCTTAAGCTTGTAAAATGATTGTGAACTGGAGAGTGATTCGGTGTGAACGTGCTGAGAAGTGTCCCGCGTATCGATGGTTTCAGAATGCCTGCAGAATTTGAACCGCACGCGCAATGCTGGATGATCTGGCCAGAAAGGCCCGACAACTGGAGATGTGGTGCGAAACCTGCTCAGGAGGCTTACGCGAAAGTTGCCGAGGTAATCAGCCAATTTGAAAAGGTCACGATGTGTGTCTCTCACGAGCAGTACTTCAACGCGAGAACGAGATTATCGGCGCGCGTGAGGGTGGTTGAGCTATCGAGCAACGACGCGTGGATGCGCGATGTTGGACCAACGTTCGTTGTGAATGACGAGGGTGTTGTTCGAGCGGTGCGCTGGAAATTCAACGCTTGGGGCGGGCTCTACTTTCCATGGGACAAGGATGAACTCGTGCCACTCAAGGTGGCAGACATTGAAGAGCTAGATTGCTACGAAGCACCGATGGTTCTTGAGGGTGGTTCGATCGACGTCGACGGTGAGGGCACACTTATAACAACGGAAGAATGCCTTTTGAATCCGAATAGAAATCCAGACCTTTCGAAAGAACAAATAGAGCAGATACTCAAGGACTATCTCGGGGTGGAGAAGATCGTATGGCTCAAGCGTGGTGTGTACAACGATGAAACAAGTGGACATGTGGACAACCTCTGCAGGTTCGTGAAGCCCGCGGAAGTGGTCCTGACCTGGACCGACGACAGGAACGATCCGCAGTACGAAATAAGCAGAGAAAATTACGAGATACTGTTGAAGGAAACAGATGCGAAGGGTAGGAAATTCAAGATCCACTTGATTCACCAACCGACACCGCAGTACGTAACTGAAGAAGAAATGGTCAGCGTCGATATTTCTGAGAAGACGCACAGAAGACCTGCTGGATACAGACTTTCAGCTTCTTATGTGAACTTCTATCTTGCAAACGGTGGTGTTATCGTTCCGATCTACAACGATCCAAACGACGAACTGGCTCTCAAGAAGTTCAAAGAGATATTCCCGGAAAGAAAAGTCATGGGCGTGTACGCTCGAGAGATACTGCTGGGAGGAGGGGCGATCCACTGTATAACCCAGCAGCAACCCCTGGGGGTGAGAAGATGCTGAAAGACAAGACCGCGATTGTGACCGGCGGTGGGCAGGGCATAGGCGCTGCTATAGCCCAGCTGCTGTGTGAGAACGGCGCGAGAGTGGTGATCGCTGAGATAGACGAAGAAGCTGGTATCGAGCGTGAGGAAATTCTGAAATCGAAGGGTTACGAAGCAACGTTCATCAAGACCGATGTTTCTGACGAGGAGTCCGTCAAACGCATGGTCGAGCGAACCGTTCAGATTTACGGCGGTGTGGATATTCTGGTGAACAACGCGGCGATAAGTTCTACGAAGAACATCTTTGAAAGAACCCTGGAAGAATGGGAGAGAGTCATCAGGGTAAACCTCACAGGACCTTACATTTGCGCGCGTTACTGCGCCGAACAGATGATCAACAGAAACAGTGGAGTCATCATCAACATCGCCAGCACGAGGGCGTTCATGTCAGAACCAGACACGGAACCTTACTCAGCGTCAAAAGGGGGCATTGTTGCACTGACGCACTCACTGGCGATCAGCCTGGCCAGATACAGAATCAGAGTCGTGTGCATCAGTCCGGGCTGGATAGAAACATCGAGATGGAAGAAGGCTTCTGTGAGGAGTGAGCCACAGCTCAGAGCCATCGACCATGAGCAGCATCCTGCCGGTCGAGTTGGTGATCCTCTGGACATAGCCAATCTGTGCGTTTTCTTAGCTGATGACGAAAAGGCCGGTTTCATAACAGGTACTAACTTTGTCGTCGATGGTGGTATGACGGTGAAAATGATCTACGCCGAATGAAATAGGTGTGAACCCCTTGTGGCCTCGTGAGTAGTGCTGCCAAGGCCTGCTCTTCAATACTTTTCCTGCTCTCGAAATCTTCCACCACAATATGATGTCGCACTTCAACATCTGCTGAGTGTTTTCCAACGGAATCTGATAAAACAATCGACGCGCAGGAGAAGCGATTTTTCCCTGGTGTCCTTGCTACAGATTTCCTTATCGAACCTTGCGATTCTTATAGCTCCAAATGCGGAAAACTCGGGAGACCACCTCAATAGAAAAGTTTGACGAGGAGTCTCAAATGTTCCTCAACTGCCCTCACGTTGAGCATCGTTTCACTGTAAGGTACTTCCGTTACGGTCAAGCCTCTCATACCAACGGCATGGTAAACTTTCGCGGCCTTAATCATCTCGACGGCCCTGGTTGCCATGAGCGTGGCTATGAGACGATCCATTGCTACAGGACTGCCGCCACGTTGTAAATAACCGAGGTTCGTGTACCTCCATTCTACTCCAAAATCTCTAAAACTTTTTTCAATGAACGTACCTATGGTCTGAGCAGCTGGAGTCTGTGGCGAGAGATCCAGGCTTTTGTAGAAGTCATCAGGCAGTTTGACTCCACTCTCCACCACTATGATGGAGAACCTCTTGTGTCCCTCATAACGCATCCTAATTTTCTTGAGAAGGTCCATGGGATCGAAAGCTTCTGCGCTCGAAACGACGTAGTCCGCACCTCCGGTGAGTCCTCCAACGGTTGCAATCCAACCTCCGGGCCTTCCCATGGTCTCAACGATCATGACCCTGTGATGAGACTCAGCCGTGGAGTGCAAAACATCGAGCGCGTTCTTGACGTTTTCGACAGCTGTAAAGAAGCCTATCGAGAAATCACTGAACGCAAGATCGTTGTCTATCGTTGCAGGAACGAGCACCGAAGCCACGTTGTTCTTTGCCAGACTCAGTGCGGCTCTTGCACCGAGCCTGCCACCCAGTATGAGCAGAGAGGTGATCGAGTACTGTTGCACTTTTCTCTGAACCGCTTTGATCGATTCTTCATCCTCCGGGACCAGAAGTGAGGTTCCGAGGATTGTTCCACCCCTGTGCAGAATACCTGAAACGTTCCCCTTCGACAGCACGTCGAGCTCGTCTTTCATGAGCCCTTCGAAGCCATCCCTCACTCCGAGTACCTCGATACCAACCTCCGAGGACTTCACCACCACAGCCCTGATGGCCGCGTTCAAGCCAGGACAATCGTTACCAACACAGAGAATCGCTATTCTCTTCATTCATTCCTACCTCCTCATTGTAGCGATTACGACAGATGTGACCGCCATGAGCTTTATCAGGATGTTTATCGAAGGACCCGCGGTATCCTTGAAGGGATCACCCACCGTGTCTCCAACAACAGCTGCCTTGTGTGTCACAGAACCCTTTCCTCCGAAGTGACCTTCTTCGACGTACTTCTTCGCGTTGTCCCAGGCGCCTCCAGAATTGGACATGAATATCGCGATCATCACACCACACGCCGTGGCACCGATCAAAAGTCCTGCGACTGCCACAGTGCCCAAACTGAAATATACCAAGACAGGTGATCCTACAGCCAGCAAGCTCGGAATCACCATCCTTTTCAGTGCACCCTGCGTAGCTATCTGAACACATCTTGCATAATCAGGTAAGTTCTCACCCGATATGATACCTGGAATTTCCCTTATCTGTCTTCTGATCTCCTCGACCATTTCGTCCGCAGCATAACCAACGGCTTTCATGGTGAGGGCGCTGAAGAAAAATGGTAGCATCGCCCCAATCAAAGCACCAACAAAGAGTGCTGGCTGTCTGATGTCGAAACTCTCTATGTGTGAAACGCTTGCAAAGTTTGCGAACAATGCCAAGCTCGTCATCGCTGCAGAAGCTATCGCGAAACCTTTTCCCATCGCCGCCGTGGTGTTACCAACAGCATCGAGCTGATCGGTGATCACTCTCACGTCTTCTCCGAGCCCCGCCATTTGCGCTATACCACCTGCGTTGTCGGCAATGGGACCGTAAGCGTCTATGGAGAGACTCATGCCCAAGGTTGCAAGCATGCCAACGGCGGAGAGCGCCACACCGTACAAGCCGAGCAGACGATGGCAGAACACAACGCCGAGCGCGATCATCAGAGTGACCGTCAGAGTCGATTCCATACCGAGCGCCAAGCCGTTGATAAGAAAGTTCGCCGGTCCCATGAGCGCTGATTTTGCGAGTTTCTCGACACGACCTCCAGATGTGTAGAATTCTGTCAGCAGTCCTATCGCGATGCCTATGAGCACTCCTACCAGCACGACGAGGAACTCGACTAAACTCTTTTGAAAGAGAGAATAGAAAAACAGAGATGCGACAAGCACACTGTTGGCTAAGATCGTACCCATTCTCAATGTGGACGCAGCATCTTCGGACCTGTCACTGAAAAACCTCGTTAGGGCGACAGCAAACATCGAAGCCAGAAGGCCTGTAGAGACCGTGAAAAGAGCAAAGCGTGCCTTACGTTCATCACCAAGGGCGAACGCTAGAGCGAGCGCAGAGAATATCGATCCAACATAGGATTCGAACAGGTCCGCGCCCATACCCGCCACATCACCCACGTTGTCACCCACGTTGTCTGCGATCACCGCAGGATTTCTCGGGTCATCTTCGGGAAGGTTCGCTTCTGTTTTTCCAACGATGTCGGCACCGACATCGGCCGCTTTGGTGAATATGCCTCCGCCAACGCGAGCGAAGAGTGCCACAAACGATGCGCCCAGAGAGTAATAGCTAATCTTGGACGCGTCCTTGGTCAGAATATAGACAAGAACCAAACCGAGCAGGCCCAGTGACGAAACGGTGAGACCCATGACGGCACCACCGCTGAAAGCTATTTTCAACGCTTTCCCCAGACCATACCTCGCCGCCCAGCTCGTACGTGCGTTCGCTTTCGTGGCTATCGTCATACCGAAGAAGCCACTGAGTGTTGAGAAAAGCGCACCGACAAGGAAGGCACCCGCAATTTTCCAGCTCATGAGAAACCCGAAGATCGAAAAGAGAACAAACACGAATGGCAAAAACACCTGATATTCGTGCAACAGAAAAGACCTCGCACCCTTCTGGATGATCTGCGACAGATGTATCGTCTTCTCGTTACCGGGACTGCTGTCGAGAATCTTCATGGACAAAAGCAACACGTAGGATATCCCCAGAACTGAAGCAACGAGTACGAACAGCAAAGCGTCGCACCTCCCTGTCAACATTTCCTGATAGTTATATCATAGCTAACTTTGGCCGATCGAATCAAGGAGGTGCGCGAGAAGATCTCCCGCGACAGGTATCAACTCATCTGGGGGTAAAAACCTCGAAGAGTGTAAACCCTCCACACGTGATCCTTCTCTGACACCAAACCAGAACATCAGAGTCGGAAAGTATTTCGAGAAGTATCCGAAATCTTCAGCGGTGAGCTTTCTTTCACATTCCATGAACTCAAAACCATTTTTCTGGGATACGGCTTTCAGGACGCTTAACAGCTTCTCATCGACCTTCACCTCTGGATATTCTGCACCAGGTATGATGGAAACTTTCAAGCCAATCTCTTCTTCAACCTCCTTTGCAATCTTTTGGAGTGTCGCGAGAGTGTCGTGCACGTTTTTGGAATCGCTCGCCCTCACGGTTCCCTCGATGAGAGCCTCGTCGGCCACCGTGTTCCTGACATGACCAGCGAGGATTCTGCCGAACCAAACCAGATCGTTCTGCCAGTCTTTCTCGTAGATCCGATTCAGAAACACTACACTCCCACGCAGTGCATCCTTACCAAGCTGGTGATGAGCAACGTGCACCGAACGTCCCTTCACGTGCACGTTAACCTCGCAGGAAGCACTGAACAGAGAACCAGGTTTACTCGCAACGACACCGATCGGATATTCGTCCGTCACGTGCATCGCTACAGCCGCTTTGACCTCACAATCCCACCGCAAAATGTGTTCAACGATCGTTTTTGCGCCCGCGCCGCTCTCCTCTGCTGGTTGAAAAACAAACAAAAAATTTCCCCTTCGCTTTTCCTGGACTATCCTTCTCATCGCCCAGCAGGCTGCGGCTATGTGAAAATCGTGACCACAAGCGTGCATCTTTTCATTCTTCGAGCGATAAGCGTACTTTGTTTCTTCGCGAATGGGCAATGCGTCCATCTCGGCCCTCAAGAGGACGAAAGGTTCGTCTCTGTTTCTGCCCACCAGAACCAACACACCCGTACCGACTGTGACGATGTTATTTAAGCCGAGGCTATGAGCGAACCCTATTATCAGCTTCTGTGTGTTGTGTTCCTCGAACGCCAGTTCAGGATTTTGGTGAATCAACCTTCTCAGCACGACCTCGTCCATACGCTTCAATCAAGCTCCTTTCGAACAAATCCACCATCTCCTCGATTTGTTCAAAACTGATGTTGAGGGCCGGGAGGAATCTCACAACGTTGTTAGAAACAATGTTTAGCAGGAGTCCATTTTCGAGCGCAGCCTGTTTCAACAGCTTCGCGTTCACATCCACTTCGACTCCGATCATCAAACCAAGGCCCTTGACCTTGATCCGTGCCGAATTCATCCGCGACAATCTCTCTCTGAAGAACGCACCTTTTCTGGCAACCAGTTCGATGAATTCTTCTGTGAGCTTTCTCAGAACGACCCTTGCTCCTGCCAGTGCCACCGGGTTCGGCGCGAACGTCGAACCATGTTCCGAATGGCCGAACACGTCAGCGATGTCATCGAGAAAGATCGCCGCACCGAGTGGTAAGCCTCCACCGAGGGCCTTTGCCACGGTCACAATGTCGGGCTGCAATCCAAAGTGCTGATAAGAAAAGAATTTTCCCGTTCTACCGAGTCCCGCCTGAACCTCGTCGGCCACCAGGAGGAACCCGAAAGTTTGTTTAGCCTCCATTATGAGTTTGCAAATCTCACGACTCAGCACGTTCAGACCCCCACTACCGTGAACGCACTCAACAAAGACAGCGGCGATCTCTTTGCCTTTGTTTCTAACAAACTTCTCGAAGGCTTGAACATCGTTGTAGGGTAGAAAAGCAACGTCTGGAAGGAGGGGTTCAAAGGGCTTTTTCAGATTCTCAAAGCCGGTCAAAGACAGTGTGGCAACGGTTCTGCCGTGAAAGTTCCTCTCAAACGATACGATCAAACCTCTTCGCAACTTCTTGATGGCCTTCAATGCTGCTTCGTTGGCCTCGGCACCGGAATTTGCGAAGAACACTTTCCCGTTTCTGCCAGTTCGTCGAATCAGTTCTTCAGACACGATCTCTGCGTCCTCATCGACGAAGAAATTCGAGATGTGCGTGTAACGTTGCATTTTCTCGAACATGGCTCTTCTTATGTCCCCATCGTTGTGTCCAAAAGCGAGGACACCTATTCCGGAGAAAGAATCCAGATAACGCTTTCCATCTTTGGAGTAAATGTATAACCCCTCGGCACGTTCGATATGGATGGGAAATGGATCATAAACACGACAAATATGGCTCATCATGATCACCTGACCGGTGTGTTCAAATGTCTCAGAGCTTCCACAATCTTGGTCTTCTCCTTCGTTCTTTCATCGACCTTTTTGACGAATCGCGCCGGAACACCCGCAACGACACTGTAAGGTTCCACGTCGTTTATCACCACGGCTCCTGCTGCGACAACCGCCCCCTTTCCGACTCTGACACCCTCGAGGATTACCGCATTCGCTCCGATGATGACATCGTCTTCCACGATTACAGGCGTTGCACTCGGAGGTTCCAGTACACCCGCAATCACTGCCCCGGCACCGACATGACAGTTCTTTCCGATGATGGCTCTCGCACCGATCACAGCGTTCATGTCGATCATGGTTCTCTCTCCAATCACGGCACCGACGTTTATGACCGCACCCATCATGATGACCGCACCCTCGTGGATCTTCACCATGTCCCTGATGATCGCACCGGGTTCTATCCTTGCGTTGTACTTCGTCAAATCGGCCAAAGGCAAGGCGGAGTTTCGCGCCAGTACCTGCACGTGGAAGTCTTCGATCTGATTACGGTGGCTCTCAATCAACTTCTTGAAATCCTCGTGGTCGGCCACGACGATACCGAAATCTTTGTTCCCAAAAAAGCGAACCGCTGAGAAATCAACTTCGTCCAGTCTACCTTTCACAAAGGCCAACACGGGCGTTCGCTTTTTGGACCTGCGGATCAGCTCAATCAGCTCTTCTGTGCTCTGAAGATACACACTCTCCGTACTGGTGCTCTCCAGAAGTTCACCTTCCATGCTCTCATCCCTCCTAAAAAAAACCGGGCTACCTTTTCGGTAGCCCGGTGATCTTTTCTCCGATCGGTGTGCTACAATGAGTGCACACCGCCACAGATCACCGGGCGGTTGCACTTCTTCTCCTTCTTCTCCACTTTCGTTTCACATTTGAGACTTCTCACAAACAGTTCCGTACCCACGACTGATCTACTCCTTCTTGTCTTGAATTCTAATATCATCAAAAGCCCGTAATCTGAACGGACACGAAAAAATCTCTGACGAAAATGTTACGCTCCCATGCGATCCGAGCAACGTTTATAATCTTCAGCAGGAGGTGTCAGGGATGGCAGAACGTCTCGCAATTCTGGTTGGAGGAGGTCCGGCTCCTGGGATCAACAGCGTCATAAACGCTGTGACCATCGAGGCTATCAACAATGGTCTTGAGGTTATAGGGATCTACGACGGATTCGAGCACCTCATGAAAGGCAGAACAGACATGATAAGACCGCTCGGCATCGGGGACGTTTCAAGAATTCACATCGAAGGTGGCTCAATCCTGAGAACCTCACGAGCGAACCCCACAAAGAACAAAGAAGATGTGGACAGAGTCGTCGAAGCTTTGAAGAAGCTCAACGTCAAATACCTCGTGACGATAGGTGGAGATGATACCGCCTCTTCCGCTTCTGCTGTTTCAAAGACAGCCGGTGATTCGATTCGTGTGGCCCACGTGCCGAAAACGATAGACAACGACCTGCCTCTCCCAGGTGGCATGCCCACGTTTGGATACGAAACTGCGCGTCACGTCGGGGCAGAACTGGTTTACAACCTTCTGCAAGATTCGAGAACCACGAACAGATGGTACTTCGTCGTCGTCATGGGTAGAAAGGCTGGACACCTGGCGCTGGGTATAGGTAAGGCAGCGAGCGCAACCATCACGATCATTGCGGAAGAATTTCGTAAGGAAAAGGTGAGTTTGGCTGAGGTGTGTGATGTGCTCGAGGCAGCCATCATAAAGCGCAGGGCACTCGGCAGAAACGATGGTCTTGCGGTGATCGCGGAAGGCATAGGTGAAATAATGGATGAAAACGAACTCGCCAGCATACCCGGTGTGATCGTTGAGAAGGATCCGCACGGTCACATCCGATTGGGCGAGATACCGCTCGCGACCATACTGAAGAGGGAGATACAAAGACGTTTCGCTGAGCGCGGAGAGAAGATGACCATCGTCGACGTGACGCTTGGCTATGAGTTGAGGTGCGCAAGGCCCATACCTTTCGACGTCGATTACACGAGAACCCTGGGCTACGGTGCTGTGCAGTTCCTGCTCGGCAGAATCGCCTCCGGCATGAAGAACGGTATGGTTTGCGTAGACCAGGGCAAAATAACGATTCTGCCTTTCGAGGAATTCACCGATCCCAAGACGGGACGGAGCAAGGTACGTCTGGTTGACCTGAACTCCGAACACTACAAGGTCGCGAAGAGTTACATGATAAGACTCACGAAAAGAGATCTCGAAGATCCCACGATGTTAGCAAAACTCGCAAACGCGGCAAAGATGACTCCACAGCAGTTCCTGGAGAAATTCTCTAAGGTGGCAGACTGAACCCCGGCGCGTTGCCGGGGTTTACTCATTTCTTACCCTCCTTTTCTTCCTTCTTTGGAGCTTCCTGCTTCTTTCCTTCTTTCTTCTGCCCGCAGGCCACTTCTTTCCCCCTTTCTCGAAATCAATCCACAGCAAACTTCACTCGAACAACCATTCTTGCAAGCTCTTCTTTCCGTCTTTCGAAATGAGCTCAACAGGTTTGTACCTTACACCAACACTCGTACAGGCTCCATCGAACAGGTCATCATCGCCAACCATCAGGCAGTCTTTCGGTTCGACAGAAATGACCTTGCATATCTCCAGAAAATACCGTGGATCAGGTTTACAGAAGTGAGAGTTCTCCATGAATGTCGCATGGTTGAAGTCTGACAGGCTGAGACCGATCCATCTCAAACGCTTCTCTGTGGCGCTCTTTGGAAAGATGGGATTGGTCGCCAGAACAACCAGTAATCCAGATTCCTTGGCTCTTCTGAGCAGTTCTATAGTCTTCTCGTTGGGCTTAACTAACTTACGAAGTTTATCGAACTCCTCACTGGCGTAGAAACTCTCGAACACGCCTTTCCAATCAAACTTGCTGAACTTGTCCGAGAGACATTTCAGGAACCTGTCGTAGTTGTTGGTCGTGCCATCCGCACATCTGGTTATACGAGCAACGCAGTCGAGTATCTCGAAATGGTCTAAAGCTACCTTGTATCGATCTACCATGAACAAATTGAGCAAGAAGAAGTATTCCTCCGCGAACTGTTCCTCATCCACAAGCGCGAGTGTGCCGTCGTAATCGAGCAGCAACGCTTTCATTCTCACATCACCTCGCTTGCTTCTCGCCCCCCTCTTGAGATCCTTTTGAGTGGATCACTGATACCTGTAAACGGGATTTTTCGTCGCTGTAACATCGTCCAGCCTCTTCACCGGCGTGTTGTGCGGCGCACTTTTCACCAAACCGGGATCTTTGATCGCTTCTTCGACTATTTTTCCCATGATCTCAGCGAACTGGTCGAGCGTTTGCTTGTTTTCCGTCTCCGTAGGTTCTATCATCATCGCCTCGTGTACTATCAGCGGAAAGTACACCGTTGGAGCGTGAACGCCGTAATCCAAAAGTCTTTTGGCCACATCCAGAATTCGCACACCCGTTTTCTTGACAAATTCACTCCCATCAACAACGAATTCGTGCATGCACGTTCTTTCAGAAGCGATTTTGAAATACCTGGAGAGCAACTTTCTCAGATAGTTTGCGTTCAGCACGGCCATCTCGCTTGCGTGCTTCAATCCATCCTCACCCATGGTCAGTATGTACGCGTACGCCTTGACAAGAACGGTGAAGTTCCCGTAGAAACTCCTCATCCTACCGATGCTCTCCGGCAGATCGTAGTCAGGATAATAAGACCCGTCCTCGGACTTCCTGACGAGCGGAACGGGTAAAAACCGGGCGAGAAACTGTTTGACACCCACCGGTCCACTGCCCGGCCCTCCCATGCCGTGTGGGGCAGAAAAGGTTTTGTGCAGATTCAGATGAACCACGTCGAAACCCATGTCGCCGGGTCTGAACCTTCCCATGATCGCGTTCAAGTTTGCCCCGTCGTAATAGAGTAAAGCTCCCGCCTCGTGAACGAGTTTCGATATTTCGAGGATGTCCTTTTCAAACAAACCCAGCGTGTTGGGATTGGTAAGCATCAGTACGGCAACTCTATCGCTCAAGTGTTTCTTCAGCTCCTCCACATCCAGAAGACCATCCTTCGTGGACTTCAACTCCACAACCTCGAACCCCGCCATTGCTGCCGAGGCAGGATTCGTCCCGTGAGCGGAGTCAGGTACCAGAGCGACGGTTCTTTTCGCGTCGTTTCTCGAAAGATGATACGCCCTGACGATGAGCATTCCCGTAAGCTCACCATGCGCGCCCGCAGCCGGTTGCAAGGTCATCTCGTCCATTCCAGTTATCTCGCACAACGCTTGTTTGAGGTTGTACATGAGTTCCAGAGCACCTTGGATTGAGTCAATGGGTTGGTAAGGGTGTATTTCGGTGAAACCTTCCAAGGAAGCGAGAAACTCGTTCAGCTTCGGGTTGTACTTCATCGTACAGGAACCCAGCGGGTAGAAGCCTTTGTCAACCGAATAGTTTTTCGAAGCCAGCTCGGTGTAGTGTCTCACCACGTCTACTTCGCTCAGTTGTGGCAGTCTTGGTTTCTTAGCTCTGACCAGGTGCTCTGGTAAGTCTTTCTTTTCGAAAGGAACGGTACTTTCGGGAAGTTTGAAACCTCTTCTTCCAGCAACTGATCTTTCGAAAACTGTCATTTTGAACCACGCTCCATCACGTTCAACAACTGTTCTATGCTTTCTTTCGTGTTGACCTCTGTTGCGCAGGCGAGCGCAAGTGCTCTGTAACGTCCATCGAACCACGCAAGGGGCAAGGGGGCCAGGAATCCTTCGTTGAACAGCGCTCTCCACAGCTTTTCGTAGTCTTCGTTCACGACAAAGACGAATTCGTTGAAGAATGGACCTTTGAACTTCAGTTTGAAACCCTTCTCTTCGAGTCTTTGCGCTAAGTAATGTGCGTTCGCGTAGCTCCTCTCAGCGATCTCACGAAGACCTTCGGGACCCATAAGACTCATGTAGACAGCGTTCGTCAGTGCCATCAACGCATGGTTCGTGCATATGTTCGATGTGGCCTTCTCGCGCCTGATGTGTTGCTCCCTCGTTTGAAGAATCATCACGTAACCTGTCCTGCCTTCAGCGTCCTTCGTCTGACCTATGATCCTGCCGGGCATTTTTCTGACATATTTTTCGAGCGTCGCGAAAAAGCCCACCGTTGGTCCTCCAAAGTTCGGTGGTATACCTAACGGTTGACCATCGCCGACCACGATGTCTGCCCCAAAGCTTCCCGGAGGTTCAAGCAACGAAAGCGAAATTGGTTCAGCAACGACGATGAGAACCAGATCCTTGGCGACTTCTCGGACACGCTTCAGGTCCTCGACGATCCCGAAGAAGTTTGGCTGCTGTACGACCACGGCGCAGCTCTCTGCGTCGATGAAGTTCGCGAGCAATTTCAAATCCGTCGAACCGCTTTCGTCTACAGCTATGGGTACGAACTGCAGATCAAAACCTCTCGCGTAAGTCTTGCAAGTCTGCACGTATTCCGGATGAACGGCCTCGCTCATCAACACCTTTGTCCTGCCGTTTATCCTGTGCGCCATCAGTACCGCTTCGGCCAGCGCAGAGGCCCCATCGTACATCGATGAGTTGGCGACCTCCATGCCTGTGAGCTCACAGATCATCGTCTGGTACTCAAAAAGGGCTTGAAGCGTTCCTTGAGATACCTCTGCCTGGTAAGGGGTATAGGCAGTTACGAACTCTGGTTTTGAAGCAATTGCTTTAACAGCGCAAGGTATGTGATGAACATATATGCCCGCTCCTGCAAAAACCTTTTCTTTCTCGACAACAACGTTCTTTTCGGCAAGCTGTTTCACCATCCTGGTAACGGTGAACTCGTCCAAACCTTTAGGCAGGTTCAACCGGCGCACGGTCATCGGTACGTCTCTGTACAGATCGTCGATCGACTCAAGGCCGATAGTTTTCAGCATCTCATGAATTTCCTGTTCAGTATGCGGAATGTAGGGGAACATGTTAACCTTCCTCCTCGCAAAACCTCCTGTACGCTTCCTCGTCGAGAAGATCGGACAGTTCGTCTGGGTTGGTCATTTCGATCTTAACGAGCCAACCTTCTCCTTCGGCATCTTTGTTGATAAGTTCTGGCTGGTTTGAAAGCTTCTCGTTCACCTCAACGACTTTCCCGCTCACAGGTGCATAGATGTCGCTCGCAGCTTTGACGGATTCAACACTCATGAACGCTTCACCTTTCTTCACAGTTTTGCCCACCTGTGGCAGATCCACGTAAACTACGTCACCGAGCTTTTCCTGGGCGTGATTTGATATGCCGACCACCACAAGGTTTCCGTCCACTTTCACCCATTCGTGGGTTTTCGTAAACTTCTTCACAGAAAGCACCTCCTCAAGCTGATGTGGTCTTCACGGACCCTCTGTAGAATGGAAGCTTAACGATCTGAGCCTCGACTGTTGCTCCCTTCAGATCGACCAGCACATTCTCACCGATCTTCAAAGACGCATCGAGCATGGCGAGGGCTATGGAACTCTGAAGCGTTGGTGAGAAGGTTCCGCTGGTGATCGTGCCCACCTGTTTGTCATCCTTCAAAACCGCCATACCGTGTCTCGCAATCCGCTTTCCTTCGAGTTTCAAACCCCTGATTCGTCTCGAAATCCCGCGCTCTTTCTGCGAAAGCAACGCGTCTTTTCCAACGAAATCTTTTTCCAGCTTCACAACCCAGCCAAGCCCCGCTTCCAGCGGAGTGACGCTTTCGTCCATGTCGTTTCCATAAAGCAGATAAGAAGCTTCCAATCTGCACACGTCCCTTGCACCAAGGCCCGCGGGTTTCAGTCCAGAATTTTCGCCTATTTCAAACAGACCTCGCCAGACGTGTGGAGTGTCTTCCCACGGGCAACAGATCTCGAACCCATCCTCACCCGTATAACCAGTCCTGCTCACGGTGCACTTTTTTCCGAAAATCGTGAACTCAGCACAGTGATAATACTTCAGAGAAGATATCTGTGGAATTATTGAAGAGAGCATGGTCTCGCTCCTTGGTCCCTGCACGGCGATCAGACCGTACCGATCAGAAAGATCGTTCACCTGGACGTTGAATTTTTTCGACTGGAGATTGATCCAGTCAAAATCTTTCTGCGTGTTGGCTGCGTTCACAACGAGCAAAGCTTCGTTATCAGTTATCCTGTAAGCGATGAGATCGTCGATGATTCCACCTTTCTCGTTGCACATGACGGAGTACATGGCTTGACCCACGCCGAGCGTGCTGAACTTGTTGGTCAGCAACCAGTCGAGGAACGCGGCCGTGTCCGAACCACTTACGCGTATCTCTCCCATGTGAGAGACATCGAACACCGCGACGTTCTTCCTCACCGCTTCGACCTCGGCCACGATGCTTTCGTACTGAAGAGGCATCATCCAGCCTGCAAATTCGATCATCTTTGCCCCCAGTTTGATGTGCTCATCATGCAGTGGTGTTTTCTTCACCATGTTCTTGCGCCTCCTTCATCAAAGAACGCGCCTGTTCGTATTTTTCCTCCGGCACAAGAAGATCCACCAACCCTCCCTGGCCGAATATGACAGGATCAAACAACTTCGAAGCCCTCACGAGAACCTCGATCCCATTTTGTTCAAGGACTGATTTCAAGACGTTTGCGAACGAAACATTAACATTCTCAACCAAGACCTTCCACAAGTTATCACCTTCAGTTGTATAATCTTTCAGTGATAATTCTAACACTACGGAGGGAAAATGTGTGAAAGCCATAGGGGTTCTCACGAGTGGTGGAGATTCACCTGGTATGAATGCGGCAATCAGGGCCGTCGTGAGGTATGGGGTCAGGAACGGTCTGAGAGTTTTTGGGATTGAGAGAGGCTACTGTGGGCTGATCGACGGAGCGATCAGGGAAATGGACTTTGCTTCGGTCGCCGGAATCATGGAAAAAGGTGGCACCATATTGAGATCAAGCAGATGCGGTGAATTTCTGACAAAGGAAGGCAGGGAAAAGGCTGCTAAGAACCTCGCCAAACTGGGAATAGAGGGTCTCGTGGTGATAGGCGGCGAGGGAACTCTCACAGGTTCGGTGGTCTTTCATAAGGAATTCGGTGTGCCCGTGGTGGGCATACCTGGAACGATTGACAACGACATCGCCTACACGGACATGTGCATTGGGGTTGATACATGTCTAAACACGGTGATCGATGCTATACAGAAGCTGAAAGACACAGCAACTTCGCACGAGCGGGCGTTCATCGTCGAAGTGATGGGAAGAGAGTCCGGGTACATCGCGCTGATGTCCGCAATCGCTACAGGATCAGAAGCCGCGATCATACCCGAGGTACCCGTGAACCTCGATCAACTCGCCGCAAGGCTGCTCGAAGAGAGGAAGAGGGGCAAACTGAACTGCATCGTTGTCGTAGCTGAAGGTGCGGCGAAAGCAGAGGACGTCGCACGAAAGATTTCTGCCAAGATAGGCTACGAGACAAGGATTTCGATACTCGGTCACATCCAGAGAGGGGGTAGCCCAACAGCTTTCGATCGACTTTTGGCCACCCGGATGGGTGTCAGAGCAGTTCAGGCTTTGCTGGACGGCGAGAAATGCGTGACGACGGTTCTCAGTGCTGGAAAGATCGAAGTCCTGGATACCGAGAAGATCCTGTCCACCAAAAAGCAGCTTGACCTTTCACTGTACGAGATCAGCATGATACTGTCGTGAGGGATGTGTATGACGAAAACTAAGATTCTGTGCAGCCTTGGTCCTAAGAGCGAAGACGCTGCCACCGTAAAACAGTTGCTGGATGCCGGTGCGAGCGCTTTCAGGTTGAGCGCAACACACTATGAGCTCAAAAGGCTCGTCCAGTTGATCACGCTACTGAACGAAATCAGGAGCGATTTGTCAAAGGCCTTTTCTATCATCGTCGATCTGCCCGGCTCCAAGTTAAGAGCGGAACTGCCTGCGAACTGTGAATTCATGGAACTCGCAGAGGGTGAGACTGTCCTTCTGACAGAGAACGAACTTCAGACGAGCAAGAAACAGATATTTCTGAGGGAGCCGACGGTGATAAGACAGCTCGGCAAAGACGACGAAGTACTTCTGGACGATGGCAAAGCGATGTTGAGAGTTGTTAGGAGACAGGAAAAGAGCGTTGAATGCGTTGTGGAACGAGGAGCGACGATCAAGCAGAATGTCGGGGTGAACTTACCGAAGATCAAGCTTTCCATCCCTTCATTCAGTGACAGGGACAGAGATATCATCAAGGCGACGGCGAATCTGATGGTGGACTATTACTGTCTTTCGTTCGTGCGGTCCCCGAAGGACGTTCAGGAAGCCAGGAACCTTCTCGATTCGCTGGATCTGAAGACGGGGGTACTGGCGAAGATAGAAACCAAGGAGGCACTCGATTACTTCGAGCAGATATGCAAGTTGAGCGACGGGATTATAGTTGCAAGGGGTGATCTCGCAGCAGAGACCTCTCTTGAGGAACTCCCAGTGCTTCAGAAGATGCTGATCATGAGGGCCTCAAAATTCAAGATACCAGTCATCGTCGCCACGCAGTTGCTGGAGTCGATGGTTCAGAAAGACCACCCGACACGCGCCGAGGTTACAGACACAGCGAACGCTATTCTTGATGGTGCCGACGCGCTGCTGCTGACAGTTGAAACGGCGATAGGAGAAAGACCCGTTCTCGTGGTTGAAACTATGAAAAAGATCATAGAGAGTGTCGAAGAGTATTTGGACGAACTTGGGATGTGGTTTGATGCCAGACGAAAGGAATCTTCAGCTGATTCTTCGGACGCCATCGCGAAGAGTTCTTACGAGATCGCCAGAGAGACTCACGCAAAACTCATCATAGCCTCCACCGCCTCGGGTAGCACCGCGCGACGCGTATCTTACTTCAGACCGAACTGCCCCATTCTGGCGACCACGCCAAGAGAACGGACCTACTACCAGTTGCCGATCATCTGGGGTGTTGTGCCCGTACTCGTGCCCGAGGTGTACTCGGTGGACATCATGCTGCACGTGGCGATCGAAAAGGCGAAGGCACTGGGCTATGTGAAGCCATCCGATACGGTTGTGATCACACTCGGGACTCCCTGTGGTGTCGTGGGAACCACGAACATGTTGAAGATTCACATTGTTGAGTGAACCACGAAAGAATGATCAAATTCAGAACGATTCCTTGTATCGTACCAGTTCGTTTGCAATGTCACATGCGAGCGAAACGTTGTTTTTCAGGAGTTCGACGTTGCTCCTGACAGTCTTACCGTTTGAAATTTCAGCAAGCTTTGCCAGTAAAAAAGGTGTCACTGCCTTACCTTCTATTTTTGCTTTCCTGAGCTCTTCTTTCGCGATCCTGTCCCACTCGAACAGTTGCTCGGCGCTTATTTCGTACTCAGCGGGAACGGGGTTCAACACCAGCACGGAACCTGGAAGATCCAGTCTGCACTTTGCAAAGTAAATGGCCGCGATCTCCGAAACATCGTCCACTCTCAGTACTGGAATATCAACCTCTCGAACGTAGAAGGCTGGAAGTCTGTCCGTCCTGTAACCCAAAACCGTGACCTGCAGAGTCTCGAGCATCTCCACCGTTGCCTTCAGATCCAGCAACGACTTCGGGCCTGCACACACAACGATCATCCGTGTCCTCGAAAGTTCTACTAAGTCCTGCGAAACGTCCCACTCCTCAATGTCGTGTACGCCTCCGATGCCACCAGTCGCGAAGACTTCCACACCATGTTTAGAAGCTATGCGTATCGTCGCGCTCACCGTGGTGGCGGCCCAGGCTTTCTTCGCAACCGCTACGGGTATCTCTGCCACACCGATTTTCATCACATCGTCTCTCATACCGAGTTGAACGAGTTCTTCTAGAGTCACACCAGCCTTTATTTGACCCTCTATTATGGCGATGGTCTTGGGCTCACAACCTTTTTGCCGTGCGAGGTTTTCCAACTGCTGGGCCACCTGTACGTTCAGGGGTCTCGGAAGCCCGTGCGCTATGACTGTGGATTCAAGCGCAACCGCCTTGATCATGATCTCACCACACTTCGAAGTGAATCCTGTCAGCTCTGAACCGGTCGACCGGTTTAGGCGTCTCGGCAGGATAACCAACCGGTACGAGTGAAAAAGGTACAACGTGCTCCGGTAAATCGAAAAGTTTTCTGAAGTTTTCCACCCGTTCCTTGTTCGGATATACTCCACACCAGACCGTCCCCAGGCCCAGCTCAGCCGCTCGCAGAAGAATGTTCATCGTTGCCGCGGAACAGTCCTGGACCCAGAATCCCTTGTAGACCTCAAGGTTGAGGTCTGCACAGACCAAGATCGCCACGGGAGCTTGCAACACCATTTGGGCATAAGGATGGATCTGCGCAACGGCTTGCCTCTTCTCTTTGGATTTGATCACAACGAAGTGCCAGGGTTGTTCGTTTCCCGCGGAGGGTGCATGCATCGCAGCTCTCAAAAGTTCTATGATGAGTTCGTCTTCGACCTCCCTTTGTTGATATTTTCTCACGCTCCTTCTTGAATAGATGATGCTCAACCTATTCACCCCCTCTTCAGATTTCCCATGATCGATGAGGCCACAAGGATGCTCATACCGATCGCCTGTGATGTCGTTACCCGTTCTGCCAGTATCAAAAAGGCGAACAGGGATGCGAACACGGGTTCCGCCGTGTATATGAGCGCGGCTGAGTTCGAACCAACATCTCTCTGGAACGTGACCTGTACCCAGAAGGCTAACACCGTTGCAACGAGTGAGGTGAAGACGAGTGCAAGAAGATAACTCGGTTTGAACCCGATCGGCCCTCCAAGTGGTGACAGAACGAGATTGAACAATGCGGTGAGAAAAAACTGTGGAAACAGCAGGCTGGACTCTTCACATCCTTCCTGACTCGTATAGCGAGTCACGAGAACTATTTGAACTGCGAACGCCACGGCACAAAATAAGGTCAAGAGATCGCCCACATTGAAGGCGTCGTTTGAAGGACTGCTCAAAAGGTACAGCCCAACGATCGAAAGGAAGAAGGAAACGAGTTGGAGGCGGGTCGGTTTGATCCTTTCGATGAGAAAAGAAAAAACCGGCACGAATGGTATGTACAGAGACGTGATGAATCCACTCTTCGTCGAACTGGTGAGTTTCAACCCACTCGTTTGCGTTGCGTACCCTATTCCTATGAAGAGTCCCAGTATGAGTCCTTCTTTCCAGCGGAGCTTTTTTCTGAACAAGAACAGGGTGAAAAAACTGGCGAGGAGAAACCTGAAGAAATTGTAGAAGAACGGGTTCGAACCTGCCAGAGCCATCTTTTGAACCGGAAAGGTCAGTCCCCACGCCACGGTCACAAACAGAAGCGCCAAGATTGCTCTGACTCTCTTCATGATCTTTGCGAATTCACCTCCACTGAAATGCTACCAAAAAAGAGCCACACATGAGTGTGGCTCTCAAGCTTCTCTATTGCTCAGTCTCTCCTGCCAAACGCTCCAGCGATCAGAAGCATTCTGAGCAACTGCAGGACTGCCATCGCCGTGGCCGCAACGTAAGTCAGCGCAGCCGCAGAGAGCACTTTCTTGGCACCCTTCAGCTCCTCTTCACTCATCAAGAGGTTTTCCCTAAGCAGCTTTAGAGCTTTTCTGCTCGCATCGTACTCAACTGGCAGGGTCACCAAACTGAAGAGCACAGCCAGTGAGAAGAGAAGGATGCCGAACTGCCACAGGCCCGGCAACGCGAAGATTATGCCCATGATGAAGAGTATCCACGCTAAGGATGAGCCAATGCTCGCGACGGGAGCCAGGATCGTTCGGAACACAAGCAGAGGATGCTTCTGTGCATCCTGTATCGCGTGGCCTATCTCATGCGCCACGACACCAAGGGCCGCGATCGACTGACTCGCATAGGTCGAAGAAGATAGCCTGACAACCTTGTTCTTTGGATCATAGTGATCGGTCAGGTGGCCCGGCATCGCTTCGACGCGCACGTTGTAGATACCCGCAACCTCCAGCAGTCTCATCGCAAGTTGGCTTCCTGTGAGCCCAACTGAAGCCCTGATCTTCGAGTACTGCGAGAAAGCCGAACTCACTTTGATCTGGGCCCAGAACGCGAGAATCAAGGCAGGTATGAGCAACAAGAACGTTGGATCGTAGAAGAACATACTGTCACCTCCTCTTCCATACCAATTGTAAGACGGTTCGGCAAAACATCGTGTTCAAATCAGATGAACAAACAGACCACTCTTGAGTTTTGGTTCAAACCACGTCGACTTCGGCGGCATTATGAGTCCCGCGTCCGAAACGTTCATGAGCTCCTCAATCGAAGTAGGATACAGTGCGAATGCCACTGCCCAGTCCTTCTTCAAGACATACTCCTCGAGCACTTCGAGTCCAAACACACCACCAACAAAATCGATTCTCTTGTCCCTTCTTGGATCTTTTATATTCAGGATCTTGTCCAGAACTTCTCTTTGCAGTATCGAAACATCCAGCGTTTCAACTGGATCAAGCCCGGCTTCTCTGAGCACGAAATCTTTCACCCTCAATCTGTACCATGTGTCCCCAAGGAACATGCCGAATTCGTGCTTTTCTTTCGGCCTATAAGGTCGAACGGGCGCCACCTCAACGTTGAACACTCTTTCCAGGCGGTTCAAAAACTGTTCCACCGTGAGACCGTTCAGATCTTTTACGATCCTGTTGTAGTCGTATATTTTCAGCTGATCGTGTGGAAAAACCACGCCAACGAAGTAATTGTACTCTTCCAGACCCGTATGGTTCGGATTCCGGTTGGCCATCCTTTGTGCGACTGTCACAGCAGCGGCAGCCCTGTGATGACCATCCGCGATGTAGAAGGCCGGCACCTCTTCAAACGCACGCTTGATTTCTTCGATCTTGCTGCGCTCTTTCACGACGTACACGATCTGTCTAACGCCGTCCTCGTCCACGAAATCGTACTCGGGTTCCACTCGTGTGATCGAATCCAGTAGCTCGTTCAGACGCCTTTCGGCACGATAGAACAGGAAAACCAATCCAGTTTGTGCTCTCAGATACTCTATGTGCTTGACCCTCTCCTCCTCCTTATCCTTCCTCGTCAGCTCGTGTTTTTTGATCTTCGATTCGAGATATTCCTTCGCCGAGAAGGTCGCGACCAGACCAGTCTGTGTATGGTCATGAGAGATCTGCCTGTAGACATAGAAACATTCTTGATCGTCCTCAAAGAAGATCCCGTCTTCTCTGTACTTCTGAAGATTCCTTTTAGCCATTTCCAACGTCTCATAGCTGGACGGATCAACGGGTTCGTCGAAGTTTACCTCGGGCTTGGTGACCTTATAAAAGGCCAAAGGGTTTGAAAGAACTATCCTCTTTGCCTCCTCAAAGCTCACAACATCATACGGTTTCACTGCGACTCTCGCCGCGAAATCTTTCCTCGGTCTGAGGGCCCTGAAGGGTCTAACCGTCATGGTGCTCAACCTCCTTTAGGTATGCCTCCTGTTTTTCGAACATGATTTCTGATTGACTCACATCGAACTCGTGATCGTAACCTGCAAGGTGTAGTGCGGCGTGAATCACGACCCTCAGCAGTTCTTCTTCAAAACTGCAGCCAAACTTCTGTGCGTTTTTCGCCACAACCGCCGGACACAGGAACAATTCACCGTATAGATCTTCATCTTTGTAAACAAATGTTAATACGTCCGTTGACCCTGAACTGTTTCTGAAAGCTTCGTTCAGCTTGCGCATGGTCCTCTCACCAACGAAAAACACATCGACTACAGCGTTTCCAATCTCTTTCTGAACCACCCTTTCAAGGGCTCTCCGAATTTTCTTGGTCGGAAGACGGCGTTTCGTCCGATTTGTGAGCCGGATTTTCGGCAAGCACGATCACCTTCTTGATCTCTTCTTTGGGATACTCTATCCTCGATTTGAACATGTTCAGCAGGACCCTCGCGAATTCGTCAGCCACCGCCTCCAGGTCCTTGAGCGTCAGACCCGACTCGTCGAGCTCGCGCTCGTTGTATATACCGGAAACTATCTCTTCCACGAGGGATCTGATCCTGCTCGCCGTAGGATTTTTCACGCTCCTGAAGGCCGCTTCCACGGAATCTGCAAGCATGATGATACCTGCCTCTTTGAACTGAGGTTTTGGCCCAGTGTATCTGAATTCATCCTCACTCAGATTTTCACCCATTTCTTTCGCTTTGTGGTAGAAGTACTTCTGTACGCGCGTTCCATGATGCTGCGGTATCACATCCTGAACCAAGAGCGGTAACCTGTGACGGCGCGCCAGTTCCTGACCATATTTCACGTGATCGAGGACAATCAAATGGCTCAGCTTTGGATTGAGTTCATCGTGTGGATTTTTGTCCTCTATGTTCTCAGTGTAGAAATAAGGTCTTTTCACTTTACCAACGTCGTGAAAGTACGCGGCGGTTCTCGCGAGTATGGGGTTCGCACCGATTTTCTCGGCGGCCGCCTCCGCAAGGTTCGCAACGATGGCCGAGTGATAGTACGTCCCCGGAGCCCGAAGCGACAGGAGCTTGATCAGTGGATGGTTCATGTTCCCAAGCTCCACCAAATCGATGTCCGAATAGATCAAGCTCGCATATTCCACGAACGGGAGCAATCCAAGATCCACTACCGAGAACAAAAAGGGCATGATGAGTGAGAGCAACAAGTTTCGATCGAAAACAACTTTTTCTTTCGAAAAGAAGCCCAACAACAAGAACGAGACGTTGCAGACGACCGCAAAGAAAGCTGGTCTGACTATTTGAAGCCTCTTTTTCAAGCCAGAGCTTGCCACGGCGGCGACGATGTTGCAGACCAAAAGCAGGCTGAATTCCAACGATGAAGGTTCGATACTGACGATCAGCAAAGCCGAAGAAAAAACGGCCACACTGACAGTTAATCTTCTGTCAGTCAACAGACCGAGCAGGAGTATCGGCGCAAAGAACGGGGAAGAGAAAATTCCAAACCTTCTCAACACCAGCCTTGAAACAAAGGAACCAGCAACAAGTGTGGAAAGGACGAGAGCAGAGTATGCACCATGTAAAGAAAAGGGTTTTCTGTCCAGCTCTGTGGAGACAACAGTCAACCAAAGAACGGCGAGCCCAGCGTATTCAGCGAGGAACCTTGCTGGATCATGCAGGTTGGGGAACTGTACTAGAAACAACGAGATGAAAACAAACAAAAGGTGGTACCATTTTTTCAACAGGCTATTTATCAGAGCCATTCTTTTTCCTCTCGTATTCTTCGTAAGCCTTTATTATGTTCCTCACGACGGGATGTCTCACAACGTCTGCATCGCTCAGATAAACGAAACCCACACCGTCGATGCCTTTGAGTATCTTTTCGCACTCGATCAAACCCGACTGTTGTCTGTCTATGTCCACCTGGGTCACATCACCGGTTATCACAGCTTTGGAGTTGAAACCTATGCGCGTCAGGAACATCTTCATTTGTTGATGTGTGGCATTCTGCGCCTCATCGAGGATGATGAAACAGTTGTTCAAAGTTCTTCCACGCATGAACGCCAGCGGAGCGATCTCAACGATGCCCCTTTGCCTGTACGCGTAGAACTTGTCAGCAGATATCATATCTAGGATTGCATCGTAGATGGGCCTCAAGTAAGGATCCACTTTCTCGACGAGATCGCCCGGAAGAAAGCCAAGTTTTTCACCAGCTTCGACAGCAGGTCTGGTGAGAACGATCCTCTGAACCAGACCACTCTTGAGATACTCCAGTGCCATGGCCACAGCCAGGTAGGTTTTGCCCGTTCCGGCCGGCCCTATCACGAAGATCACGTCGTACTTCTTCATAGCCTCGATGTATTCCATCTGTCCTCTGGTCTTGGGTCGTATCCTTCCTACGAGTGGTGAAGTTTGCAGAGTTTCTACTGCTTTTGTTGAGTCCGAGTACAGGCTCACCAAAGCTTCGAACTCTTGCCAGTCCAGAGCGTAACCTTTTTTTGCGGCTGCAACCACCTGAGATATGATGTTCTCAACGATTTCGACAGTCGATTCATCGTTGCCTGCCACGACGATTCTTTTGTCCGAAACATCGATGCTCACGGGAAAACGTTTCTTCAAAAATCTCAGCCTGTTGTCGTACTGGCCAAGTACAATGACCATATCAACACTGTCGGGAATTTCAACAGTCCTCGTTGCCAGTTTCACACCACCTCCAGTTCGATTATAACCGTCACAATCATTTTTCTTGGTCATCGAGCAGGGTTATGAGAGACTTCAGATACTTGCTTCTGGAAGGATGCCTGAGTTTCCTGAGTGCCTTCACTTCTATTTGCCTGATCCTCTCTCTGGTCACGTTGAAGTACTGGCCCACTTCTTCGAGGGTTTTCGCCTTCCCATCGAGCAATCCGTAGCGCATCTTCAAAACCATGGCTTCTCTGGGATTCAACGTCTTGAGAACTTTCTCGAGCTCTTCTCTGATGAGCATTCTCATGGCCTCTTTCTTGGGCGACGCTATGCTCTCGTCGGCAATGAAGTCTCCCATCACCGAGTCTTCGTCTTCACCAACCGGTGATTCCAAAGAGACGGTCTCGCGTGAAGCCTGAAGCACTTCTTCTATCTTTTCCACAGGTTTGTTCATCAGCTTTGCGAGCTCTTCCACCGTTGGTTGCTCACCGAACTTTTGATAGTACTCTCTGCTCACCCTGTTCAACTTGTTGATCGTTTCGACCATGTGCACCGGGATCCTTATCGTTCTTGCCTGATCCGCTATGGCACGTGTGATGGCTTGCCTGATCCACCACGTCGCGTACGTACTGAACTTGTAACCCTTTCGCCAGTCAAACTTTTCCACCGCTTTGAGCAGCCCGATGTTACCCTCCTGAATGAGATCCAGGAAAGACAAACCACGGCCTATGTAGCGCTTGGCTATGCTCACCACGAGTCTCAGGTTCGACTCGATCAACTTCTTCTTTGCCCTCTCGTTTCCCATCTGCGCGCGTCTTGCCAATTCCCTCTCCTGAGATGGGGTAAGTAGCGGTATCTTTCCGATCTCTCTGAGGTACATCTTTATCGGGTCTTTGAGCGACACGTTGTCGTACGTTTCGGGCCCTTCTTCTTCTGTGCTTGCGATTTCTTCAACATCCGACTCGACTTCGTCGAGGGACTCGGGCTCGGCGTCCTGAATCGTTATCTTGTTCTTTTCAAGTTCTTCGTAAATTCTTTCTATCAAAGAGGAATCGAAGCCATCGTAATCTGGAGGAAAGGCCTTGTCTATATCATCGTAGGTGATGAATCCCTTCCTTTTTCCGAGTTTGATGAGGTTCTTGATCTTCTTCTCTATTTCTTCTTGGGAGAGAGTCTTGAGACGCTTCTCTTCTTTTTCTTCTTCAGTATCGAGAACCCTTTCTTCCTTTTCGATCGTCTTTTCGTTTTCAAGTTCCACTCTGATCACCTCCCAGTGATCTGAGCTGAGAAACCAGCTCAAGCCTCCTTTTCAAAAGGAGGCCACGTTCTTCATCGTCCCGACAGGTAGCGAGTTTACTGTCAATCTGTGACAATTCCCTTTCAACCGCTTTTCTTGTGAAGCGTTTTTTTAAATCGCTGAACACCTTCCATGGATCCCCCTCCGGTATCTTTGCCAGAACTGCGAACGCGTACTGCTTTAGTTCAGGGCTCAGCTCCGACAAATCTCTTTTCTCGCGCAAGAAAGAGATCAGCTTTCTGGTCTTATCAGCAAAAAGTTCCGGATCTATTTCATCGATCTTGTCTCTCAGTTCCTCACAGGTTATGTACAGATAAACTATGTAATCGTCTTCGGTTGGGAGCGTCGACCTTGAAGCCATCGTCGTCGGTGTGACTTGAAGTCTGAACATTTCGTTCACCTGCGATGTGGACAGCCTTGTCTTTTGCGAGACAGCTTCAACGAGCCTTTCGTACCTGTCCATCCTTTTGTTCCTCAAAAGAATCTCCGCCCAGCCTCTTAAGGTGCCGATGTACTTTTCCAAACCTGCGCTTGTTGTAACATCGAAAAATCTTTCATAGACCTCGATGAGGTAATTCTCAAAGGGCAAAGCTTCAGAAAGGAGCTTTTTCAAATAATCCGCTCCTCGTTTTCTGTAAGTTTCGTCTGGATCCTTTTCGGGTAATTTCAGCACCGCAACGTCAAAGGATGCCTCAACCAGAACTTTCAGTGATTTCAGAGTCGCTTTGATCCCAGCTCTGTCATTGTCGAAAGCCAGGATGACATTTCTGGAAAGCGGCATCAGCTTCGAAACGTGTTCCCTCGTCAGGCTGGTTCCAAGGACTGCGACCGCGTTCGTCACTCCAGCCCTGTGGAACGCTATGGCGTCGAAGTAACCTTCGCAAATCACAGCAAAGTCCAGCGACTTGATCGCTTTCTTCGCTCTGTCCAGCATGAACAGAACGCTTTTCTTCGAGAAGAACTTTGTCTCAAGTGAGTTGAGATACTTCGGTTCGCGATCGTCCAGACTTCTACCGGCGAAGGCGATTATTTTGCCGTTTTCGTCCTTTATGGGTATCACCAATCTGCCTTCGAAGAGATCAACTCCGCTGCCAGATTTCGTAAGTCCGTACTGCAAAGCTTTCTCGTCCGGCAGAGACATTGATCGTGCCACCTTCTGGGCGATTCGAGAATTCTCAGGGCTGAAACCGAACTCGTATGAATTTGCTTCGTTCTCTGAAAACCCCCTTTTGGCGATGTACTCAACGGCAACTTTGTTTTGCTTGAACTGTTTCCTGTATTCTGCAAAAACCCTCGTCAGGTATTCCACGTACAGATCCTTTTCAGAGCGGCCCATTGAGATCTTCAGTTCCACACCCACCATTTTTGCGAGTCTTTCCAGTGCCTCTCTAAAGGATATATGCTCTATCTCCTGCAAAAACTTTATCGCATCGCCGGACGCACCACAACCGAAACAGTGATAGAGCTTCAGCACCGGGTTCACGAAAAAAGAAGGGGTCTTCTCAGCGTGGAACGGGCACAACCCCCTGTAGCTGGAACCAACCTTTTGCAGAGATACGTACTGGGAAACGAGCTCGACGATATCGACAGACTGCTTGATCTTTTCGATCAGGTCCTTGCTCACCATTGTGAGGTTGTCCGCGGAAACATCACCGACTTTCTTTGACTGGTTCGCACGCGTAAAAGTTCAAAGGGGCCTCAGGCCCCATGAGCTTCATCTCTTGGAATACTGCGGTGCCCTGCGGGCTTTCTTCAGTCCGTACTTCTTCCTTTCGACCATCCTTGGATCTCTCGTGAGCATTCCCTTTTCTCTCAGCGTAGGTCTCAGATTCTCGTCAAACTGAACAAGCGCTCTCGCTAATCCGAGTCGGACTGCTCCGGCCTGCCCAGAGAGACCTCCACCTTCGACGTTGATCAAGATGTCGAATTTCCCAACCATGTTCGTGACAACAAGAGGTTCCATGGCGTGCCGCGCCCTGACGGCATCTTTGAAGTACTCCTCAGCATCGCCGTACTCTTTGTGGTTTATGATCAACTTTCCACTGCCAGGCCTCAGATAAACACGAGCAACGGACGTTTTCCTTCTTCCAACACCGTGATACGTGACTTGCTGATTAACTACGGCCATCGTTCACCCTCCCATCATATTTCGATTGGCACGGGTTTCTGGGCTTCGTGCGGGTGCCTGTCTGATGCGTACACCTTCAGTCTTTTCAAGTACCTGTCTCCGAGTGCCTTCTTCGGAAGCATTCGTTTGACCGCCAGGTATATCAACCTTTCAGGATGCGTCTGGAGCAGCTGTTTCGCTGTCTGCATCTTCAATCCACCGGGATAGCCACTGTAACGATAGTAGATCTTTTGCTCGAGCTTGCGGCCCGTCAACAAGACCTTGTCTGCGTTGATGACCACCACATAGTTGCCGTTGTCAACACCAGGGAAAAACGTTGGTTCGTTCTTTCCCATCAAGTACTTGGCTATCTGAGTCGCCAGTCTACCCAGAACCTTACCCGACGCATCGACGAGATACCATTTTCCTCCCGCATTTCTCACGATCGTCGTTTTCTGTATGGGCAAAGGACGTGCCATCTTCTGACCCTCCTCACTGCTGTTGTGGAACGACTTTGACGTACTTTCTGTTCCTTCTCGTGTAGAACTTCACAAGCCCATCTTTGAGAGCGAACAGTGTGAAATCCCTGCCGCAGCCCACGTTCTCTCCCGGATGTATTTTGGTTCCTCTCTGCCTCACCAGTATGTTTCCGGCCTTCACGACTTGTCCATCGCCGACTTTCACACCGAGGTACTTAGGCTTGCTGTCTCTGTTCCCTATAGAACCGCTCTTTCTATGACCGAACAATTGTATGTCGATCCTCATCAACCTTCACCTCCACGGACAGGTTTCGTGGATACTGTGATCTGATATCCTCGACGCTTTCGTAAAGCTCTTCGACCAGAAGATCAGACAGCTCGTTGGGGCAGGGTATCTGCACGTTCAGTCGAGCGTGTTTTTTCTCAACGATTGCTCCACAACGCTTTGCCAGTATACGCGCCGTGTGTTGTGCGAGCGTGCTCACCGCAGCACAAACGATATCCTTGCCCTTCACGTCGAACCCACTGTGACCCTCGAAAGAGAATGAGACGTAACGGCCATTGGTCGACGAAAAGCTCGCCTTTATCACGAGCTTTCACCAAGATCGATTCTGTCGATCTTGACCAGGGTGTACCACTGCCTGTGGCCTCTTCTCCTCCTTACGTTCTTCTTCGGTCGGTACCTTATGGACATGACCTTCCTGGCTTTCTCGTGCTTGAGTACCGTGGCTTTGACGCTGCAACCTTCCAGGTAGGGTTGACCTATCTTGACGCCCTGATCAGTAGAGATATGCACCACGCGGTCAAAGACGACCGCCTCACCTTCTGCCTGTGGAAGTTTTTCCACAGCTACCACGTCGCCTTCAGCGACTCGGTACTGCTTTCCGCCGGTCTCAATGATAGCGTACACGATCGCACCTCCTTGGTAAACAGGCACTGAAAAACGTAGTTCCAGACTCGTGGAACCTTTTTCAACGTTTTTCACGTGCCGAGTCTCTGTTCAGCGTAGATATTCTATCACCTTCGGCATTAAGGTTTAGAAAATAAAACTTTACACGAACATTCCCTGCAGAAAATGTTGAGAAACGTTACGGCCTGCCCACTTCGAAAAATATGAAAGTACAACTTGAAAAATCTGAAGAAATGGTTTACAATTTTTGTGAGGTGGTTCTATGCTGTTGGCTGTGGTCCTGATCCTAGCGGGTCTTGGTCTGATAATCTTCGGTGCCAGGGTATTCTTCGGTGTGCTGTTTTTAGCCTCTGGGATCTATCTAATAGCTTGCTTCTTGAACATCAAGTTGAAGTGTAAAAAGAGGCGAGAACAGGAGCTTTCTTTCCTGAGGGAACAGTTGAAAGGCAAGCTCAACGAAGAGGACCTGGAATGGGTTACGAGCTTTCTCACGGCCCCGATCGGTAGAAAATTCATCATCTGGGTCCAGGAGAGAAAAGAGAACGCGAACGTCAGGATCTCTATACCTGTTTCGCTTGTGATGCTCTTGAGGCCTTTTTTGAATTCGCTCACACCGCTGCTGATGAAGTACCTCGACAAGAAGGTGCCGTTTTCTCTGTCGAAAGACGATCTCAACATGATAATCAAGCTGTTGAATTCCTGTCTTGACGAGATCTCAACTTACAGGGGAGATTTCTTACACATCGAAACTCAGGACGCCACGATCAGGATCGGTTTGATGTGAAAGGAGGATGAAAAATGAGGGAAGAACTTCTCAAGCTTTTTAGACTGGTTAAGGATGGAAAGTTGAGCCCAGAAGAAGCGCTGGAAATAGCAGAAACGGTTGGTGTTTTCTCTCAGCCTCAGCAGCCAACGAAGGAAGGAACGTCTACTAAGAAGATGCTCTACGTTCAGATCAGGAACCCTGAGGGAGAAAAGGTCGACGTGAAGATACCCCTGAGCATGGCACAGCTTCTGAAACTCACTTTGCCTGCGTTGAAGGATAGGCTACCGGGTGTCGACCTGGAAACGGTTTCGAAACAGATCGATCAGGCCTTAGGAAGTCTTCAAGAACTGGAAGGAGACATCGTGAACATATCAAGCGAGGATGGGACAATCGTTCGCCTGTTCATCGGCTGATGCTGTGGTAAAATTTCCTGAGCAGAGAACGCTGGAGGTGCTGATGGACATGGATCTTGGTACTCGTTACACTCCCGAAGCGATCGAAAGAAAATGGTACGATTTCTGGCTGAAAAAAGGCTACTTTACTCCAACTGGAGTCGGGGAACCGTTCGTGATAGTCATTCCACCTCCCAACATCACCGGGCGTATCCACATGGGACACGCCCTCAACATAACTTTGCAGGACATTCTCGTTCGCTACAAGAGAATGAGAGGTTACGACACACTCTGGCTCCCAGGGGAAGACCACGCGGGAATAGCCACACAGAACGCCGTCGAGAGACATCTGGCTTCGCAAGGTCTGACTCGTGAAGGACTCGGCAGAGAAAAGTTCCTCGAGATCGTCTGGGAGTGGGCGAATAAGTACAGAAGAGAGATCAGACAACAGATGGAAACGCTCGGTGCGTCTGTGGACTGGAGCAGGGAGAGATTCACACTCGACGAAGGCCTTTCGCGCGCGGTTCGAAAAGTGTTTGTAGAGCTCTACAAGAAGGGTTTGATATACAGGGGGAAGTACATGGTGAACTGGTGCCCCAGATGCAAGACGGTGCTCGCAGACGATGAGGTTGAACACGAAGAAACCCAGGGAAAGCTCTACTACGTCAGATACCCGCTTTTGGATTCATCTGGTTATATAGTGGTGGCCACAACACGGCCGGAAACAATGCTCGGCGATACCGCCATTGCCGTCAACCCGAAGGACGATAGGTACAAACACCTGGTTGGAAAAAGGGCCATCTTACCGCTCGTAAACCGCGAGCTGCAGATTGTGGCTGACGAATACGTTGATCCAGAATTTGGCACCGGTGCAGTAAAGATCACACCGGCCCATGATCCGAACGATTTCGAAGTTGCGAAACGTCACGAACTGCCCATGGTTGACATCTTTGATGACAATGCGGTGGTGAACGAAAACGGCGGAAAGTACAGAGGTCTGGACAGGTACAGAGCCAGAGAGGCCATCGTTGCGGACCTCCAAGCCGAAGGTTATCTTCTGAAAGTCGAGAACATCACGCACTCTGTGGGGCACTGTTACAGATGCGAAACAGCCGTGGAACCAAGACTGATGGATCAGTGGTTCGTCCGTATGAAGCCGTTAGCGAAAAAGGCCATAGAAGCTGTTGAAACTGGCGAGGTGAAGTTCGTTCCCGAAAGATGGAAGAAGGTCTATCTGCACTGGATGTACAACGTGAGGGATTGGTGCATAAGTAGACAGTTGTGGTGGGGCCACAGGATACCCGTCTGGTACTGTGAAGACTGCGGACAGACGATGGTTGAAGAGGAGGAACCTGAGCGCTGTTCGAGCTGTGGCTCGGCGAATTTGAAGCAGGATGAAGACGTGCTCGATACGTGGTTTTCTTCCGCTCTCTGGCCTTTCTCCACTCTCGGTTGGCCGGAGGAAACAGAAGATCTGAAGAGATATTATCCCACTTCGGTTTTAGTGACGGGCTTCGACATCATCTTCTTCTGGGTTGCTCGGATGATCATGATGGGTTATCAGTTCATGGGGGAAAAACCTTTCAGCCACGTTTACATCCATCAACTCATACGCGACAAGTATGGACGCAAGATGAGCAAATCCCTTGGCAACGGCATCGATCCGATAGAAATGGCTGAAAAGTACGGGACCGATCCGGTCAGGTTCACGCTCGCCATCCTCGCAGCACAGGGCGTTGACATAAAGCTGGACGAGAAATACTTCGACACTTACAAGAAGTTTGCAAACAAGATTTGGAACGCCACCAGGTTCGTCCTCATGAACCTCGAGGGGTTCGAACCCGTTAGTCTGGACGGGCTCGACACCGCGGACAGATGGATTCTGTCTCGGCTTCAGAGAACAATTCAGGCAGTCACAAACGCTCTGGAAAACTACGATTTCAACGTGGCGGCGAAAGCACTCTATGACTTCTTCTGGGACGAATTCTGCGACTGGTACATAGAATGTGCGAAACCAAGACTGTCTTCGGATGCCAGGAGCATCGTCCAGAACGTGCTCGTCAAGGTGCTCGACGTGAGTTTCAGGTTGCTGCACCCGTTCATGCCTTTCCTGTCGGAGGAACTCTGGCAACGCCTTCCTATCGCCAGAGAGTCGATCGTGATCGCACCGTGGCCTGAGTTCGAGGAAAACTTCCTGAACGATGAAGCCGAAGGAGCCTTCTCGATGATCCAGCAGATTGTCAGAGGTGTCAGGAACATACGGGCCGAACTGAACATACCTGCTAAACAAGCAGTAAAACTTTTCGTCGTTGGAAGAACGCTCTTGGATGAGGAAGCACTGTACGTGAAGCATCTCGCATTCGTTGAAGACATCGTCTACACAGAGAGAAAACCTCAACTCTGTGCCACAGCCTTTATTTCGAGCGATTTACACGTGTACGTGAACGTGGAAGGTATGAATATCGAAGAAGAGATGAAGAGACTCGAGAAAAACATTTCGAAGCTCGAACAAGATAGAGAATGGTTGCTGAAAAAACTTTCGGACGAAAACTTCCTGACACGCGCGCCGGAGGACGCTGTGAACGAAGCAAAGCAAAAGCTGTCGCAAACAGACGAAAGATTGAAGATCCTCAGACAGATTTTGGAGGATCTGTCATGACTTATCTTGAGATGCTTGAATACATTTACAAAGAGAGACCTTCAGGTAAGATCACGCTGGGACTTGAGCGAATCGTGGAGCTGTGCGAGCTTCTGGGCAATCCGCAGTGCAGTTTCCGCAGTGTTCATGTCACCGGCACCAACGGTAAAGGTTCGGTAACAAAGCTGCTGAGTAACTTATTGATCGAGCACGGTTTCCAGACTGGTGGTTACTACTCACCGCATTTGTCGAGCTTCAAAGAGAGAATTCTTGTGAACGAAGAGTTTGTGCCGGACGAGCTGTATCTGGAATGTTTCAGGGAAGTTCAAAAATTTGCAGAGCAGATGGATCAGAAAGGAGAGACACACAAACCCAGCTTCTTTGAATTCACGACTGCGATGGCCTTTTGCATCTTTGAACGAATGAAGGTAAGAACGAGTGCGATAGAGGTTGGTCTCGGTGGGAGATTCGATGCGACGAACGTTCTCAAGAGCGATGTGGCCGTCATCGTCACTGTAGGTTACGATCACATGCACATCCTCGGTGACACGCTCGAGAAAATCGCTTTCGAGAAGGCCGGCATCATAAAGGATTCGATCCCAACTGTTTGCGGCGAGACCAAACCTGGGCCCGTCGAGGTGATAAAGAAAGTCTGCGAGGAGAAGAAGAGTGAGCTCCATCTTCTGAACCGGGACTTCATTTATGAGAACACGGAGATGAAGCTCAACGAAAACAGGTTCGATTTCAGAGGTCAGAGAGAGTTCAAAAGGCTTGAACTCACGCTGAACGGTGAACATCAGTTTTTGAACGCTGCTGTCGCGCTTGAGGCGTTCTTGTTGTTCGCGGACCGGATGGGTTTCGAGGTGAAAGAAGAGGCTGTTCGAAAGGCACTCAAGAAAACAACTCATCCAGGCAGGTTCGAAGTCGTTGGTGAGAGACCGAGGTACATTTTCGACGGTGCACACAACGCGTCGGCCGCAACGAGTTTGAGAAAGGCCATAAACACGTATTTCAAGGGCGAGAAGCTGGCGGGTTTGGTGGGCATACTGGATGACAAGGACAAAGCTGGCGTTCTGTCACAGATCGCCCCTTTGTTCGAGAGGCTGATCGTTACACGGCCAGTTTCCCACCGCGCTGTGAATCCACAGGAGACGTATGAGATAGCAAAAAGATACAACGACAGCGTTTCCTTCGAACCCGACCCCATAAAGGCTTTGGAAACACTAAAAGAAGAGGGCTGGCCGACGATAATAATCACGGGCTCCCTGTATCTGGTGGGTTACGTGAGAGACTACGTTCTGGATGGCAAACTCGAACCAGAATGGGCGATCGCGGGGTGAGCCCTTGCTCGCTGCAGTTTACGGAGAAGTTGAGGGGATAAAAGGAAACGTCGTACTGTTGCGTGTGGCAGATTTCGTTTTCGAGATTCACTGCGACAGCAAAACTGCACAATCACTCAAGGCTGGTGAAAGGGTCAGACTCCACACACATCTCGAGTTCAACCAGGACGGGTTCACACTCTACGGATTTCTCGAGGAAGAGAAGCTGGAGGTGTTTGAGAAAATCACCAGGGTCTCAAAAGTGGGTCACAGAACGGCTCTGAAGATCCTTTCTTCGGTCGAGCCCGACGAGTTCGTTTACATGATCAAAAGTAGCGACATCGAAAGACTGTCTCAGGTACCCGGAGTCGGGAGGAAGACGGCGGAAAGGCTCGTCTCGGAACTGAAGGACGATGAATTTTCAGTCGCTTTTGCGCTGAACAGAGAGTACCTCGACGCAGTTGAGGCCCTGACGGTGCTAGGTTTTCCGAGATCCGAAGCCCGAGACGCGGTGAGAAAGGTTTTCAAACCGAGCATGAGTGCCGAACAAATTGTCAAAGAGGCGCTGAGACTGCTCGCTAAGAAGGTGTGAGCATGCTTGAGTCTGTGTCGAACCCAACGCTCGGTTATAGACTCGATCCTGGGGAACTGGGTTTGTGGAATACTGCTTCGGCCAGCCGAAGCATTTTGCGCGTGCTCACTCAGGAGATCAGCAACTGGCTTTATTTCAAGCGAAAGGTTGAACGAGAAGGCGGAGTCATCATACAAGGTGGCATCAGTCTCGATCTGAGAAAGAAGGGTTCTTTCCTTGCAGCGGTAGCGGGCAGGACTACCGTCTGGGTGTACTATCCCGGTGAGAGAACGCAAAACGACGTGGCTGCAGACAACCAGTACAAACAGCACATACAGGAAAAAATTAGGGAACTCGAAAACCAGCTGACTTTCGCAACACCAGAAGAAAGAGAGAAACTGGAGCAGCAGATCCAGCTGCTCAGGATGGCTATGAACCTGCCACTCCAGCTCGTTCAGATGCTGCTCGAACCCATGGGACTATTTCTCAACGCGATCGTCTGAACCTTTCTTCTCCATCATCCTGAGAAAGACTTCAACCAACTTTGGATCGAACATCTTTCCACTCTGAACCTTTATCATTTCGAGAGCTTCCTGTTTTGTTTTTGGACCCGTGCCCCATTCGGAGGTCACAAAATGAGTGAGCTCGTCAAAGTAATCACAAATGGCTATGATTCTCGCAAACAGCGGTATCTCTTCTCCCTTCAGCCCATCTGGATAACCTTTTCCGTCCCACCGTTCGTGGTGCGACCTCACCGCGGGAACAACGTCCCAGAGGTACTCGATCGACGATAGATAGATCGCACCCATCACAGTGTGATCCTGTGGCATGTTTTCGAAGATTCTGATCCGTGTCGGCGTGTACATCATGAGCTGCTCGATGCCTATCTTACCAACATCATGAAGCATCGCTGATTCTTTCAAAAGTTCCTGTTCCTTTTCGTTCAGGTCCAGTTCTTTTCCCATCTCCACACACAGACGCGTGACCCTTTGGGAATGGCTGAAACCCTGTTTGTCTTCCACCTCCATCAACACGACCATCGCCTGTAAGATTCCGCTGACCAGTTTTCGTGCGAACCTGTAGCTGGTGAAAGCCGCTCTGCTGTCTTCTCTGTCCACGTAAGATTTCACGAAGGCCCAGATCGAATCGTGGACGCCTGGCTCGTTCACGAATCGCGCCACGATCTTTCCAGAGTCGTACAGTTCCACGAAATCATCCCGAACGACCAGTTGCGGTGACAGATCCTGCCGGAACGTATCGGTTATGAACAAACTGTTGGACAACGGTTCCTCTGCGGAACAGAGTTTCTCGAATCGTTCAATCAAGGCGTCCTTCTCTTTCAGCACCACGCACACCATCTTTCATCCCTCTACCAAACTTTTCAACGAACGGATTCTTATTTCCTCGACGATCGCGTTCAACACCTCATCGATATCCTTCGCTCCAAGATCCACACCCTTTCTCGTCCTGACGGAGACCTTCTTTTCGTTCATCTCCCTGTCACCTACGATGAACATGTACGGCACCTTCATCGTCTGAGCTTCCCTCACTCTGTAAGAGAGTGTTTCGTGCCGTGCATCGAGCTTGATTCTGACGCCGCTGCTTGAAAACCGCTCTACAACCTGCTCTGCGTAGTGTCTGTGCCGATCGGAGATTGGTAGTACCACGGCCTGTATTGGGGCAAGCCAGGTGGGAAACGCTCCAGCAAAATGCTCGATGAGTATACCCAGGAATCTTTCTAAGCTTCCATATTTGGCTGTGTGTATCATCACTGGTCTGACCTGCGAGCCATCGGCATCCACATAGTAAAGGTCGAACCTCTGGGGCATGAGGAAATCCAGCTGTACGGTTGCGCACTGCCACATCCTGCCTATGGAATCTTTCACGTGGAAGTCTATCTTTGGTCCATAGAAGGCTCCTTCTCCTTCTTTTATAACGTAAGGAAGTTTGATCGAGTCCAACGCGTTTTTCAACGATTCTGTGGCCATGTTCCAGGTTTCCACATCGCCCATGTGGTCCTCCGGCATCATACTCAACTCAACCGAATATTCGAAACCGAACTGCTCGTAGATACGCTCTATGAGCCTGATGATCCCAACGATTTCCTGTTCTATCTGATCAATCCTGCAGAAAATGTGCGCATCGTCCTGGGTGAAACTCCTCACACGCAACAGTCCGTGGAGCACCCCGCTCCTCTCGTACCTGTGGACTCTACCGAATTCGAAGTACCGGATCGGCAAGTCTCTGTAAGACACGGGCCTGTTCTTGTAGATGAGTATGTGTCCCGGACAGTTCATCGGTTTTATGGCGAAGTTCTGATCCTCCTTCGAGGTGAAATACATGTTCTCCTTGTAATGATCCCAGTGACCAGACATCCTCCAGAGTTTCTCGCTCATCACCAGGGGTGTCATGACCTCCTGATAGCCGCTTGCCAGGTGTAGTTCCCTCGAAAAATCCATCAGTTCGCGCAGGATCACCGTACCTGCCGGGGTGAAAATAGGCATGCCCGGTGCGTAATCGTGATCGATGAAGAATATGCCGAGTGCGGGGCCGAGTCTTCTATGATCCCTTCGCTTGGCCTCCTCAATCATCTCCAGGTACTTCTTCAGTTTCTCCTCACTCGCGAAGGCTGTTCCGTATATCCTCTGGAGCATGGGGTTGTTCTCGTTTCCTCTCCAGTAAGCGCCGGAGAGTGACAACAGCTTAAAGTGTTTCACGATCCCGGTGGACGGTAGATGAGGTCCTCTGCACAGATCCACGAACTCTCCCTGCTTGTAAAATGTCACCGTTTCTTCCTGCATCTCGCTCAGCAGTTCTGCCTTGTACTTTTGTCCCCTTCGTTTCATGAACTCGATGGCTTCGTCTTTCTTCATCGTGAAGCGTTCTATGGGGAGATCCTGTTCGATTATCTTTCTCATCTCTTCTTCAATTTTTGGAAGATCCTCCTCTACGATCTTCCCGGAGATGATTTCGAAATCGTAGTAAAAGCCGTTCTCTATGACCGGACCTATGCCGAGCAAGACCTTATCTTCACCGAAGATCCTCGTTACCGCTTGCGCCATGATGTGAGACATGGTGTGTCGGTACACCTGTGGTGCCATGGGATGATCGAGTGTGACAAATTCGATATGACCTTCCTTCACTTCATCACGAACATCGATCAGCTTCCCATCGTTGATGGCGGCTATCACCGTCTTGCGGCCGAACCTTTCGGCGAGAGATTCAACACTGATGGAAGCTTCGAGCTCAAGCTCCCCAACGTCCTTTATGATAAGCTTCATTCTGGCACCTCCTTTTTAACAATATTACCACACACTCTCTTGACTGTTTGTGGCACAGAATACGGCGATTCTTTTGTGCGATATTGCGAGTTCGACAATGGTCTCACGGCTATTTTCACGGTTGTTAACCTTCTTTATCGTTTCTTCCACTGGAGGTTGTGTGTCCAGAAGATTGGCCCACAATCTCGATAGTTGCACATCTGAGCGAGTAACTCGAGAAGCGGTTTACACTCACGCCTTATTTTCCAGCGGAAAACCGCAATCCGGGACCGCGTTAGATCTGCATCTTCGTAATGAGTTTTGAACCGACGTGTACAATATAATTGATGATGTAACCGAAAAATGTTTCGACCATTGAGTTGCTTGGGAGCTGGTGAAATGAGAATAAGGGCCAAGCGGTTGTTCACACCGCTGAGAGAGTTCAATGATGTTTGTGTCACGATCGAAAACGGTAGGATAATATCCATGGGGAAAAGCAGGCTCGTGGCAGACCAGCGATATCCTCTCGTTGTTCCCGCGTTCATAGACAGTCACACGCATGGGGCCATTGGTATCGATGTGATGAATGCGACAGTCGAAGATTTCCTGAAGCTTTCTACATTCTACGCTCAGCACGGCATTGGATGCTTCTTCCCAACCACCGTGTCGGACACGTTCGACAGTCTGTCAAGAGTGGCGGAAACTGTCAGGCGAGCGATGAAAAGCGATATGCTGAAGGCGAAGATCGGTGGTCTCTACGTCGAAGGACCTTATCTGAGTTCGGCAAAGAGTGGGGCGCACAGAAAAGATTTGCTCAAGGAACCCGATTTGGAGGAGCTTTCAAGGTTCGTTTCTGAGTACGGCGATGTTGTCAAGATCTTCGCCATCGCACCGGAGCTTGAAGGTGCAAAAGAGGCGATCAAATTACTGCGAAGGCACAGAACAATCGCGAGTATTGCGCACACGAACGCCACCTACAAAGAGACCCTGCAAGCGATAGAGGCTGGAGCGAACCGGGCAACGCACGTGTTCAACGCGATGAGGCCGTTTGACCACAGAGAGCCCGGTGTGATTGGGGCCGTTTTGACGAATAAAGATGTGTACTGTGAGATCATATGCGACCTGGTGCACCTTCATCCAGCATCGATTGAGATCGTTGTCAAAACCAAGGGACCTTTCAAGACCCTGTTGATCAGCGATTCCATATCTGCCACGGGACTTGAGGATGGCGTCTACGAACTCGGTCAGATGAAGGTCGAAGTCAAGCAAGGTATTGCCATGCTCTTCGGACAAAACGTTCTTGCAGGAAGCACGTTGACGATCGATCGGGCGATCAAGAACCTTGTCTTTGGTCTCGGAATACCGCTCAGGTCTGCTTTCGTCATGGCGAGTTTCACGGCGAGCAAAGCGAGTGGGATGAAGCCCAACCTGATCGCAGAAGGGATGGCTGCAGACATCCTGGCACTTGATGAAGAACTCACACCCTTGGCACTTTACGTGGACGGCCGGTTGGTTCATCGGTGCTGAACGAGGGGGCAAGACGGTGAGACTCAAAAGCATGTTTTTACACGGTTTCAAATCGTTCGCCCGACCCACTCGATTGAACTTCTCCGAGGGGATCACGGCGATAGTTGGACCGAACGGTGGAGGAAAATCGAACGTTGTGGATGCAATTCGCTGGGTTTTTGGAGAACAATCAATGAAACAGCTCCGCGCGGAAGAGAAATTCGACATCATCTTTGCAGGATCAAGCGGCACGCCCGCTGGCTCTTTCGCCTACGTTGAACTCGTCTTCGAGCACGACGGTGATACGCTCACCGTTGCGCGCTCTCTTTCTTCTGATGGAAAGAACGTCTACATGCTGAATGGCGAACCTGTGAGGCTGAAAGATATCCACGAGAGGTTTGCGGGAACTGGCGTGGGTAAAGAACTGTACTCAATAGTCGGCCAAGGACAGATTGAGCGCATCACGAATGCGATGCCGCAGGAGATGAGGATGCTTTTTGAAGAGGCGGCGGGCACCTCGTTCTACAGAGAAAAGAAGAGAGAGGCCCTCGTGAGACTCGAAAACGTCTCCAACAACCTGACGCGCATACAGGATCTGTTGATCGAGCTGGACAAACAGCGGAAATCCCTCTACCTGAAGGCGAAGAGAGCCGAACGTTATGTGGAGTACTCGCAAAGGCTTGAACAGGTGAGAAAGTTCTTCTTCGGAAACGTCCTGAAAAGGGACCTCAAAAGACTGGAAAATCTCGAAACGCAGTTCAGCGAAAACCAGGAAAAGATCAACCAAATTCAGAAAAAACTCATAGAACTTGAATCGCAGTGGTCTGCGTTGAAAGAAGAGTTTGCCGACGTGGACAAAGAAATAGAGACGTTCACGAACCTACTCGAGGATTACAAGAAGAGGCAAACCGCACTGACTGAAATGAGAGAGATCTACAGCAAAAAACTGAGTGAGATGGAAGGTCGTTACGTTGAGCTCACGACCAAGATTTATCTGATCGACGAGCAAGTTTCCCAGCTCAAAAAAAGGAAAGATGAACTCAGTCTCATCTTCAAAGCCCTTCTTGAAGAAGTGAAACAGAAGGAAGAACAACTGAAACAGGTCGAAGAAACGAGGCAGAACGTGCTCTCCAGTTACTCGGAAAAGGAAAAGAACGCGCTACTTTTGAGAGAACAGCTGGCATCGATGGAGAAGAAGAGAATCTCGCTGGAGAACGAGCTGAACAAGCTGGATGAAACGATGGAAGACCTAAAGAAGAGGATCTCGATACTCCAAGCACAGTTAACGTCGAAGGTGGAACGACTCAACGCGCTCCAGTACGAGCTCTCAACGTTGTTCGAAAAGTCCAGCAAGACGAGTGATCGTAAGAACAGGCTCTCTGAGGAACTCAAAGAAATCGAAGAACAGACGAACCGGTTGAAGGTTCAACGCGAGCAGTTGGTCGCAAAGCTTGAGAACGTTCAGAGGAACCTGAGGTACCTGGACGAAGAGGAGAAGAGGCTCCGCAGTTTGATAGCGAGTTACGAAGGTTACTCGAGGGCAGTGAGGGCCATTTTCGCCAGAAAGGCTGAGGGAGAGTTTACCAATGTGCACGACGTGGTGGGAAACCTTCTCAACTTTCAACTCGAACATGCCAGGGCGATTGAAGCTCTCCTGGGTGGAGCCGTCCAACATGTGGTTGTGGAGTCCGCGGAAGATGCGCAGACAGTCATAAAATGGTTGAAGCGAGAGAAAATAGGTCGAGCCACGTTCTTACCATTAGATCTGATAGAATCACAGTTCGCAAGGCTGAGGGATGTGGAGAACCATCCGGGCTTCGTGGGTTATGCTGCTCAGCTGGTCACGGTTTCATCCCAGTTTTCGAGTCTGCCGAACTATCTTTTCGGAAGCGATATAGTCGTCAAGAGTCTGGAAGATGCCATAGACATGAAGCGAAAATACCGCTTGAGGTGCAGGATTGCGACGCTCGATGGAGAACTCATCGGCCCCCATGGTTCCATCACGGGTGGAGAGACGTCTTACGAGAGGAGTGATTCACTCGTCGTCAGGAGGGCCAGGCTCAACGAGATAGCGTCGCAGAGAATGCAGTTGAAGTCCGTCGAAAGGCAGCTCGATTCCGAGTTGAAGCAAACAGAGAGGGAGCTCGATGAGTTGAAGAGGCATCACGAACTCGTTGAGAAAGAACTCGTGGAGGTCTTGACACAGGACAGCTTGAACAAGAGGATGATAGAAGAACTCTCGAAAACTTTCGAGGATGTGAAAAGGGAACTCGATTCGCTGCAACAGCTCGAACGAGAATACAAAAGCCGTTCTGAGGGCCTGAAACTCAGGAAGCAAGAGATTTTCAATCAACTGGACGCGGTGCGCCGTCAGGTGGAGGAACTCCAGAAGAATATCGAGAGTCTCGATAAGGAGTTGCAGCTAGAGAAACAATCCTTGGATGAGATCTCCAACAAGTACATGGAGCTGAAAGCGGAACTCAGCGGTGCTCTGGAGAAAAAATTGCACTACGAATCTGAACTGGAAAGGATCAAGAACCAGATAGAAAAATCATCGGAGGAGAAAGTCAACCTTCAAAAACAGAGCGTGGAGCTCGAAACGCAAATAGAGAAAATCAAGCTCGAACTTCTGGAGAACTCGAGGGAACTCGAATCGATACGCAAGGAAACCGAAGAACTCTTCGAATCGATGAGGATACAGAGGATGGACAAAGATCAAAAACTCGAGCAGTTGAACGATATAGAAATGAGGATGGACAGACTGAAGGAAGAAAGGGAAAAACTCAGAGAAAACTCGCATCATCTCGAATTGCTGATTCAGGAAGTCAGGAACAGGATCGAACAACACTTGAAGGAAGTTGATGTTGAGTTTGCCCAGCAGGTTGAGGAACTCCCCGAAGAGACTCTCGAATCGCTCAAAAGCGAAATGGAGGATCTTCAGAACAAGATCAAGTACCTCGGGCCGGTGGACCTGACGGCCATCGATGAGTACAACGAGGTTGAGAGAAGATACGAGGAACTGGCAATGGAGAAAAAAGATCTGGAAGAGTCAAAGAAGAAGATCGAGGAACTCATCCAAAAAACCGACGAGGAAGCAAGGAAGCGGTTCATGGACGTCTACGAACAGGTCAACGCAGCCTTCTCGCGCCACATTTCTCAGCTCTTCCCTGGCGCAGAAGGTGAGATAAGGTTAGAATCCGGAAAGGACTTACTCGAGGCCGGCCTCGAGATATCTCTGAAGAAACCTGGAAAGAGGGTTCAGAAGCTCCAGTTGCTCTCTGGAGGAGAAAAATCACTCGTGGGCATCGCACTGTTGTTCTCGCTCATGGAGGTCAATCCGAGCCCGTTCTACGTGCTCGATGAGATCGATGCCGCGCTTGACGAGTTCAACGCGGAAAGGTTCAAAAGGATGCTCATGATCAACAAAGATCGTGCACAGTTCATAGTGATCACGCACAACAAGGTCGTCATGGAAGCAGCAAACGTTCTGCACGGCGTGACCATGGTGGACGGTGTATCAAACGTCGTTCCTGTGGAACTGGAGACTCTGAGTGTTCAGGAGGAGTTGTATGGAAGAAAAGACAGTTGAGAGCAAAGTCGTTTTCACTGGTAGAATCATCACGGTCAAGGTTGATCAGGTGCTACTCAAGAACGATCGAACTTCCTTCAGGGAAGTCGTTTTGCATCCGGGAGCGGTGGCCGTGCTTCCGATATTTGAAAACGGAGATGTGGTTCTGGTGAAACAGTTCAGATATCCCGTTGGGGAAGTGCTGATCGAGGTGCCGGCAGGAAAGCTGGACCAGGGTGAGGATCCAAAAGAGTGCGCCCTGAGAGAACTTCGGGAAGAGACAGGCATACGTGCGGACAAAGTTCACTACGTTGGTTTCATATACACGAGCCCTGGTTTTTCAAACGAAAAGATACATCTTTACATCGCAGAACAGCTGAGTCAATCAGAGCAGGAACTCGACTTCGACGAGATCGTGGAGACGATGAGACTACCGTTGAAAGACGCGTTCAAAATGTGTGTGGAAGGAAAGATAACGGATGCGAAGACGATCGCTCTGTTGTCCATCGCATTTTTGAAAAGGAGTTGAAAAGCGTGGTGAAAGTTGTTCTGAACGGCAAGGAAATGGTTTTCACGAAGGAAGACTTCAAGGACCTGGGTGAGCTCTACGAACACGTCGCACCGAAAGGCATGGTGTTGAAGACGATCATCATAAACGATGAGAAAATCGAAACTCATAAACTCTCGGAGAGACTGTCTGAACCATTGCGTGACAACGATAACATCGTCATGGAGTTCGCGACCCCCCGAGATTATCTCGAAGAAATGTTGCCCAGCGTACTGCGTTACATAGACACGGTGATCGGTCTGCTTCCAGGTGTGGCGGCAAGGGTCAGAGAACTCGAGCCCCAAGCGTTCAAGGACATCGAGGATCTGTCCAACGCCATTTCGGCGCTGGATGATCTGAGACAGAGCGTGCAAACGATCGTGCCAATGGAGTTCATCGATAGCTCGGCAGTGGTCTCAAAACTGAAAAACTTCCTGCAGGCCCTGGAACAACAGAACATGGCGATGATAGCAGAGTGTTTGGAGAACGACATGCCCCAGGTGATGCGTTTCTACGCGGACCTGTTCACGGAGGCTCTCTCGAAGTTGAGGGAGGCGAAGAGCCCATGATGAGAGATCACTACCTTGAGAACGCAGTGCTGACCGCCAGCCCGGCGAAGCTGGTGGAAATGCTCTACGAAAAATCTGTAGAATTGCTGAAAGAAGCGAAAGAATTGATCGAGAAAGATCTCTTTCTGGAGGCTAACGAAAGGATCAAGAGGGTACAGGACATAGTGATAGAACTGAACGCGTCTTTGGACATGGAAAAAGGAGGCCAGATCGCCCAGTCTTTGAGATCACTCTATCTGTACATGTACAGAACGCTGGTGGAAGCGAACATCAAGAAAGACATCAAGAAGCTCGACGAGATTTTGGGATACTTCGAAGAACTGCTGGAAGCATGGAGAACAGCGATGAAGTCCGCCAGTGTTGACAAGAAGCCTCAGGGGGGTTTCAGCGTCTCGGTGTGATGGGGTGAACTCATGTACGAAACGGTAAAAGTTTCTGAGTTTTCCACTTTGAGACTCTTGAACCTGGTGAACGAGGTTTTTGCAGATTATCCACTGCGCATCGAATGGGATCTGTTTTCCTTCATTCAGGACATGCGTGAGAATTCCATCTCGCTGTCTGATTCTTATGTCTTTGTCAAACACGACAGGCCTGTGGGGTTCATCCTGTGCTGCGTGAGGAGAAACAGAGGAAGAATCGACTCGATGGGTGTGATCAGGGAAGAGAGAGGAAAAGGTCTCGGTGGACAGATACTCTCCTTCGCACTCGAGGTACTGAAGAAGAAAGGAATCTCAAGCGTTGTACTTGAGGTGCTTGCGGGCCAGCAGGATGTTGTAAAGTTTTATTCAAGGTCTGGATTCAGAGTCACAAGAAGGCTCATTTCCATGATCAAGAACGTTCCGAATCCCAGGCCATCCATCCGTTTTCTCAAAACAGAGAGAGAATCAATCCACAAGAGCGCGCTCGAGGCGATGGTGAGACTCTCCAGACGACCAAACTGGCAGAGAGAACCGCTGACCCTTCTGTTGTCTGGCGACAGATACAAAATGGCCAGAGCAGGGCAACAGCTTGCGGGATACGTGGTGTGGGGTAAAGGTGAAGAAAACGCGTTCATCGTCGATTGTGCACCAATGAACGATGAGAGCATCTACGCTGAATTTCTCGAGCAAGCTGTGAACCACGTCTGCCAGTTCGAGGGGAGATCGGTCTGTTTCATTGGAAATATCCCTGAGGACGATCCGCTTTATCGTGCGGCTGAGCAGGTTGGCTTTCAACCGCTCTTCGAACAGTATGAAATGCTGCTTCAACTCTGAGGTGATCAAGGTGCAGGTCCTCTTTCTGAACAGGCTGAACGACGGATGGCTTCAGAAGATAGAACAGATGAAAAAGAAATATCCCCACGTTTCTTTCAGAACTCGTCACGATGGAACACTGGACGATCTTCTGGGGTCCGCCCACGTGATAGTGGCAGGCAGGCTGTCGGCTGAGCACATTCGCAAGGCGGAGAATCTCCGTTTGATAATCGTTCCCATGGCGGGAGTCAACGCCCTGGACTGGCACGCGATCAGGGAAAAAAAGATAGAGGTCTGCAACTGTCATTCCAACGCTTTCGCCGTCGCCGAGAGGGCCCTTGCTTTGGCACTGGCATTGCTCGGGCGAGTTGTGGAGTACGATCGCGATTTGAGATACGGCGTCTGGCACGGTTATGCCGTGCGTGGGGCAGAACGGGACTACTGGACCAGCCTGCAGGGAAAACGTGTGTGCATCGTCGGTTTTGGACACATCGGTCAGAACCTCGCCAGGCTGCTCGAGCCGTTTTCGTGCGAGATCGTTGCTGTGAGAAGGACTGCGCCGAAGGTGAAAGACAGAGTAACATCGGATCTGGACTGGGCGATTGAAACGAGCGACGTGATTTTCATAACGTTGCCTTTGACGAAAGAAACGAAGAACCTGTTCAACAGAGAGAGGCTCTTCAAGATGAAAGGCAAGTTCTTGATCAATGTTTCTCGAGGTGAGCTTCTGGACGAAGAAGCTCTGTTCGAATCCCTGAGAGACGGTGTGCTTGCCGGCGCGGCGATCGATACTTGGTACGTGTATCCGAGTTCTGAAAAAGAATGCGTCTTGCCCAGCAGATTTCCTTTCAACACGCTGCGGAACGTGGTGATGTCACCGCACGTTGGAGGATACTGCCTTGAAGCTTCGAGAGGTTTGATGAACGAAACGTTCGAAATCCTCGAAAAGTACATCCTTACGGGCAAGCTGACGAACAGGGTGGATCCAGAGTGGGAATACTGAGGACTCACTTCGCACGCGGCCTGGTCCTGCTTGGTTTTGGAACGCTCTGTATCGTTATAGATGGGGCATTCTTCGATCTGTTTCCATCCATAGTTTTCTATTTAGTCCTGGAGTATCTCTGGTTTGAATCCAGCTTCGACCCGATCCGCGTGATGGCTGTGCTCATGTTTCATTCCATAGCCTGTTTCGCAAATCTGAGCGTTGGTCACATAGTTCTCTTCATACTGTATGCACTGTCTCTGCTTTGGCGCGAGTACTTCCTGAAACCTTTCTTCCCTTTCGCCATCTATTCACTTTCACTGTGTGTGACTTTCGTGTTCATTGGAAGCAACTGGATAGGTTCTGTGCTCGTTTCACTGCTGTCTCTGTCCCTCTGGAGGGTCAAACTTGAAGAGGTCTGATGCCGTTCTGCTCGTGCTTCTCATAGTACCCTTCGTTATCTTGATCAGCAGGGCGTTCGTGCTTCAGGTGGTTGAGTACAGATCCCACAGAGACTACGTCGAATCGCTGAGAATCCAGGTGAAAAGTTTGGAAGCACCCCGCGGACGCATTCTCAGCAGAGACGGCGTAGTTCTCGCCTGGGACGAAGAAACGTTGATCGCACATGCAACGCTGGCGACGGACTTCGACGAAGTCGAAAAAATCGTCGGCGCTGAGAGAAAGATGGAACTCGTGCTCAAAGGCCAGCTCACCGTCACACAGGCTGAGGCCATCAAGCTTCAACGTGCTGGCGTCTATGTGGAAAGGAAATACATAAGAAAGTACAACGGAATGGCGCCGCACGTGGTTGGTTACGTGGACACATCTCGAAACGGTGTTTCTGGCGTGGAAAGACAGTACGACGCGCTTCTGAAGGGCAAGCCAGGCTATGAGCTGGTGAGTGTCTCTCCATCCGGCAGGGTTTTAGGAAGGTTGCTCACCTCCTCGCCGCTCCCTGGAGAGGATGTAATTTTGACGATAGATTCGAAACTTCAGCAGTATGCAGAAACGCTCCTGCGTGATTCAAAAACTAAAGGTGTGATACTGGTTCAGTCGGTGGACGGTGAGATCCTCGCCCTCGCATCGTATCCGAGTTTCGATCCAAACGCTCTCGTCAGCGGCATTGAACCGAGGCAGTGGAACAGGCTCGTAAACGATCCCAATGCACCGCTCCTGAACCGGGCAACGAGTGCTCTCTACGCCGTTGGGTCCGTTATAAAACCGCTGTACGCAATCGCCTATCTTGAAACATCCGATGAAAACGAGTTCATCGTGGATTGTAACGGCTACTACGAATACAGAACCTCAAGTGGCAAGATCGCCGGGGTGTACAAAGATTGGTACGCACCGGGTCACGGAACGACTGATCTTCGAAAGGCGCTGCGTGTTTCCTGCAACGTTTTCTTCTACCAGCTCGCCCTGAAACTGGGCATCAACGAAATGAAGACTTGGGCCGACAAATTCAAAATTTCTTCTATCACCGGTATAGATCTGCCCGGCGAAGCTGAGGGACTGTTCCCTGATCCGGCATGGAAACAGAGAAGGTACGGAGAAATCTGGTATCCTGGGGACACGATCCTTTGCGGTATCGGTCAGGGTTTCATAACTCTGACACCTTTACAGATTCTCAATTTCTTCAACACAATAGCGAACAGGGGAACGTGCTATACGCCACACGTGCTGCTTGAGACTTTTGATCCAAACACCCGAGTGAGAAAGAAGACTCAACCTGCAATCTCGTACACAATTGATCTGAAACCCGGAACCTGGGCCTTTCTTGTGAACGCGCTGATCGAGGTCGTCTCGTACAAGAATGGTCCTGCGGACGAAGGAACGGCATACCAAGCTTTCAAGGGTGCAAGTTTTCAAGCGGCAGGTAAGACGGGAACCGCTGAGGTGGGAAAAGCAGCTGAAAAACCGCATTCCTGGTTTGCCGGCTTCAGTCCCGTCAACAACCCACAGGTGGTTGTGACCGTCCTTTTGGAAAACGCAGGTACTGGCAGTGAGGCTGCGGCACCCATGGCAAGAAAGATCCTTGAACGTTACTGGGAGCTGAGAGAATGATCTTGAAGATGCTTCATGAAATACTGGATCGTGTTGAGAAACCCGCGAGGTACATCGGTGGTGAGTACAACCAAACCGTCAAGGATCCTTCGAGTGTGAAGTTGAGAGTGGGACTTCTGTTCCCGGACGTTTACGAGGTTGGGATGTCGAACCTTGGCTTGGCAATCATCTACGACGTCCTCAACGATATGCAGAATGTATGGGCTGAGCGCATCTTCATGCCGTGGGTCGACATGATGAACATGATGAAAGATAGAAACCTTCCCCTGTTCACCATAGAATCGAAAACAGCGGTGAAAGATCTCGATCTGCTGGGTGTTTCTCTGCAGCACGAACTGCTTTACACAAACGTGTTGCACGCGCTGGATCTGGCAAAGATACCCCTGCTTGCTGAAGAAAGGACGGATACTGACCCCATCGTGATCGCCGGTGGGCCATGCACTGTGAATCCAGAACCCATCGCACGGATCTTCGATGCGATGGTGGTTGGAGACGGAGAGGGTATCGCAAGGGAAATCGCACAGGTCCTGATAGAGACCAAGGGTATGAAGCGCCATGAAAGGCTCAAGGTTCTCTCAAAGATGGAAGGCGTCTACGTACCTGCGTTCTACGATGGATCCACACCACCCAGACCACTCGTGCAAGGTGCACCGGAAAAAGTGAGAAGAAGGATCGAACCAGTTCTCGTCAGGAAGTTGGCCAAACGCATCGTGCCACACATGCAGCTCGTGCACGACAGAATATCCGTCGAGATCATGAGAGGTTGCACGCGTGGCTGCAGGTTCTGCCAAGCCGGTTTCATCTACAGACCCGTCAGGGAAAAACTTTCGACCGAGGTCCTCGATGAGATTTTGAACGCCCTCACGTGCACGGGATACGAAGAGGTTGGGTTGCTTTCGCTCTCGAGTGCCGATCACACAGCTATCTCGTCGATGGCCGAGGAGCTGAAGAAGGTTTCCGACATCAAAACGATCTCTGTTTCCATACCTTCCACGCGTCTGGATGCCTTTGGAGTGATGCTGGCGAACAATGTTGGAGGTGCGAGGAGGACGGGTTTGACCTTTGCACCCGAAGCGGGTACCCAGAGATTGAGAAACGTGATCAACAAGAACGTCTCGGAGGAAGATTTCGTCAGGGCGCTGCAACTTGCCAGAGACAGCGGATGGCGCAGGGTGAAGCTTTACTTCATGATCGGGTTGCCAACAGAAACGGACGAGGATCTCAGAGGCATAGTATCGATGAGTAAGGTTGCAAAACAGATCGGTTTCGACCTCGTCACCCTGTCCGTGGCGATGTTCATCCCAAAACCCCACACGCCGTTTCAATTCGCGGAGCAGAAAGGTCCGGAGTACTTCGAACACGCAAGAAAAATTTTGCTGCAAGCAAAGAGATTTGCGAAGATCGATTTTCACGATCCAAAAATGAGTTTGATCGAGGGGATCCTCTCACGAGGTGATAGAAAAACGTTCTCAACAGTTTTGGACGCATACAGGTTGGGAGCGTGTTTCGACAGCTGGCAAAACCTGTTCGACTATCAGAAATGGTCAAAGGCCTTGGAAACAAACGGGATAGACGTGAAGCAACAGCTGAGAGCAAGAACGCTCGATGAGCCCCTGCCTTGGGATCATATCGACACCGGGGTCGATAGGGCTTTCCTCGCAAAAGAATTTGAGAAGGCTCTTCGGGGTGAGACGACACCGGACTGTAGATGGGCTTGTCAGGCCTGCGGAGTGTGCAATTCCACGGTGAAAAACGTTCTGGAGAGACATGTTGCTCAAACTTCTTGAAGTTACCATCATTGTTGCAGGTTTCTTCGCTATTCAAAATCTGTCCAGATTGTTCAAGCCAGGGTTCAGGCTTGTGTCGCTTTCTGTCGCACAGGTGTGCTATGCAGTTCTCGTCTATCTCAGAAATCCGATCTTCAACTTTTCACCGCACCTGAAAGGATTTCTGCCTTTCGCTTTGCTTTTCATTTTGACCCTGTTTCTGGGAAGATTCCTCGGAGCAGCAGCGGCCAGTGTACAGTTCAGGCCCACCGTCATCAACTTCCTAACGCTGGGGTTGTTACTCCCCGTCTCAGAGGAAGTTCTGTTCAGGGGGACTTTGCTCGCTCTTTTCCCGAACGCGTTCTTCAACGGGATTCTGTTTTCCGTGTTTCATCTGTTCAATGTCTTTTCGAAGTTCGAGTCTTTTTCTCTCTACAATCTGGTCTACAGGTTCGCGGTCGGTTTCATCTTCGCCAGCTCAACGCTCACAACAAAAAGCCTGTTCTCTGCGATATCCTGCCATGTAATAAACAACTGCCTGGGAATACTATTGCCTTGGTTTGAACATGAAACCAAAAAACGCCGACATGACTGTGGCGGTAAAGAACAGAAGCAATGAAACAGAAACGGCCTTCATCGTGAGCGTTTGAACGACGAACTGCAGTGTTTCTTTCATGTAATAACCTATGAGAACGTAACTCAAAATTCCCGCGACAACAAAGGAAAGCCCCAGAACCCACAGAGCTTTCGAAAAATGCCCAAACTCATGACCGACCCACCAGGACAGCACGAGCGAAAGTATCCAGACGAGGCTCGCCGGCAAGGGTGAAAACTCGTTCAAGAGTAATTCGAACACCACTGCATGGTAAGCGATGATCATAACGATTGTGAAGAAAACGATCTTCTTCACTCAAACCTCACCTCTAATGGTATGTACAGGTTGATCTTCAACCAGAGCCACTCGACCGAAACATTGCTGTAGCCTTCGGTGTGCCAGTCTTTTTGTTCGTAACCTGTCCAGGCACTTGTGACAAATTCGGCTTCGGGTCGATTGAACATGGAACTGGATACCATTTTCAGAACATTTCCTCTTCTATCGTAGAAATAGATCTGATAATCCACAGGGTGGATCTTCAATCCCTCGAAACCCTCAACCACGATCTTCCCAAAGATTGAACCATCCTCGAATCTGATCGTGCAAAGGGCCTTAGCACTGGAGAGCTTTCGAGCGTAATTTCTGTAAACGAAGACCCCGGCGGTGTAGTTCATCACCACCAGGGTCAGTGCGATCCAGAAAACGATTTTCGGAAGATTAACTCGCTTCACCAGAGACAACATAGCAGGCCACGAAGTGCTTTGGAGCAACCTCTCTCAGAGGGGGATGATCGTTGTCCTCGCAGAACTTGACCGCATAGGGACACCTGTCGAAGAACCTGCATCGAGGCGGTGGATTTATGGGCCTGGGCACGCTACCCTTTATGTTTGGCTCACCCCTCTTCATCTCAGGATCTGGTATTGGCACAGCTGCGAGTAACGCCTGAGTGTACGGGTGCAACGGGTTCTTCAACACCTCTTCGGTCGGCCCCCTCTCGACGATCTTTCCCAGATACATGACCGCGATGTCGTTGCTCATGTACCTGGCGACCGCAAGATCGTGAGTGATGTAAAGATAACTCATATCGTGTTCCTCGGCGAGTCTCATCATGAGTTTCATGACGCCTGTTCTTATAGACACATCGAGCATCGATGTCGGTTCGTCGGCAACCACGAAAGAAGGATTCAGTATGAGTGCTCTCGCTATAGCCACACGCTGTCTCTGACCACCGGACAGTTCGTGCGGAAAGCGGAACATAAAAGTTTCCGGTGGTGTCAAACCAACATCAGCAAGCATTTTCGCCACCATTTCTTCTCTTTCTTTCAGATTCCCCACACCATGTATGTTCAAAGGTTCGGCGACGATGTCGAATATGGTCATACGCGGGTTCAACGACTCGTATGGGTCCTGAAAGATCATCTGGATCCTGCGTCTCATCTGCCAGACACGTTCGCGCCGGTTCTGGAGCAGTTCGTCCACGAACTTCGCTTCGTTTCTACCCAGATCCAGGAATCTCTGTGCATACAGAGCATCGATTCCTGTGACCGATTTCAACTGTTCATCGCTCATAGCTGCAAACTTCTTCACGTAAGTCTCGTGCACGTACCTCTTCGCAGCCGATTCATCGTCGTACAAGAGTGGTGTCACATCTTCCTGTTCAACCACGATCCTACCGGACGTCGGTTCCTCCAGACCGACCAGCACCCTTCCTGTGGTGGTCTTTCCACAACCGGACTCTCCCACCAGCGCGAGGGATTCTTTTCTGCGTATCTCGAAACTCACATCATCAACGGCATGAACAAAGAGCTTCACCTTTCCAAAGATCTTGCGTTCTGCAGGGAAGTACTTTCGGAGGTTTTCTATCTTCAACACCACATCGTTATTCTGCATAGAACCGCACCACCTCTTTGGGTTGAACAGGATGATGGCACGCCACGAAATGGTTCTTTTCCAACTCGCGGTACTCAGGCTCCACCTCCGAACACACCGAATCCGCCTTTGGACATCGAGGAGCAAAACGGCAACCTTTCGGTGGGTTCAACAGGTTCGGTGGTTCACCCGGTATCGTCACCAGTTCTGTCTTCTCACCAACGGTGCTGGGGAAAGCATGCATCAGCCCGTACGTGTAGGGGTGCATGGGCTGCTTGAAGATCGTCACAGCGTCGGCCAGCTCGACGAACTTGCCAGCGTACATCACCGCTATCTTGTCGCTCACCTCCGCGATCACCGCGATATCGTGGGATATGTAGATCATTGCCATGTTCAGTTTCCTCTGGATCTTCCTGATCTCTTTCAGGATCCTGTCCTGAACGATGACATCGAGAGCCGTTGTTGGTTCGTCCGCTATTATGATCTTTGGATCGCACGCCAGGGCCATTGCGATGACCGCTCTCTGTTTCATACCTCCGCTGTACTGGTGGGGATACTGGTCCATGCGCGATGGGTCAAGACCTACGAGAGTGAACAGCTCTGCAACCTTCTGCCTGGCTTTGTCCAGAGGCATATCCGGAAAATGGTTCTGAATGGCTTCGATGATTTGATCCCCCACCTTGTAGACAGGGTTCAGAGAGTTCATGGCGGCCTGGAATATCATCGAAATACCACGCCACCTGTACTTTCTCATCTCAGATTCGGGTAGGTTCACCAGATCCACAGGCCCGTTACCCATATCGAACAGCACGCTACCGCCTTTGAACTCGGCGTTGTCCGGAAGCAGCCTGAGTATCGTCATAGATATAGAAGTTTTTCCACAGCCGGATTCGCCCACTATGCCCAGGCTTTCCCCCTGATCCAGATCGAAGCTGATACCATCCACCGCCTTGACATAGCCCATCTTTGTCTTGTAATACATTCTCAGATCTCGCACCGACAGAAGCACCTGCATCACCTCTTCCGCAATCTTGGATTGACGATCTCTTCAAGTCCGCGTCCGAGGAAATAGAAGGAAGAACACAACAGCGTAATGCAGACACCCGCAGGTAGCCAAAGCCACCAGTACATTCCAATGCTTGCGCCCATGAGGTATCCGGAAGACTCCGCCATCTGTATGATCACGCCCCAGCTCATTCGTATGTTCGCCAGACCGAGGAAGGAGAGCACCGCTTCGGTGAAAATGGCACCCGTGACGTTGAACATCATGTACAGAAAAGAGAGAGGCAAGATGTTCGGTATGATGTGTTTGAATATGATGTAAGCATCGCTGGCTCCGGTCGACTTTGCCGCGTCTATGAAAGGCCTCACTTTCACGGTCAAGGCCTGGGCTTTGAGAACGAGCGTTATGGAACCGAATCCCGCCAGGATACCCATTATGAGGGCAAGCCTGAACAGCGTCAGCTCCATGAAAGCACTCAACACCATCAGCAAGGCCAGACTCGGGAATAGCATGACAATGTCCGCAAGTCTCATGAAGAAAGTGTCTATAACGCCACCATAGTACGCCGCACTGGCGCCTATGATCGTGCCTATGATCACCGTTATGAGCGCAGCGGTGATACCGAGCACGAACTCTCTCGGTGTGCTGTACATGATCATCGCCAAGATGTCCCTACCGAGCGGATCGGTTCCCAGTGGATGCCTCAAAGAGGGTGGAGATGGATGACTCATGATGTCCGGATCGAAACCTACGATCGGATCATAGGGCATGAAGGTCTGATAACCAAAGGAATCATGTTTCCAAAACAGATTTTTCATTACTACGGGATAAAGAGGATACAACAAGCCGAAGATCGCAAAGAATATGATCACACCCAGGCCGAACAGGGCCAGCTTCTTCTCTTTGAACAGTTCCCAGCCGGTCCTGAGCGATCTGATCCAAAGTTTCAATCTGATCTTCCATAGCGGTTCAGCAACAACCATTTCAGTCACTTTCGATCACTCCCTCAATACCTTATGCGTGGATCGAGCACCGCGTAGAGCACGTCAGCCACCAGATGCGCGATCAACACAAAGATACCCGTGAAGACCAAAAGGCCTATCAACAGGGGCGTATCCTGGGTGTTGAGAGCCTCCAGATATGCGCGTCCAATGCCCGGCCAGGAGAACATCGTTTCTGTAATGATACCGCCACCCACCGTGAATCCCAAGCTTATGACGAAGTTGGTGACCAGAGGCAGGAGTGCGTTCCTCGCCGCATGCTTGTCCCTGACAACGTTGTCCGGTAAACCTTTTGCCTTTGCGGTGGTGATGTAGTCTTCCCTGATGACGTCCAGCATCGTGTCGCGCATGACGAGCATGCTACCGGCGAACGAGTAGAGCGTCAAGGTCAAAACTGGTAAAACCATGTGCTTTATGATATCCCAGGCATAGGTCGAATAGCCCGAGAGGATCCAAATCACGATTGAAACAACAATCGTGGTAATCGAAGAAGTGTAAAGCACGGTTTTCTTTGCGGGAATCGTTTTGAGCCTGTTTGAAATCAGTAGTGCGATCAGAAAAACTATGAGGAACACCAAGGCCGTCAAAAGAAGTCTGATGAAGATCGTCTGTGCGGACAGAGGTGCGCTCTTCCACAGGTTCGGGTCAATGAACTGATTGAGAGGCAAGATCTTCAGAATCACACCGAACAACCAGATGTTGAAGATTGCAAGCAGCGGTAAGAAAATCGTCCAAAAGACGATCCCAACGAACGTGGTCGTTTTATCGAGCAAACCACTCCTCTTCCACGCCGCCCTTTTTCCAAGGTTGTATCCAAGCACGTAAGAAACGAGCGTGGAAGTGACGAACAGGAAGACTGTTCTTGGTAGCCTTTCTGCTATGATCGTCGTCACCCTGGTGGGAAAGTAGGAGAAGGAGATTCCCAGATCCAGCGTTAGAAAGTTTTTCATGTAGATCAGGTATCTGATGTGTGCGGGCTTGTCGAAGCCAAACTGTCGCTTCAAATTCTCCCTGATCTCCGGGGTGAGCTTTGGATTGAGAAGGTACTGATCGACGAAACTGCCCGGCATTGCCTCGATCAACCAGTACACCACCGTCACGTAGATGAACAGTAGCACAACTATTTGCAGCACTCTCTTGCCGAGGAACTTCAGCACGCTCGATCTCCTCCTTTGTGAAAAACCCAACCGCCCGGGTGGGCGGTTGGGCACATCTACAGATTTACGAATTCATCACTCAGCGGTCTTGACCAGTGCGGGTACTCCGTAGACATACTGCAAACCGGACAGCGTCTGTTCGTACGGGAAGATGATCTGATCTGCCCTGTAAGCTTCCACGATTGGCGTGTCGAACAGAACGATGTACGGAAGATCCTCCGCCAGAATTTCCTGAAGCTTGAAGCCGAGTTCTTTCGCCTTGTTTATGTCGGAAGCTGCCAGGAATTCGTCGGCGAGTTTGTCGAACTCCGGATTGTTGTAACCAGCCGCATTGAAGTCACCCACACCGGCACGTTTGCTGTGGAAGAAATCGGCCATGTGGTCTGGATAGTAGCCCAGACTCCAGCCGAGCATGTAGATATCGAAGTTGAACGGCTCGTCCCAGACTCTCTGGACGATGTAGTTGAAGTCTACCAGGTTGGCCTTGATGGGTATGCCTATTTCGTTCGCCCATCTTTCGATGTAGAGCGCCATCGTGGCCCTCATTGGGTCATAACCGGTACCCGGGGCGAGCAACTCGATCTGTTCGATTCTCTGACCGTTCGGAGCGATGAGACCTCTACCCTGTCTCACGACGTTGTTACCCTCGATCTTCGGTTCAACGACCCATTTGAAGCCTGCTTTCTTCAAAAGGTCTATCGCGAGTTTTCGTCTTTCACCGTAGCTCATGCCGTAACCCGGTGTCAGTTCTGGAACCTTCGGGTTGTACCAGAAGGCATTCCCGACCGGAACGACGCTGTACTGCGGGAAGGCCTGGCCGCCGAGCACCCTCGAGCAGAGGAACTCTCTGTCGATGAGCGCTGCTATGGCCTGTCTGAACTCTTTGATGTTCATCGGGTATCTTCTCATGTTGAAGCACATGTACCTGAAGCCGTTCGTCGTGTTGCTGATGACCTTCACGCCGCTGGCCTTGGCGAGCTGGTCTGCTTCACCCTTCTGCAGACCGAGAGAGTTGAACACAAAGCTCACATCACCGTTGATCAACGCCGTAATGGCCGCTGCCCTGTTAAGGTATATCCTGTAGATGATGTCTTCCACGTAAGGACCGGTGACGAGCTCGAGCATCTTTTCACCTGTGGGCTCACCGTAACCGACCCAGTGGAAACCGGTGTTGGGGTTGCTGATCTCAACCGCACCGTTCTTGTAAAGGATCAGCGTGCTTCCTTTGTCGAAATAGTCTGGCCTGGCTTTCTGCTGGACGAACGCTCCCTTTTCCCACTTGACCAGCTTGAACGGACCTATGATGGGTTCATCAGAGTTGTCGTAGTTGTACAGGGTCTGCAGGGGGGCTCCCGTCTTCAACGCTTCTTCAACTTTCGGCTCCCAGTATTTCTTGGACAGGATGGGGGCCATCAAGACTCCGAAGTTCGCCTTCGCCAGACTTGGCTGAGTGAAGTAGACCTTCACCGTGAAATCATCGATTTTTTCTGCTCTGACAAAGTAGTCAGGATCGATCATGCTGGCCCAGTTTCCACCGAGGCCGTATTCCTTGATCAGTTTCATAACGGTGTTCATCGTCCAGACAACATCGTCTGCCGTGAACTGTGTCCCGTCAGACCAAAACACATCGTTTCTCAGAGGTACCGTGTACGCCCACAGATCTCCTTCCTGCTCGATCTTTGGAAGATCGGCTGCAAGACTCGGAATCCAGTCGAACCTGACGTCGGAATACGCGTACAGCTCCCCGTACCAGGTTCCGAGCACGTAACTGCTCCACACTGTAGCACTTGGACCGTAGTGGTTCCATGGATTCAGCGTCTTCGGCTCCTGCAACAGCGCCCAGTTGATAGTCTGTGCGAAGACTGAGAGCACAACCAGGATGCTGACAAACACGAACAGCTTTCTCATTCCCTCTACCTCCCTTCTTGGGTTTTGGCATCTCATATTATACTACAATCACAAAAGCAAGGTTTGTCAACTCTTTCATCCGTTCCATCGTTCTCTTTTGTACTGTTCCAAAACGTTCAAGACGTAGTCTATGTCAGCAGGTGTGTGGTCTGCGTTCACCTGAAACCTTATCGTTTCGTCGCCCTTCGGTACGACAGGATAGTTCAACCCGGTGGCGAGCACGCCATGTTCGATCAGATAGTTCACCAAATCTGCCGTCCTTCTCGTGTCCCTCACCAAAAGGGGCACGATGGGATGTTCGCTCTCTATCGTTTCGTAACCCAGCCTCACCAGACCCTCGCGGAATCTCTTTGTCAAGCCTCTCAGGTAAGAGAGTCTTTCTCTTCCCTCCTGACTGTCCAGAATCTGCAACACTTTCAGGGCACAGGCAGCCTCGGCCGGTGTGATGGGGTTGGAATAGATGTACGTGATCGCCTTTTCCCTGAGGTAAGTGATGAGCACCTCACTTGAAACAACATATCCTCCGTTAACACCGAAGGCCTTTCCAAGAGTTCCAATCAAAAGATCCGCCTTCGCGTTTGTGACTTCTTCGGTGCCTCTACCTGTCTGGCCGAACGCTCCAACGCCGTGAGAATCGTCGACAACAGTGACGATGTTCTGAGTGAAATGTCGATCATACTTTTCCGCCAGGCTCTGTATCACGTCCAATGGAGCATAGTCTCCTCTCATGCTGAACACGCCGTCCGTCACAATGATTAGTCTCTCTGCCTTACCGATGCTTTGAACGATCTTTTCCTCGAGATCTTTCATGTCCAAATGCCTGTATATGAGCCTCTCTTTCGGTCGTGCTAGCCTCACCGCGTTTATGATACAGTTGTGGTTCAACTCGTCGCTGATGACTATCGTCTCAGGAGTTACGAGCGAGGCGATGACACCTATCACCGTCACGTACGCGGCACTGTAAATCATCGCCTCTTCTCTCGCGTGAAACCTCGCGAGGGCTTTCTCGAGGTCCCGGTGCGGTTGAAAGGTCCCGCTTATGAACCTCACGGCACCCGGTCCGACACCGAACCTGCGTGCGGTTTCCTCCTCAACTTTAATGATGTCTTCCCTCAGGGACATTCCCAGATAAGAGTTTGAGTTCATCCTTATGAATTCCTTGTCGCCGAACCCTTTCAGCAAATATCTCGGTCCCTTGCCGCTGGAAGGCTTCTTCACATCAACGATGATGAATTCCTTTCCCTTCGCCCTTCCTTCTCTCTTGAGTTGTTCCAACTCTTCATGCAGAACGCTTTCCAATCTGTCTGTCGCCATCGTCGTCGCCTCCTTCCATGGTCATTATACAATGTTTTGTTTTTGTGTTGGTTTGTTGTACACTGTGATTTGGAAGAGAGAAAGGGGGATGAAAGATGAAGGCCTTGGTGAAGGCATCCATGGCGGAGGGTCTCACGATGATGGAGGTGCCGGACCCGGATGAACCTGGCCCGACGGAAGTTCTCATCAAGGTAAAAACTGCTTCCATCTGTGGTTCGGACGTGCACATCTACAGATGGGACAGCTGGGCCAAGAGTCGAATAAAACCACCTCTCATAATTGGACACGAGTTCTCGGGAATTGTGGAGAAGGTTGGTGAAGCCGTCCAGACAGTGAAAGCCGGAGACTACGTCGCCTGCGAAACCCACATACCCTGTTTGAGTTGCGTTCAGTGTCGCACGAACAGAATGCACGTCTGCCGCGACATGAAGATACTGGGTGTCGACATTAACGGGGTGTTTGCCGAGTACGTGAAGGTTCCTCAGACTGTGGTGTGGAAGCTGTCGAAAGAAATCGATCCGACCTTTGCGTCGGTGATGGAACCTTTTGGCAACGCTGTTCACACGGCAAGTGTAGAGGACCTCACGGGCAAGATCGTTTTGATCAGTGGCGTCGGACCCATAGGTGCCATGGCGATACAGGTGGCGAAGGCTTCCGGTGCTGCCTTAGTCATCGCTTCAGAAATAAAGGAATTCAGAAAATCTCTCGCGCTCGCCAGCGGCGCGGACATCGTCATAGATCCTACGAAGGAGGATCTGGAAAGCAGGGTACTACAGCTGACCGATGGAAACGGAGTTGACGTGTTCCTCGAGATGTCCGGTAGCGTGGAAGCGCTCAAGCAGGGCCTGAAAGCGACAACGAACGGAGGGGCTGTCTCGATCCTCGGGCTCTACGGGAAAGAGGTTCCCATCAGCATCGACGAGCTCATCACGTTCAAATCTCTCAGACTGTTCGGTATCACAGGAAGAAAGATGTTCGAAACCTGGCACGTGGCAGACAGACTCCTGAAGTACAAAAAAGTGGACCTTTCGAAGGTCGTGACGCATGTTATCAGATTCGATGAATGGAGATACGGTTTCGAATTGATGTTGAGTGGGGAGTGTGGAAAGGTTGTCATGAGGCTCTGATCATTCGATCATCAGGAGGTACGGATAGTGTGGTTGACCTCCCTCCTGGACATCTATCTGGGGGTTGTCCATGACGTTCTTGAAAACATTTTCTAAGACGGCCACGTCGTCGTCTCTGGCGTCTTGACCCTTGAATATCGTGACGATCTCTCTTCCTCTCAGATCCAACGCAAGCAGGGCTCTATGCAACGCCTGCTTCAACGACTGCCCGTGTGCGATGAGCGATTTACCCTTCAGTATCATGTACTCACCTTTCTTGATTTTCGTGCCGTTGTGTTTTGCGTCTCTGATGGCTCGTGTGATACTCAGAGCGATTATGTAGCTCGCAGCCTCCTTGAATTTCTGTTTCAGCGCTTCTTCCGATTCGTTAGGGTCGAAGGCCATCATGGCCGAGATACACTCCTGAACGGTGTTCGTCGGTATGAGGACCACCTTTTTGTTGTTGACTTGCTCCGCTGCTTGTTTCGCAGCCATGTGGATGTTGGGATTGTTCGGAAATACGAAAACAATGTCAGCGTTGACCCTCTCGATAGCGATCTTCAGATCCGCCGTGCTGGGGTTCATAGTTTGTCCACCGCGAACGATCTGGTCCACGCCGAGATTCCTCAGTATCATGCTGATGCCCTGGCCCGGCGAGACAGCGACAAAACCGTACTTTCTCCTCTGTTCATCCTGTTGAACGACATGTTCGTGTTGCAGCTTCATGTTGTCTACTTTTACCTTCAGAATCTCTCCGTACTTCAGTGCCTCCTCTATGACCAGACCGGGATTGTTTGTATGCACGTGCGTTTTCAGAATGGCCGAGTCGTGCACCACAACAGCAGAATCTCCCACACTTTCGAGAAAACCTCTGAACCGTTCCACTTCCGCGTCTGAGAAGTTGTTTTCTCTCTTTATCATCACCTCTGTGCAGTACTGAAAGGTCAGCTCCTCGACCGGAAGTTCGACCGTCACCTCACCGTTCTTGCTCGTGAGCAGTTCCAGATTCGGTTTTTCCCCGAGCGTTGCGGCGTAGAAGCCCTTGAATATGTAGAACAGTCCCTTCGCGCCGGCGTCTACCACGTTTGCCTCTCTGAGAACCGGTAAAAGTTTCGGAGTTTCTTTGACCGCTTCTTCGGCAACCTGGACTACCCACTTCAAAATTTCTGGAAAATCCTGAAAGTTTGCAGCTTCTTCGGAACGTTCAACGATTCTCCTCAACACGGTGAGGATCGTACCTTCAACCGGTTTCATGACGGCTTTGTATGCCACCTTCTTCGCTTCCTTTATCATTCCCAGGATGTCCCGGGGCTCTAAGAATTTCTTCTTCTCACAGTAAATCGCAAAACCTCTGAAAATTTGTGAAAGTATCACTCCGGAGTTTCCACGTGCTCCCATCAATGTGCCATTCTTTACTGCCTCCATGACAGAACAAAGATCAGTCTTCGTCAGCTGCTCCAAGTACTTGCAACCCTCGCGCATGGTTGCGAGCATGTTTGATCCCGTGTCGCCATCGGGAACGGGAAAGACGTTGAGGGCGTTCAGCTCATCAACGTGGAGGGCGAGTTCCTCTGTCCCTTTCTCGAACGCGAGCTTCATGAATTTGCCATTCACTTTTGGCAAGCCAGTACACCTCCTCAACGAACTCCCGTTACGTGTACGTTGACCTCGACGTCCTCGCAACCACCAACGTTCTGCATGACGTGAGAGACGTTCTCCATGATGTTCTTGGCAACTTCCGTGACCTTCACTCCGTACTCCACCTCTATGTAGATGTCCACAACGACCTTTCCGCTGTCATGTTCCTCGACTTTGATCCTTTCCTCTTCTTTCTCGCCAAAAAGCTTTCCGAAAAAGCTGTCGGATGAAATGTTCACAGGCCCGTAGCTCTGAAGCGTCGCTATGTACGCCAGTTTCTTGAGCGCTTTCAAACTCACTTCAAGATCTCCGTATTCCAACTTGACCACCATACGTTCCTACCTCCTTTCTCAAAAATGATACCACACGATCGCGAATGCTCTCTGGATCAAGCTTTTGAAACTTCAAGAGCTCCTCTCTGCTACCGTGCGGTACAAAACCATCCTCAATTCCCATGAGAAGAACCTTTCTGACCAGGCCCTTGTTGTTCAAAAAACTCAAGACAGCTTCCCCAAAACCTCCATTTATCACGCCTTCTTCGACAGTGACGATCAGTCTGTGAGTCTCAGCGATCCTCAAGAGCGTTTCTTCGTCCAGAGGCTTGACACATCGCACGTGAACAACCGTGGCGTTCAAGCTTGCATTGAGAACGTTCTGCACCATCGTTCCAACGGCGAGAACAGCCACGTCCTTTCCTTCTTTGATGATCTCCCATCGGAATGGATCGATCAACTTCGATTGGTTCCAGAGTTCTTCGAAAATCCCCGGTTCTGCCTGTTTTGGGTACCTGATCGCCACAGTTCCTTTCACATCCATTTCAACCACGGATCTCAACACGTTCACAAGGTCTTGCAAGCTGCGCGGAGCAAATATTTTACTGTTCGGGATCGTTCTGAACAAGGCGATATCGAAAACCCCATGGTGCGTCGGACCATCCTCACCGACCAACCCTGCACGATCTACGGCGAAGATCACATTCAGATCCTGAAGTGCCACATCGTGAACGATCTGATCATACGCACGTTGCAGAAAGGTCGAATAGATAGCCACAACTGGTCTCATGCCGACGCTCGCAAGCCCCGCGGCAAAGGTCACACATGACTGTTCTGTGATACCCAGGTCCACGAACCTGTCGGGCAGGCTCTCTGAAAACTTTCTCAGGCCGGTTCCATCTGGCATCGCCGCCGTTATGGCGAACAACTTTTCGTCGGTTCGAGCCAATCTTAACACGGTTTCACCAAAGACCTCACTGTAGGAGAGCCAACCTTCTTTGAGGACGGGTTCGCCAGACTCTGGATCGAACTTCGGTGAGCTATGGAAGAAAACACAGTTCTCCTCTGCCGGTTTGTAACCTCTGCCCTTCTGTGTGACGACGTGCACGACGACCGGATAATCGTAATCCCTTATTCTTTCGAATATCCCAACGAGAAGCCTCAGATCGTGACCGTCGACCGGCCCGATGTGTTTCAAGCCGAGTGCCTCAAAGAAATCCACACCCTGAATGAACTGTTTCAAGCTCTCTCTGAGCCTTTTCAATTCCTCTTCGAGATTCTTTCCCAAAGAGGAAACCGAGAGCGCCTTCTTGACCAGATTTTTGAAAGTGAGATACGCCTGGCTCGTGCGCAACTTGGCGAAGGCTTCTGAGAGTGCCCCAACGTTTTGAGAAATGGACATGCCGTTGTCGTTGAGCACGATCTTCAACCTCGAATTCAAACTCTTCAGCTGGTTCAAACTCTCGAGCGTTTCTCCGTTCGTCAGCGCACCGTCACCGAGAACGACCACCACGTTCTTTCTTTGGCCAAGCAGGTTCAGCCCCTTCTCTATGCCCAGCGCGGCAGCCACCGCCGTACCAGCATGACCGGCGCCAAACCTGTCCAGCGGGCTTTCCTTCGTGGTGTTGAAACCGCTTATGCCCCCAAACTTTCTCAGCGTTGAAAACTCGTCCCACCTGTAAGTCAAAAGCTTGTGTGCGTAGCACTGGTGGGAAGTGTCCCAAACGATTATGTCCTCTCTCGGATCGAACGCTTTGTAGAGGGCCAGCGTGAGCTCGACCACACCCAAATTGGAAGCCAGATGTCCCCCGTTCTGCGAAACGACCTCGATGATCCTCTTCCTTATCAAATCGGCGAATCGTTCCAGATCTTCAATCCTCGCGTCTTTCAGCTGATCTATCGTCAGCATCGGTTTTCACCTCGCTCTGGTGCAGCTGTGCGTACAGATCCTCAACCTCGATCTTTGCCTTGCTCAGCGCTTCCTGCAGCCTTTTGTACATCTCGATGCCCCTTCTGTAGAGCTCGAGTGATTCATCGAGTGACAAATTCTGAGAGTTCAGAAGCCCAACGATCTTCTCAAGTTCGTTCATCATATCTTCTATCTTCATCCACTATCACCCTCACCGACCCATCGTGAAATCTTATCACGAGCACATCTCCTTGGGACAGCTGGCTTTTCGATACCACTTTCGTACCATCCTTTTCCACAATCACATAACCGCGTTTGAGCTCGGAGATCGGATCAAGGAGGTTCAGCTTGGCACCCAGTAGCTCCATCCTCTGGTTCAGAGAATCAATCTTTTCATCCATCACAGACTTCATCTCTTCAAACCTTTGCTGAGAAAGCTTTCTGAAATCTTCCAAAGACTCGATTATGCTGCTTTTCATTTCGAGCAGTAGCTCTTCGGAGCGTTCCTTGATGTTGTTCCAGGTTCTCAGCACGTTAGCAAAACACAATCTCAAAGACTGCTGTACGTTGTTCATAACGTCTCGTATGTCGGGTACCGCATACTGCGCGGCCGCAGTTGGTGTGTGGGCAGCCACATCGGCCACGAGATCAACGAGCACTGTGTCTATCTGGTGTCCGACTCCCGTGATCACAGGATGTCTCAGCTCATAGACGCTCATCACGACTTCCTCGTCGTTGAACAACCACAGATCTTCCTTCGCGCCTCCACCCCTCGCTATTATGACAACGTCTAGTTCACGAAAGTTTGCATCCGAAAGAGCTCTCAAGATTTCCTCCTTCGCCGACTCTCCCTGAACACCTGTGTGGTAGAGTACGAGCTTCACAAAGGGAAACCTCTCCGAGATTGTTCTCACTATGTCCTGAAAAGCTGCCGAATCCCTCGACGTGATGACGCCAATCAGTGATGGAAATCTGGGCAACTTTTTTTTCGGTCTGGAGAACACACCCATCCTGTTCAGCTTCTCGTAGGTCTCTTTCAGCTTCAAGAACGTGGCACCTCTGCCGGAGAGCAACTTCAATTTCTTGCACAGGAGTCTGTACTGACCTCTCGGGGCGTAAACTCTCACATCTCCGGTGACTTGAACCATCTGTCCGCTTTCCAGATGAACCTGCATGTGTGCCCCGCCAAACAGGATACAACCGATCGAGGCGTAATCGTCCCTCAAAGAGAAGAAAAGATGGTTGTTCCTCGTCCTGCAATCAACAACCTCTCCTGCGACCGTAACGTCCGTCAGGTTTGGATCGCCTTCGAAAAGATTCTCTATGTAGAACGTGATGTCGCTGACAGTGTAAACGCGTTCCTCATTCCAGTCCACAGTGCTTCCTCGCCCTCTCGACGATTTCCGAAGGCAACCCCAGCTTTTGCGCGAGTTTGAGACCGATTCTTTCAACCTGCTTGACGTTGGGAATGAGCGAATAATCGAACATTTTGTGTGGATCTTCTTCCTCAAAGTTTTTAATCCTTCCACAGCTGTAAACGTTCTTGGCTTGCAAGACAACGCGAGGATAGTGCGTCGTCAGGAAGACATAATCTGACGAACCAAGCAAATGTTCCACGATGGCGAGTGCGAGCGCCTCTCCTTCAACTGGATTGGTACTCGTGCCGAACTCGTCGAGCAGGAGCAACTTTCTTCCTTCGAGCTGAAGCGCTTGAACGAGCGAGCGGACCTCCTTAGCGAACGAACTGAAACCCAGCTCTTCTCCCCTGGAGACAAAGCGCACGAACCTGAAAACGGGGCTCGAAAACTCTTCAGCCGGGACGGGATAACCGAGCTGAAACAGCAGCACAGATGAACCTATCGTCCTGAGAGCTGTTGTCTTTCCTCCCATGTTTGGTCCACACAACACTGTCACACCCGGTCCTGTTTCCAGACTGACCGGATAGTACTCGTAACCGTTCTTTCTGCAGTAATTCAAAGTGGGAACGAACCTGCCTTTGACCATCCTGAGGTTCTGTGAGAGCGTGGGTTCGCAGCAACCATATTCGAAGTACATCCTGTAACGTGAAAGATCCAGATCGACAGTCTCGACGGCACGCTCACACAGAATGAGTACATCCGCAAAATCCGCAATCTTTCTGCTGACTTCCCTCAAAAGCTTTGAAGCCTCGAGTTCCATCTCTTCTTCCAGACGCTCCAGATCCTTCTTCAGCGACGTTGCCCTCTCAGTATCGACCAGGCGCAGGTGCCAGCGCTCACCGTAATCTTTCACAATCTGCGCCAGTCTCGACTTGACGAGTTGCTCTCCAACTTGCGCAGAAACAGTGAACTCCTCGCCGCGAGGCCTCAGGCCCACTAAGGTTTGTATTTCATCGCACAGCCGGTTGAATTCCGTCTTCAATTTCTTTGATGTCTCAAGGTGAGCTTTCCTCAGCGCAACGAGTTTTTCAGATTGAAGCTGCAAAGTTTCTCCATCGCCAAAGTAGTGCGACAGAACCTTCCAAAGGCCATCGATCTCTGGCAAATCCCAGATCTGATCTGCAATCCTTCGAAGGGACAAGAAATTGAAGACAAACCTCTTGAGTTTTGCAAAATCCGATATCTCCAGAAAGCCATTTTCTAACTGATGACTGAGATCTGGAATCCTCTCCAGAATCTTCTCCAGACTCAGCACGAGTTCGTTGCTCAGTTTCAAAACCTTTCTCAACCTGTTCCAGTGGGATGAAAACTGCTCCTCACAGTTCATGATGCATGAAAAATTGTCCAGGGCCCTCTTACCGTACGCGGTCTTTGGTAAGAAGGGCCCCAGAATTTCATCGATCATCGTGAAGGACCTCGTTGGTCCGTCAACGAAGTCGTACATCCTCTCACCGACTCACGATCAGCAGCAACAAAGGAGCGAATACCTCCGCAACTAAGGACATGACAGTGATCATCGTGTTGAGGGATGGACCCGCGGTGTCTTTGAACGGATCTCCTACGGTGTCTCCAACGACGGCCGCTTTGTGTGCCTCGGAGCCTTTTCCTCCGAGATGGCCTTCTTCTATGTATTTCTTCGCGTTGTCCCAGGCACCTCCAGAGTTGGCCATGAAGAGTGCAAATATGATTCCACTAACGATGCTGCCAGCAAGGAATCCAGCCAGTGCCTCTCGTCCAAGGACCACGAGCGTCAACGCCGGAGCCACGATCGCGACCACACCTGGTAGGAGCAATTCTCTGAGTGCACCTGCCGTAGCGATGTCGACACACTTTGCATAATCGGGCCTTGCCTTTCCCTCAGCAAGGCCGGGTATCTCCCGGAACTGCCTTCTTATTTCCTCTATCATTCTTTCAGAGTTCCTGCTGACCGCCAGAATCAACATCGCAGAGAGCAGTGGCGGCATCATGGCACCTATGAAAACGCCTGCGATCACCCGGGGAGACATCAAGTCCAGCGTTTTTATATCAACAAGGTGTGCGTAAGCAGCGAACAGCGCCAGCACGGTGAGGGCCGCTGAACCTATGGCGAATCCCTTCGTTATAGCTTTGGATGTGTTCCCAGCCGCATCGAGCATGTCCGTCACCGCGATGACTTCTTCACCCAAACCGGATTGCTCCGCCACACCTTTGGCGTTGTCAGAGATCGGCCCATAGGCGTCTGCAGAAATTATGGTACCCACTATTGAGAGCATTCCGAGCGCGGCAGACGCAATACCATAGAACGGATCTATGCCGAATGCTTTGGCCAGGTACCAAGATGCGATGGTCGCTGCGGCGATGCAAAGGATGGGTGGGACGATGCTGACCAGTCCGTACGAGAATCCCATGAGTATGTTGATCGCGGTGCCCGTTACCGATGCCTCGGCGATTGTTTTCGTTGGTTTCTTCTCTATCGAGGTGAAGTAATCTGATGTCAGTCCTATCACTATGCCGGCGCCGAGGCCTGCGAGCGTTGGTAAGAACACACCCAGCCACGAATTTCCTTCAAGACCTGAAAAACGTGTCACCAAGAATAGAAGTACAACGAAGATGAAACACGTCAGGAACGTTCCAAGGTTCAAAGCCCTCCCCGGACTCTTCTTGATACTGCGCGCGACGAACAGCAAGGCCAGCATCGAGGAGAACAATCCCGCTGCAGCTATCGTTAGAGGCAACACAGTGAGCGTTGCACTCGCAATCTCTGCACCGATGATCATCGTTGCAACGACGCTCGCGATGTAGGAATCTGTGAGATCTGCGCCCATGCCGGCAACGTCTCCAACGTTGTCCCCGACATTGTCTGCTATCACCGCAGGGTTCCTCGGATCGTCCTCTGCTATCCCGAGTTCCACCTTACCGACCAGATCGGCACTGATGTCTGCCGTCTTGGTGTAGATACCCCCACCCGCCTTCGCGAACAAGGCCAGAGCGCTCGCTCCGAAGCTGAAGCCAAGGACGACGCTTGCCGCGTCTGGGTCAGACCAGCCCAGCAACACCCTGAAAACGAAGAACAGGATCGAAATGCCCAGCAGTGAGATACCGACCACGAACAAGCCCATGACCGCTCCACCGTAGTAGGCGACCGGGAACGCCGCCTTGAGTCCTTTCCGTGCCGCGGCCGCCACCCTCACGTTAGCCTCCACGGCGGCCCTCATACCCACGTAGGCGGCGAGTGTCGTACATGCCGAGCCGAGTACGTAGGCGACTGCCATGGAAAAACCTATCGTCACGCCCCTGAGGAAGCTCGTGACGACTCCCAGCACGATCGCCATGACCAGGACGAAAACAGCCAGAGTCCTGTTCTGCCTTCTCAAATAGGCAACTGCTCCCTCTTTGATCGCATCGTGGATCTGTCTCATTCTCTCGTTGCCTGCATCTTTTCTCAAAACGTAAGCCATCAGCGCGAGCGCCAAAACCATTGAGCCCGCACCCGCCAAAAGACTCAGCGCGAACCAGCTCATGCTCTTCACCTCCTCACAGCACCACGATGTTCGGACCCGAGAGCTTGAAACTCTTCAAAACGTTCTTCGTATCAAAGATGAGCGAGCAGTTCTCCACCAAAATTCTGTAGTCGATGCGCTTTCTATGCGCAGTTGTTATGATGGCTATATCAGCCCAGCGGGCGAGCTCCACCGTCAAATGCTGAGTCTTCCTTTCTGAACCTCTCCACTTGAAGGATTCCACGTATGGATCCACGACCACAACTTCCGCCTGTTCCTCTTCCAGGAGTTTGAGCACTTTCAGCGCTGGCGATTCCCTCACGTCGTCCACGTCACCCTTGTACGCTATTCCAACGAGCAGAACGTGTGCGCCGTTGAGACATTTTTTCTTCTGGTTCAGCAACTTCATAACCCTGTTCACGACGTATCCAGGCATCGAGTCGTTTATCTCACCGGCAAGTTCGATGAGCCTGGTGTGGTAATCGTACTGCCTGGCCTTGTAAGTGAGGTAGAACGGATCGATCGGGATACAATGACCACCGACACCTGGACCGGGGTAGAAGGGCATGAAACCGAAAGGCTTCGTGGAGGCTGCCTCTATGACTTCCCATATGTTTATCCCCATTTTCTCAGCGATGATTGCCATTTCGTTTGCCAACGCGATGTTGACGATTCTGAAAGTGTTCTCCAGTATTTTTGTCATCTCCGCAGCCTTCGCCGAGGAAACCACGAACACCGGTGCTTCGAGCACGCTTTCGTACAACAACCTTGCGAGTTCTGCAGAATTCTTACCCACGCCTCCAACTACCTTCGGGGTGTTCTTGGTTTTGTAAAGTAAGTTTCCAGGATCGACTCGCTCTGGGCTGAAAGCCAGGTAGAAGTCTTCCTCACACCTCAAGCCACTCGACTCGAGTATCGGCTTGATAACTTCCTCCGTCGTCCCAGGATACGTGGTGGACTCGAGCACAACGAGCATGTCCTTGTGCAACCTCAGGGCGATCTCCTTGGCGGTGTTCACCACGTACGTGAGATCGGGTTGCTTGTACTCATCCAGGGGTGTGGGTACACATATCGTAACCACGTCGCACTCTCTGAGCCTTTCATAATCAATCGTTGCGGAAAGCTTACCATCCCTCACGAGTCTTTCCAGATCCTCCGAGACGACGTCCCCTATGTAGTTCTCACCACGATTCACCTTGTCCACACGTTCCTTCTGTATGTCGAAACCCACGACGGTGAAACCTGCCTTCGCCTTCTCAACAGCGAGCGGAAGCCCCACATAACCGAGCCCTATCACACCCACGATCGCAGTTTTGTTGATGAGCTTGTCTTTCAGCACGCGCACTCCTCCTCGAAGTAGTCTCTGATGCACCTCACAACGTACTCGACTTCTTCTTCACGAAGCTCAGGAAACATGGGTAGCGCAAGAACCTCTGCACAGGCCGTATCCGTCCTTTCAAGCTCCACGCGAGGTAAATGGGCGAAGCACTTCTGCCTGTGCATACCCAACGGATAGTAGATTGCCGTTTCGACGCCGCGCGATTCAAGGTAAGACTTCAATTTGTCTCTGTGTCCATCCTTCACCCTTATCACGTACTGGTGGAATACGCATTCAAAACCTCTCCCAAGCGGAGGACACACGATACGGTTGGTCAAACTGTACTTTTCGAACAGCTCGTTGTAGAGTCTTGCGAGATCTATTCTACGCTGATGAAAACGATCGAGCCTTTTGAGCTTCACACGCAGTATGGCCGCTTGCACTTCGTCCAGTCTGCTGTTGACACCTTCGATCTCGTGGAAATATTTCACCTTAGCACCGTGCACTCTGAAGATGCGGCAGAACTCAGCCAAATGTTCATCATTCGTGAGTATCATGCCAGCATCCCCGTGAGCTCCGAGGTTCTTGGTGGGGAAGAAAGAGAGTATCGAGACATCACCCACGCTACCGCTCTTTTTCACCCTGCCATCTGAAAACTGCCATGTGGATCCCACAGATTGGGCGCAGTCTTCAAGGATCTTCACGCCATACTGCTGTCTGATGTACTCAAGTCTTTCCAGATCCACCGTTCGTCCGAAGAGATGAACCGGTATGATGGCTCTGATTTTATCACGGGATGGATGGTCCTTCAGAAGCTTCTCCACCTGATCCAGATCGATGTTGAATGTGTTCTCATCGATATCGACGAAGATCGGGATTCCCCCGTTTCTGGTTATGCAACTCACGGTGGCGAAGAAGGTGAACGCCGTCGTGATGACAAGATCTCCATCTCCGATGCCAAGAGACCTGGTAGCTATGTACAACGCGTCTGAGCCGTTGCCCACACCTATCGCGTGTTTCACACCCAGATAGTTTTGCATCTCTTCTTCGAATCTCTTGACGTTCTCCCCCATGATCAATCGACCGGATTTGAAAACTGAATCGACCGCGCTCAGAATCTCTTCCCTGAGTGACTCGTACTGCCTGGTCATGTCGAAAAGTGGCACCTTCATCTTCACATGCCTCCTCACTGAGATCAATTTTACAATAGAGTGCCGTTGAACTTTTCTTTGGATTGCTCTAAAATCTTTGAACGGGAGGTGACGTGAGATGAAACTCAGATTCATCTTCGGCCAAGTCGAGTGCGTGGCGGAGCTGGACGAAAAGAAGGCACCTCTCACGATTGAAGCCATAAGGAAAGAACTTCGATCAGGTCGGTCGCTAACCGCTGGGGCGACGAAATATACTTCGAAACGCCCGTCCGTCTGACCGTCGAGGAGAACAGCAAAGACGTCGTGGAGGAGGGTGACGTGGCCTTCTGGATACCTGGAAGGGCCATCTGCATCTTTTTTGGTAAGACACCTATCAGCGACGACAAGATCAGACCCGCGAGTGCGGTGAACGTCATCGGTAAAGTCAAAGAAGGCCTGGATCTGTTGAAGAACGTGAGAGCTGGCACAAAAGTCATAGTCCAGATCGAGTGATTGTGTTAACATATCTTGGGAGGTAAGGAATTGAATCAGCGAACGTTACTCTACCTGTTGATCGCTTTTGTACTGTTCTTCACCGTGATGCAGCTCATAGGTGTGTTTTTGCAACGGCCGGCCTTCGAGGTCGTTTACTACAGGAGCAGGATGGAGTACGATTACTCGGGCGCTGCCACGTTCACAACCATGGCCGGCCTTTTCTTCAAAGACCCATCCAAGCAACAGCAGTACCTGCAGAACTACAAACAGAGTTCACTCGAACAGTTCAAACAGTACTTCGCGGAGGTCAGCAAGAGACTTGGAAGGCAGATCGAGGTCATCTCGATGGAATCAACGGTGACTGAGCGATCCGGCATTCTCGAGGTGATGGAAAGGGCTGTGCTCTCAAATGTGGCAGTCGTCGAGCAAGGTAAGGTGGACACCAGTCTCAAAGACGTGTCAATCAACGCCGTGGCCGATTCTGAGATCGTCGTGGTCATTCCCGAAGATGCCGTGGTGCTGTCGGTGGAACCGACGCCCGTCAGGACCCTAGACAACCAGATTTATTGGAAACCAGCAGGTTCAATGACTTTTCCTCGGGTCGTGTTCAAAAAAGGTGAATCAAGGTGACTGAGCGGGAACTTCTTGAGAAGATCAAAGCTTCACATCATGTTGTTGCTCTCACCGGCGCGGGTGTGAGCACCGAGAGCGGGGTTCCAGATTTCAGAGGACCTAACGGTTTGTACTCGAAATACCCGGAAAACATCTTCGACATCGATTACTTCTACGCCGACCCGGAGGGCTTCTATCGCTTTTGGAGAGAAGCATTGCTTCCCATGAGCGAAGCTCAACCGAACGTTGCGCACACTTTGCTCGCAGAGCTTGAAAGTCGAAGTTTGCTTGAGGCCGTCATCACGCAGAACATCGATGGACTTCATCAGAGAGCGGGCAGTAAGAACGTTATAGAACTTCACGGAAACATTTTCGAGTACTATTGCACTGAGTGCGGAAGCCCCCACAGCTTTGAAAGTGTTAAGGACATGCTTGAATTGAGCCCGGTACCAAAGTGCGACTGCGGAGGTTTGATCAGACCGAACATCGTGTTCTTTGGCGAGAGTCTGCCCATGCACGCACTGAGCGAAGCGACGCGGCACGCTCGAGAGTGCGATTTGATGATCGTGCTCGGCAGTTCCCTCATCGTGTACCCCGCGGCGCAGCTTCCCATCATTGCAAAGGAACATGGAGCGAAGCTCATCATCGTCAACAAAGGAAAAACAGGACTGGACGATCTTGCAGACTTCAAGTTCGATAGGAACCTCGGCGACTTTGCAGAAGAATTGATCAAACACCTCCACTCAACATAAGATCACGAAAAGGAGAGAAGCGCATGAGTGTGACAGTGTTTGGAAAGATCAACATCGACACGTTCCTTTACATCGACAGAATACGTGTTGGAGAAAATCATCTGTGCACGAAGACGTTCACGGACATAGGTGGGAAAGGTGCCAACACGGCCATTGCTCTTGCGAAGCTGAGCGTTCCATGTGAACTCGTCGCAATGATCGGTAACGACTCCATCTCGCAGGCAGTGCTCAAACGTTTGAAAAAGTACGGGATTGACATTGGTTCTATCAAGGTTTGTGAAGAACAGATAGGAAAGACCTTTGTTGTGGTTGAATCAGATGGCAGAAACACCATGTTTCACATACTCGGTGCCAACGCGCACCTGACTCCCGACAAGATCGACTGGACTTTCCTCGAAACCTGTAACGCGGTGTTCGTTCAGATGGGTATTCCGAGTGAGACGGCACAAGAAGTCATCATGATGTCGAAACGGAACGGCAAGTACGTCTTTGTTGATCCGGCAGGTTTCTCGGAAATGATCGATCTGCAAACGCTCGCGTATGCCGACACTGTTGCTCCCAACGAGATAGAACTCCTTAAGATGACGAAAGAAAACGAGATCGAAAAGGCTGTGAAAAAACTCCTCGGTGTGGGCGTGGAGGAAGTGGTCGTGAAACTGGGCAGGAAAGGTGCAACGCTGTACACCGAGAAAATGTCGTACCACGTCGATGCTCACAACGTGGAGGTTGTAGACACCACCGGTGCAGGGGACGCTTTCAACGCAGCCTACATGTTCGCGAAGCTGAAGAAACTCGATGCGAAGGATTCTCTGAAGTTAGCTGTTGCTGCCTCTGCTCTGGCTGTGACGAAAGTGGGAAGCTCAAGTGCGAGCCCGACACGTGACAAGCTTGCGGAGTTCTTGAAACTCAAAGGGGAGGAAAGGTTGGCAGAGGTTGTTCTGGAGGGATCTGTGTGAAAAAATTCATCGTCGTAACAGGTGGGGTACTCAGCGGAGTAGGCAAGGGTATATTCTGCGCATCTCTGGCGAGGTTACTCAAAGAGTGTGGCATCAAGGTGAACGTGCTGAAGATAGATCCTTACCTGAACGTGGATGCGGGTACGATGAATCCGAACCAGCACGGAGAGGTGTTCGTCACAGAAGATGGTTACGAGGCCGACCTGGACCTCGGCCACTACGAAAGATTTCTCGGTGAAGACATGAGCAGGAAGAACAACATCACGGCCGGGCAAATCTATTCGGCCGTCGTGAAGAGAGAAAGGGATGGGGGCTATCTTGGATCGACCGTTCAGATAGTCCCACACGTCACCGACGAGATCAAACGCAGGATAGATTCGCTCGAAGGACAGGTCAACGTGATAGAGATTGGAGGCACTGTGGGCGACATAGAGAGTGAAGTGTTCTTGGAAAGTGTCAGACAACTCGCTTTGGAAAAGCCTTTCGGGGATTTCATGTTCATTCACGTCACCTACGTTCCCTACCTCAGAACGTCGAACGAGTTCAAGACCAAACCAACGCAGCAATCGGTGCAGCTGTTGAGGAGGGCCGGGCTCAACCCAGACATGATCGTCATCAGGAGCGAGACAGCGGTGAATTCCGATACCATAAAGAAAGTGGCGCTCTTCGGAGGCGTTCCACAGGACATGGTGATAAACCTGCCAGATGTCTCCAACGTTTATTCGATAGTGGAACTGCTGAAAAATCTTGAGGTTCACAACAAAGTCGCAAGGAAACTCAACCTCGCTCTTGATGACTCGAATTTCAGCTGGGATTATCCGAGAACTTTCAAACAACGCAGGATAGCGCTGGTTGCAAAATACCTTGGAACAGATGACGCGTACAAGAGTATAATAGAATCCATTTTCCTTGCAGGTTGTGCCAAACCCGAAGTGATCGATGCACAAAGTTTGGAAAACATGAGCTATGAGGAAGTATGCGACAGGTTGTCCGAATACGATGGTTTGATCGTTCCAGGCGGGTTCGGCAAGAGGGGTATCGAGGGAAAGATCAAGGCCATACGCTACGCCAGAGAACACAAAAAACCGATACTCGGTATCTGCCTCGGCATGCAACTGATGGTGATAGAGTTCGCTCGGAACGTTTACGGATACGAAAGGGCCAACTCCACCGAGTTCGACCCCGACACACCTTATCCTGTGATAACACTCATGGAAGAGCAAAAGAGAGTCTTGCAGCTTGGTGGAACAATGAGACTTGGCGCTCAGCGCATGCGAATATTCAAAGGCACAAAACTCTGGGACATCTACGGCGTTGAAGAGACTACCGAGAGACACAGGCACCGCTATGAGGTGAACTACGACGAGTTCTCAGAGCTCTTCAAAATGCCCAACGAGCAAGGTTACAAACTCGTCATCAGCGCGAAGTCAAACTTCGTCGAGGCGATCGAACTTGAAGAACATCCCTTTTTCATAGGCATCCAGTATCACCCAGAGCTCAAGACGAAAGTCGGCAAGCCCCACCCGCTGTTCAAGGCTTTAGTCGACGCACTCTAAGAGCGTGATCAACGAGAAACATAAGCGCAGGCGTCCCCGAGTTTTGAAGGCTCGGCGAGATGTCTTCTTATGTACAAGCTGTTGTGCACTACCATCATTAGAAAACCTGCAATATATCTAACGAAAAAGCCGCCTTTCATCCCACCCTTGAAAGAGTACACTTTCCCAGCGGGCTCTTGTAAATTCTCGACTCTCCAGGCGTTTCTGATGA
>DOKY01000036.1:80630-114095 GCA_003510135.1 Pseudothermotoga sp.
GCCTTTCATCCCCCCCTTGAAAGAGTACACTTTCCCAGCGGGCTCTTGTAAATTCTCGACTCTCCAGGCGTTTCTGATGAGTCCCCCGATTTCTTCCTTTTCGAAGACAGTCACATCAAAACCGTATCTCTTCAGAGAAACGGCCGCCGTTATACCCGATGGCCGGCACCAACGATTCCAACGCGCACAGCAGCTCACCCGAATTCGTGATCACACCGAAACTGTGCGCCAAGTTCTTCAGCGCCGCAAAATGATACCAGTCGTTCTTGTCCCAACACATGTCTTCAACAACGACCACGTCAAAACCTCTCACAAATGCACTTCTTGCCGTTGTTTCGACGCACAGATGTGTCATGACCCCTCCCAAGACGAGTTGTTTGACTTTTCTCTTACTGAGTATTTCTTCCAAGTCCGTCATGTGGAAGGCATCGTACGAATCTTTGTACAAGATGATCGAGCTTCTGCAGTCAAGACACGGCCCCGTCTGGTCACCATCGACGATGTTGTTCCACCACCTCATCATCGATGGACTGTTTCCCTTGTGGATCGTCACGATCGTGGGTAGATCTTTCTCAACGAACGCGTTCAGCAATTTTTGTGCCGTGGCAAGTATTCTCTCAACCCCAGGAAGGTAAGCCTTGCCTTCCTTTTGGCAGAAATACTTCTGAAGGTCTACGAGCAACAGAGCGGGTCTACTCAGCACAAGAGGATGCTTGATCCTTTCCCTTTCGAAGTACACACCATCACCTCAAAGACAAAACGAGGGGGACAAGCACCCCCTCATTTCGCGTAAGCAACGGACCTCTTTTCTCTTATCACGACTACCTTGAGAACTCCTGGATACTCCATCTCTTCCTCTATCTTCTTTGCGATCTCGTAAGCTATCTTGTCCGCTTCGGCGTCGTCCACTTTGTCTGGTTCGACGATGACTCTCACTTCTCTACCTGCTTGTATTGCGTAAGCCTTCTCCACGTTTTTGAAACTCATGGCGATCTTTTCCATCTTCACCAATCTTCTGATGTAGTTTTCAAGATCTTCACGTCTCGCACCAGGTCTTGCAGCAGACAGAGCATCTGCGGCTGCCACGAGAACCGACTCTGGATAGGAGGGTTCGGCCTCTCCATGATGACTCATGATCGCATTCACCACGTAATCTGGCTCACCGTAGCGCTTGACTATCTCGGCTCCGATCTCCGTGTGTGAACCCTCGACCTCGTGATCCAAGGCCTTGCCTATGTCGTGCAACAAGCCACCGCGTTTCGCCTTCTCCACGTCTAGACCAAGCTCTTCAGCCATCAACGCGGCGAGCTGGGCCACCTCTATTGAGTGGGCTAACACGTTTTGTCCATAGCTCGTCCTGTACCTGAGCTTGCCAAGCAACTTGATCAATTCCTGATGGATTCCCGTCACGCCCACCTTGAGTGCAGCTTCTTGACCAGCCTCCTTGATCGCCTTTTCTACCTCCTGTTTGGCCTTTTCGTACATCTCTTCTATCCTCGCGGGATGTATTCTTCCGTCCGCGACCAATTTTTCCAGCGTGATGCGGGCTATTTCCCTGCGAATCGGATTGAAACTCGAGAGCACCACGACCTCCGGTGTATCGTCGATCACAAGATCAACACCAGTGATCTTTTCGAACGCTCTTATGTTTCTTCCCTCTCGACCTATGATCCTTCCTTTCATTTCATCGTTGGGTAAGCTGACCGTTGAAACGGTGATCTCTCCGATGTATTCGGGTGCGTAACGCTGCACGGCTGTTGCGATGATCCTCTTTGCTTCCTTCTCAGCCTCTTCTTCGTACCGTTCCTTGATCTGCTTGAACATCACCGCAAGATCGTGCTCGTAACGGTTGCGCGCTTCTTCTATCACTATCTTTCTTGCTTCTTCCACGGTCATGCCTGCCAGTTCCGTGAATTTCTCATCGAGTTCCTTCTCCCTCTGTTCGACCCTTTTCTTTGCCGCTTCGAGCTGGGACCTCAGAGATTCCAGCTGAGTTTCCTTTTTTTCTACGATCTCTTCTCTCCTTGAAAGCATTTCTTCTCTCTTCAGAAGTCTTTCTTCGATGGCCCTGATCTCCTGCTCTTTCTTGCGAAGCTGCGATTCTATCTCTTCCCTGAGTCTGTGCGCTTCCTCTCTTGCCTCAACTATCGCCTTTCTCCTCAACTCCGAAACCTCTTGTTCTGCCTTCTTGATGATGCTTTCAGCGTCTTTCTGCGCCTTTCTGTAGGATCTCTCTATGCTCGATTTTGCGATCAAATATCCTGACAGCAAACCTGCTACTGCACAGGCCAATGCGATGACTATCGTCACATCTCAGCACCTCCTTCTTTGAGCAGATCTATTTCTTTTGTGGTAAAACCACGACGAAATAGGTATTCCCTCGCCTCGTGGCCTTCGAGCTTTTCCTTCTCCAAGAGCCTCTTCATTATCTGCTTTACATCTGCTTCTCGCATAACTCTCTCCAGAACCCTTTTGATGACCTCCTCGTCCACTTTGAGCTGCTTCAGCTTCATCTTTATCCTGAGAGGTCCATAGCCATGGACGGTCAGCATGTCGTCCGCGTAGAGATAGGCAAACTTCTCGTCGTCGAGAAAGCCACTTCTCTCGAGACTTTCCAAGGCTGCTTCGACCGTTTCCAGGTCAAAGCCTTTCATCAAAAGCCTGTCTCTCAATTCCGCCCTAGACCTCAGTCTGAACTTCAAAAGCCTTTTCGCGTACTTGATTGCCTCATTCAGACGCATTCTTTTCACCCATTGGCAAGTTGTACTTTTCTCTTATTTTCCTCTCTATCTCCATAGCTATTTGAGGATTCTGTGCGAAGAAGAGCACAGAATTGTTCTTGCCCTGCCCGAGCGTGTATTCTTTACCGTCATCGGCAACGTAGAAGAACCAGCTACCCTTCTTCTGGATCAGTTCTTCGGCCAGACCGAGGTTGAACAACTCGTTTTCTCTCACGATTCCTTTGCCGAATATGATGTCTAGTTCGGCCTTCTTGAAAGGCGGGGCAACTTTGTTCTTGACGATCTTTGCTGTGACCGTTACTCCAACCAGTTCAGTTGCATCCTTTATCGTGTCCGTCCTTCTGACCTCGATTCTCATTGTTGAGTAGAACTTCAGTGCCAAACCGCCTGTCGTTGTCTCGGGGTTGGCGAACATCACGCCGATCTTCATCCTGATCTGGTTGGTGAAGATAACCACGGTTTTGGATTTGCTTACACTACCGGCGATCTTCCTCAGCGCCTGGGACATCAAGCGTGCCTGAAGACCCACTTGCATGTCTCCCATGCTTCCCTCGATCTCCGTGCGGGGAACCAAAGCGGCGACGGAGTCAACGACGATGAGATCGACCGCGTTGCTCCGCACCAGTTCATCAACGATTTCCAGAGCTTGCTCACCGTAGTCTGGCTGCGAAATGAGCAGACGCTTCAGATCGATCCCGAGCGCCTTCGCATACAGAGGGTCCAAGGCGTGTTCCGCATCGATTATCGCTGCCACACCACCTGCCTTCTGCGCCTCAGCTATCGCGTGCAGTGCGAGAGTGGTTTTCCCACTGGATTCCGGGCCAAAGATCTCTATGATCCTTCCTCTGGGATATCCACCGACACCTGTGGCTATGTCCAGAGCGAGTGAACCTGTCGAGATCACTTCTACCGGTGTGACCTGAGCCTCTTCTCCGAGAATCATGATCGAACCTTTTCCATAACTGCTCTCGATCTTCTTGATTGCCTTCTCGAGAACCTCAAGCTTTTGTTTTTGCTCTTTCTCATTCATGCTCAATCAAACCTCCTTCGAAAAGACACTCATAAACCTTTCTGTAGATCGAACCTTTGGGCGTGAGAGTGGATGAGTAGACGACGATTCGATCCACCGCAACTGTTATGGGATCATAAGTGATGTCTTCTATCAGATGTTGCCAAGCTGGTGGGAAATCTTTGATACGACCAAGCGTTATGTGCGGTGAGAACCTCTCCTCGAAGCTGAACCTGTGTTTGGCCAGCTCGGCCTTGGTTTCGTCGTAGAGCCTGTGGAGAAGTTGATTGGCCCTCACACCAAGCCAGATCACCCTTGGCCGATTGTTCCGAGCAAAACAGCCTACTTTTTCGACCACAAATGAAAATGAGGGAAAGCCTCTGATCCTGTGGGAAATGTGTTCCACAGCCTCGGCAACCCTTTCCGGATCAACCTCACCAAGGAAGAACAGAGTAAGATGCACGTTCTCCCTGCTGACCCAGTTGGCTTTGAAACCCCTCTTCATAAGTTTTTCAATCACCTGCTGGGACACGTCTCTCACCGCGTCGTTGACGTCGATCGCAATGAAGGTTCTCACGTTCATCCCCCCAGTGCTTTCCTGTTCTGATAAAGATATACGATGGCCGACAGCATCGTGAAGAACGCACACAGATATATCAGGATCACCTCCAGCACAGCAAGTGAGACGGAAAGACTTCTGAAGAACAGTACCACAACTATGAGAATCATCTGTACAACCGTCTTTAGCTTTCCGTAGATGTTGGCCTGAACTATCGTTCCCTTGCTGGCTGCCAAGATCCTCACGGCACTCACGACGGTATCCCTCGCCACAATGAACGCGACCAACCATGCTGGAACCAAGGGTATGAGGGCTATAAGGGTGGAATTGATAAAGACTTTATCAACGATCTGATCGATGACCTTGCCCGTGTTTGTGACCTGGTTCAACTTTCTGGCGAGAAAACCATCCAGGTAATCACTGAACGCTCCGAGTGCGAAGAACAGAAGTGCCAGCTTCCACGATCTTGCTTCGATTGCAAGGAAGACTGGAACCGTCAGCACCAGCCTCGAAAGTGTGACCATGTTGGGCACGTTCATACGAGCACCCCTCTCAGGTCAAAACCGTCCGTGTCGAGTATTCTGACAAGTTGAAACGACGGAAGGTTTAGCTTCCCATTCTTACGGACTTTGACGATTCCATCCACCTCCGGGGCATCCAGATGTGAGCGGGCTATGTAGTGATTTTTCGCCTCTTTTTCCACGAGAACCTGCAGTTTCTCACCTACGAATCTGGACAGACTCTCTCGCGCAAGCTCTGCCTGCAACGAGAGAACCTCTTCCATCCTCTCTTTCGCGATCTCTTCGTCCACTTTGCCTTGCAACTCGCTCGCCGGGGTCCCTTCCTCATCTGAGTAGACAAAACAGCCAAGTCTTTCGAACTTCGCCACCTTCAGGAACTCCAACAGTTCCTCAAAGTTTTTCTCCTTCTCTCCGGGAAATCCGACGATAACACTCGACCGAATGGCTGCGTCTGGCAGGGCTTTGCGTATCGAAAAGATCATTTCCAGGAGCTGATCGCTCTTTTTGACCCTACCCATCCTGGCAAGCACCTCATCGCTGCCGTGCTGAACTGGCAGATCAAAATAATGCAGAACTTTGCGAGCATTACAGAAACAGCTCAGTATCTCTTCATCGAAATGGTCCGGATGCATGTACATGATTCTCAGGCGGAATTCACCTTCTACGGAGTCCAGGACTCTCAAGAGTTTTGGAAGGGAAGGTTTACCGTACAGATCGATCCCATAAGCGGTCGTATCTTGAGCGACGAGCACGAGTTCTTTAACGCCGTTTCGAACGAGTTCCCTCACTTCCGCCTCTATGCTCTCGATGCTGCGACTCCTGAACCTTCCTTTGAACACCGGAATCGCGCAGAAAGTGCAGTTTCGATCACAGCCATCCGCGATCTTGACGTACGCGTAGCTGTTGAACCTCGAACGTGGTGCACACTCATAAACTGTCTCTGGCTGTTCCACCAGGAAGCGGACTCTCTTTTCGAGGGCCTCGGCAAGGCGCTGAGGAGACAGCACGCCGTACCAGGCGTCCACTTCGGGCAGTTCCTCGACAAGCTGCGGAGCATACCTCTGTACGAGGCAGCCCTTCACACAGAGGAAGAAAGACTTTTTCTTCTTGTACTCTATGAAATCGAGTATTTCATCTATTGACTCTCTCTTCGCTTCTTCTATGAAGCAACACGTGTCTATGACTATGGTGTCTGCCGCATCAACGCTGTATACTATCTCATGGCCCCTGCTCCGAAGAATCGCCTCCAGTACATCGCAGTCCGCTTCGTTCTTCGGACAACCCAGAACTTTTATACCTATTTTCATCGATCTCCTCACCCTTTAGAAAATGTTTCCTCTTGCGCATGTAGAGTTCTCTAATGTTCTTCAGCTCCTGCTTGTACTCGTCACTCCTGTAGTTCTGATAGGTGAATTCCCAATGCTTGAATTCACCGGAAAGATAAAGCAAAGTCACCTCAGCGTACACGCCGTTCTTCAAATACACCCTGTTACCCCACGATTTCGTCGATGCCAAGACAAAGTTCGAATGGTGTACGTAACCAGGGTCCAGGTTGAACTTTCTCCTTCCCTCTACACCGTACTTTTTCTCGAGCTCGTTCGTGTAAATCTTCACGTCGGCGAGCAACGACGGATGAATCAAATTCTCGAAACTCAGAAGTACGCCCCAGAGATCCGAACCCAGCTCTCTGTCGTAATAGCTTGTATAAAAGCTGAACGGCAACTTCTTTGAGATGTAATCTATCTTACCGAAGGCCGACTCGAGCTCGGGCTTCAACGCTTCCACCCAGTAGTCGACGTACTGCGAGAATGCAAAGATGACCAGGTTCACCAGATCCGGCTTTTTCACCTCTCCCACAGAATCACCTCGAAGTTTTCAACCCTGATGAGCCACTGCCTGTTCGCTGAGAAAACCGCACAACCGTCTTTGTTGTTCTTCACTTCGTACCTGTTGCCGACCTTCAGTAAGACCGATTCTCCCGGCACGACAGGCTTGCCATCGAGCAGGATGGGCTGATTGCCTGTGTTCACGAGCTTGGCACCGGGTTGACCGAGCACGCTGAAGAACCTCACCACTGAATAGAAAAACAGTATCGCCGCGAGCAAACACATTGCAAGCATGAGCAAATTAACTTTCTCGGAGAACGAAGACTTTTTCGGCTTTGCCTCAGCCGACTCTCTCGTCAGGTCCTCTGTACCTATCAGTTGATCTGGATCAAGTCCAAGCTGTTCTGCACACAATCTTATATAGTGCCTCACGTAGAAAGGTGCATCGACCCTGTCGAATTGCCCCTCTTCTATGAGCCTGAGCTTCCACACGGGTATGGCCGTCTTTTCTGAAAGTTGCTCAAGCGTCAAACCAAGCGACTCACGCGCTTTCTTCAGCGTTTCACCGATGACGATCCATTTTTCCTTCTCCACGCAGACCACACCTCAAACTTGGCTAAACTCTATTATACCAGCTCTCCAGGGTTCTGAGGCCGCCGCTGTCCAAACACCGAACAGCTTCTGTCTTCAGGCTTTTTTGAATCGCTTCGAGCACAAGCGTTCTGTGTTGTTCATTCTCAACAAAATCCAAATCGTCACCGTCCACGATCAGAACGTTTCCTTTCATATCCGCAAAGAACGCCTCATCGTAGAACTTCACCAGTTGTTTCCAGTATTCTTCCTCGACGTTCGCTTCGTACGGTCTACCTCTCTTTCTGATACGCCGCATTGCCGTTTTGACGTCACACTTGATGTACACCAACAGCTTAGGCTGCGGCGAGATCTTCGACATAGTCTTGTAGAATTGTTCGTAGATGGTATACTCCACGGGCTGAAGGAAACCCAAATGCTTTTGCATCCTGACGAACACGAAATCTCCAAGCATTGATCGGTCCATGACCGCGCGCTCGATCTGGCTGGCTTGCTGCAACTGAAGAAACCTCTTGTGCAAGAAGTAAAGTTCCATAGTGAGGCACCATCTGTGTCTGTCAGCATAGTATCTCTCCAGAAGTTGATCGGCGAGCTCATCGTTCATCTCGTAAAAACCTTTCATATTCCATTCTTTCTCGAGTATCTCGACCAGTGCGGTCTTCCCCGCCCCCACAGTTCCTTCGACAATGATTTCAAGCACCTTGATTCCTCCTTTTGAGCTCTTTCCCGTCGTACAGCCAGACTCCCTTTTCCTGCGTTCCCAGGACAGAAGTTATGGCGTTCTCGATATCTGAGAAAACCTCGTCCATCGAATCGGACTCGACGATTAGCAGGGGGGAAAGATCGTAATTCTCGAAGTATCTCTCGTACTCTGCATTCAGAGCATGCCAGTACGCTTCGTCAATCGCGAGTTCCCAGTTTCTTCCCCTCTTTTTGATTCGTTCTATTGCCGTGCGGGTTGAACAGCGCAGATAGATCATCAACTCTGGTGCCAAAGAATACTTCAAAAACTCTCCCTGAACCTCCCGGTAGATGTCGTACTCGAGCTGGTTCATCTCTTTCCTTTTCAAAAGTACCGTTGGAAAGATGTGATCGCAGAAAATGCATCTGTCCATCACCACGTTTCCGACCTGTTTCGCCAGCTCCATTTGCTGAAACCTTTTCGTCAGAAAATAGATTTGCAGATGGAAACCCCACTTCGCGGGATCAGCGTAAAAGTGAGTCAGAAGATCGACGATCTTTTCGTCCGTCAGCTCGTAGATCGGTTCCAGTCCGAGTCTCTCCGAAATGACCCTGATGAGCGTGGTCTTACCAGCTCCGACCGTTCCTTCGACAACGATCTTCGGTCTCACAATTCCACCAGAGCAGATCTCAACTGCTCGAATATCGATGGCACGGCAGCGATTATCTCACCGCTCTCCAGGTCGAACTCACCGTTCAATCCCCCAACCACGACACCAGCCTCCTGAGCGATCAAAACTCCTGCAGCCATGTCCCAAGGCTTAAGGGCGACTTCCCAGTATCCATCGAACCTGCCACAGGCAAGATAACACAACTCGAGGGCCGAGGAACCTATGATTCTGACCTCCTGGCACATCCTGCTGAGTTTCTCAACGCTTTTCATTGACCATTTCAGCTTCGTTTCATCGTAAGGCCATCCAGTGACCAGAAGGGATCGATCCATGGTCGGCCTCTTTTCGTTTACGATACGTTTGTCATTCAGGAGTGCTCCCCTTCCAAGTTCCGCGTAGAACATCTCGTCCGTGAAGGGAATGTAGATCGCTCCCTCCACGATCTTGCCAAAACTCAGTCTGGCCACGCTCACAGCAAAGTACGGCAGGGAGTGCGAGTAGTTCAACGTGCCGTCGATGGGGTCAACCACGAAGACCGTTTCGGCACTGGGTATTCCTGTCTCCTCACAGCCCTCCTCAAGAACGAACGTGGCGCCAGGATAATATTTCCTCAGCACCTCGACTATGGCCTTCTGGCACTCAACGTCTGCCTGGGTCACCACGTCTGCCCTCATGCTCTTCGTCTTTATCGAGAGTTCTTTCTCGAAGAAATGCATGGCGATCTCGCCAGCCTTTTTCGCAGCCTCACAAATGGGTTTCATGTTTTCTCATTTCCTCCTTCAATCTGAAGATCTCATCTCTCAGAACGGCCGCATCTTCGTACCTCAACTCGCTCGCGGCTCTGTACATCTCTTCCTCTAAGATAGCTATGCGTTCTTCCAGACTGAGATCTTTCACGAGATCGAGATATTCCAGCTTGGGCTTTTCTTCGATGAACTTTTCGAATATCTCTATTTGCAATGGCTTTATGATGGGCTTCGGCGTTATGTTGTGCTTCCTGTTGTACTCGATCTGGATCTTCCTTCTCCTGTTGGTCTCCTCTATTGCCCTCTGCATCGCTGGAGTGATCCTGTCTGCGTACATGAGAACTTTCCCGTTGAGGTTTCTCGCAACCCTTCCCATGATCTGTATGAGTGTGGTTTCTGATCTCAAAAAGCCTTCCTTGTCACAGTCCATTATTGCGACAAGAGAAACTTCCGGAAGGTCCAGACCCTCCCTGAGAAGGTTTATTCCCACGACAACGTCGACATCACCGCGCCTGAGCTTTTTGAGTACCTCGATTCGCTCGATCGCATCGAGCTCTGAATGTATGTACAGCGATCTGATGCCCAGTTCTGTCAGATATTCGCTGAGTCTTTCGGCGGTTTTCTTCGTGAGAACTGTCACGAGAGCCCTTTCTCCTCTTTCCACGACCTTCCTGATTTCGAAAACGAGATCGTCTATCTGTCCTTTCGTGGGCCTGACCTCGACTTCTGGATCGACCAGTCCTGTCGGTCTGATGAGTTGTTCAACAACCTGCTCGCTCACTTGCAATTCGAACGGGCCAGGCGTCGCGGAGACAAAGATGATCTGTGGTACCTTCTTGAGAAACTCTTCGAAGGTGAGGGGTCGGTTGTCGAAGGCCGAGGGTAATCTGAAACCGTAGTCCACCAGGTTCTTCTTTCGTGAGAACTCGCCGCGCCACATGGCTCTCAACTGTGGCACGGCGATGTGCGACTCGTCTATGAAGACCAAAAAATCCTCATCAAAGTAGTCAAGAAGCGTGTAGGGTGGTTCGCCAGGCTTACGATCATCGAAATGTCTCGAGTAGTTCTCTATGCCCGGACAGTGTCCTATGGAGATCAAGAGTTCCAGGTCGTGCATCGTTCTCTGTTGAAGCCTCTGCATCTCGAGCAACTTGCCCTGTTTCTTCAGCTCCTCGAGCCTCTCTTTGAGTTCCTCTTTGATCGATTCGACGGCGCGTCTCAGCTTTTCTTCAGTGGTTATGAACTCCACTGCCGGGTAAATCGTGATCTTTTGATATTCTTCTATGCTCGTCCTGTTCAGCTTGTCGAAGGATTCTATCCTGTCCACGTTTGAACCGAAGAATTCGACACGTATACCCTCGTCCTGATACGTCGGATAAATTTCCAGCACGTCCCCTGCAAGCCTAAAACATCCTTTCAGGGTGATCTCGCTGCTTCTGGAATAACCGATCCTCGCAAGTTTTCGAGCCACCTCGTGCGGATCGATCCTTTGTCCAACGTGCAACTGGATGTTCATCGTGTCGAAATCCGTCGGATCACCCGAAGCGTAGATACAGGAAACACTCGCGACCACCACGACATCCCTTCTGGTCCTCACGGACTTGAACGTGGACATCCTCATACGCACAAGAACGTCGTTTATGTCGGCGTTCTTTTCTATGTAAAGGTCCTTCGAGGGCACGTACGCCTCAGGCTGGTAATAATCGTAGTAGCTGATGAAGTATTCGACCCTGTTCTTCGGAAAGAAGTTCTTGAACTCTCCGTAGAGTTGTGCGGCAAGTGTTTTATTCGGTGAGATGACCAGTGCGGGTCTGTTCAAGCGCGCGATGATGTTGGCCATCGTGAAGGTCTTGCCACTGCCCGTGACTCCTATGAGCGTTTGGAACCTGTAGCCTTTCAGAATTCCCTCAACGAGCTTTTCTATCGCTTGAGGTTGATCACCCCTGGGCTCGAAATCGCTTACCAGTTCGAACAAGCTATCGTTCCCCCGATCCTTCATTGGCTTGGCTGCAGATAGATCATACCGTTGAGATACTCGATCAACTCGACAGCTTCTTTCGTGTGAGGCTGGCGTTTCAGCATCTCATCGCTTGTCAACAGAGAACCGTAGTACTCCCTGTTCGCATCGTTGTCAACCTGGACGATTGAACCCTGCAAGGATAAACCTGCGAAGAATCCTTTGCTCACGGAGTAGGAGTAAATCGACGACTGGAGTTTGTAGTCTGTTTCTGCCGAGAGCGATCTTCCCATAGGCCCTGCTGCAACGCTGACGTTGCCGCCAAGTGTCACGTTGCCAGACACAAGATTTTTCACCGCCTGTTCGTTCATCAAAACAAGGACCAATCCAACGTTCTGAATTCCCAGTTGTGCTCCAAGGCTCAAGCCCGTGAGCTTCAAAAAGACTGGTCCGTACCACTTACCGCTCGGAACGTCGCGTTTGAGCAGGAAACCTTCTCCGTACTGTCCACCTATGACCAAACCAACTTTGATCAGTGATGGAAAGATCGCGACACCCTCGGACTGTCTCAACAGTTCCGCGAAAGCCCCGCTGTCTGGGATGCTCGACAGCTCTTTCAGGATCGAGAGTGCGGAACTGAGCCTTTCGTTCGCAGGAACCGCGAAGATCAGGAAAGGCACGCACAGTATCAGGACCACCACCTTTTTCATGTTAACACCTCCCGGAAAGAGTTTACTACGTTAGGGTGTTTCTACTATAATAAGACTTGGGTTCAAAGAACGCAGGAGGTGTTTGAAATGAGAGTCAGGGTTGACGAAGCTGCTTGCATCGGTTGTGGCGTCTGCGAAAGCCTTTGCCCTGAGGTGTTCAAACTCGCAGACGATGGCAAAGCGAAGGTTCTCCAGCCAGAGACGGAGGAGAGCTGTGCGCGCGACGCTGCCGACAGCTGTCCAACAGGCGCGATCCACATTGAGGAGTGAAAAGAGGCGGAGACCCGCCTCTTTTCTTCTTTCTCGGTGGCGGTGGAACTTTTTTAGAACATAAACAATTCTGTTCCTTGATCTTTCCCCTCCCCGGTTGGATAATAGTAATTGCTCACCTCTCAGACGGATTGGGGTTTCACCATGAAAGAAAAGATCATAGAGGCCCTGAAGGCCAAACTTAATCGTCGAGTTTGGGACAGCTGGTTCAGCACTTTCGATGTGAAGGACATTGGGGAGAATCTCGTCGTTTTCGAGGTTGGTAACCTTTTCATCAAAGACTGGCTCGAGATGAAGTATGGTAGCCTCATAGCACGCACATTGAAGGAAGTTTTCAATCGTCCGGTCGATTTCAAGATAGAGCACGCACCACTGCAGAACCAACCTGAGGAAGACGAGCATGAACCTCTGGTGAGGAAGAGACCACTCGTCCTGACCCCGCTCAATCCTATCTTCACCTTCGAGAACTTCGTGGTGGGTCCAGGCAACATGTTTGCTTACAGCGCATGTCTTGAAGCAGCAATGCATCCTGGCAAGTACAATCCGTTGTTCTTGTATGGGGGCGTGGGCCTCGGTAAAACTCATCTGCTGCAAGCTATAGGGCATTACCTTTTCAAACATCAGCCAGAAATGAGGGTCGTTTATTTGACGAGCGAACGCTTTCTGAACGAGTTGATAGAGGCCATTCAGAGGGGCACGACACAGGAGTTCAGGGAACGCTACAGAACGAAGATAGACGTTCTGTTACTGGACGACGTGCAGTTTCTCATTGGGAAAAACGGCATTCAGACCGAACTGTTCCACACCTTCAACGAACTCTACAACGCTGGGAAGCAGATCGTGATTTGTTCTGACAGAGACCCACAGATGCTCGATGGCTTCCAAGACAGACTGATAAGCCGTTTCCAGATGGGCGTGGTCGTGAAGATCGAAAAACCAGACATCGAAACGTGTTTTAAGATAGCACAGAAGATGGTCAAGCTCGAGGGTGCGGAGCTGCCCGAAGACGTTTTGATGCTCATCGCCGAAAAGTTCAGCGACAACATGAGGAGGCTTAAGGGTGCGATCGTCAAACTCTTGATGTACAAGCAGATCTACAACGAAGAGATCGACATTGCCAAAGCTGGACAGATACTTTCAATAGAGTCTTCTGCCAGGCAAGTGCCTTTAGAAGATAAACTGTTTGATGTGCTGTGCCAGTTCTTTGGGGTCACCACAGAAGAACTCAGGGGAAACAGCAGGAAAAGCAACGTGTTGATTGCCCGCCAAATGGGCATGTACGTCGCGAAGAACTACCTGGGTCTGTCGCTGAGGAAGATCGCCGAGATGTTCAACAAATCACATCCGACCGTATCCAACGCGATCGGGAAGTTCGAACTGAACATGAGGAGCAACAAATCGCTCGAGACCATGCTCAACAAAGTCCTAGAACAGTTCAGGGAGAAGACGGCAAACCAAACGCTGTGAGACAGCTCTCCAGCTTCAATGGACGTTCCATCAGTTCTTTAATGCTCAAAGCTGGATTTTTCTTCTTGAAGAGGATCTCATACACCTGCTCGCATATGGGCATTTCAACATCCAAATCTCTCGCCAGTCTCAAGAGCGGTCCCACGGTATGAACACCCTCCGCAACCATCTTCATTTGCCCAAGCACTTCAGATAGCTCGACCCCTTTCGCAACCATCTCGCCGACGTATCTGTTTCTGCTGTAAGGACTGTTGCACGTGACGATGAGATCCCCGACACCTGCCAAGCCCATGAAAGTGAGAGGACTTTCAGCCCCAAAGGCCAGTCCAAAGCGAGCCATCTCGTGCAGACCACGAGTGATAAGCGCAGCCTTGGCGTTGTACCAGCCTCCCAGCCCGTCCACAACACCGGCCGCAATGGCGATCACGTTTTTCACAGCACCACTGACTTCCACACCAAGCACATCGTGACTGAGGTAAACTCTGAAGTAAGAGTTGCTCACTGCTCTCTGCAAGTTTCTGGCACCTTCCAGGTCCCTGGATGCGATGACCACGGCCGTGGGTAGTTTCCTGGCCACCTCTATCGCATGACAGGGACCGGACAGCACCGCATAGGTCGCATCGGGCCAGACTTCCCGAACGATCTGACTTACAGTCTTCAAGTTTTCATCGATGCCCTTCGACAGATTCAGAACCATTCTTGGAGCAGTCCATAACTTTTTCAAAACTTCTCTCACATGCTTCACAGGCACTGCTATCACAACCAGATCGGAAAAACGACTGAGCTCTTGGAAATCTGTTGTCGCCCTCAGTTCGACCGGAAGCTCGATGCCTTCAAGGTACTCACTCCTGTGATCGTTGTTGATCTTCTCGGCTATCTCTTTTCTTCTCGCCCAGAGGAGCACATCGTGCCCGTTTTCAACCAGAAGTTTCGCGAATGCAGTTCCCCAGCTACCGGCACCGATGATCGATAGCCTCACGTGCTTATCACCTCGGCAATCTTTTTGACGGAGAACTTGACCACATAAGTTCTGTACGCGAGAGCGTCCGGGTCCAGCTTGACTAACCAACCATCCTGTTTCTTCTCCACACTTATGAAGTATCTCTGCTGAAAGTTCGATTCGTTCGACACTATTCTCAAAAGATATTCATTTTCCGAGGTGTAAACTCCTTTGACAACAAACACCCCGCGTTCGTGGTGAAAGACTTGTCCTTTCAACCGAAGCAATTTTTTGGCATCTACGTTCTTGACGTGTACGTGCGGCATGACTATCTCTCCCCACGTCCATCTTTCTACCGTTCTGTGGTTCACTTTAACAGCCTTGACTGTGAAACTCACCTTCCCCTGTGAGAACCATTTCTTCTCATAACGTGTTCCCAAAACGACACGTTCGTTCTTCCAGGTAAAGATCTCACCGAAACATCCGCTCGCTTCGATCAGTCTGGCCATGTCATTGACGTACCAGTCCACATCGCTCGTGAGCTGGAAAAAACCGTTTTTCTTCAGAACGGCGGCTGCGATCCGAACGAACTCTTCGTTGGTGAACCTTCGGTGCTCGTGAGATTTCTTGGGCCAAGGGCATGGAAAGTTCACGTAGATCTCCTGGATGGATTCATCCTCGAAAAACTCCCGGAGGCCGAATTGACCATCCACCATGAAGACTCGAACGTTCCCAAGGCCTTCTGCGTGAATTCTCTTCTGGATCTTGACGATACTCGTGAGGGACGTCTCGAAACCAACGTAATCTCTTGAAGGGTAAGTCTTCGCGAGGTTCACCAAGAATTCCCCATTACCAAAACCAAGCTCCACGACGAGCTCGGCCGCCCTGTTGAATATGCTTTTCCAGTTTATTGGGAGAGTCAGCTTTTTGGCATCGATGCAGTACGAAAAAACACCTAACCCATTCATTCGATGCGGCTCAGGAAGGTCCTCGCGTACACAGCGTACACGCTCTGTGGATATTTTTCTAAAAAGCTCTCGAAGCTCTTCTTTGCCTCATCGCTATTGCCAGCGGAATAGTAACTCAGAGCCATGTAGTAATGCGCATCGTCTTTGAAGTAAACATCGTCACTCAGCTGACCAAGCAGGTTTTTGAGTATCTCTGCAGCGTCGAGATAGTATCCCTTCTTGTAGAGGTTGTAACCGAACAACCAGATGGACCGTGCGGTTTCGATATCGAACTTCCCGTGCAACGAGTATTCAACCCTTTCAGAAACTTTGCCCACACTGTTCAAAACCTGCTCAATCCGTTTCAATGTCTGCTTGATTTCTTCCATTGCCCTGGCGTTCTCCTGTTCAGAGGATTGAATCGTTGCGATCGCGCTGTTCACGTTGAGTCTCAGTTCCGAAAAATTCTGAGACAACTCAGCTTGTGAGCGTGTCACACCTTGAAGCTCTGACTCCAAATTTGTTATCCTTGCGTCCAGCCTGTCTGAGGTCACACCAAGCCTGTCTATGCTTTCTGACAACACGTTGATCTTTTCTTCCACAGTGCTACCTACCCCCGCTTTGCCTGCACCTGAGAGGGTCAAACCGATAAGACTAACAACAAACGTAGCACAGACCAGTACCAGAGTGATCAGGTCGAGGGAAGTTCTGCGCGTCACCTCAGGTTTTTTCGACAGACTTGGATGTGACGAATCGAGCTTTTTCAAGAGCTCTTCGAACATCTTCTCGCGCGCTTTGTCACCCTTTTTACGTGCAAGTTCGAGTTTCAGAGCGATCGCTTCGACCAGCTCTGGATAATCCTTGGAAACAGACTCCAGGATCGCCATCGCACCTTCAAGATTCGCTCTGTCAATCTCTTCGAGAGAATCTTTGATGTCCTCTCTGTAATCCTCCCTCACTCTCTCCTGAGCTGTCTTGTACAGAGTCTTGTACTCTTCTTTTTTCTCATCGCTCAACCGCTCGTAGAGTTTCAGAACTGCCATCCAGTTTCCAGACGCAGCCTCGAGTTCCAGCAAAAGATGTGGATAATCCTCCTGAAAGATGCTCAGAACATCACGCGCACGGGACAGTTGATTTTCCCTGATCAGTTCTCTCACCAGTCTCTCAACAGCATCGCTCATCTCGCCACCTCCTCAACGGCGTACGGTATGAGATCCACCAGTTCGCTGACCAGCATGGTCCCCTCTCTCGTGCTGTATTTCTCGCTCGCAAGTCCATGCACGTAAACACCCAGAACACAAGCCTCCATCGGTGCCACACCCTGAGCGAGGAAACCTCCTATGACACCAGATAGAACATCGCCACTGCCAGCCTTGGCCAGCGAAGTGTTTCCAACCAGATTGTAATACGTGTTCTTGCCGTCGGTGATGATCGTTGTGGCCCCCTTCAAGACCACAACGACGCTGTGATCGAGGGCGAACTTCTCGGCCAGCAGGTAGTTGTATCTGACCTGCTCGATTGGCTGCCTGACCAAGCGGGCAAACTCGCCTGGATGTGGTGTGATGATGACTGGAGCTCTCACTGAATTCAGAACGTCCACACCCTTTGAAATGCAGTTCAATCCATCCGCATCGATCAACACAGGTTTATCGATCTGCACAAGGAAGTTCATCACGAAGTCACAGACGTGTTCCCGATTTGTCAAGCCCGGTCCGAGCACGATCGCGTCCGACTCTTGAGCCAGTTCCAGCGCCAGATCGAGGTCTTTCGGAGAAAAACTGTCCCCATCAATACTTGTGAAGACCAGCCCCGGTTCTCGACCCACCGCGAGTCTTCCGACTTCTTCACAGCTGAGCAGCCTCACATACCCACAACCACTCCTCAGCGCTCCTAAGCACGTCAGTATGGGAGCTCCCAGATACTGACGCGAGCCTGCGACCACAAGCAGGGTTCCAAAGGTTTTTTTGTGGGAATCTTTCTTTCTCTCCGGCAGGATTCTCTTAACATGGCTTTTGGTGATGATGCTCCTCTTCAAGTTCATCGATTCGCACAGTGATCTGGGAATTCCTATATTCGCCACCTTCAGTTTGCCCGTCAGTTCCCTGCCAGGAAAGAGCACGTGACATGGCTTTGGAAGTACGAAAGTGACGGTCAGGTTCGCTTTGATGGCCATGCCGAGAACCCTTCCCGTGTCGCACTCCAGGCCGGAGGGGAGGTCCACAGAGACAACGTAGCCTGCATACAGGTTCACCAGATTTATGATGTCCGATAATGGGCCTCTCACTTCGCCTCGACTGCCCGTACCCAGTAGCGCATCTACAAGAACGTCGCTTCTCTTTATCATTTCTGCCAAACCGTTGAGGCCTATATCAGAACCAAACTTCTTGACGTCAACACCAATGAGCCTCAGTCTCTCGAGGTTGTCACGAGTCAGATTCGTCATTCTTTCTTCTTCACCTACAATGACACAGCTCACCATGTCCGTGTGGTCCAGCAAGTTTCTCGCCACGACCAGGCCATCTCCACCGTTGTTGCCAGTTCCACACAGAACGAGAAAGGATTTGCTGGACAAATCACCGAGCTCCTGTTCGAGGGCGAGCACCACGGCGAGCCCGGCACGTTCCATGAGAAAAGATGCGGGAATCTTCAAAGACTCCTCCGTCAGACGTTCGAGCGCCCTCATTTCTTCATTGCTGATGATCTTCATTTCCCCACCTCAACCAGAAATAGAGCGTTTTGTATATCTTATAGTAACTCATCACCTTTTTCACATAACTCTTGGCCTCGCGTTCAAAATCGTTCACTCGCGCCGGTCCCACGTAGTAGGCCGCGAGCGCCTTTTCAAGATCTCCGTCGTACAGGTTCAACAAGTACCTCAAGTAGAACAAACCGAACGCGATGTTGTCCTCAGCCCGGCGAATGTCCCCGTCCAGTTTGAACCTCTCCTTCAACCACGAAGCCGTGGACGGCATCAACTGCATCAGTCCGATCGCACCAGCCGCGGAAACTGCGTCTTCGCGGAAGCCGCTCTCGGCCTTTATCAGTGCCATAGCAAGCAAAGGATCAATGCCCTGAGACTCTCTGTGTACAACCCCGTAGTACTTTATGGGAAAAAGCTCGTAGAACATGAATACCACAAAACATACCGAGAAAAGCGAGAACAAAAGAATGTAATTCCGCCTTTCCATCCATGACCCCCTTCAGAACATAGTCACATCAACAAGTTTATCAGCAGGATGGCGTAGCCAGCCGGTGCCAGGAAAGTTCCGAAAGGGATCTTCTGCTTAGGATCCAGTTTTCCCTTACCCCTCACGACTGCGTAGATTATGGCAGACACCGAAGACAACAGCAGCACGTAGAAAGATTCAATGAATCCAATTGCGATCCCGATCGCACCTATCAGAATGATGTCTCCTTCACCCATACCACCTTTGTAGGCAATGCCCAAAAGCCATAGAAGGACCATCGCAACAACTGCGCCGAGAACGTTCCACACGGGAAAGCCCCTCGTCCACCAGATGAGGAAGCCCGAGACCCAGCTGAGAACAAGCGTCACATCGGGTATGGCGAGGAACTCCAGATCGATGCAGCTTATGACTATCGCAGAAGAAAAGAACAAACACATGGAGAGATAGAGGACCACGTTGGAAACGAACGAGTTGGCCAGAAAAGCCAACGCACTCACGATCTCTACCAGCGGGTATCTGACACTTATGGGTGAACCGCAGCTTCTGCATCTTCCCTTCAGCAAAAAATAGCTCAGAATCGGGATGTTGTCGTACCAGGGAATCTGTGCCCCACACTTGGGACAGACTGATCTTGCAGGTTTAACTATGCTCAGATGCGTCCTTGGCAGTCTGTATATGACCACGTTTAGAAAACTTCCAATCACCGCCCCGAGCAGAAAGTTCAAGAAATGCCACAAGCGCGCATTTCCTCCTCATTCAGGAACTCCGAAAGAAAGTCTTTGTTACCGTACAGATACCAAGGGCTGTGATCTTTGATCTCAAAGAACGTGCGCTTGGCCTGTTCCAGCTTTCCCTGCTTCAAAGCGCAGAGCGCCAATAGCAACTTTACGTAAGGTTTCATCCTCTCCGAATCTGGTAACAGGTTCAGGAATTCTTCGACGCGTTCGTAGTTACCGTGCTTCAACTGTATCCTCGCCCACGGCTCAACGTCTTCTGCACGTGTTGGCCTCAAATTGAGTATCTGCTCTTCCATGCGTTTTGCATCTTCGAGCCTCCCGGCTTCCCTGTAAGCCTGTACGAGCTGAAACATTGCCACGATGCTCTCTGGGTCTCTCTTCAGCAGACGCTCGAGAACCTCGCACACTTTGTCGTAAGCTTTGAGCTTTCTGTAGGCGTCAGCAAGCATGAAGTAAGTGAGCTTGTTGTCCGGTGCGTACTCGATCTCCCTTTCCCAGTAGGAAGCGGCCCTCAGATAATCACCGTTGTTGTAGTAGGCCTCTCCAAGAGAAGAATAGGCGGGTACAAGCCAAGGATCTATTTCGATCGCTTTGTCTAAATACTTGATTCCCTGCTCGATTTCTCCCTTTTCGATGAGAAGTGACCCGTAAAGTTCGTACGCGGGGGCATAATTTTTGTCCACTTCGAGCATGTACTTGACTACCTTGAAAGCCTCTTCGTGAAGGTCCTTGTCGGCGTAATCCAGGGCCAGATCGTAAAGACCGGCCAGCGACGCATGAACGAAATCTCTCGGAAAAATTTTCTTACACTGGAGCCATTCTTTGAGTTCGTCAAAACAGACCGGGTCGTAGATTCTCTCATCGAGCAACACAACGCTCTCCTCGATAAAGGTGCACTTCTCGATTTCCTCGACCACGTCTTTCTTTTCCTTGAGATCCTGTTTCATGGTGTGCCAATCACCATCGTAGAGCAGGTCTCTGACCATCACAACCATAGGCGTGTCCGTCGTCACTTCAATCCTTCTGTCACCAATGATGAGATCGATGACTCGTTCCACCGAACCACTCCCTTGAAATCTTTGCTTCACCTCTGCTTTACATTATAACCCATATCTTCAAGGTCTGAACAAGTTCACATGCATCCCTTTCACCATTCTCCTGTGCCCTGAGCCCCATCTCTTCCAAAACACAACCTTCATTCGCTTCCAATTAAAGTATGCCAGATCGTGAGGTAAATGCCATGGATGAAGCTGAATTCCATATGACTTAGTGGAAATCGGTGTTAAGGTGCGAAACGTGAGGGATAAGTGAGGATTAAGGAACTGAAAAGTGGCACCGAGTAATGTTATTATGAAAGTGAGAATTTGGACGGCCACCAGCAACCTCTACCCATACAAGCACCTTCTCACACATTTGGGGGCAGTGCCCCCATTTTTTCAAATGGTTCGTATCACACATTCGTAAGCCTGCATCAGTTTTCTTGAAAATTCACGACAGAAGGCCTGCACGTCAAAGCTCGAGAAGAACTTGTCGTACTCTATGCAAACGCTCGTCAGGATTGGTGAAGTCGAACTGATGTTTTTGTATCTCGCTTCGCACGTGAATCTGTACCTGGACTTTATTATCTGTGCCATCTCGGCGAGCAGAGGAACGTGTGATCTTTCCACTTCGTTCGGTGCCCTCAGCAAGCACAAAATGCCTTCGTCCAGCAAGCGAACCGTTATCAGATCCACCGACGAGTTGTTGAGAGATAGTAGTTTTTTATAGATCGAATCGTTTATGAGTTCTGCAAAGGACAACTTTCTTTCCCCATAGATCTTCTCCTTGAAGATCTCCTTGGCCAGAAAATCCTCATCACCCAAACCACTGATCATTTTGAAGTTCAGCGGGAGTCTCACGATGCCACATTTGTGATGGTTTGACTGGACCGAGAAGAGCTTTTCGTAAACATCATCGATCGGAACTTTCAGTTGCAACGAGTATATGGGAAGGTTCTTTTCAAAGGGATTCACAATTGAAACACCCACCATTCGCCTTCCAAGGTGGTCTACAGCCACGAACAGATGAAAGCTATCGGGATTTCCTGTACAGAACAACAACGCGTGTCTGTGATACTGGTCCAGCTTCTCTCTGAAAACCTCCATGTGGCTCAGAAGCTGATTCGCATCTATTCTCTCGAACACAGGTCTCAACTGATCCACAACTTCGCTTGATCCGAGGCTCACCATTCCAGTACCACCACACTCGAACGGCCGTACATCTCACGCGCCTGGAGGAGAAATTCGTCGTTGTGATACTTCGAAAGCACGAAGAGCACCCTTCTCTTCACTTTCGGCACGTCCGCATAACCGTCCGTGAAGACGACCAAGCCTTCAGGTCTGTAATTGTGCTCAAGATAATCCACAGCGGGTTGCAAGTCCGTTTCACCACCACCCACGATCTGCATGTTTCTCCACATACCCTTAGTGTAGTTCACCTTCAAATTCACCGCTCTGTCCACCTGCACGAGCACCAGACTCGTATCAACATAGCGCGAAAGCGCTTCGATCTCCGTGAAAAAAGCATCCAGTTCTTCCTGCACTATGCTTCCGCTCGTGTCAACGATGAGGCCGAGTCTCGCCGCGCTTTCCGTTTTCCAACCCGGCTGGTCTGCATAACGTCTGTTGGGTTTCAGGGGTGTCAGGTATCTCTCTCCATATTCGGAAACGCCGGCGAATCTCCTGAGCGTGTCTCGCCAGTTCAAAAATGGCTTAAAGATAGAAAGTTCCACCATCCTTCGCACGCCGGAAGGCAGCTCTTTCCCGTACAGGTTGAACGCCTTCGACAGTAGGCTCTGACTCAACTCGAGCACCATGTCCACACTGTCCTGTGTGTAAAGCTGCTCGTGAGAATCCAGACTGTTCTCGCGTGATCTTGCAACGATCAGAACATCAAATCTACCGAGTTTCTCCATTTCTTGAAGGATCCACGCGTGGTATTCCTCGGCCGATCTGTCGGGCATCCAGTCCGGGGGAAGGACGAAAAGATTCTCGTTGTCCGCGCCGTGTCCTTCTTCGACGAGCAGATTCAACGGTACACCGAACGCCGCCAGTTCAGGGATATGCTGGTTGATCGCAGCATCCATTGCCAGGTCCCACACGGCTCTGTCACGATCGTTCCTGGGTCTGATAAGAAAGTGAAGGTTGATCAGATGCATCAGCTGGTGTAGGAGAAACGCCTCGACAAACTGTTCGGACTTTCGCTCCACCCACCTCGGATTGTAAACGATGGTGAACTTTCCGTTCCTGAAGGACACGTGCATTTTTTCAGCCTCAACTGAAGGCTGAACGGACATGTTCAAAAGCAAATACATGTAGAACGGTGAACGCCGCGCGAGGTTGATGAAGATCCTTTCCATCATAGGTCTCTGAGTGCCGTTTTCGTGTTGTCAAGGTTCGAGAGCCTTTCGAGGAGTCTTTCGAAGAACTGCGAGCTGTTCTCGTCCTGGTTTGCCCTGTCCACGATGAACCTCACCAGGGCGTAGAAGGAATCTCTTGGCAGGACTGAAGCGAGCTTATCCAGATTCTGTGCCACCCTTGAAATGTGCGCAGACAGCAGTTCTATCTCTTCATCGTTCAGCTTGGAGAAGTAGTCTATGAGCCGGACCACCAGCGAGTTTGACCTGTCCACATCGTCCCTGTAAGATGCCTCCAGGCCCTCAAGCAGGATCTTGCGTGGCATGGGCACATGATCGGATTTCTTAAACTCGACGAACGCCTTCGCAGCTTCGGCACCAACGATCGCCGATGCGAGGATGTAGGCGTACTTTTCGATCTCATTCTTCGAAAGCAGTCTCAGAACGTTGCTGAGCTTGTACCAGCTCCTCGGGCTTGGTCTCAACTCCACTCTGAGGGATAGCGGCGAACTCGTGTAGAGAAACTCAGGATAACTCGCTATGAAATCTATTACTTTTGGGTCGACACCATTGATCTGTGCCCACTCTTTCCATTCATCCACCGTGGGGTTCACGTGCAGGACAAAGAAACGCGATATGAAGGCTGGGTCTGTGATGAGATCCGCCTGGTCGTACTCCTCATCCGGCGGGTTCATTGTGGCCATGATCCAGACTCCGTCCGGTAACACGTGGTTGTGTATGCGCTTGTCTATCAGAAGCTGCATGATCGCGTTCCTTATCGACCTGTGGGCACGGTTTATCTCATCCAGGACGATGAGACAGTTCCCATCCTCTGGCCACCAGTCCGGCCTCAAGAAGGTTGTTCTGTCTTCCTGTCTCGCAGGAAGTCCTATGAGATCCCCTGGTTCCATCTGTGAGAGAACGAGTATGATGATCTTTCTACCGTTCTCAGCAGCGATCTGCCTTGCTATGTCGGTCTTGCCCACACCGAAGTGCCCCACAAGCAGAGGAACTTCTCCCGCTTGCATGATCTTTTTGCACAGAAACTTCGCTTCGTTGACCGTCACATTCATCACTCCCGACCAATAGATTATAGAACAGTTACTGGAGAACTTCTGTTCAGTTCAGGACATCATTGAACAAAATTCATGCGGAGTTCTCCTCTACGGTCTATAATCGTTGTCGGGGTGATAAATTGAACCTGCTCGAGATGAGTTATGAGGAAGTTGTGGATGCCGTCATCCAGATGGGTTTGGAAAAATACCGTGCAGACCAGTTGCTGGACTGGGTTTACAAAAAACGCGTCTTCACATTTGAAGGCATGACTAATCTTTCCAAGGAGCACAGAGCTCTGTTCAGAGAGAAGTTCACTGTAAAGTTGCCTAGGTTGATCGAAAAGAGAGTGTCGAAGATAGATAAGACGACGAAATTCTTGTACGAACTCGAGGATGGTAACACCATCGAATCGGTGCTCCTGTTCCACGAAGGTTACGCCACCGCGTGCATCTCCACGCAGGTGGGCTGTCCCATAAAATGCGCCTTCTGCGCAACCGGCCAGAGTGGCTATGTCAGGAACCTGACCGTCGCCGAGATCGTCGGACAGGTGCTTGCGGTGGAGAACGATTCGGGCAGGAATATCAGAAACGTCGTTTACATGGGCATGGGAGAACCATTCCTGAACTACGAGAACGTGGTGAAGAGCCTCAAGATTTTGATCCATCCGAAGATGAAAGATATGGGAGTGAGAAGAATCACTCTGAGCACGGTGGGAATACCGGACAGGATCGTCAAGTTCGCTGACGAAGGGCTGGACGTTCGACTGGCCATATCCTTACACGCTGCGAGCAACGAGAAACGTGACACAATAGTGCCCCTCAACAGAAAATACTCGATTGAAGAGGTGTTACAGGCTGCAAAAATTTATCAGGAAAAGACCAACAGGCGAATCACGATCGAGTACATCCTCATAAGAGAGCTCAACGACTTTGACGAAGACGCTCGGAGGCTCGCAAAGCTTTTGAAGGATTTGAAGGTTTACGTGAACCTGATTCCCGTCAATCCCACAACTGCCGGTTTCGAAAGGCCGTCGCACTGGAAGATGGTCAGGTTCAAAGAGATTCTGCTCGAAAACGGTATCGAAGCGGAGCTCAGGCAAGAGAAAGGAGCGGACATAGAAGCGGCATGCGGTCAGCTCAGGCTGAGAGGAATACGAGTAAAGCCTTGAAAGGAATCTTCGGATTTATCCTTTTCTTTCTCATCGGTTCTTTGCTTGGGGTGTTCGTTTTTTTGATCTTTTTCTGGTTCAGGCCAGCTCAAATGATCGTTCCCGACGTGACGGGCGTGAGCGTTGATCGAGCGAAACAGATTCTCCAGAATGCCGGGCTCAAGGTGGGACAAATCCATGGCGAGGGCCTGGTCCAGTTCACCGTACCTCAGGAGAAGAGCAAGGTTCGAAAGGGCAGAGCGATAAACTTGTTCTGTGAAGAATCTCGCAGACTCGTCGTACCGAACCTGGTCGGGGCGCCGAGAGAAACGGCCGAAGCCATTCTGCAAAGCATGGGCTTCAAGGTTAGAATAGTTCAAATGCCGTTCAAAGGTACAGACGGCAGGGTGATGGGCATTTATCCACCGGCTGGCACGGAACTGAAGAGGAATGAAGAGGTTTCGATCCTCATAGACGTGGGCGAACCGGGGAGGGATTGACATCAGAAACAGAGGTGTGGTGGTCAAATTCATGTCGAACGCTTTGCTCGTTGAAGACATCAACACTAAAGAGAGAATCAGATGCGTTCTCAGAGGAAGATTCAGACTAACCGATCTCAAACCCGTTGTAGGAGACGTCGTTGAGTACGTGCGCGTGCACGATGTTGGTGTGGTTGAGTCCATACTGAAACGCAAGAACGAGTTGCCCAAACCCAGAATTGCGAACGTCGATCAGGTCGTGTGTGTCTACACGCTCCGCAGGCCCGAAGTTCCCCTTTTGATCCTCGACAAGCTTCTGGTGCTCGTCGAAGAGGCAAATTTGAACGCACTCATCGTCCTGAACAAGATCGACCTGCTCACCGAAGAGGACGAGGAGAGGAAGAGAATCTTCCTCGAAACCTACTCGAAATTGTACCCTGTCGTGATGACGAGCGCCAAGACCCGTGAGGGTATAGACCAGCTCGTGCAACACTTCAAAGACAGGACCTCCGTTTTCGCTGGCCCTTCGGGTGTCGGAAAGAGCAGTCTGCTCAACGTGATCTGCCCGGGTGCGAACCTCAGGACTCAGGAAGTTTCTGAAAAACTCGAACGCGGAAGACACACAACCACGGCTGCCGAGCTGTTGCACCTTCCCTTTGGAGGGCTTGTTGCAGACACTCCGGGTTTTTCATTGATAGAGGTCAACCACATACGGCCAGACAGGCTGAAGTATTATTTCAAAGAGATCAGAGAACATGGAAACTGCCTCTTCAAAGACTGTAACCACATCGACGAACCGGGATGCAAAATAAAGGAACTCGTTGAGGGGGGCATCATAGCGAGGAGCCGTTATGAAAACTATCTCGAGATTTACAAGGAAGTGAGTGAAAAATGAGGTTGATCTCAGCTTCGATCCTTGCGTGTGATCTTTCAAGACTCGCTGAGGAGATCAGGAGAGTGCAACCTTACATAGACATGGTGCACTTCGATGTGATGGACGGTGTGTTCGTGCCCAACATCACGTTCGGTTTGCCTCTGCTCGAGGCCGTGAAAACCTGCACGGACTTGCCGATCGACGCGCACCTGATGATCATAGACGCGGACAAGTACGTGGAAAGGTTCGCTCAGGCTGGTGCATCGTGGATAGGCGTTCATTACGAAGCGTGCACACACCTTCACAGGACGATTCAAAAGATAAAGGAACATGGTGCGAAAGCTTATGCCGTTTTGAATCCCCACACCCCCGTCGAAGTTCTCACCGACATTCTGGTGGAACTCGACGCGGTGCTCTTGATGACCGTCAATCCAGGCTTTTCCGGCCAAAAGTTCATAGAATGGACAATCGAGAAGATCAAACGTCTGAAACGCATGATAAAGGAAAGGTCGCTCGATGTGAAGATCATGGTCGACGGTGGTGTGAATGAAGAAACGATGCAGAAGGTCGTCTGTGCCGGGGCGGAGATACTGGTCATGGGTTATGGCATATTCAAAAACCCCGATCCGGCTTCGGTGAGGAGGATGCTGGAGGGAATTGAATGCTCCTGTTAGCGACGAGGAACAGCCACAAGGTTGAAGAGATCAGAAGGTTCGTGCCAGAGAAAGTGAAGATAGTCACTCTCCAGGACGTCAATATCCATCAGGAAGCGGAAGAGAACGGCGAAACGTTCATGGAGAACGCCATAAAAAAAGCTGTCTTTTACGCGCAGATCGCTGATCTTCCAACGATCGCCGACGATTCCGGTCTGGTGATAGATGCTCTTAGCGGTTTTCCTGGCGTTAAATCTGCAAGGTTCATGCCCGGCGCGAGTTACAGAGAAAAGATGCAGTTCATTTTGAAGATGCTCGAGGGCAAGACCGACAGAACCGCACGCTTCGTTTGTGCGGCGACTTATTACGATCCGAAAGAAAAGCTTCTCATCTGTTCGGAAGGCGTTGTGGAGGGACACATAAGCGAAGAAATACGTGGAACCTTCGGCTTCGGGTACGATCCCATTTTCATACCCGAAGGTTTCCACAACACGTTCGGCGAACTCGACGAGGTGAAGCACACCATTAGTCACAGGTACAGAGCTTTTTCGAAACTTTTTTCGCTTCTGAGTGCTATAATTTTAGCCAAGTAACTGGAGGTGGTGCTGTGCCGAAGTACGAACCGAGCGAGATAGAACCCAGGTGGCAGAAATACTGGGAAGAGAAGAAGTTCTTCAAGACGCCTCAGCGGAGCGAAAAGCCCAAATACTACATGCTGGTCATGTTCCCGTATCCTTCGGGAACTTTGCACGTCGGGCACGTGAAGAATTACGTGATCGGAGATGCGGTTGCCCGCTACAAACGTATGCGGGGATACAACGTACTGCATCCGTTCGGCTATGACGCTTTTGGGCTTCCCGCAGAGAACGCCGCCATAGAGAGAAAAATCCACCCCAGAGACTGGACGTTGAACAACATCAATATCATAAGAAAACAGATAAAGCGGCTTGGAATCAGTTACGACTGGGACAGGGAAGTGATCACCTGTCTTGAGCCATATTACAAATGGACAGAATGGATCTTCCTCAAGCTCTACGAAGCGGGTTTAGCCTACAAGAAGAAGGCCGCGGTGAACTGGTGCCCCAGGTGCATGACCTCACTCGCGAACGAACAGGTGAAAGACGGAAAATGCGAGCGTTGCGGCGCGACTATAACGATAAAACACCTGGAGCAGTGGTTCTTCAAGATAACCGATTATGCGGAAAGGCTTTTGAAAGACCTCGACAAGCTCACGGGATGGCCAGAACACGTCAAGACGATGCAGAAAAACTGGATCGGTGAGAGCAAAGGTGCCAAAGTGAAGTTCAGGGTCGACGGTCTCGACCTCGATATCGAGGTGTTCACGACCAGACCCGACACGCTGTGGGGCGTTACCTTTATGGCACTGGCGCCGGAATCTCCACTGGTTGAACAGATCGTTCTGCCCGAACTCAAACACGATCTCGAGCACTTCCTGGCCCGCGTGAGCAGACAGGACAGACACAGAAGAGGTTCACTTGAAGCTGAGAAAGAAGGCTTTTTCACTGGAAGGTACGCGATAAACCCTGTGAACGGTGAGAAAGTTCCAATCTATGTGGCGAACTACATACTCATGGAGTATGGCACGGGTGCAATCATGGGCGTGCCAGCACACGATCAGAGGGACTACGAGTTCGCGAAGAAGTACAACATACCGATAAGACAGGTCATAGAACCCTCAGAACCTTTCGATGAAGACAAAGCTTACGACGGTCCGGGAGTCATGATAAACAGCGGTCCTTTGAGTGGAACGAGAGTTCCTGAGGGTATAGAGAAAGTCATCGACTGGCTCGAAGAGAATGGTCTGGGAACACGCTCTGTACAGTACAAGCTCAGAGACTGGCTCATATCGCGTCAGAGGTACTGGGGTGCGCCAATACCCATCGTGTACTGCGAGAAGTGTGGCATTGTGCCCGTGCCCGAGAAGGATCTTCCCGTGACGCTGCCCTACGACGTCGAATTCCTTCCAACGGGTCAATCCCCGCTGGCTCTGAAGGAAGAGTTCAAGAAGACAACCTGTCCGAGGTGTGGAGGGCCTGCAACACGCGAAGTGGACACAATGGACACCTTCGTCGACTCTTCCTGGTACTACCTGCGTTACGTTAATCCAGACCTCGAAGATGCCCCATTCAAGAAGGAGGACGTGGATTACTGGCTACCGGTCGACCAGTACGTTGGTGGGGTGGAGCACGCAATACTGCACCTGCTCTATTCGAGGTTCATAACGAAGGTTCTGCATGACCTCGGATATCTCAGCTTCGATGAACCCTTCACGAACCTCTTCACCCAGGGCATGATATACAAAGACGGTGCGAAGATGAGCAAGAGCAAGGGAAACGTCGTCTCACCCGACGACATGATAGAGAAATACGGTGCCGACACGCTTAGGCTCTACATACTTTTCATGGGACCGCCAGAAAAGGATGCCGAATGGAGCGATGCGGGCATCGAAGGTGTGCACAGGTTCATCAAAAGGGCGTGGACCTTGATAGACAAGATTCTGTCTTTGGACGATCAAGGTTCTTCCGAGATGGGTCCCAGGGAAATAGAACTGAGAAGGAAACTACACTCTGCACTCTTGAAGATCACCCAGGACATGGAAGGCGGCTTCAAATTCAATACGGCGATCAGTGGTCTGATGGAACTGGTGAACGACGCGTTGGATTATCTGCAGGAGGTTCCACAGGAGCGGTGGCACGTGCCGCTGTTGAAAGAATTCGCCGAAAAGTTCGTTTTGATGATCTCTCCCTTCGCCCCACACTTTGCAGAAGAGCTCTGGCACGCGATGGGTAAAACGACCTCCGTCATGGAAGAAAGTTGGCCTCAGTACGATCCGGAAGCTTTAAGGGTGGAAGAAGTGGAGATCGCGGTGCAGGTGAACGGTAAACTGAGAGACAGAATAAAGATTCCAGTAGATGCGACAAAACAGGAAGTACTGAAGTTAGCACTGGAGAGCGAAAAAATCAAAAAGTTTGTGAACGGTGCGCCTAGGGATGCCATATACGTTCCAAAGCGCCTTTTGAACATCATCGTCTGAGCGCGGATCTGCACGCTTTTTTCATCGAGGTGTTGTCGATGTACGACGTGCTCATCAAAAACGGAATGGTCGTGGACGGAACCAACAGTCCATGGTTCTACGCAGATTTAGCCATTGAAGATGGAAAGATAGTCGAGATGGGAAAACTGAATCGAAGAAGAACGAAAGTTGTTATCGATGCAAAAGGTATGTTCGTCTGTCCGGGCTTCATCGATATACACAGCCATTCAGACTTCTCCTGTTTCGTCAATCCTTTCTGTGAAAGCAAGCTCAGGCAGGGTGTGACCACGGAGCTCGTTGGAAACTGTGGTTACTCTCTGGCACCCTTACTCAACAGCGCGCTTGAAGAGACGAAGAGTTATTACAGGGAGATGTACGGCGTCGAAGCAGGCTGGCAGAACGTCTCAGAGTATCTGGATGCACTTCAGCGCGCAAGGCCTGCCATAAACTATGCCATGCTCGTAGGACACGGAACGATCAGAAAGTCTGTCGTAGGCTACGAGAACAGAAGGCCGACAATCGAAGAGATGGGAAAAATGAAGAGTCTTGTCGCGCAGTCCTTGAGGCAAGGTGCCTTCGGTCTGAGCACAGGTTTGATCTATCCTCCAGGAAGCTTTGCAGAAACTGATGAAATAACAGAGCTCTGTAAAGTCGTCGCGAGATACAACGGCTTCTACGCCACACACATGAGGAACGAGGGCGCAAGACTGATCGAATCCGTCGAGGAGACGATCGAGATAGGCAAAAGAAGCAAAGTCTCTGTTCAGATTTCCCACCACAAAGTCTGTGGTGAAAAGTATTTTGGTAAAGTGAAAGAGACTCTCAAAATGATAGAACAGGTTCGGAACGAAGGCTACGACGTCACCTGTGATGTGTATCCTTACACTGCAACGGCGACCGATCTCGACGCGATCTTACCGGATTGGGTGCACGAGAACGGTACTGACAAAATGCTGGAGAGACTGAGAGACCAAAAGATCAGGGAGAAGATAAAAAAACAGATCGATCCTATCCAGAAGGCGATGGGTGGTTATGACAGGATACACATCACCTACGTTGTGAGCGAGAAGAACAAGCCTTTCCAGGGAAAGAGCCTCGCCGAGATCGCCAGAGCACTCAACAAAGATCCACTGGAAACCGCTTTTGATCTCATCGTGGAAGAACGTGGTCGCGTTGGAATGATGAGGTTCGCCATGGACGAGGAGGACGTCAAACTCGTCATCAAGAGCCCCTATTCGATGATAGGATCGGATGGCAGTGCGCTCTCGACAGAAGGTGTTCTTTCCCAGGGCCATCCCCACCCGAGAAACTTCGGCACCTTCGTCAGGGTTTTGGCCCGTTACGTGAGAGAGCTCAAGCTTTTGAGCGTTGAAGAGGCTGTCTGGAAGATGACGGGCTTTCCTGCGAGAAAGATCGGCCTTTTCGACAGGGGCATCCTGAGACCCAACATGGTGGCAGATATCGTCGTCTTCGATCTCGATCGGGTTCAAGAGCTGGCAAGCTTTGAAGACCCCAAAAGATACCCGAAGGGCATCGCACACGTTCTTGTGAACGGTGTGGTTGTCGTACGCGATGAGCAGTTGACGGGTGAAAGACCCGGCAGGGCACTGAGAAAGTTCAACAGATGAGGAGTGATCCTATGATCGATCTTCGTTCCGACACCGTAACGAAGCCAACAGCCGAGATGAGAAAAGCCATGGCGGAGGCAGAAGTTGGGGACGATGTGTACGGCGAAGACCCCACGGTGAACAGACTCGAAGAACTGGCCGCAAAAATGTTTGGCAAGGAGGCAGCTCTCTTTGTTGCGTCTGGAACGATGGGCAATCAGGTCAGCATCATGGCACACACCCAGCGCGGTGATGAGGTGATACTCGAATCGGACAGTCACGTCTTCTGGTACGAAGCAGGCGCGATGGCCGTTCTTTCAGGCGTGATGCCTCACCCGATCAAAGGTAAAAACGGAGCGATGGATCCGGAAGATGTCCGCAGAGCGATCAAACCTAAGGATATACATTTCCCGAGGACTTCTCTGATAGTCATAGAGAACACTCACAACAGATCGGGCGGTAGAGTGGTTCCCCTCGAAAATTTCAGGGCAATATACGAGATCGCAAAGCAGCACGGAATAAACGTTCATGTTGACGGTGCGAGGATATTCAACGCCTCGATCGCTTCGAACGTTTCTGTGAAGGAATACGCTATGTACGCAGATTCTTTGATGTTCTGCCTTTCGAAAGGTCTCTGCGCACCCGTTGGATCGGTCGTGGTGGGGAGCAAACAGTTCATAGAGAGGGCAAGAAAAGCGAGGAAAATACTCGGAGGGGGTATGAGGCAGGCAGGCGTTCTGGCCGCGGCTGGAATCGTCGCTCTGACCAAGATGGTGGAACGATTGAGGGAAGATCATGAAAACGCAAAGTTCCTTGCGCTGAAACTGAGAGAGATTGGCTATATGGTCAACCCTGAGGAAGTTGAAACGAACATGGTAATACTGCGAACGGACAATTTGAAAGTCGATGCTCATCAACTGTTAAAGGTGATGAGAGAAAACGGTGTTCTCGCTGTAGCCTTGTCAAACTCATCGATAAGGCTTGTGACACACAACGATGTTTCGCGGAACGATATACTCAGGGCACTCGACGTGTTCGAAAAGATCTTCAAAGAACTGAGGCTCTGAGTTTCAAGATTTGATCATCACCAAGAGCGTTTTGAATTTCTCCAAGGCGTTCACCGCGTGCGGCTCGTTGGGCGGCATGAGAATGAAATCCCCAGCTTCAAGGTGGTAAGGCTGGCCAGATATTTTGATCTCACAATCATATCGGTCAACTTCATCGATCTCACGGAGACTTCTCAAAGATCATAAAAGCGCTTCGCAGAGATTCACTTGATAAGGTGAAACTTACACCGCGTTCCTGACGGGGTAGACTTATCCCAATTTACTTCACAGTCCTCCAGGATCCTGGTCGGCGCGCCTTTTTGTCCCATATAAAGATATACGGACGAAGAGAAATTAAACATTCACTCTGTCTCCTTTCCGAAAGCTTCATACGACAGTGTCACACTCTAAGAAATCTTGCGGCAACGGAAGAGTCGTGAACTCGTCTCACTACTGAAGTAGTGGTCTTTCCCCTTCAACATTAACATCCCTATCGCAGTTCCAACCACATCCGCACTTAATAACTCTATCTGCAGGGAATCGGCTTTGCTCACAACTTACTTTCCCTTCTGTTGTACATTACCATCGTTATA
>DOKY01000036.1:114185-202733 GCA_003510135.1 Pseudothermotoga sp.
TCTGTTGTACATTACCATCGTTATATCTAACGAAAAAGCCGCCTTTCATCTCACCCTTGAAAGAGTACACTTTCCCGGCGGATTCTCGTAAGTTAGGTCGAAACTTTTTGTGAAAGGCAACTCGACTTCTTCGCTGTGATATGTTCGAGTGGGTTAGAAGCGCGGAAGAGTGTTTGCAATAATCGATCACGAATGATGGAACCGTTGTCAACGCAAGAAACAAGTTATAAAATTTCTTCAACTTGTTCTTCTGGGATGCTTGGTTCAAGTCCAGGAATGCTTTCACTTTTCATGAGGAATGCGTTCAGGCTTCGAGCGTCTAACTCAAAGACTTTGGGGGCTTTGGAACCCTGGGTCGAAAAACTCAGGAGCTGTCTCACGTGAAATCGAAAAAGCTAGGAAAGCCTGTTTGGTGCGGAATCTGTGTTCGGTGGGGCTCACCGGCTCGTAGCTTTCACCTGAAAGGATTTACAATGTTTTATAGCATGAGAGCAAGGCCCAGTATAAATGTGCAAGGTTAAAAAGAATGACAAGCATTGTGGGTAGGTTGGGCTGTCGGGTTAAGATGTTAAGAAATCATACGCTCAGGGTGTGAGGATTTAGGATCGATGAGGGTCGCAGCTCAGCACTGATATACTGAGATTTGGTGGCCAGCGTACGCGGAAGGTTGGAAGTTTCGAAGTAGCGACTGTGCGAGGCGGAAAGTTGCCATCAGTATACTATCGAATGATTAGTTGATATTAGTCGAAGCATAGGTGATGTGCCTGTCAAAGGAACTTCTGTGTCGGGTTTGGTTGTCAGATGAAATAGGGGAGCGGCATCCATGACAGGTGCTGTGAAAAGGGGTGATACAAATGAAGGCGTCAAGTGGTGAAATAGCTCAAAGCGTTGATCTTTGTGTTGGCTGGGGGAGGCTCAATCCAAACGCACTCGGTTGGAGCAGAAAGCCGTTGATCAAAGCAAACTTGAGAGACCATTTTCTGAGGAAAAAGAAATGGAACTACTGGGCCGTGATGAATCAGGATTGTCTCTTCTCGGCGACGATCTCCAACTTAGATTACGTTGGTATGGTGTTTGTCTACTTCCTCGATCTTAACAGCAAGGACTTCTTCGAGGAGAGGGTAATCACACCCTTCGGTGTTGGCTGTGATCTGCCTGAGACATTGCGTGAGAGTGTTTCGTTCCACTCGAAAAAGATGAGTGTAAGATTCGAGGTGATTCATGAGAAAGTTCTCATAAGTGCTTCAATTCCACACACATGCCTTGGACGGGTGGACGCGCGGATCAAAGTTTACTTCTCTTCTCAAGAATCTCTGACAGTTGTTGTGCCTTGGTCCTGGAGAAGGTTTCAGTTGACCACCAAGTCCGTTGGGCTTCCTGCTGAGGGAACTCTGCTGGTCGGTAACAGAGCTTACGAGTTCAACGTGAACGATTCCTTCGCCACCCTCGACTTTGGGAGAGGAGTCTGGAAATACCGGACTTTCTGGAACTGGGCCAGCTTTTCAACCGCACTCGAAAATCACATCGTCGGTGTGAACCTGGGTGCGGGCTGGACAGACGGAACGGGTGCGAACGAGAACGCAGTCTTTGTGAACGGGAAACTCTTCAAGATAGAAAGTGATGTTGCCTTTGACTACGACAGAAAAGATCTGTTCAAACCATGGCACATATACACGAAATCGAGCGATCAGGTAGAACTGGAGTTTCACCCTTTCTTTGAAAGGATAGCAAAGAGTAACCTCGTGATCGTTGCATCGAGTGTGCACCAGATGATAGGTAGGTTCAAGGGGTTCGTCAGGGATGCGGAACACAACCTCTACATCGTGGACGGGGCACTCGGCTGGGCAGAAGAGCACCAGGCGCGATGGTGAGCACGTCTGTGCTCAACAACCTGAGATGACACGACGGTACAAACGAGAGCTGACAGCTAGACATCCACTAACGTTTGCCCATACGATGTGCTTGACTTGCATTTTTTAAGTGCTCGATGTTATAATTGAAAAGTCAGTAACACTGGTAACGAACACATGATTTTTTATCACACAAGGGGGTGTTGGTATGAAGTGGGTAATGTCTCTGTTACTGTTTGCAACCTTAGTTATCGCAGCAGAGCCCATCGTGATTGGTGTTTTCGAGCCAATGACGGGTCCATACGCTGCAGGTGGACAGATGACCATGGAAGGCATCTATCTTGCTCACGAGCAGGTGAAAGAAGTTCTTGGCAGACCGATTGAACTCGTGCTTGTGGACAACAAGAGTGACAAGGTAGAAGCGGCTAATGCCGTGGCGAGGTTGATCGAGTATCACAAGGCGGTGGCGATCATAGGTAGTTACGGAAGCGCTGTGGCCATACCCGGCAGTGAGGTTGCGAACAAACTCGGGGTGCCGATGGTTGGGTGTTCCCCGACGAACCCACTTGTGACACTTGGCAAGCCATATGTTTTCAGAGTTTGTTTTATAGACCCGTTCCAGGGCACGGTCATGGCACAGTTTGCCGTTGAAAAGCTTGGAGCGAAGACTGCTGTCGTAATTCAGGACATCGCTTCGGACTATTCGGTTGGCCTGTCACACTACTTCCAGGAGGCTTTCAAGAAACTCACCAACAATAAGAAATCCGTTTTAGGGGTTATCTCCTATCAAACGGGAGACCAGGATTTCACAGCCCAGTTGACGTTCGCAAACAGCAAAAATCCTGATGTGATCTTCATACCTGCTGCCGCTTACGGTGAGGCTGCTCTGATCATAAAACAAGCACGCGAACTTGGAATGAAACAGATATTCTTGGGTGGTGACACATGGGAAGCTCCAGAATTTCTCGAGGTTGGTGGCAAAGCAGTTGAAGGAAGCTATTTCAGCACGCACTTTGATACTGAGGCCACGACAACTCCCAGAGCTGCGGAGTTTATCAAGGCATTCAGGGCGAAGTACGGCAAAGATCCAAGTGCTTTTGCCGCACTGGGATATGACGCTTACATGCTTGTTGTTGATGCGATTAAAAGAGCAGGATCAGCTGACCCGAAAGCAATAAGAGATGCGCTCGCCGCTACGAAGAATTTCGAGGGTGCAACAGGCTATATAACGCTCGATCAAAACGGAGACGCAATTAAGGATGCAGTTATAAGGGTTGTCAAGGATGGGAAGTTCGTGTATGTGACAACAGTCAGACCAAGTGAATGAGTGACGCGCAGGCTTCCGCCTGCGCGTTTTCTTCTGGGGGTGTCTTGATGAACTTGACCTTGTTTCTCCAGCACCTGGCAAATGGAGTAGCACTTGGGTTCGTTTTTGGGCTTGTCGCAATTGGATACACACTCGTCTACGGTGTTGTGAAATTGGTCAACTTTGCTCACGGCGACATATTCATGATGGCGGCGTTCTTTGTTTATTACGGGATAGTTCTCTTTTCGTTTCCGTGGTTTTTGTCATTCCTTTTTGCGATATTTCTCACAGCACTCCTTGGAATATCAATTGAAAAGGTTGCTTATAAGCCACTGAGAAATGCACCGAGAATCTCTTCCCTCTGCTCAGCCATAGGCATGTCCTTCCTGCTTGAGAATTTCGCAATTGTGGTTTTCGGTGGCAGACAGAAACCTTTCTATCAACCGGCGGTGTTGAACAAAACACTGAACGTATGGGGAGTCAGAATCCAGCTTGTAACAATAATCACGATCGTTGTGTCGATAGGGGCTCTCTTCTTCCTGAGTTACCTGGTTTATAAGACAAAGATGGGACTCGCAATGAGAGCTCTTGCGTACGACTTTGACACAGCGAGGTTGATGGGGATAAACGTAGACAGGACGATAACCTTTACTTTTGCAGTTGGTTCAAGCCTTGCAGCCATCAGTGCCATATTCTGGGCGCTGCGCTATCCACAGATATGGCCATTCATGGGGGTTTTTCCGGGGTGGCGCGCTTTTACGGCAGCCATAATAGGTGGTATCGGAAGTATCAAAGGAGCCATGGTTGGGGGCTTCTTGATTGGCATGATTTCGATCTTGCTTGTTGCGTTTCTCCCGGATCTGGCAGGCTACCGGGACGCTTTCATTTTTATTATGCTGGTCTTCGTTTTACTCTTTAAACCTACAGGTCTGTTTGGTGAGACTTAGGGGGAATGAGTGTGTACAAGCAACCATCGTTCTGGCTGACGTTGATCGCGCTTGTTGTGTTTTTCGCTTTTATCAGCTATGCGCAGAATAATTTCGATGCATACGTAATTCGAATCATGAACGTGGCGGCGATATACGTGATTCTCGGAGTCAGTCTTAACCTGATAAATGGATTCACGGGACAATTTTCCCTTGGCCACGCCGGATTCATGGCAATAGGTGCTTACGCGTCTGCTTTACTTTATATGTCACCTGAGCTGAAGGCGATGAACTTTTTCATAAAACCGCTGATATGGCCGCTGAATCGAATTCAAATTCCGTTTTTCCCGGCGTTGCTGATCGGTGGATTGCTTGCCGCCGGTGCAGGTTTCCTCGTTGGTGCTCCCTGTATGAGGGTGAAAGGTGATTATCTCGCGATAGTTACCTATGGTTTTTCTGAAATAATCAGGGTTCTTTTCAACAATTTGCAGAGTGTGACAAACGGGCCTTTGGGGCTTAAAGGTTTGCCAACGTACACAAATTTGTGGTGGAGCTGGGGATGGGCTGTGTTCACCGTGTTTTTCATAAAGAGGCTGATCGATTCCAGCTATGGCAGGGCGTTGAAGGCAATTAGAGACAACGAAGAGGCCGCTGAAGCGATGGGTGTCAATTTGTTTTATCACAAAACTCTCGCTTTTGTTGTGGGCGCATTTTTCGCGGGTATTGCAGGTGGGCTACTCGGTAGTTTGGTGATGACGATCGATCCAAACGCGTTCAACATAATGCTCACTTTCCAGATTGTACTGATAGTTCTCCTAGGAGGACTTGGCAGCATAACCGGGACAGTGATTTCAGGTGTTCTGATCGCCGTTTTGATGGAATGGCTCAGGATTGTGGAGACACCAATGAAAATTTTCGGGATAACGATACCTGGCATCTCTGGCATGAGGATGTTGATTTTCTCCATCATACTAATGATATCGGTTCTGTTTTTCAGACACGGCATCCTGGGTGATAGAGAATTTTCATGGCAGGGTGTCATTTCGTTTTTCAAAAGGCGTCAATCAAACCGGGGAGGATGAAGTGTGGCGATCCTGAAGTTGGACAAGGTGACCAAGAAATTCGGCGGCTTGGTGGCCGTTAACAACGTGTCTCTGGAACTTGAACAGGGTCAGCTGGCAGGTCTCATTGGTCCGAACGGTGCCGGTAAAACAACTATTTTCAACGTCATAACTGGCGTTTACCGTCCGGACTCTGGAAAAGTGTATTTTATGGGAATCGACATAACGAAGAAAAAACCACACGAAATAGCAGCACTGGGCATAGCGAGAACTTTTCAGAACATCAAGCTCTTTCACCGAATGAGCGTGCTCGACAACGTTCGTGTGGCATGTCATTTCAGGTTGAAAGCATCTGTTTTCTCGGCCGTCCTCGATTTGCCCAAGTATGCAAGAGAGGAACGCGAGATGACAAAAGAATCACTGGATCTTCTTGAAGCCGTTGGGCTGAAGCAGCTTGCGAATGAAAGTGCGGGCTCACTTCCATACGGTTATCAGAGAAAACTTGAGATAGCAAGAGCTCTTGCAACGAGACCAAAGATTTTACTGCTCGATGAACCTGCGGCCGGTATGAATCCGGAAGAAACTGCTGAACTGATGAGATTCATAAAGAGAATTCGCGACGAATTTGGTCTCACAATACTTCTGATCGAACACGATATGAAAGTTGTCATGGGAATATGTGAGAAAATAACGGTTCTGGATCATGGTTGTGTCATTGCAGAAGGTTCTCCCAAAGAGATACAGAACAATCCCGAAGTTATAAAAGCCTACTTAGGAAGTGGTGTTTATGCTCGAAGTTAGGGATCTGCATGTGAGTTATGGTGCAATAAAGGCATTGAAGGGAATATCTTTCAAGGTGGAAAAAGGGAAAGTCGTAACCCTGATTGGTTCGAACGGTGCAGGTAAGACGACCACTTTGAAGGCAATATGTGGCCTCGTCAGAGTACAATCTGGAAACGTTTTTCTGAATGGTGAGAACATCACGAACAAGCCAACCAATGAGATTGTCTCAAAAAAGATCGCCATGGTTCCAGAAGGCAGGAGGATTTTTCCAAATCTGACGGTTTATGAAAATCTGTTGGTTGGAGCATATCAAAGGAATGACAAAGATGGAATTCAAGAGGACATGGAATGGATTTTCTCGCTTTTTCCTGTTTTAAAGGAAAGACTCAACCAGAAGGGTGGAACTCTATCCGGCGGAGAGCAACAGATGCTTGCAATAGGCAGAGCTCTGATGAGCAGGCCTGATCTGTTAATGCTCGACGAGCCTTCTTTGGGCCTTGCACCAATAATAGTGGAACAATTGTTCGAGGTGATTCAAAAAATTCACAGTGAGGGTAAGACGATACTTCTGATTGAACAGAATGCCTACGCAGCTTTGAATATAGCGGATTATGCTTATGTACTCGAAACCGGTCGAATAGTCTTACAAGGCACCGGAAAAGAATTACTCGCCAATGAGGAGGTTAAGCGGGCTTACCTGGGTGGTTGAACGCTGGGCCTTGCGGGGAATTAACTTTTTCGTAACTTGACACGCGTCTTGACAGGTGGTACCATGATATTCGGCCGCTCGTGTGAGAGCAGTTATAAGTAGCAGGGTCTTGGAAAATGAATAAAGCGACAGAGGGTCTGAGTAAGACTCACATTGTTTTGTCGTCGGGTCATTGAAAAATGGATAGCAGTCCCGCCAATCATAAAGAATTCAAAGGGTCAAGGATCTAAACCTTCCGCTTAGATTTCGTGGAGGGTTTGATCCTGGCTCAGGGTGAACGCTGGCGGCGTGCCTAACACATGCAAGTCGAGCGGGTACCCGCAAGGGTACCAGCGGCGCACGGGTGAGTAACACGTGGGTAATCTACCCCTCGGAGGGGGATAACCGGGGGAAACTCCGGCTAATACCCCATACGATCCAACAACACAAGTTGTTGGATGAAAGGAGCGTTTGCTCCGCCGAGGGATGAGCCCGCGGCCCATCAGGTAGTTGGTGGGGTAATGGCCCACCAAGCCTACGACGGGTAGCCGGCCTGAGAGGGTGGTCGGCCACAAGGGCACTGAGACACGGGCCCTACTCCTACGGGAGGCAGCAGTGGGGAATCTTGGACAATGGGCGAAAGCCTGATCCAGCGACGCCGCGTGGGGGATGAAGCCCTTCGGGGTGTAAACCCCTGTTGCGAGGGAGGAATAAGGCCTGGAGGAAATGCCAGGCCGATGACTGTACCTCGCGAGGAAGCCCCGGCTAACTACGTGCCAGCAGCCGCGGTAATACGTAGGGGGCGAGCGTTACCCGGATTCACTGGGCGTAAAGCGGGTGTAGGCGGCTCGGTAAGTCGGGTGTGAAATCCCACAGCTCAACTGTGGAATTGCGCCCGAAACTGCTGAGCTTGGGGCCGGTAGAGGGAGACGGAACTGCCGGTGTAGGGGTGAAATCCGTAGATATCGGCAGGAACGCCGGTGGGGAAGCCGGTCTCCTGGGCCGCGCCCGACGCTGAGACCCGAAAGCTAGGGGAGCAAACCGGATTAGATACCCGGGTAGTCCTAGCCGTAAACGATGCCCACTAGGTGTGGGGGATTAATTCCTCCGTGCTGTAGCTAACGCGTTAAGTGGGCCGCCTGGGGAGTACGCCCGCAAGGGTGAAACTCAAAGGAATTGGCGGGACCCCGCACAAGCGGTGGAGCGCGTGGTTTAATTGGATGCTGAGCCAAGAACCTTACCAGGGCTTGACATGCAGGTGGTACCGACCCGAAAGGGGAGGGACCCCATCCTTTTGGATGGGGAGCCTGCACAGGTGGTGCACGGCCGTCGTCAGCTCGTGCCGTGAGGTGTTGGGTTAAGTCCCGCAACGAGCGCAACCCCTGCCCTTAGTTGCCATCGGTTCGGCCGGGCACTCTAAGGGGACTGCCGGCGACGAGCCGGAGGAAGGAGGGGACGACGTCAGGTACTCGTGCCCTTTATGCCCTGGGCTACACACGCGCTACAATGGGTGGTACAATGGGTTGCGACCCCGCGAGGGGGAGCCAATCCCTAAAACCACCCTCAGTTCGGATCGCAGGCTGCAACCCGCCTGCGTGAAGCCGGAATCGCTAGTAATCGCGGATCAGCCACGCCGCGGTGAATACGTTCCCGGGGTTTGCACACACCGCCCGTCAAGCCACCCGAGTCGGGGGCACCCGAAGACGCTCATCCTAACCCGAAAGGGAGGGAGAGCGTTGAGGGTGAACCTGGTGAGGGGGGCTAAGTCGTAACAAGGTAGCCGTACTGGAAGGTGCGGCTGGATCACCTCCTTTCTAGGGAGTGAAGCGGGACTGCTATCCATCTTTGAGTGACTCGAGAGGGCTCGTAGCTCAGGTGGTTAGAGCGCACGCCTGATAAGCGTGAGGTCGGAGGTTCGAGTCCTCCCGAGCCCACCATGGAGGGGACGTAGCTCAGTTGGGAGAGCGCCTGCTTTGCAAGCAGGAAGTCAGGGGTTCGAATCCCCTCGTCTCCACCAAGGGAAGGGTCTTTGAAAACTGCATAGGAAGCGAAGAGGTCAAGGTACTAAGGGCATGCGGTGGATGCCTTGGCGGCGGGAGGCGACGAAGGGCGTGGTAAGCTGCGATAAGCCCCGGGGAGCCGCAAACAGGCGTTGATCCGGGGATTCCCGAATGGGGAAACCTAACTGGTCGTAAGACCAGTTGCCGCCGAAAGGCGGTGCGACACCGGGGGAAGTGAAACATCTCAGTACCCCGAGGAAAAGAAATCAAACGAGATTCCCTGAGTAGCGGCGAGCGAAAGGGGAGAAGCCTAAACCAGTGCAATGCTCAAGCCCGTGGGCGTTGTTGCACTGGGGTTGTGGGGCGCAACCGGGCGAGGCCACGGACTCGCCGGGAAGTTACAAATCCTCTATCTAGCCGAAGTGCCTGGGATGGCACGCCGGAGAGGGTGAAAGCCCCGTAGGCGAAAGGTAGAGGACTTCCTGGGTTGCGACCCCGAGTACCGCGGGACCCGTGGAATCCTGCGGGAATCAGGGGGGACCACCCTCCAAGGCTAAATACTACCCGCCGTCCGATAGCGTACTAGTACCGTGAGGGAAAGGTGAAAAGAACCCCGGGAGGGGAGTGAAACAGAACCTGAAACCGCATGCCTACACTAAGTCGGAGCCCGTAAGGGTGACGGCGTGCCTTTTGCTTAATGAGTCCGCGAGTTGCCGTCAGTGGCGAGGTTAAGCCGAACAAGGCGTAGCCGTAGCGAAAGCGAGTCCGAACAGGGCGTTAGTCACTGGCGGCAGACCCGAAGCCGGGTGAGCTACCCCTGGGCAGGATGAAGGTGGGCTAAACCCCACTGGAGGTCCGAACCGGTGGACAGTGAAAAGTCCTCGGATGACCTGGGGGTAGGAGTGAAAAGCTAACCGAACCCGGTGATAGCTGGTTCTCCCCGAAACGCATTGAGGTGCGGCCTCGGGTGGTCTGTGCAGGGGGTAGAGCACTGATAGGGCTAGGGGGGTAACCTCCGAACCCTGTCAAACTCCGAATCCCTGCACATAAAGCCCGGGAGAAAGACTGTGGGGGATAAGCTCCATGGTCGAAAGGGGAACAGCCCAGACCGCCGGCTAAGGGCCCGGAGAGGTGGCTAAGTGGTAAAGGATGTGGCGCACCTAAGACAACTGGGAGGTTGGCTTAGAAGCAGCCATCCTTTAAAGAGTGCGTAACAGCTCACCAGTCGAGGTGCGCTGCGCCGAAGATGTAACGGGGCTCAAGCCACCCCCCGAAGCCGCGGGTCTGCACCGATGAGGTGCAGGCGGTAGGGGAGCTTTCCGCTGTAGGGTGAAGGCAGACCCGCGAGGGCTGCTGGACGAGGCGGAAGTGAGAATGCGGACATGAGTATGCGAGAGGAGAGTGAGAATCTCTCCCCCCGTAAGCCCAAGGGTACCTGGGGAAGGGTCGTCCGCCCAGGGTTAGCCGGTACCCTAAGGTAAACCCGAAAGGGGTAGCCGAAGGGAAGCTGGTTAATATTCCAGCGCCACCTGCAATCGAGGTGCAAGGGGTGACGCAGGAGGGTAGGCGCCGAGGGTAAGTGGCACTCCCTTCCAAGCGGTTAGGGCGTTGATGGGTGTAGGTAAATCCGCACCCGGAGCCTGAGCCGTGATGGGGAGGACCCGTGAGGGTCCAACGGTGCTGACCCCACACTGCCGAGAAAAACCTCGTGCACCGTTTGAGATTGCAGGTGACCGTTCCGCAAACCGACACAGGTGGGCGAGCTGAGAAGGCTCAGGGGAGCGGGATAACCCTCGCCAAGGAACTCGGCAAGTTGACCCCGTAACTTCGGGAGATGGGGTGCCGCGGTAGGGTGAACCCAGGGGAAGGGGCAACCCGGAAACTGGGGGAGCCCGAGGCGGTCGCAGAGACCAGGCCCTGGCGACTGTTTACCAAAAACACAGGCCTCTGCAAACTCGTAAAGAGGATGTATAGGGGCTGACGCCTGCCCAGTGCCGGAAGGTTAAGGGGAGGGGTGAGGCCGTAAGGCGTAGCTCCGACCCGAAGCCCCGGTAAACGGCGGCCGTAACTATAACGGTCCTAAGGTAGCTGTGCTGCCTGCCTGCAGGGTAACCTGCAGGGCAATACCCGGCTGTATGCGGGAAAACCCTTAGAGCTCTTCCTACTTGGGGAGGTTTTCTCCAAGTAAAAATGGAAGAGATTGGGCAATCCGCAGGAAACCCCGAAAGGGGGATCCTCAGAGACTGTACGCCGGGCATCCAGCTTCCCAGCGAGGTGCGGTGTGATGGAGCTTCATCCAAAGTGGGTCGTTGGGTTCGTGGATGGAGAAGGATGTTTCTATGTGGGTGTGAACAAGAACGAGGCGATGAGCTTGGGTTATCAGGTGTTGCCTGAGTTCAGAGTCGTTCAACACCGGCGAGACATCCAAGTCCTTTACGCGCTCAAGCGCTTCTTCGGATGCGGTACGGTCAGAAGAAACCACGAAGACAGATACGAGCTCAGGATAAGGAAATTTGAGTGTCTGAAAAAGGTCGTTGAATTCTTTCAAAATCATCCACTCAAGACGAAGAAGAACGTCGATTTCAAGAAATTCAGCAAGATCATCAAGATGATGGATGAAGGAAAGCACCTCACGAGGGAAGGGCTGATCGAGATCGTGCAGATAGCTCTCGAAATGAACACGGGAAAACATGAGCAGCTGAAGCAGATCTTGTGCGAATTGACTGGGAAGGCTGGATGAAGATACAGTCCACCCTTGGTTCGAAAGACCAAGATGATGGTGAGCGAAATACCTTGTCGGGTAAGTTCCGACCTGCATGAATGGCGTAACGACTGGGGCGCTGTCTCGGCGAGGGACCCGGTGAAATTTCAGTGAGGGTGAAGATGCCCTCAACCTGCGGCTAGACGGAAAGACCCCGTGGAGCTTCACTGCAGCCTGGTATTGGATTCTGGCACACCGTGTACAGGATAGGTGGGAGGCTGTGAACCCGGCTCGCCAGGGTCGGGGGAGCCACCGGTGGGATACCACCCTCGGTGTGTCGGAATTCTAACCTGAACCTGTGAAGAGCAGGTTGGGGACAGTGCCAGGTGGGCAGTTTGACTGGGGCGGTCGCCTCCTAAAAAGTAACGGAGGCGCGCGAAGGTCGGCTCAGGTGGGTTGGAAATCCACCGTTGAGTGCAAGGGCATAAGCCGGCCTGACTGTGAGGCCGACGGGCCGAGCAGAGGGGAAACCCGGCCCTAGTGACCCGACGACTCCGGGTGGAAGGGTCGTCGACAACGGACAAAAGTTACCCCGGGGATAACAGGCTAGTCTCGCCCGAGAGTTCACATCGACGGCGAGGATCGGCACCTCGATGTCGGCTCATCCCATCCTGGGGCTGAAGCAGGTCCCAAGGGTTAGGCTGTCCGCCTATTAAAGGGGTACGTGAGCTGGGTTCAGACCGTCGCAAGACAGGTCGGTCCCTATCGGCCGCAGGCGCAGGAGGTTTGAGGGGGGTCACCCCTTGTACGAGAGGACCGGGGTGAGCGGGCCTCTGGTGTACCGGCTGTCCTGCCAAGGGCATTCGCCGGGTAGCTATGCCCGTAAGCGATAACCGCTGAAGGCATCTAAGCGGGAAGCGCGCCCTAAGATTAGACCTCCCATCCCGTTAAGGGAGTAAGGCCGGTCCGAGAACAGGACCTTGATAGGCCGGTGGTGTAAGCGCCGCAAGGCGTTGAGCCAACCGGTACTAATCGGCCGAGGCCTTGACCTCGTAGCTTCCTATGCAGTTTTGAAGGACTCTTCGAGATTTCCTCGGGTGCCGATACCAGAGCGGGAAACACCCGGTCCCATTCCGAACCCGGCCGTTAAGCCGCTCTGGGCCGATGGTAGTGTGGAGGCAGCTCCACGCGAGAGTAGGTAGTGCCCGGGGATTCAAGGGGGAAGCTTACGCTTCCCCCTTTTGTTTTTCGTTCGAACCCTTTCCTTTCAATGAGATTTTCAAGAGATGATCTGCTTTCAGGGATACATCTTTCATGAAAGTGTTTTTTGGAAGATGAAGCACGGGAGAAGGGCACAGTCACAGTGAGCATTAAAAAAAGGATGACCCGAGGTCATCCCTGATCGATGATGGGTTTTCGCTTTTCATTCTTTCAATCGCAGCAATCTGAAGAAGTTGCTCCTTTCAAGTTCTTCGAGTTTGGTGCCGATGAACTTTATCGTTTCCTCGAGTTGCGGTATGAGTTTGTACTCGAGTGCGTTGACCCTTCTTTTTGTCCTCTCGATCTCCATTGCCAACGCAATCAGATAGCGCTCCTTGTTGGCGAGCTCTACAATTTTCTCGAGCAAGTCCTTCCATTTTCTCGCGATCTCGTCAAGGACCGCTGGCGTTTCGACAAGACTGTAGACTGGTAGGGAGACTTCCTCTACGGACAAAACTTCAACTGGTACATTCATTCTTTTCTCGGTGCGTTGTTTGAGATTGACGCTTCCTTTCGACGATTCCACCAGAAGCTGCCAGAGTTCATCAGCTATCCTGGTTCTTGCGTAGACACCGATTGCGAGGAATACGAGAAACTCTGATTCCACCTCTTCTCTGAACATTATGTAATCCTTTGATTCCTGAAGAAATCGCTGTATCAAGCCTTCAAGTTTATCCTCGAGAAGTTTGTGGCCCCTGCGCGCGAGCACCAGGCGCTTCTTGAGCCTGAGAAGTTCCATTCTGTTTGGATTAACCCTCAGAGGCATTTTATTACTCCTTTCCGAGGAACTCTTCGATGAACTCGGGTCTGATACGTTTCAAACTTGCCCGCGGGAGCATTCTCAAAAGCTTCCATCCTATCTCGAGTGTTTCGAAGATACTTCTGTTCTCATACTCTCCCTGCTTGACGAACTCCTCTTCGAACCTCTGCGAGAACTTCAGGAACAGCAGGTCTTCCTCCGTCAAAGCTGCCTCACCGAGGACGACTGCCAATTCTTTTGCTTCCAAGCCTCTCGAGTAAGCAGCGTAGAGCTGGTTGGAAAGATCGCCATGATCCTTTCTCGTTCTTCCTTCACCTATTCCACCGCGCATGAGCCTCGATAGGGATTGCAGGACGTCGATGGGAGGATAAATGCCCCTCCTGTGAAGATCTCGGCTCAAGAAGATCTGTCCTTCGGTGATGTAACCTGTAAGGTCGGGAATTGGATGGGTTCTGTCGTCCTCCGGCATTGTCAGGATGGGTATGAGGGTTATCGAACCCTTTCGACCTTTGATTCTTCCCGCCCTCTCGTAGAGTGTCGCGAGGTCCGTGTAGAGATATCCAGGATAACCACGTCTTCCGGGGACTTCCTTTCTCGCTGCGGAGATCTCTCTGAGCGCTTCGGCATAGTTGGTCATATCCGTGAGGATCACGAGCACGTGCATGTCCAGCTCGAATGCCAAGTATTCCGCAGCGGTGAGTGCGAACCTCGGTGTGGCGATTCTTTCTATCACCGGATCGTTCGCGAGGTTCACGTACAAAACAGTCCTCTCCATCGCACCCGTTCTTCTGAAATCTTCTATGAAGAAGTTCGCTTCTTCGAAAGTGATTCCCATCGCACCAAAGACGACTGCGAATTTTTCTTCTTCTTTTAACAACCTGGCCTGCCTTGCGATCTGGGCGGCAAGTGCTGCATGGGGCAAGCCTGCTCCAGAGAAGATCGGTAGTTTCTGCCCCCTCACGAGTGTGTTCATGCCGTCGATGGCAGATATGCCAGTCTGAATGAATTCGGACGGATAAGCACGCGCGTACGGATTTATGGGGCTTCCGTTTATGTCAAGTCTCTTTTCTGGAACAATTTGTGGGCCGCCGTCTCTCGGTCTTCCCAGACCGTCAAAGGTTCGACCTAAGATGGCCGGAGAAAGATTCGCTTCGAGCACTCTGCCGAGGAACTTCACACGCATGCCTTTGAGTGACAAATCCTGAGTGCTGGTGAACATCTGCACCAGTGCCGCACTTTCGTGTGCCTCGAGCACCTGCCCCTGTCTTATCTCGCCGCTGGCGAGTTTAACTTCAACGACCTCACCGTACTTCGCACCTTCGATACCTTCTACGAACATCAGAGGGCCACTGATTCTCGAAACGGTTGTGTATTCCTTAGGCAACTTCTTCAGCCCCCTTCTTCAGTGACAAAAGCTTTTCTTCAACCTCTTTGATGAGTTGTTCGATTTCGGAGATCCTACCTTCACTCACAAACTTCATCCTCGCGATCTTCTCGCGTTCGGGTAGTGTGAGGATGCTTTGTAGCGGAACACCCTCTTCGAGCAACCTGGATGCGACTGTGTAGAAATTCATTATGTTCTTGAGCATCAGATACTGCTTTTTTGGAGACGTGTAAGTGTCGACCTCGTGTAGAGCGTTCTGGTGCAGGAAGTCTTCTCTGATTGAACGAGCCGTCTCGAGTACCAGCCTGTCCTGTGGAGAGAGTGCTTCCATACCAACCAACCTGACGATATCTTGAAGTTCGGCTTCCCTCTGGAGAAGACTCATGGCTTTTTGTCTCAGCTCGTACCAGTCTGCTGACACGTGTTCAGACCAGTACTCTTTTACAACGTCCAAATACAGTGAGTAACTGATCAACCAATTGACAGCCGGAAAGTGCCTGCTGAACGCCAGACTCGCATCCAGCCCCCAGAACACCTTGACAACCCTGAGAGTGGCCTGGACGACCGGATCAGACAAATCTCCACCCGGGGGTGAAACGGCACCGATGATGCTCACAGATCCAGTTCTCTCATCACTGCCCATGCATTTCACATAACCGGCGCGTTCGTAGAAACTCGCTATCCTGGAGGCTAGATAAGCCGGATAGCCCTCTTCGCCAGGCATCTCGGCGAGTCGACCCGAGATTTCCCTCATGGCTTCTGCCCACCTCGATGTTGAATCAGCCATGAGCGCCACGTTATAACCCATGTCCCTGAAGTATTCGGCTATCGTTATACCGGTGAAAACCGATGCTTCTCTTGCAGCCACGGGCATGTTGGAGGTGTTTGCGATGAGTATCGTTCTTTCCATGAGTGGCTTACCCGTCCTCGGGTCGGTGAGTTCCGGAAATTCTATGAGAACCTCGGTCATCTCGTTGCCGCGTTCTCCACAACCGACGTAGACGATAACATCTGCGTCAGCCCACTTTGCGAGCTGGTGCTGTATGATCGTCTTGCCGCTTCCGAAAGGTCCTGGTACGCAGGCTGTTCCTCCCTTAACAACAGGAAAGAAGGTGTCAAGAACCCTTTGACCGGTTATGAGTGGTACTTGCGGTGGGATCTTTTCTCTAACGGGCCTTTGATACCTGACAGGCCATTTGTGCATGAGCTTCAGCTCGATCTTCTTACCTTCCGGGTCCAGAAGGATCCCGATAGGTTCTTCGATCGTATAGGAACCGCTCTTTATATCAAGGATTTTTCCTCGCAAATTTGGAGGTACCAATATTCTGTGCTGGAGCGCCGAAGTTTCCTGAACCACTCCCAGTATGTCTCCACCCACGACCTCGTCTCCCGGTTTCACCAAGGCTTCGAAGTCCCACTTGATGTTCCGGTCGAGGGCAGGTAACGAAAGCCCCCTGCTGAGGAAATCTCCAGCCTGTTCCGCGAGCTTGCTCAGTGGCCTCTGGATACCGTCGTATATCTGTCCGACGATGCCTGGACCGAGCTCGACGCTGAGAGGTTCACCGAGTGGGTACACCGGTTCTCCAGGTCCGATACCCTGGGTTTCCTCGTACACCTGTATGTAGGCAATGTCCTTGTCCAAACCTATGATTTCGCCAAAGAGTTTCAACTCTCCAACTCTCACCATTTCGTACATCTTGACGTTCTGAAGGCCTTTGGCTACTACGAGCGGACCAGCGACTCGGACAATTTTACCTTCCATAGTATCCCTCTCCTTCGGCAAGCAAATCCACTCCGAGGATCTTTTCAAACAGTTTTCTCAGAGCTTTCTCACTCTTCTTTTCGTGACTGAAGGTATCTGGAAGTATCAGTGGCAGATCTTCCTTGACGTTCTGTAAGATCTTCTCCGCCACACTCTCGAGAACAACGATCAGGGAGTATTCGTTCTGAACTCTGGTGAACACCTCGAAGGCTTCTTTCGCGTCAGAAACTGGACGCACCTCCACTCCAAGTACAGCAAAAACACTCACCAGCTTTTCAGGACCTATAATGATCATTTTAGCTTCAGACATTCAGTTTCAACATCCTTTCTTGCCAGACTTGCTTGGGCACGTTGTTCTTCTTACACTCCAGCAAGCTCATCAGATCCTCGATTTCCCACAGCTTGTGATAGAAGTAATAAACGAGCACCTCAGGACCACTCACGATCGTCTTGAAAGCCCTTTGCGCGAAGCGATAGAGCTCAGCTCTGATGACGAGATCCACGTCTTTTCCTTCGATCATTCGTAGCAGAGGATCTTTCAGCTGTGGTGGAACCAAGCTTGGCCAATCTTCAACTGGCCTCGCAATGAGATCCTTCGTCTTGAACCACTCGAACCTGTTCAACTCATCGCAAGGCAGGTTGAGAGTTTTACATCTCAGAATTAATTTCAAAAGCAGCAGTTGGTTTCTCAGTCTCCAGAAAGATCTGATGTTTTCACTTTTGAGAGCGCTTTCGTATTCGAACGAGACGTTCAGGTTGAGAACATCAATTCTCAGCTCCGCCACAGGTGTACGTGAAAACCATACCTGTTCGAGCGTTTTGAGTATCTCTTTTTCGAACTGCCACTGCATCTTTTCCGCAAAGATGACCAGTGGATTTTTCAAACCTTCTCGTTTGTACTTTAGCGCGTGGAACCAGCCATCCCAGACGAGCAACTTCAGATACGTTTCTTCCAAATTCCTCGAGAGAAAACTCAGTTCGTCCAGAAGCATTTGCTGAAAAGCGGTCTCTGGCTCCTGGTCCACGATTGGTTTGTACCAGGTGGTTTTCAACCAATCTATGCAGTCCTCATAGCTTGCATCTGCCAGCCACTGCCATTGCGCCCTGTCTATGAACTTGGTTGCTTTGGCCTTCAAATTCGTCGATGAGAACAGATACCTTTCATACATCATGCCTCACCGCGCAAGATCTTCGCGATCTGAGCCAGGTTATTTTCCACAATCTCGTTGACGAGTGTGTCAAGCGTCAGATCGATCACGAACTGTTCTTTCTCAGCCACGAAACCGCCCCTGGCTTCTACGTTTTGTTCTGCGACCGAAAGGTTGTACTTGCGACTGAGTTCATCAATATCGAGTTTCGATTCACCCCTGGCCAGCATGATCCTCGCCTCAGACAAGTTTTCTCTTTCCACAAGCTTTTCCCATATACGCGTATAAGCATCGTTTGGTAGGTTGAGAATGGCATCGATCAGTTTCTGTTTCATCTGTTCCAGAACTTCGTTCTCAATCTTCGTAAGTTCATTCTTGAAAAACAGCCTCTCCTTCGACAGGATCGCATATTCCTCGTCCGCAATGGTATGTTCCAATTTTTTCAGTTGTTCTTCCTTCCATGCGTTGAACTTTTCTCTCTCGGCCTTTGCCAGCTCTTGAAATTTTTTCTCGTACTCTTCCTCTATTTGTTTTATTCGTTCCGTTTTTTCGCGTTCGAGCCTCTCAAGGATCCTTTGGAGAGACATCACAGCTTCACTCCATAGAACAGCAAGATTATGGAGGTTATCAACGAAAGTATCGCATAGGTTTCGACGAGGGCTGGTATTATGATGGCTTGACCGGTTGTCTGGGGCCTTTGGGCGACCATCTGCAGCGCCGCCACACTTGCCTTGCCCTGCCAGATGCCGCTGACGAACAAACCAAATATCAAGGGAATGCTGACGGCGAACACGGTCAGCCCTTGGGCAAGAGTCAGTTCAGGAAAGTTTCCGCCCAGTACACCCAGGCGCAGCAGTATCAGGAATGCGCCTATGAAGCCGTAGAAACCCTGTGTTCCGGGAAGCGCCTGAAGGATCAAGACCGTTCCGAAGAGCTCCGGTTTCTCTGCGAGGACACCGGCTGCCGCTTCACCTGCCATTCCCACTCCCTTGGCAGATCCGATCGCACCAAAAGCTGCGCCGAGTGCTGCACCGATCAAAGCGATGGACAATCCAAGCATCTTATCTACCTCCTCTTCTACTTCCTAACCTTGAAGTATTTTCCTTCGAAAGCGTAAGGGGTGAAAGCCCTTCCACCGCCACTGTAAAACTTGCCGAACATTTCGAGAAACTGTAACCTCGTAGAGTGCACGAAAGCAGACAGAGCACTGAGTACGTAGTTCAAAAGCTGTCCTCCGATCCAAATCAGTGTGAACATAACCCACCCGAGCACGGGTAAATTTTTCACCATCTGTGCAAGTTGAGTTATGACGGAACCGAAAACGCTACCAACCAAATTCAGGGCAAACAACCTGGAGTAGGACAGTACATCACCCACAAAGGATGAAATCCCATATGCACCAACGATACCGTACAAACTGATGACGCCAACCATAATGCGGGAGAAGATGTTTTTCCTGTCACGACCTTGCGTGAGTATTAAACCGAGTGCAGAGCCAAGTAAAGTGTAGAGAAAGATCCTGTAAGGCTTACCGGTCAGTAACTGCAAGCCAAAATAAGCGAGAAGCGACGCAAAGAAAACGAGCCAAAACACTCCGTCGAAGATGGCCATTTTGTAATCTTTTGTCTTGAAACCGCTGATCGTCCTGAGCACAAGAGCGTACATCTGTGAAAACACACCGATGAAGAGTGCTACGCCCAGAGCCTTCATAAGTTCACCGGTCGGATTCAAGAGTGGTAGTATACCGAGGAACTTGCCGTCCGGTCCGAGGAATGGCTGGCTACCGAAGAAACTCCAGGTTAGAAGTCCGACGAGGATCGATGGAAAGCTCAGGATCTGTAAAAGGTCAAGCAATTCTTTTGCACCGCGTTCGGGTCTGAAGGCTTTCTTGATCCAGCTCGTCAGGATCAGTTGCACCAGACCGTAACCCACATCACCCAGACATATCCCAAAGAATATCAGATAGAAAGGAGCGACGTACGGTGTGGGATCCACCCCGTTGTACTTGGGCATGCCGTAAAGCTTTGTCAAGAACTCGAAAGGCTTTATGAAACGAGGGTTGTGCAGTATGACTGGCGGTTCTTCGTCCTGTAATGGTTCTCGGCTTTCGAAGCCGTACTGGGGGATCTTTCGTTCGAGCAAATTGATGAACCGCTGCTTGTCTATGACTGGAATCCAGCCCGTGTAAGCCACAAAGTACGTTGTCTTGTGCTGAAATTCGACCGTTTTCTCTTCGAGCGACCTGGAGAGAAAATGATCGTACCAGGCTTGCAAATTCTTGATCTTTTCGTTCAGCACAGAGGCTTTCTCGAGGATACGTTCCTTTGCCTTCTCAACGTTTTCGAGCGCTCTCTCGACTCGCTTTATCGATTCAGCTGGGTTGGTCTTCAGATAAGGTATCCTTTTGAAGTTGAACTCAAATTTCTGCAGAGTTCTTTCGATCTTTTCGGCGTTTTCTTTATTGACCAGCAAGATGCATTTGACGTTCTTCTTGTCCTGCGTCGACCAGATCCAGCTTTCCTCCAGAAGATCACCGGCTTGCTTCAAGAACGCTTCGAAGTTCTTCCTCGTTATTGTTCCGGAGAACAGCCGGTATCGCTCGAAACTTCTTTGAAAATCGAGTGGGCAGTCGAGTTCGCTCCAGAACTTTATTTCAGGAATGAGCTGTTCCAACCGCTCCTTACGCCTTTTCAGGTTCTCCAGAGCTCGCTCGGCCCATTTCGCAGTTCTGTAGAGCTTCTTCCAGCTGATCTCTTTCAAAAGCGCGCGGAAATGTTTTTCGTCGATTTCCTCTCTGCCAGCAAAGAAGCTTTCCAGCAAGCCTTTCTTGTTTGGGAAAAGCTCAAGGGTGATCCTGAAAATCTCTTCGATTCTGCTGAGGTGAGCACTGTATTTGGTGGACTGCGTTTCGATGTGTCTCGACCTTTCCCAGTGTATCCTGGGAAAGATCTTGAACAGCTCGAGAAGTTTGAATTCCTCTTCTTTTGGGACAACGAGCCAGAAGCGTTCGACTCTGAGTATCGCCATGCCTTTTCACTCACTCTTCCACGATCAATTTCAGGGCAAAGCCCACAGCTTTATCGAGATTCCGGAGTAATGCTTTTTTGTGGGATTCCAGCTGCTTCTGATGCTCTTCGTGCAACTGTTGTTTTTTTAAGTGTATCTGCGTTCTTCGCTCCCTCAGAGTTTCAGCCAGCCAGTTTTCGAAGGTTTCCTTTTCACGTTCAATTTGAAGGCGTAGTTCCTCGACGCGCTTTTGGAGGTTTTGCTTGGCACGTTCTTCAGCTCTTTGAAATTCGTTCTGTATTTCTTCTTCTTTCTTCTTGATGAGCTCCAGTACGTCCTTCACTTTTTCCTGCGCCATATTCTTCCTCCACCTGTGGTCGTTTTCACACAATAAAATTCTAATCGTGTGGTTCTTAATTTAGCCCTTAAGAACAGGTTACGATATCATGCCTGTGACCATAGTTGAAGATTGGGCACCGATATCGTGTAAATTATATACTCAGAATCAGAGAGGCAAGGAGGATAGGGAACGATGACCAAATTTCTCGATTCTTTCTCGGTAGTTTTAAAGAGGCTTTTCTCGAACAGAGAAAGGTTCAAAGCGCTGAGCCTGTACTTCTTCGGCTGTTCCTTTTTGGCTTTTGGGCTTCTGTCTGGTGGACTTTGGCATCCTGCCAAGCTCGTGAAGGATCTTTTTGAGATAATCCGCACTCCCGATTATTTGCTCACAGACTACACAGCGGTGGGAGGTCTTTCAGCAGCTTTTTTCAATTCGGGTGCCCTGATGTTACTGTTCACACTGATTTTGAGACTTTTGAAGATGCCCATCAGTGGCCTTTCTTACGCTTCCGTCCTCACGGTGGGTGGTTTTGCGCTGTTTGGGAAGAACGTTTTCAACGTGTGGCCAGTTCTGATCGGGGTGGCGCTCTATTCGTTGCTGCGAAAGGAACCCATTCAGCGCTACATCTATGTTGCGTACTTCGGTACGGCGATCTCACCGTTGGTTTCCTTCTTTGCTTTCGGTCTTCCTGTAAGCAGTCTGCTGCGTTTCGTAGTCTCTTACACTATCGGTATTTTCGTGGGAATGTTTTTGCCTTCAATGGCCAGTTACTTTCTGACGTTGCATAAAGGATACAACCTTTACAACGTGGGATTCACCTGTGGTCTGGTGGGTACCGTCGCAGCTGCCTTCTTCAGGGCATACGGGGTTCAGATTCCTGTACAGAAGATCTGGAGTGAGGGGAACAACCTCGTTCTTTCGCTGTTCCTGCTGCCGCTGTTCTCCTTTGTCATCTTCTGCGGCTGGTTGTTGAACAACAGGAGCTTGCGGGGCTACAGGAAGCTCATGAAACACTCAGGAAGGTTGCTCACAGATTTCGTTATTCTCGAGGGCGTGCCCCTCACACTCATCAACATGGGTCTGTTGGGCATAATTTCGACCGTCTATGTATTGCTCATCGGAAGTCAACTGAATGGTCCAACGATCGGCGGGATAATGACGGTGGTAGGTTTCACGGCGCTTGGAAAGCATTTGAGGAATGTCGTACCCGTGATCGCAGGAGTAACGATAGCGAGTGTTTCGAACAGTTACGATCTGGCAGGTCCGAACAACGTGCTTGCTGCTTTGTTTGGAACAACGGTTGCACCGATTGCAGGAGAATTCGGTGCTGTGTGGGGCGTGATAGCTGGTTTTCTGCACAGCGCGATGGTGAACAACGTGGGTTTTCTGCATGGGGGGTTCAACCTCTACAACAACGGTTTCGCCGGTGGCCTCGTCGCCATCATACTGATTCCGATCATAAAAGCAATTCACAAAAGGGAGGATCTATGATGGCACTCGATAAAGAAATCGTTACGCGAGTTTGCGCACAACTTACAAAGTATCTTCTTGAAAGATCTGCAGAAAGTTTGAACATCTCGATCACGAAGGCTAAGAAATACTACGAGGTGAGAATAGTGTCAAAGGTCTTTCTCAAAGATGAGGAATTGAATTTACTCAAGAGTTATCTGAACGTTCAACCACAGGAAGTCGGTTATTACTATCTTCCACTCATCGGTGAGTACGGCTCGGAGGAGGATCTCGCAATCATCGCGATGCTGCTGAAAGAGCTCGATCTGAATTACGATGAGAGCAGCCACGAACTGGTGATTTCCTTCCGGGTACGTTGAAACTTGTGGTACAATCGTCGTGGGCAAAATCTTTCAAGGGGGTGTCACTGGGTATGAGGAAACTGCTAGTGGTCGCCATCTTAACGCTCGCACTCGTGAGCTTCGCTGCGCTTGGCTTCAAAATCGGACTCGTAACGGGTACGGTGTCTCAGGGTGAGGACGAGTACCGTGGTGCTGAGAACATCGTGAAAAAGTACGGTAGCGAGATCATCCACGTGACGTATCCAGACAAGTTCATGCAGGAGCAAGAAACCACGATCGCAAGAATCGTGGAGCTCGCTTACGATCCCAAGGTCAAGGCAATCGTGATATGCCAAGCTGTTCCTGGAACAGTTGCAGCGATCAGAAGGGTCAAGGAGTTCAGGCCAGACATGATCTTCGTCGCCGGTGTACCTCATGAAGACCCAGAGGTAGTCGGCTCGGTGGTCGACGTGGCACTTGAAACCGATACGCCCGGCCGTGGAATCACCATAGTGGATCTCGCGCACAAAATGGGCGCGAAGAGACTCATACACTATTCCTTCCCGCGGCACATGAGTTACAAACTCCTGGCTGAGAGAAGAAACATCATGGAACAACGGTGTAACGAGCTGGGCATGGAATTCATTTTCGTCTCCGCACCGGATCCACTTGGAGAGCAGGGATTGACCGGCGCTCAACAGTTCATCCTGGAGGACGTTCCAAGGCAAGTTGCGAAGTACGGGAAGGACACAGCCTTCTTCTCCACGAACTGTGGCATGCAGGAACCTTTGATCAAGTCGGTCCTGCAACACGGTGGTATCTATCCAGAACAGTGCTGTCCATCACCGACGCACGGTTACCCAGGAGCACTCGGAATCGAGATACCCGCGGATAAGAAGGGAGACTACAACTACATACTCAAGGCCATCAACGAGAAAATTGTTGAGAACGGTGGTGCTGGAAGGTTCGCGACCTGGCCCGTTCCGGTCAACATGGTGTTCACCGAGGCTGGTGTTGAGATAGCCATCGAGCTCGTTCAAAAGAAGATCAAGGCCAATGACATGGATGCTATCAAGACTGTTCTTAACAGGGTGATCTCGGAAAAGATCTCCGGATACGGTATCAAGACGATCACGAGGTATCCAAACGCTGGCAATTACTACATGATCACCATGGATTCCGTCATATTCGGAGTTACCCAGTTCTGAGCTGCATGAATGTATAAATGAGAAGGATGTCGGCCTCGCGCCGACATCTTTTTTACGAGGAGGATGATCATGCAGTACGCACTGGAAATGCGGAACATAAGTAAATCTTTCTACGGCAACCAGGTGCTGAAGAACGTGAACATTGCTGTGGCTGCCGGCGAGGTTCTGGGATTGGTTGGCGAGAACGGCGCTGGAAAGACGACGTTGATGAACATACTTTTCGGTATGCCCGTGATCCATTCGACCGGTGGTTTTGAAGGGGAGATCCTCATCAACAATGAGCACGTGAACATCGACAGCCCCAGAAGAGCCATGGAGTACGGGATAGGCATGGTCCACCAGGAATTCATGCTCATCCCTGGTTTCACTGTGACCGAGAACATAAAGCTCAACAGAGAGATAACCAAGGACAACTTGCTGAGCAAGGTGTTCGGAAAATCCTTGAGAACTCTGGATTTTCCGGCCATGAGAAAGGAAGCCAGACAGGCAATAAGCACAATAGGTATGTCGATCGAGGAACTCGCCGTGGTCGCTGGCTTGCCTGTTGCGCACAAGCAATTCATAGAGATCGCGCGGGAGATTGATAAGAAAAATTTGAAGATACTGGTTCTGGATGAACCAACCGCTGTGCTGTCCGAAGCCGAGGCGGAGAAGCTGCTCGACACGATCCGGTACTTTGCCAAAAGGGGTGTCGCAATCATCTTCATCTCGCACAGATTGAGCGAAGTTCTGAAGGTTTCAGACAGGATCACGATACTCAGAGACGGTGTTGTTGTGGATAGCAAACCCTCCTCGTCTTTCACTGTTTCTGAGATCGCCGAAAAAATGGTCGGCAGGAAACTTGAGAACGTGGTTCTCCCACCCCGCGCGAAGGAACCTTCAGATGAAGACATCATCATGTCTATAAGGAATCTGAAGGTCTACATGCCCGGTGAGATGGTGAAGGATTTCAGCATAGACATTCGACGGGGTGAGATACTCGGTATAGGGGGTCTTGCTGGTCACGGCAAACTCGGAGTGGCGAACGGTATCGCAGGAATGTTTCCCGCCGAAGGGCAAGTCTATTTCGAAGGAGAACCTTACAGGTTGAACGATCCTTCTTATGCTCTCAGAAACGGTATCGTCTACCTCTCAGAGGATAGAAGAGGGGTCGGCTTGCTCCTGGACGAGTCTGTGGAAATGAACATTGCTGCCACGGCCATAGAAGCCTTCGGATCTTTCACCAGGAGGTTTCTCTTCATGACCGTGTACGATCGAAAGAAGATCAGGGAACACGCGTTAGAGATGATCAAGAAGCTCGACATACGTTGCAAATCCCCGACACAAACGGTCAGAAGGCTCAGTGGAGGGAATCAACAAAAGGTGTGTCTCGCGAGGGCGTTCACGCTGAATCCAAAGATTCTGTTCGTGTCTGAGCCGACGAGAGGCATAGACGTTGGGGCGAAAAAGCTTGTGCTCGACTATCTGGTGAGCATGAACAGAGAACATGGCATAACGATCGTCATGACATCGAGCGAGCTCGCCGAGCTCAGGTCCATCTGTGACAGGATCGCCATAGTCGCGGAAGGGAAACTCTCCGCGGTTTTGCCGCCGAAAGCGAGCGATGCAGAGTTCGGTCTTGCCATGGCTGGAGAGTTTCAGGAGGTGTTACAGCATGGATAGATTCCTGGAACAGCTCAAAAGAGTGGACATACCGACGCTCATCATTTTTCTGTTTCTCGTGGCTCTGTTTGTCCTTGCGGCCTTCACCGAAGTTTCCATACCCTCGCTTTTAAGTGATTCGATAAGACGTATCGGTATGAACGGTGTTCTCGTGCTCGCCATGGTGCCAACGATCCGGGCAGGAACGGGGCCTAATTTCGGTTTACCCGTGGGGATCATCGGAGGGCTGCTTGGAGCACTCATAAGCATGCAGCTCGGGCTCGCTGGATTCACCGGATTTTGGGTTGCGATCCTGTTTGCTGTATTGATTTGCCTTGGTATCGGTCTGGGTTACGGCTGGCTGCTTGAGAAGGTCAGGGGACAGGAGATGATGGTTGGAACCTACATGGGCTATTCTGTGGTCGCTTTCATGTCTATCATGTGGTTGATGCTTCCGTTTACCAATCCGGACATGATCTGGGCTATAGGTGGAAAAGGTTTGAGGTACACTTTGGCGCTGGATAAATACTTTGGTCGTGTGCTCAACAATTTTCTGAGGTTCAAAATCGGAGGGTTCGAGTTTCCGACAGGTTTGTTGCTGTTCTTTGCTGGGGCCTGTTTTCTGGTTCATCTCTTTTTCAGAACCAGAACCGGCCTTTCGATAGACCTGGTTGGACAGAACGAGCGTTATGCTATCAGTTCCGGTGTGAATCCTAACAGAGCCAGACTCGTCGCAGTTGTTCTGTCCACCGTTCTGGCCGGTGTTGGGATCATCGTTTACGCTCAAAGTTACGGGTTTCTACAGTTGTACCAGGCACCGCTGTTCATGACGTTTCCCGCGGTTGCTTCCATACTCATAGGTGGTGCGTCCATAAAGCGAGCGAGCATTCGCAATGTCATCATCGGTACAGCAGTCTTCCAAACACTCTTGACAATTTCCCTTCCCGTGCTGAGCCAGGTGACCCGCGGAGATATCACGGAAGTCATGAGGCTCATTGTGAGCAACGGGATGATACTGTATGCACTCACGCGAACTCCAAAGGAGGCGAGATGAGATGGAAAAACTGAAGAAGATTTTGATTTCTTATGCTGTGCCGATTGCTTTCTCGATATTGTGTGTTTCTGCCGTTCTGGTAGCCCAAATTCCCCCGATCTTTCTGGCAAGTGAAATAGTGAGAAGGTTGAGCAGGAACACGTTCCTCGTTCTGTCCTTGATCATTCCGATCATTGGAGGATTAGGTCTCAATTTCGGAATCGTTCTTGGTGCTATGGCTGGTCAAGCGGCATTGTTTTTTGTCGTCGACTGGAAGATCAAAGGTTTGGTTGGAATTCTGGTGGCCTGTTTGATGGCGGGTGCGATCTCGGTAGTCTTAGGATGGCTCGCAGGTTTGACCCTCAACCGGGCCAAAGGAAGAGAAATGATAACATCGATGATCCTTGGTTTCTTCGCCAACGGTATCTATCAGCTCATTTTCCTGTTTTTCGTTGGCTCTTTGATACCGTTCAGAACTAAGCAATTCTTGTTGCCCGAAGGCGTTGGACTGAGAAACACCGTAGATCTTTATGGTACAGTTGCGTCTGCTCTGAACAATCCCTGGATGATTCGCATAGGAACAGTCAGGCTATTCGTCTTGCCATTACTGATAGTTGCCGGCCTGTGTCTGTTCATAACGCTTCTATTTAAAACAAAGCTGGGTCAGGACATAAGGGCCGTGGGACAGGACATGCACATCGCCGAGGTCGCAGGTATAAACGTCAACAAGGTGCGCGTTATAGCAATCATCATGTCGACGGTCTTCGCAGCAATAGGACAGGTGATCTATCTTCAAGATATAGGAACGATCAACACTTACAACAGTCATGAGCAGATAGGTCTCTTCTCCATAGCTGCCCTCCTGGTTGGAGGAGCCACCACGAGGAAAGCGACCATCTGGAATGCCATACTGGGTGTCGTGCTCTTCCACACATTGTTCGTCGTGGCGCCGAGCGCGGGAAACAGACTCTTCGGTCAACCGCAGGTGGGAGAATTCTTCAGAGAATTCCTCGCCTATGCCGTCATCGCGTTTGCTTTAGCCATGCATGGCTGGAGGGCAAAGAAGATACTCATGTGACAGAAAGGGGGCCACAACGGGCCCCTCTTTTCAAGTTCTCTGCATTATGAGCTTTTTCATCCGGGATACGACCTCGTCGATCTTTCTTGGATCCTTTCCTCCGGCCTGAGCGAAGTCCGGTCGTCCTCCTCCTCCGCCGCCAAGCAGATTTGCCCCGATTCGCGCCAGTTCGTTCGCAGTGATCTTGTCCGTGATGTCTTTTGTCACTCTCACGACAAGATTCACCTTTTCATCTTGAACGGCGAACATTACGACGATTGATCTTTCCTGACCTGCGATCGCAACGTCCGACAGATTTCTGAGCGTTGAAGAGTCAACGTTTTCGAGCTTCAACATCTTGAAGTTGACGTTCCCCACCCTCTCGAAGGGCAGCTGTTTGATGTGCAAACTCAGCGTCTTCATTCTTAGCTGTTCGATCTCTTTTTCGAGCTGTTGGTTTCTCTCGATCAGGTTCTTCACACGATCTGCTATTTCATCCGTGGAAGACCCTAACAGTTCTGCCGCCGTCTGGAGTGTGCTTTCGATCTTTCTTACGTATTTGAGCGCATTGAAACCTGTCACCGCCTCGATCCTGCGAACTCCCGATGACACGGCTGTTTCGGAGATTATCTTGAACAAACCAACGTTTCCCGTGTTCGAAACGTGTGTTCCTCCACAGAGTTCTTCGCTGAAGTTTGGTACTTTCACAACCCTTACGACGTCTCCGTACTTCTCTCCGAACAATGCTATGGCTCCTTCCTCAACGGCTTCTTTGTAACTCTTCTCCTCCACAATTACAGGCAGGGCTTCGAATATCACCTGATTCACAAGATCCTCTATTTTGATCAACTGATCTTTGCTCAACGCTTCGTAGTGGGTGAAATCGAACCTGAGTCTCTCGGGCGCCACGAGCGATCCAAACTGTCTCACATGGTCACCCAGAACCTTCTTCAAAGCGGCGTGTAGCAAATGTGTGGCAGTATGGTTGCGCGCGGTGGATTTCCTGCGTTCTTCGTCAACAATCAGCCTGACTCTTTGCCCTAAGCGGAGTGTTCCCTTCTCAACTCTGACTATATGTGCGATCACTCCTTCGGTTGGTATGAACACATGTTCCACGAAGGCTTCTCCATCTTCCCATTTCATCCAGCCGACATCGCTGACCTGACCACCTCTTTCAGCGTAAAACGGTGTCTCATTCACCACGACTTCTACTTTTTCGCCAGCAGAGACCGACTCTGCACTTGAATCTCTTCGAATCATCAAAACTGTAGATTCGTGTGTCAGCGTTTCGTAACCGACGAAGGAGATCTTTTGAACTTTAGCCAACTGCTCGTAGTCTTTCACGGTTTTCGCGTACTCGACATCGGACCTGGAGATCCTTGAGCGTTCTCTCTGTTGTTCCATGAAACGCTCGAATCCGTCCAGATCCACCTTCAACCCCTTCTCTTTTGCCACATCTATAGCTATGTCCGGTGGGAAACCGTAGGTGTCGTAGAGTCTGAACAAGCTTTCTCCGTCTATGATTTCCTTCGATTGTTCGAGGATCTCATTCAACATTTCAAGACCTTGCATGATCGTTTTGAAGAACCTCTCTTCCTCAGCTTTTGTCACGTTCCTTATAAGATTCCTTTTCTTTTCAACTTCCGGGTAAGTCTTTCCCATTCTCTCGATCACCGCATCACAGATTTCGTACAGGAAAGGCTTGCTCGCACCGAGCAGAACACCATGTCTGACAGCCCTGCGCAGTATCCTTCTGAGCACGTATCCTCTCTCTTCGTTCGATGGGAACACACCGTCTGCGATGAGGAAGGTGACCGCCCTCGCGTGGTCTGCTATAACGCGCAGAGAAACATTCTTCTCTTCGCTTTCTCCGTACTTCACGTTGAAGAGCTCTTCCTCTCTCAGAATGATGGGTTTGAACAGATCTGTTTCGAAATTGCTGGACACACCCTGAACAACCGCAGCAATCCTCTCCAAACCGGCCCCCGTATCTATGTTCTTCCTTGGCAGTGGGTGCAACTGACCGTTTTCGTCCTGGTAGAACTCCGTGAAGACAAGGTTCCAAATTTCCAGGAATCTCTTGTCGCTGTTTGCAGGCGTGCACTCCACACCCTCAGGACAATCCTTCACGATACCGAGGTCGTAGTGTATCTCCGAACATGGGCCGCACGGTCCTGTGGGACCCGCGGGTCCCCAAAAGTTCGTCTCTTTTCCCATGCGAATGATCTTTTTTTCTGGCACACCAACAAGGTCTCGCCAGATCGCGTAGGCTTCATCGTCATCTTTGTAAACGGTGACCCACAGTCTTTCTTCCTCAAGCTTCAGCACCTTTGTGACGTACTCCCAGGCCCAGAGGATGGCCTCCCTCTTGAAATAATCTCCAAATGAGAAATTGCCCAGCATCTCGAAGAAGGTGTGGTGCCTTGGGGTACGTCCCACATTCTCTATGTCGTTCGTTCTGAGACACTTCTGACACGTGGCTACGCGTCTGTAGACTGGCTCCACCTTGCCCCAGAATATGGGTTTGAATGGGACCATTCCGGCGACCGTGAAAAGAAGCTGTGGATCGTCCGGTATGAGCGATGCGCTGGGTAAGACTTTGTGTCCCTTAGTTTCGAAAAAGCTCAGGAAGCTCGATCTGATTTCGTCGCTGTTCAAGTTTTCTCACCTCACAGAACGCCGATTGACAAAAGAAAGTAAGTAACGGGCGTCACGAACAATAATCCGTCTATCCTGTCCAGCATTCCACCATGGCCCGGTAGAACGCTGCCGGAATCCTTGACCTTGAAGTATCGCTTCAGTGCTGACTCAAACACATCGCCGAACGTATCGAGGACGGTGATGACCGCTGAAAAGATCACCAGAGAGGTGAACGGCATAACGTTCGCCTTGAACACGAAACCGAACACGATTTTGTAAAGGAAAGAGAAAGCCAGCGTACTGAGAAAGCCACCGATCATACCCTCTAAACTCTTGTTGGGGCTGAACTTTTTCGAGATCTTGATTCTTCCCCATTTCATACCCACGAAGTATGCGCCGGTGTCGTACAGCCACACTGCCGTCAGATTGAGCAGAGCGTTCGCCGCGCCAAACTCAAGGTAGATGGGGAAAAAGAAAGACAAACACCCGGCCACGTAGACGAGTGACACACTCGTGGCAACAACCATGGGCCACACGGTCTCGACGTTCTTCTGAGTCAGTACGGCGAGCACGTTCGTTAGAACAAAAGCCAGGCTCAGCAGCAGCAGACCGTTCTGAGCGCCCGTGATACCATACACGACCACGAATCCAACGCATATCGCAACGGCGTACTTGACGAAACCCTTCTCTTTCTCCTGGCTTGCCAGGTTTAAAAGCTCGTAGGATGCGAGCAGGACCACAGCTGCGACCAGACCTATGAGACTTTTGTAGCTGACAAAGCACAGCACTACGAAAGGTGCCACGACTAATGCTGTTACGAATCTGGTCTTCGTTTCGACAGTCACAACCCCCCGAACCTCCTCTGACGTTTCTCGTAGTCCTCTATCGCTCTTAGAAAATCTTGTTTGGTGAAATCGGGCCACAACACCTTTGTGAAATACAGCTCGCTGTAGGCGATCTGCCAGAGCAGGAAGTTGCTTATCCTCAGTTCACCCGAAGTTCTTATCACAAGGTCCGGGTCCGGAACGTCTGGAAGATAGAGCCAGTTTCTAAGCTGTGCTTCGTCCAAACGGGTTACACCATTTTCTATGGCTTTGTTGAAAGCATCCACGATCTCACGCCTGCCACCGTAGTTTAGAGCCAGTATCGCGTGAATCCTGTCGTTGTGCTTGGTTTTCTCTTCACATTCTCGGCAAAATTTCACAACTTCCTTCGGAAGCTCTTCGGTCGCACCGGTGAACCTGATTCTTACTCCTTCTTCCATCATCTTCCTGAGTTTTTGTCTGAGCAGCTTCAAGAGCAACGAAAAGAGGTAGTCGACTTCCTCTCTCGGTCGTTTCCAGTTCTCGGTCGAGAAAGCATAGAAGGTGACATACTTGATCGAGAGTTCTGCTGCCCACTCGACGACCTTTTCCGCTTTCAGGGCACCTCTCCGGTGTCCTTCGATTCTCGGCAGACCCCTTCGCTGGGCCCACCTGCCATTACCGTCCATTATGATCGCTACGTGGGTGGGTCTCAAACTTCCATGATCTCCTTTTCTTTCTTCTGGAATAACTTGTCTATTTCTTCGATCTTCTTGTCCGTGAGATCCTGTATTTCTTTCTCGAGTCTCTTTGCGTCGTCTTCGGAAATTTTTCCATCGTTTTCCAGCTGTTTGATCTCTTTCAGAACATCCCTTCTGATGTTTCTGATCGCTATTTTTCCCTGTTCCGCGATCTCCTTAGCTTTCTTGACCCACTTCTGCCTTTGTTCAGTGGTTGGGGTCGGGAAGACGAGTCTTATGGCGTTGCCGTCGTTCATTGGTGTTATACCTATGTCGGAAGCGAAAATGGCTTTTTCAATGGAAGAAAGTACAGACTTATCCCAGGGTTGTATGATGAGGGACCTCTCCTCAACCTTCACTGTGGCCAGCTGGTTTATGGGAGTGGGAGCACCGTAGTAGTCGACTTTGATCTCTTCGAGAATAGCCGGGCTCGCGCGACCAGTCCTTATCTTTCTGAGTTCTTCAGAGATTTTCTCAACGGATTTGTTCATGCGATCCTCGGCACTCTTCAAGATGGGATGACGCATAATAACTCCCTCCTCGCAATGTGTCGCTTACCCTCGAGGATTATACCACGGTGCTGAAAGGCGTCATCCGCGGGTGTAGCTGATAAAGATCTTTTCGAAATTCACCATTTCCTTTTCGATGCTTTCTATCTCGATGTTGTTCGATCTGAAGGTATCTATCAGTTCGTAGAGTTTCTGCGAGGAGGTGAGATTGACCTGCAGTTCTATGAGATTTCCGTTCTCGTTCCAGCCGTTGAAGCCAAGCTCTCTGAGTCTTTTCTTGGATTCCTCACTGCAGACGAGCCTTATCTTGTAAGCGCGAGCGGTGAAGACATCTATGAGCTTCTGCTTCTCCTCGCACACGACGATGCGTCCTCTGTTCATTATGGCTACTCTGTCTGCGACAGCCTCGACGAGGTTCATATCATGGGTCGAAAGCAGTATGGTTTTGCCTGCTTCCTTCAATGATTTCAGTATGGACCTGAATTCTACCGCGGAATGCACATCAAGTCCAAGCGTGGGTTCGTCCAGAAGCAGAACGTCCGTATCACATGCCAAGCAAACAGCGATAGCTGCCTTTTGTTGCATCCCGCGCGAAAGTGAATGTACGAGTTGGTTTGCCCGCTCCTTGAGCCCAAGGCTTTCAAGGATCTCGAGCGCGCGTGATTTGTTGAGTTTCTTACCGCGTATGCCTGAAAAGTACCTCATGTTCTCGATGATGCTCATGCGCCAGTAAAGGTTTCTGTTACCCTCCAAAACTGCGCTGATCTGCGCAAGTGCTTTGGGTCTTTCTTTGAGTACACTGAATCCTTTAATTCTTACTTCGCCGAAATCTGGAATGATCAGGCCGCAGATGCTCTTGATCGTGGTGGTTTTCCCGGCACCGTTCGGACCGAGTAGGGCAAAGATTTCCCCGGCTTCCACTTTGAAACTCACGTGGTCCACAGCTTTGATCTTTTCCTTCGAGTTTCTCTTTGGATAGAGCTTCAAAAGATCGATCACTTCGATCATATTCATCACCTCAGTACTGCGAAAGACTTCCGACAACCATTGCGCGTCGTTCGAAAGCGCGGAAAACGATGAAGCCCACCGAAAGGTAACCGAGTGCGACCAGCCAAAGGATCGCATGATCGGAGAATCGAAACTGGTGCAGTCTCGTGCCATCGATCGCAAGTGCTCTCATCATTGAACTCGCTTGTGACATGGGTAGGAGTCTGTGCCAGAGGGATTGCGTTTCGAACATCGTGAAAGAGAGCGAACCAAAGGTCACGATCTGGATGAACGAGGAAACTCTCTTGAAGATCAATGCTATTCCACCAAGTATCATACCGATACCGAGCGCGGAGATCGTCCCGCCGATCATCAAATAAAGCAGTGTGGCAAGATCGAAACCTATCTTCCTTCCGGTTGTGAAGGCGGCAAAGTACATGAGAGGAATTGCGAGAAAAACGTTGTTGAAAAGAAACTCAGAAACCATCCTGAACAACATCTGATATTCGAATGCGATCGGGGATGTGAAAACCTGTTCGAGGGTCCCACGCTGTGCCTCCTCGATGATGCCCCAAGCAACGCCCTGGAACGAGAAGATGAACACGATCCACATGAAATAGCCCACTATGATGCCGTCCAGAGTTGAGGACAGATTTATGCTCGGGCCACCAACTGCTTTCACACCGAAAAAGAGTAAATAGAAGAAGATCAGAAGTGTGGCGATGCTGGAGATAGTGTTGAAGTAATAGCGTCTGACTTCGATGAACATCTTTTCAAGATTTGCGAGAAATGCGTTCCACATTTTTGAACCCCCTCTTTCAACTCTGAAAATATATTAGCACGACCATCAATTTTGTCAAGGTGTGGTTTAATTTTTCTTCTCCGACTCAGGATCGAGGGGGTTCACGAAAACGGTTTCATAGTTCGTGTAGAGCATCATTCCTGGTGGAGAACCTTTCGGTTTGTGCACGTTCCTGATGAGTGTGTAATCGACTGGTACGTTGGAAGAGTAGCGTGCTTTGGAGTAATGTGCTGCGATCGAAGCGGCATAAAGCAAAACGTCTCTTGGGACAGCCCTTCCCTCGGTTCGTATCACCACGTGAGCCCCGGGCAACTGCTGAACGTGAAGCCATATGTCCGAGTCGCTGGCCTTCCTGACGAGTGCTTCGTTCTGCTTGTTGTTCTTGCCGACAAGGATTGTGAAACCGTTGTAGATGAATTTTCTGAAGCTGGTTTCTTCGGGTTTTTTCGCCCCCGAGGCGCTCTTCTGCGTGAATCCAATTTCGGCAAGTTCTTCCTTTATCTCTTCGAGATCTTCCAGTGTCTCAGCAGATTCGATGTTGTAGAGCGTTTGTTCAAGGTAACTGCTCTGTTCCTGAAGTTGTTCGATCCTGACTTTCAGTATCTGGGCCTTTTCTTTCAGCTTCTTGTATTGCTCGAAGTACCACTGTGCGCTTCGTTTGGTGTCTTTTCCAGGCACGAGCGGTACGAGTACCTTCTGGTTTGTTTCCCAATCGAAACATTCGACAACACCTTGAGCTGAATCCTGAACGCTGGCGTACTTCAAAAGCTCTCCGTAACGTTTGTACTCCTCTGCCTTTTCGCAACGCTTCAAATCTTCGACGAGTGTCTGAAGTAATTTTTCTTGCTTCTTGAGGCGTTCTCTAACGACCGACAAAAGCTGTTGGCGAAGCTTGTCTGTCTGGGCCTTTCTCAAGTTCCAAAGATACGCTTCGTCCACCGCGCGCGAGACAGAGTCGTAGCGTTCAATGGGCTCACCCAATATCCTCAACGGATACGCGAAGACATGGCGTTTGCCCTGAATTTCGTAAACACAGCAGGCCGAATTCTCGAAATCCTCGAGGATGGAAACCAGTGCCAGCTTGAGTGAAACTCTCTCCTTATCGTTGAGGGCCGCGACGGGCTTGTCCACGATATTCGCACGGTAAAGAACTTCCTGCGCGGTTAGTTTGGAGAAGCCAGCAATATTTTCAACGATGTACCTGGAAAGCATCAGGTTACCTTCGAACTTCAGCTCGGATCCTGCGAACGGATTCATTTTCCTTGTTGTGTGAACGTAAGAAGCGTTCTTACCAAGGAACGCCCTGAGGTCGTCCAGCACCAGATCCCTCTCGACCAGCACGACGTTGGATTTGCTGCCGAAAAGTTCAACGTAGAGTTTGTATTCGTGATTTTCTCCGGTTTCATCGATCTTGTCGAAAGTGAGATACAGCACTCTGTCGAGATCCAGTTGCCCCACCTCTTTGAGTCTGGCGTTGCGAAGTCTTGCACGAACAAGCGTCACGAAGTTCGAAGGATTCTGCCCTGACAGATACTCTCTTTCTGTCAAACAAACATGCGCCAAACGGGGTTCAACACTTATCCTGATAGTCGCTCCATGAAAGATCAGCTCGATGCCGAATTTCCCGTTTTGATGGATCTGTCTCAGAGCTTCGCCTTTCAGTTCAGAAAGTTCTCGCACAAGCTTTTTGAGAACGAACGCGTCAATCATTCACATCAACCCGAGTATCTCTTTGATCCTGGCTATGTCCTGTGCGTGGTCGGCCTCGTCACCTGGAGTTTCCAGTATCCAGGCTACACGCTGGACTTCCTCAAAACTCAGAAACACTTTGAAACCTTTTTCGCCGATGAACCCTTTACCTATGTTCTCGTGTCTGTCAAGAGGCTTGCCGAGAGGGGCTTTGGAATCGTTAAGATGAATCATCCGGAGCTTTTCGAGACCGATTTTTGAATCAATCTCATCCAAAAGCTGCCGAACCGCATCTTTCGTCGTGATATCGTAGCCCGCGTCAAAGCCATGGCAGGTATCGTAAGTGATGCCCAGCCTCGCAGGATCTATTGAAGAGTCGATGATCCGCTTGATCTGATCAAAGCTATAACCAATGTTTCCACCTTTGGGAGAAACGTTCTCCAAAAGGAGCACAACTTTCTTCGTGCTGCTGAGAAATTCGTTGACCGCCGTGATGATCCTTTTGAAACCGAATTCCTCACCCGCTCCGGTGTGACTGCCCGGATGTACGTTCAGATACTTTATGCCCAAAGCTTCGCAAATTTTGCCTTCGAGGACGAGAAGTTGAACGGACTTTTTCCAGTTTTCATCGTTCGGACTTGCTAAGTTTATGAGGTAACCCGAATGACAGAACGCTCCCTCGTAGTCGATCTGATACTTCTCCATCATGCTGCGAAAGAGATCGCAAGTCCTTTTGGTGGGCATCTTTGCGCTCCACGTCCTCGGGCTGTGCGGGAAAATCTGAAAGCAGTTTCCACCGATCTTCACAGTCAGTTCTGGAACCATCTCAAACCCATGGCTTATGGGCATGTGTGCACCAATCTTTATCATTACGACCACCGTGAAAATGATAGCATAGTCACGGGAGTGGTACATTGATATACTTGGGCACGAGCGGTTATTCGTTCAGCGATTGGATAGGAGAAGTTTATCCTGAGGGCATATCCAGATCGGACATGCTGAAGTACTACGCGAACGTGTGGAGGTTCAACGCCGTTGAACTCAATTTCACGTACTACACCTTACCCACGTACAGGGCAATCGTCTCCATGTTGAGGAAAACTCCAAGTGATTTCGTCTTCTGCGTGAAACTGCCAGCTTCTGTGACGCACGAAGCCTGGAGGTCCAAAACCTTCCCCGAAGAAGATGTGAAGAAGACTCTTCAGGCCTTGACGCCAATGTTTGAGGAGAGAAGACTCAAGATCTTGCTCGCTCAGTTTCCGTATTCCTTTCGAGACACTCCGAACAACAGGCAGTACTTGCAGTTGCTCCGGGAGAAGATAAACGCACCCATCGCGATTGAATTCAGACACGCTTCTTGGAACAACGAGTCGGTCTACAGACTGCTCAAAACGCTCGGCTACACTTTCGTGATCGTTGATGAACCGAATCTTCGCGATTTGTTTCCTTACGTACCGAAAGTGACAAGTGCCGTTGCTTACTTCAGACTCCACGGAAGAAACAGAGATTGGTTCAGTGCGCCAGAAGGAGAACGATACAACTACAAGTACAGTGATGAAGAGATATCGATCTTTGCCCGTGATATCTTCAATCTCTCGCAGCAGGTCGTCGATACCTTCGTTTTTTTCAACAATTGCTATCGCGGTAACGCCGTCAGAGATGCGATGAAGCTGCGTCAGATGATTGAAAAGGCCCTTTTAGGAGGTTGAATCACCCGCTTTTGCTCGCTCACTCTTTGCAGAACCTCCCGAGGAACGGCTGAATTTGGTCAAACATCGGCGTGATCTGAAAAACACAAAGAAAGAAAATAAAACATTTGACGCAAACCGAGTTCCAGTCTATAATGTCAGACAGATCATTGTACACAGGGAGGTTGAGAAAATGGATCGTAAAGAGGTTTTCGCAAAGGTTGTGGGTATACTCTCCGACAAGCTCGGGGTCAAACAGGATCAGATCGAAGAAAACAGCAAGCTCATAGACGATCTCGGAGCGGATTCGCTCGATTTGGTTGATCTGGTGATGGCGTTGGAGGAAGAGTTCGGTGTGAAAATAGCGGACGATCAACTTCAGAAGATCTCGACGGTGAAAGACGTCATCGATTACATCGTCAAAGTGAAGGCGTAATCAAGAACAGTTGCCCCGAGTCTGAACACAGGACGATGAGCCTTTCGTCTACGGTTTTACACATTTCCACAGCGTACTCACCGACCTGGACAACGTCGAGTTTTCCCGTCTGAAGATCGATGAAATAGACTTCACCGGGGACGTGGTTCAGCGCGGCTACAAAATTCTTGATCTGTTCCAGTCGGTGAACGGTGTTGGGTAGAGGTATATATTTCATGATCCTCCCCAAATGGTCGACAAGAGTCAATCTCGGTTGTACCAAGCTGCCGACCACCACGAGATCATCCGTGACGAGCATGTCCCTCGCGAGATCGTCCAGGTTTTGTTGCCAGAGAATTCTCCATGAAGAGTCCAGACAGGCGAGCCTACCGTCCATGTAGCCGAGCAGGTAAGCTCGCCCGTTCTTTTGGACGTACTTGAGAGGATTTCTGAAGTCTTTGATCGACAGAGACCTCCTTTGCGTGCCCACTAACTCGATAGTTTTATCCGTCGCGTAATAGTGAAGGTAGACGATCCCATCGTAAGTTGGTTCAAAGTAGAGCGTCGGTGAATCGAATACGAATGTGTTCTCGACTTCTAGTGTCTCAAGGTCGATTTTGTAAATTGAAGGATTCTTGGAGCAAAGCACGTAGAGTTTTCCACCGAAGATCTTCAAAACTGTTGGATAACTTCCCACCTGAATGCGTTTCACCAGCCGCCCGAAGACGGTGTAGACTGCAACGCTTGCTCTGTGATAGTCACTCACAAAGACGTTTCCTGCATGGTGCACCGCCCAGGCCGGGTATGAAAGACCTACAGTTATCTCCGAAACGAACTGACCGGAATCTGTGAACACCAAGACCGAGGCCGGTTTCGGCCTGATCAAGCACACGATACCTTCGTTGAGCGTCATCTTTGTGTACCCATAGCCCACGCCGATCGACTCGATCCTGTGTGCGAGCAACGAGCAGGTCAGCAAGAGATAAAGCAGCAAACCTTTCTTCATAGCGCCTTTCCACCGAGAAGGACAAACATTGAAACTGTCAGATTAGCCAGCGCGAACATTTGAACGATTCTTTCTTCACTCCAGCCGAGCAACTCGAAGTGATGATGGATGGGAGACATCTTGAACACTCTCTTTTTGAAGAGTTTGTAACTGCTCACCTGTATCACCACACTGAGTGCTTCAACAACGAAGATGCTCGAGCACAGCAATGCTATGATCTCCGTGGAAGTTCTTATCGAAACCACGGCGATCAGCGCACCGAGTGCTAATGAACCTGTATCGCCCATGAACATTTTCGCAGGTTTGATGTTGTAAAACAGAAAAGCCATCAGACAAAGTGAAAATAGAATCAGTGAATCTGCACTCTTTCCGAGCAGGAACCAATAAGGTATTGCGCTCGTCAAAAACACGCTTGTTGCTAGCCCGTCGAGCCCATCGGTGAGGTTTGTGGCGTTGCTCAGCCCGGCTATCAAGAGAACGGCGAAGATCCAGTAGAGCCTGCCAAGATCCAAATCCTTTTGTAAGAACGGAATCTGTAGCTTTGTATCAGGTCTGATCAATATCAACAGAACCGTTGCGAAAATGATCTGCAGGGAGAACTTCTGCCAAGCTCTCAGACCGAGTGACGTTTTTTTGATCACGCTCAAGAGATCATCCAGAAAACCGATCAGGGAAAAAAGAACGATGGCCAAGCCGTCTATCGTGTATCCAAAGACGAGGCACGATACTGCTCCGAAAATCGAGAACAGTAAGCCTCCCATCGTGGGCGTTCCAGTCTTGTAACCATGAAGATCCGGACCTTCTTCCCTTATGAACTGGCCCACGCGGAGCCTTTTGAACAATCGTATGAGGAACGGGTAAAGCACAGCACAGGGAAGAAATGTGATGGCGAAATATTTCATGCCTTCTTTCCTCCCAGAAACATTTCGAGCACTTTCTCCATACCGATTGCACGCGAAGCTTTGAACAGGACAGCATCTCCTGCGGTGAGAAGACCTTTCAATCGCGCGACTATCGTCTGTGGATCATCGCTCTTCAAAATCGTTTTAGAACATTCCATGTGATCGATCTCGCGATCGATACTGTAAACCAGTACTCCGTCCAGCTGCTCGAGAATCCTCCCGAGCTGTCTGTGAGTCTGTTCTGAGTAGATGCCCTGTTCTTTTATCGAACCGACAACGGCGTAGGCTCTCTTACCAAGTTTCCTGAGCGTTTCAACCGCGGTTTGGAAGGATTCAAGACTCGCGTTATAAGTGTCATCCACCACATAAACGTCATCAACTTTCAGAACTTTGAATCTTCCATCCACCGGGACAAAACTTTCCAGCTTTGAAAGATCAGGATGCACACCGAGCACATCGAACACCGCTAAAACCGCGGCAACATTCACCAGCTGCCCCACGTTTAAGATCGCCGAGAAACGTACTTTTCTCTTGCCTCCAGGCGTTTCGTAATGAGCCGTCGTTGACAGCTCTTCATAGTCGTAAGATACGAGTTTATAGTCGCCACTGTAAAAACCAAAAGTCAGGAACTTCTTGTCTCTGATCTTCTCCAGGATCCTGGGGTCGTTGTGAACCACGGCGATGCCATCTTCTCTCATGTTCTCGACTATCTCCAGCTTACCTCTGAGTATTTGTTCCTCCCCGCCCGCCACACCTCTGTGCGCGGTGCCAACGTTCAGAAGGACGGAAACATGAGGTCGAGCGATCCGACACAAAACGGATATATCCCCCGGTTTGTTCATCGCCATTTCCAAAATCGCGTACGGTTGACCGTGATAATCGTTCAGAATTGACAACGGAAGGCCAATTTCCGTGTTGAAGTTGCCTGGGTTTCTGAACGCGAGCTCTTTTCCGAGACAGTGATGGATCATCTCTTTTGTAGTCGTCTTGCCGTTCGAGCCGGTTATACCGACGATTCGAGGATCATACATAGCAAGTTTTTGCGCTGCCATCTGTTGGAGAAAACACCTGGTATCCTTCACGAAGTACAGTTTTTCTTTGGGCACATCGACGCCTCGTTCCACGACAGCCAAAGACGCACCTTTTTCGAGTGCCTGGCGTACGTAAAGATGTCCGTCTGTCTTCTCTCCCTTGAGTGCGACAAAGACACAACCTTCGAATGCTTCCCGAGAGTCAATCACGAACTTTGCGTTCTCAAACATGCCTTCTTTCCCTCTTGTACTCCTGAATGATTATCTCTCTGGCCACGTCCGCATCCTTGAAGGGTATTTTTCTTTCGTCCGAGAAGATCTGATACTCTTCGTGCCCCCTCCCCGCGATGATGACCATATCTCCTCTGTTTGCAAGAGTGATGGCCGTTTCGATCGCTTCACGCCGATCCGGGATAACTAGGTACGCCGCCCCTGATGGCACACCGCTTTCAACTTCGTTGAGTATCTCGATGGGATCTTCACCCCTGGGATCGTCCGTCGTTATGATCGCCACGTCTGAGTATCGACACACGACCTGAGCCATCATGGGCCTTTTTCCTTTGTCCGCCTGCCCACCAGCCCCGAACACGGTGATGATTCTGCCGCTGGTCAAATGTTTTGCGGTAACCAGAGTTTTTTCCAGTGCGTCCGGACTGTGTGCGAAATCTACAACCAGGTCTATTCCAAGTAGGGAAGCTTCAGGGATGAACTGGAAACGACCATCGACACCCTGGAAGGAAGCTATGGAAGCGGCAACGTCGTTTGGATCGTAACCAAGTTCCACCAAACCAGCAAACACCAGAGTCACGTTCATGGCGTTGTGATAACCAGGGATCCTGATCCAGAGTTTGTACTTTCCGGCAGAGCATTCTATCTCAAACCGTGTTCCTTGTTTGCTGACCTCAACGTTTTGAATCCGATAATGGCTCTGCCGGGAAATGCCATAGACGATCTTTCTCACCTTCTTGTTCAGCAGGTGCGAGTACTCATCACTTATCAATGCGATGCCATTCTGTTTGAGCAGGTCAAATATGTGCAGTTTCGTCTGCGCGTACTCCTCGAAGGTTTGATGAAAGTCCAGATGATCCCTCGTTATGTTCGTGAGCGCAGCGATGTCAAATCTAACAGTTTCAACACGTTTTAGAGAAAGCGCATGTGAGGAAACTTCCATCACGAAGTGTGAACCACCCTTATCGACAGTCTTGCGCATCGCCCTGAGGATCTCGATGGCACCTGGTGTCGTGTTGTCATGATGGAACTTGGGCTCGCCGAGGATCTCATAATGAACGGTTCCGAGCAAACTGCCACGACTCGAAAAACTCTGCAGCACATGGTGGAACAGATGAACACTTGTGGTCTTACCGTTGGTCCCTGTGACACCAACGGTAAGAAGCTTCTCGTAAGGCTTTTCAAAGAACACGTCCGCCAGCATGGCCTCCGCGAGTCGCGTATCGCTGACAATCAAATGGGGGATGTTATCGTTGAGAGGTCGTTCGGAAACAAGCAGGGTGGCTCCTTTGTTGTATATTTCCTGTGCTATCTCGTGCGAGTCGAACTTTCTACCCCTGTGGCAAACAAACAGGCAACCTGGTTTGACCTGACTTGAGTTGTTCACAATGTCGCTGACCCCGTGACTCATGTTCCCGTTCAGATTGGCTACGATGAGTATGGGTCTCAGTGATTCGATTATCTTTTCAACGTGCATTGAATCACCTCTACGAAGATTCTAATACCACCTTGCGGTCTTGACAAGAACGACGAACTGTGCTATGCTGAAATTAGCACTCGAATGTTGAGAGTGATAATATGAGGCGGGACGTGAGGGTCAACGAAAGACAGAAGAAGATCCTTTATTGCGTGGTGAGGGAATACATCATCACGAAGAAACCTGTCAGTTCAGAGCACGTCCTGAACGTGTCCAATCTTTCGTGCAGTGCTGCAACGATCAGAAACGACTTGAGAAGGCTCGAGTACCTGGGCTATCTTTATCAGCCGCACACCTCTGCAGGAAGAATCCCAACGGACAAAGGCTTCAGGTTTTACGTGGACGAAACTTTGAAGCTCGCCAAGGACTACGCGCAGAGGTCTCACCAGATAAACGTGCGTTATCCTATGACGTACAGTGACATGGAAAGGATTCTTGAGGGTGCGGCGATTGCCCTGGCGCGCATGACGAAAGGAGCTGTGGTGCTGGAAAAACCTGACACAGGACGTTTGAAGATCCTGAGAGCTATCGTAACGCCGATCACAAGAAATCATTACTTGATCTCCGTTGTAACGGAACTCGGTCTCATGAAGTTCATACCTTTCAGAAGTTTCGCTGATGTGGACCATGCCAAGCTCGAGGATCTACTGAACAAATTGCTCAGAGGCAGGAGCATTGATAGTCTCACGGGCGAAGTGTTCGAAGGTGACTGGGAGGAGTCGCTCATAGACCTGTCTGAACAACTCATCAGTTCGTTGAAAGACGATTTGAGGAACAGCATGATAAAGTTCGGGCTCGACGTTCTCATAAGTGGTGAGACGTTCAACATAGACGAAATAAGGAATCTTTCACGGTTCCTGTCTGACGATGGATTGTTGAAAGCTTTCATGGATAAAGTTCAGGAAGTCCCCGCAGTGTTCATCGGCAGCGAACACGGTTTGCAGGGATTGGAAAGGTTCTCAATTTTCGTTGATTCTTATCGCAAGGAGAATGAGCCAATGGGTAAAATACTGGTCGTGACATCAAAGATCATCAAGTACGAGGAGATAATGAACGTCCTGACTTACGTAACCAGCAGGTTGACGGAGTACTTCACGGTGGTCACACGGGAGGTGGAAAGATGACTGAGAACGAAAAACTCAACGAGATGGTTGAGAATACACCTGAAGCTGTCGAGGAGGACCTGATCGAAAAGCTCACAAAGGAGAAGGAACAGCTCACAAAATATCTCAGGCAGCTGAAAGCCGAATTCGAGAATTTCAAGAAGGACGCGCTCAGGGACAGAGAAATGATCCTCAAAAATGCAAACGAGTACCTTCTGACCAAGCTCATCCCCGTGCTCGACGACCTCGAGCGCGCCTTCAACGCTGTTGAACAGGGCGCAACGTTCGAGGATTTCTACAAAGGAATGAAGTTGATCTACAAGAAGCTCTGGAGAGTGCTCAACGATGAAGGCTTTTTCAAGATAGGGGTTGGTCAAAAGTTCGATCCGTTCGAGCATGAGGCCGTTGAGAGGGTCGAAACCGAAGAAAAGGAAGAATATGACATACTCGAAGTCGTTGAAAATGGATACAAGTACCATTCTAAGGTTCTCAAACCAGCAAAGGTCAAGGTAGCTGTGAAGCCTCCGAGAGGTGACGACGGTGCCCAGACAGTATAAGGATTACTACGCGATCCTCGGTGTTCCGAGGGACGCGTCTGAAGAGGAAATAAAGAAAGCGTACAAGAAGTTGATAAAGCAATGGCATCCCGACCTGCACCCGGAGAACAAAAAAGAGGCTGAAGAGAAGTTCAAGGAGATCCAGGAAGCATACGAGGTCCTGAGCGATCCGCAAAAGCGGGCCATGTACGACAGGTTCGGTTACGTCGGAGAACATGAGTTTTCACAGCAAACTTCGTCAACCACGTTCGAGGACATATTCAGAGATTTCGAAAGTTTCTTCGGCCGGGATGTCTTCGATATTTTCTTTGGCGATAGAGGTGCGACGCAAGAGACCCAAAGGACGGCAAGGCGCAGAGCGGGTGAAGACATCAGTGTGACGGTCGAAATAGATTTCGTAGAATCGCTCGTCGGTAAACAAATACCCATAGAGTACGACAGGTACGAGGTATGCGATCACTGCCATGGGAATGGGATCGAGCCAGGGAGCGGTTACCAAACTTGTCCCAGGTGTCACGGTTCAGGGATACTGAGAGAGGAAAGAAGGAGCATCTTCGGTGTTTTTGTGAGTACGAGAACCTGTCCCACCTGCGGTGGAACGGGGCGTGTGGTCAAAGAGAGATGCCACGTTTGTGGTGGCACTGGCAGGTTGAAGAAGAAAGTCAGAACAACGGTGAACATACCTGCAGGCGTTATGGATGGTACCAGACTCAAGATAGAGGGTGGAGGTAATGCGGGTTACAATGGAGGCCCTTACGGTGATCTCTACGTCATCGTCCATGTGCGACCGGACAGAAGATTCAAACGTCAAGATGACGACATATACACCGAGATCACGATAGACTATCTGCAGGCCATCCTTGGAACAACCGTGCGCATAGATTTGCCGGACGGAAACTCTACGATGCTCAGAATACCTGCGGGTACGCAGCCTGGCACGGTGTTCAGGCTCAAGGGAGAAGGCGCTCCATCTCTGAGAACCGCGAAACGTGGAGATCTGTACGTCACGGTGAACGTGAAGATACCTGAACGACTTTCCACGAAAGAAGCACAGTTGCTGAGGGAGATAGCAAGGGAGAAAGGCATAGACGTTTCTTGAAAATTTTTAGGCGATTTTTGGGAAAATTTGACGATTGTGACCGTTTATACTCCGCAAAGGCGGAGTTTTTTTCTTTTTCCCCCGTTTTACAACGAGCCGAGAACATGATAAAATACTTTGTGAAAATTTCAAGAAGGGGGCGAGAACGTGACCCGCGAAGAACTCGAAGTCTTCCTCTCGAAAAACCCCACCATTCAGGAAGCCAAAGCCCTCGCGAGGAGACTGAGCTTGAAAGTCAAGAAGCGGATGAAGAAAAACGAGGTCCTCAAACTCCTTCAAGATTTTGCGAAGTCGCTGGTTTCTGAAAAAAAGGAAGAAGAGGTCCGACACACGCGAGAGGCCCGTGAAAATGAACTACCTCAATCGTACGGCTCTGACAGGCTCGTGCTGTTCCCGGTGAACCCGAATCTGGTTTATGTATACTGGGATCTTTCGAGCGAAACTCTCTCAAAACTTTCAGGACAGAAAGAAGTGGTGTTGCGACTCTACGACGTGACCTACGTAGTCTTCGATGGAACCAACGCCCATCGGATCTTCGAGGCGGGCGTTCATCTCGCGATGACGAGGAATTACTATTTCCACGTTCCGATGGCAAACGCTGATTACCTTGCCGAACTCGGTTTCAAGGTAGAAGGAAAATTCGTTCCCGTCCTCAGATCCAACGTTGCACGCACACCCTCGAACGCGCCCTCCGCTTCCGTTCGCCAGAGATGGGTCATCAAGGCTAAGCGCGTTGTGAAAATCGGTGAGCCGCCCTTGAAACCAATCGAGCGAATACGAGGCTCGTCTCAACTGGAGAGTGGTCGATGATGAACGGATACTTTTTACTCGTCTTGCATACACACCTTCCGTATGTCAACCATCCGAATCACGAACTCTATCTGGAAGAGAGATGGTACGTAGAGGCAATCTTAGAATCATACGTGCCGCTGCTCATGATGTTCGATCGGCTTCAAGAAAAGAAGGTACCGTTCAAAGTTACGATCTCACTCAGCCCCCCGCTGCTCGAAATGTTCAGAAACACAACGCTCACTCAAAAAGTGAAGGATTATGCGTGGAGACTCGTTGAGCTGTGTGAGAAAGAAATCGCAAGAGCGAACACGCAGCAAGAGAGGGATCTTGCGGGTTTCTACAGAGAAAGGTTTCTGGCGTGCTTGAATTACCTTGACTCATTGAACGGCAACCTGGCAAATGGTTTCAAGAAGCACGCCGAATCTGGTAATGTCCAGTTGATAAGCTGCAACGCGACGCACGGTTTTCTTCCATTGATGCGCTATCAACCGTTCGCAGTTGACACTCAAGTGAGGGTCGGTGTGGAGACCTTCGAACATCACTTCGGTTTTGAGCCGAGGGGCATGTGGCTGGCCGAGTGTGGTTATTACTCAGGTCTTGATGAAACGCTCAAAAAGTACGGTGTGGAGTTCTTTTTCGTTGATTCGCATGCATTCTGGTATGCGGACGAGAAACCATACTTCGACGTGTACAGACCTGTGATGACTCCTTCCGGCGTGTTCGCGTTCGCGAGAGATCCTGAGTCAAGCGAGCAGGTGTGGAGTGCAACCTTGGGTTATCCGGGCGATGGAAGGTACAGAGAGTTCTACAGGGATCTCGGATTCGATAGGGATTACGATTACATAAAACCCTACATAGACAAGAGCGGCGTGAGGGTGAACGTGGGCATAAAGTACCACCGGATCACGTCGAGGGAAACTCCACTCGACAAAAAGGAGTTGTACAACCGCGGTGAGGCGCTCACTGCCGCTAAGGAACACGCTCTGGATTTTCTGAACAAGAAAATCGCCCAGATAAACAAATTGACTGGTGTGTTCAATCAGCCTCCTGTCATCGTGGCGCCGTTCGATACGGAGCTTTTTGGACACTGGTGGTTCGAAGGCCCGGAATTCCTGGAAAGCTTTTTCCTCGAGGCTTCAAAATGCAAGCAGATCAAGTTTGCAACACCGTCCGAGATCATAGAGAAGTTCGACAGCTTCCAGATCATCACTCCCGCGGATTCCTCGTGGGGTAACGGAGGTTATTTCGATACCTGGTTGAACGGTAAAAACGACTGGATTCAGTTGCATTTAGTCGAGATCAGAGACAGGATGAAAAGGCTCGCCGAGACGTATTTCGAGGAGAAGGATCCACTGAAAGTGAGGGTTCTCAACCAGATGTTGAGAGAACTGCTCCTGGCTGAATCGAGCGACTGGCCTTTCATCATGACCACAGGCACCAACGTCGAATACGCAGTTAACAGAATCAAAACTCATGTGAAACGCTTTTTAGACCTTGAGACACAACTTGTGAAGGATAATATAGACGGAGAGTTCCTCGCAAGGGTTGAGCAAGAAGACGACGTTTTCCCATGGATTGACTTTCGATACTACGCAGCTTCTCAAATCAGGAAGGAGGGATAAAGTGCCCGCAAAATATTTCGAGATCAGGTGGCATTCGAGGGCTGGCCAGGGCGGTAAAAGTGCGGCGCAGTTGGTGGCAGAGACGGTTCTTGAGGAGGGTAAGCACGCCCAGGCTTTCCCGGAGTACGGTGCGGAAAGATCTGGAGCACCCATGAGAGCGTTCAACAGAATCAGTGAAGGCAGGATCAGGGTGCACCACTCGGTCGAGAGTCCCGATGTGGTCGTGGTCATCGATGACACCTTGCTCTCACCAACCATAGTTTCAGGACTAAAGGAAGACGGTGTACTCATCGTTAACACGAAACACTCCTTTGACTTTGTCAGGAAGAAGACGAATTTCAACGGTAAAGTCTGCATCGTGAACGCCACAGACATTGCGTTGCAGGAAATCAAAAGAGGCGTTCCCAACACGGTCATGATCGGCACACTCGCACGTGTTACAGGATTGATGAACCTTGAAATGGTGGGAAAAAAGATCAGGGAGATGTTCGAACGGAAGCTCCCAGAAGAAATGATTCAGGCGAACATCAGGGCGCTCAGACGCGGCTACGAGGAGGTGCAGTGCAGTGGCTGAGTTGAAAAAATGGCACGAGTTGCCCATAGCGGGCTTGATAGTGGAACCAGGAACTGCGAGGAAATACAGAACCGGTGACTGGCGTGTCAGAAGGCCCGTATACGATAGATCCAAGTGCATAGACTGTATGTTCTGCTGGTTCTATTGTCCCGATCAAGCGATCATTCAGGAAAAAGGTGTCATGAAAGGGATCGATTATTTTTACTGCAAGGGCTGTGGCGTGTGCGCGAACGTCTGTCCGAAGTCTGCAATTGAGATGCGCCCGGAGACAGAGTTCGTAGGAAAGGAGGATTGAGCAATGGCAGCGAAGAACGTAATGGCTATAACTGGAGCAGAAGCGGCTGCATACGCGATGAAACAGATAGAGCCGGATGTTGTTGCGGCTTATCCAATCACTCCTCAGACGCCCATTGTGGAATACTTCGCCAAGTACGTTGCGGATGGCGAAGTTCGAACCGAGATGATACCCGTCGAGAGTGAGCACTCAGCGATGAGCGCCGTTGTTGGAGCCGCTGCTGCTGGTGCAAGAGCAATGACTGCGACGAGTTCTCAGGGCCTTGCTCTGATGAGTGAAATAGTTTACATCGCGTCTTCGTTGAGATTGCCCATCGTCATGGGTTTGGTCAACAGAGCGCTCAGTGCGCCTATAAACATACACTGCGACCACAGTGATGCAATGATGGTTAGAGATTCGGGTTGGATCCAGCTTTTCTGTGAGGATGCGCAAGAAGTTTACGATCTGACGATTCTTGCGGTTCGACTCGCCGAACACGAGGACGTGAGATTGCCTGTCTTGGTGAATCAGGACGGATTCATCATCTCGCACGGAGTGGAGCCCGTCGAAGTCTTGCCTGACGATGTAGTTAAGAAATTTGTTGGTGAGTTGAAACCCGTCTATCCGTTGCTTGACACCGATCATCCCGTGACTTATGGTCCACTGGACCTGTACGACTATTACTTCGAGCACAAGAGACAGCAAATAGAGGCGATGAAACACGCCTACAGGGTGTTTCCACAGATAGCCGAGGAGTTCTACGAGATCAGTGGTCGCAAGTACAATTTTGTTGAACCTTACAGATTGGAAGACGCCGAATACGTCATGGTCGCTCTGGGGTCTACTAACGGAACGATCAAGGATGTTGTTGATGAGATGAGGAGCGAGGGCAAAAAGGTTGGACTCTTGAAGATATGGATGTTCAGACCCTTCCCGAAGCCGGAAATTCAGAGGTATCTGACGGCGCGGAAGGCAGTTGTGGTGCTCGACAGGGCAGCATCTTTCGGCGCCGAAGCCCCGCTCTATGAAGCGGTCAAGTCTGCCCTTTACGAGGCTGCGGCGAGACCAGTGATGGGCTCGTTCGTGTACGGTCTTGGAGGAAGAGACCTCAAGCCGGAGCACGTCAGATACGCGTTCGAGAGGGCCATAGCGCTCGACCTGGTTGCCGACAAGGAAGAGTATCTCGGCTTGAGAGATTGAGGAGGTGGCAGCATGCCTTTGACAATGAAGAAACTGGCAGAGATTTTCACAGATAAAGAAACGGGTTTGACGCAGGGACACAGAATGTGTCCCGGTTGTGCCGCGCCGATGACTGTGAAGATTGTGCTCATGGTTGCCAAGGCTTTGGGGTACGAGCCGGTTATAGGTTTCGCAACAGGTTGTATGGAGGTTTCTTCCACCATCTTTCCTTACACTGCTTGGAGCGTGCCTTACATACACAGCGCTTTCGAGAACGTCGCAGCCACCATCAGTGGTGTGGAAACGGCCTACAGGGCGTTGAAGAAGGCCGGAAAGATCCCTTCGGACAGGAAGTACGCGTTTATTGCTTTCGGTGGAGACGGCGGTACGTACGACATAGGACTGCAGTCGCTCTCCGGGGCTTTGGAAAGAGGACACAAAATGCTTTACGTTCTGTACGACAACGAAGGTTACATGAACACGGGTAACCAGCGTTCGGGATCCACACCTCCCGGTGCCGACACCACAACGGCGCCCGTTGGTAAAGCCATTGCCGGTAAGCTTCAGCTGAAAAAGAACATCGTGGAGATAGTGGCCGCACATGAGAACGTGTACGCCGCCACCGTTACTCCTGGAGAGCCGATGGACTTCATAAACAAAGTTGAAAAGGCGTTGCAGTTCGATGGTCCAGCTTTTATAGCCTCTTTGAGCCCGTGTGTGAGGTACTGGAGGATGGATGATAACAAAGCTGTCGATATAACCAAGCTTGCGGTTCAAACCAAATACTGGCCACTGTATGAAGTTGAGAGAGGTGTTTACAGAGTCACCAGAAAACCCACAAACTTCAAGCCGGTTATCGAGTTCGTCAAAGCTCAAGGCAGGTTCAGACTTTTGTTGCAGAGACCTGATGCTGAACAAATAATAAACCAGCTTCAGAACTACGTTGACAGACGCTGGGAAAGGTTGCTCGCGCTCGAGGAGGCCACGAAGGACAAGCCAGTGAGATGACGGTCCCGCCGAAGGCGGGTGGTGCGCCGTGCGTGCCTTGTTATTGATCGATCTGCAAAGAGATTTTGTGGAACCAGGTGGGGCACTGTATTTTCCGAATGCGGAATCTGTGCTCCCGCCTGTTCTGGACCTGGTCAAAAAATACAGGGAGCAGAGCCTGCCGATCATCACCACGCAGGACTGGCATGAAGAAAACGACGCTGAATTCCAGATCTGGCCCAAGCACTGTGTTAAGGACAGCGCCGGTGCCGAGCTTGTGAAGGCTCTGAAGGAATCCCTTTTGGGTTATGAGAAACATTTAACTGTACGTAAGACCCGCTACAGTGCCTTCTACGGGACGAACTTTGAGGAAATTATCGAGTCTTACAAAATAGACGAAGTTGAAGTGTGCGGGGTCGTAACACACATATGTGTGCTTTTCACGGTGGAGGAACTGAGGAACAGAGGCATCAGGACAATAGTGAGGAAGGACGCCGTCGCCTCTTACGATGAGGATCTCCATGTTTGTGCGCTGAAGTTGATGCGTGAGGTCCTGCGCGCTGAGGTGGTCTGATGAGAAAGAAAAGGCTCGATCCCAAGGTTTTCAAGGTTCCAATAGACAGGATTCGAGGCCACTACTATTCGGACATATATTTCGTCAGGTACGTGGAGGTCCTCAAGAGGGACAACAAACATCCAAGGGTGCTGTACCAGTTCTTCCCAAGGAAAGATTGTGTTGTTGCAGGCGTGGATGAAGCGCTCGCCATACTGAAGTTTGCCACGGGTTACTACAAAGACGAGGAAAAAGCGAACGAACTGTTCAAGGAGATCCTGAGTCTGGACCGGATGATCCAGGCGGCAGCGGTGGAGATGGATACGGACGCGGTGATCAACAGCACGAAAAAAAAGTGGGACCTGAGACTCAAACTCGACAGCCTCTGGATCGACAAATGGGAAGAGATAGAGGTTCGCGCCCTTTACGATGGTGATGAGGCCAAAGAATGGGAACCGATCATGGTCATAGAGGGTGATCCGACTTACTTTGGTTATCTGGAAACGGTTCTGCTCGGGGTCATATCGCGCGCCACGAGTACGGCTACCGCGGTGAGAGAAGTGGTTAAAGCTGCGCGTGGGAAGCCCGTGCTGTATTTCAGTGCCCGGTTCGATCATTATTGGGTACAGGCTACCGACGGTTACGCCGCACTCTGCGGTGGTGCGTTCGGTGTCTCCACAGACGCGAACGCCGATTATTGGGGTGTAGAATCCATGGGTACGATGCCTCACGCACTCATAGCAGCTTACGACGGGAGCACGGAAGCAGCGGCCATAGCTTTCGACAAACACATGCCCGAGAACGTCAAACGAATCGTACTCGTGGATTGGGACAATGACGTGATAGGCACAACGTTCAAAGTCGTGAAGGCGTTTTACGAGTACCACATGAAGAGACCGTTCAAACTCGGTGAGACGGACCCCTCGCCCATCATTGGTGAGGGCAAGGGGAAGATTTGGGGCGTCAGGTTCGATACCTCTGGAAACATGAGGGACGCCTCGGTCGTACCAAGAGACGAATCTTCACTCGGTGTGTGCCCCGAATTGGTCTGGCGCGCGCGTCAAGAGTTTGACAGGGTGGGTTTGAAGGACCTGAAGATAGTCGTTTCCGGTGGATTCGATGCGAAGAAAATAGAGCTTTTTGAAATACTCAACGTTCCAGCGGACGTTTATGCGGTTGGCTCAAAACTCTTGAGGCAGAAGGTGGACATCACGGCAGACGTGGTGGAAGTGAACGGTAAACCTTGTGCGAAGGCTGGCAGGTTCAAACGGGATCTGTCTCGTCTTGAACCGGTACCGAAACGTTACTGGGAGGAGGTGTGAACATGATAGAGAAAGGCACGTGGCTTGTGAAAAAGGGTTTCGCTGAAATGTTCAAAGGTGGCGTCATCATGGATGTCACCAATGCAGAGCAGGCAAAGATAGCGGAAGAAGCCGGAGCGGTCGCAGTTATGGCTCTGGAACGTGTCCCGGCCGATATAAGGAAAGCCGGCGGCGTTGCGAGGATGGCAAGCATAGCGAAGATAAAAGAGATCATGGATGCCGTGAGCATACCAGTTATGGCGAAAGTGAGAATAGGACACATCGCAGAGGCAAGAATTCTCGAAGCACTTGGCGTGGATTTCATCGATGAGTCCGAGGTTCTCACACCCGCTGATGACAGGTTTCACATCAACAAACACGAGTTCAAGGTTCCCTTCGTTTGCGGTGCCAGAGATCTGGGAGAAGCGCTGAGAAGGATTGCAGAAGGGGCAGCCATGATCAGGACAAAGGGTGAGGCAGGCACGGGTAACGTGGTTGAAGCTGTGAAACACATGAGAAGAGTGATGGACGAGATTAGGCGTGTTCAGACCATGGCGGACGAAGAACTCGTGAGCTATGCCAAGGAAATAGGTGCACCCGTGGAGCTGGTCAGGGAAGTGAAAAGGCTCGGGCGTCTGCCCGTGGTGAATTTTGCGGCGGGTGGTATTGCAACACCAGCCGATGCAGCGCTCATGATGATGCTCGGCGCAGACGGTGTATTCGTCGGTTCGGGAATATTCAAATCCAAGGAACCCGCAAAGATGGCGCGGGCGATGGTCCTTGCTGTGACGTATTGGAACGATCCAGAGATGCTGTTGAAGATCTCGGAGGACATAGGTGAACCAATGCCGGGTCTGGAAATAGGAACTCTTGAGGTGCACATGCAGGAGAGAGGGTGGTAAAAGTTGCTCATCGGTGTACTCGCACTGCAGGGAGATTTCAGAGAGCATATTTGGGCCTTACAGAGGCTCGGTGTTGAAGCGCTTGCCGTCAAGAGCCTCTCAGAACTGGAGAAGGTCGATGGCCTGATTATACCAGGTGGTGAATCGACGAGCATCGGCAGGATAGCGCAGGTGACTGGTATTGGAGAGCGGATAGTTCAAATCGCAAAAGAAGGTCTTCCCATATACGGAACCTGCGCCGGCATGATCTTGTTGGCAAAGAAGATCGTGGATCGTCCAAACCAGTACACTTTTGGGCTCATGGACATCATCGTTCAGCGAAACGCTTATGGAAGACAGATCGAAAGTTTCGAGGTCTACCTCGACGTCGCACGACTGGGTAAACTGAAAGCCGTCTTCATCAGAGCACCGAAAATAGTGGAACTGGGCAAGGACGTCGAAGTTTTGGCAAGTTATGACAACACACCCATCTTGGTCCAGCAGGACAACCTGCTCGCAAGTTCTTTTCATCCGGAACTCACGGACGATCTGAGGATACACGAGTATTTCGTCAAGATGGTAGCTGATCGTCATGAGAGTGTACGTTGAGCTGTCGGACAAAGACACTTTTGAAAAGCTTTGTTCAGCGATCTCTTTGAGTGGTGGAGTGGTCGTTTCACGCCAGATCGATGCAGATTTGTTTGTTGGTGAAAAGATTCATTCATTTCTCGACACAGTGCTCATCTCAAATGAAGTGCCGGAAGATCTTACAGGCGTGATCGATGTTTTGCTGCCATCACGGTCGCTCGAATACTATTTGCTCAAGTTCAGAATGATCTTTTACAGTTTGGCGTACGGAATCAGTCTGGAAGACTTTCTGAACGAGGAAATCTACAAATCTCACAGGTACAACTTTCCTCTGAGTGTTCTCATGGCCCGGTTGGTGAATTTCAAAGACCAGTTTCTGCAGAGAATCTACAACCTTTTCAAGACCCAGGCGCGTGAGTCCGACAAACTCTTTGTCCATGACAGCTCAGTAGTCGGGGTTCTTCCCTACACAGACTTGGAAGGCGCAAAAGTTTTTGCCAGGAGAGTGTTGAGGAGATCGAGAACTATAAGCTACGGTGGGAAAACACCCGAGCTGGTTATTTCCATCGCTCAAGCTTCATACGACGACGAAGCATTCGATCTGCTTGGCAAGCTTGAGTTAGTTATCGAAAGAGCGATCCAGACGGGACAAAGAATCATGGTTGTTTGAAAAGAAGGGGGCATACGCCCCCTTCATATTTTCAGTTCCTCAAAGAGCTTTTGTAGTAGTTCCTTCGCCACCCTTGATTGTGCTTCGATTGTTGATGCGCCGATGTGCGGTGTCGCAACCACGTTGGGTAATTGCAGCAGTTTCTTCCTCAGTTCATCGTTCGGTGGTTCAAGTTCAAAGACGTCCAGTGCGGCTGCGTAGACCTTACGAGCAACGAGTGCATCGTAGAGTGCTGCTTCGTCTATGACACCGCCACGTGACGCGTTCACGATGATGACTCCGTCCTTCATCTTCGCTATGGCACTGGCGTTTATCAGGTGCCTGGTTTCCTTCGTCAAAGGAACGTGCAGAGTGATGAAATCAGAAACACCGTAGAGTTCGTCCAGATTCGTGAGCCTGACTCCTTCGAAATGCTTGACGTATGGATCGTAGGCCACAACGTTCATCCCGAAAGCGATCGCCCTTTTCGCGACTTCTTTACCAATGGTTCCGAGTCCTATGATGCCCAGCGTCTTGTTGAACAGCTCGACTCCCTCGAGTTCTTTCTTTGTCCACAAACCGTTCTTCAGGTCCATAGTTCCCCTGGGGATATGTCTTGCGGCCGAGAGCATCAAACCAAACGTGAGTTCGGCCACCGATATCGCACTCGCGCCAGGCGTGTTCAGAACTTTTATTCCTCTTTTTTGAGCAGCTTCGACGTCTATGTTGTCCAGACCCACACCTGCCCTGCAAATCAGCTTGAGCCTGGTTCCCCTCTCTATTAAGTCGGAGGTTACCTTCGTTGCGCTTCTGACTATGAGAACTTCGATTTCTGGCATGATGGCAAGAAGCTTGTCTTTCTCGAGATGCTCACAGGTGACGGTGAGCTGTGGTTTAGATTTGAGAACCTCCAGAGCATCCTTTTCCAGTGGATCGTTCACATGGACCCTTATCATCCGGCAACACCTTCCCGATGGAACGTTTCCATCGCGGCCCTGACTCCTTCGCCGAACTTCACTGGATAACCCAGCTCGTGCAAAGCGAACTCCAGAGCGCTAATGGCCGTTATCGTGTCGAACAGAGACACATAGCCAAGGTGTGCGATCCTGAAAATGGTGTTCGAAATCTTGCCCTGACCACCCGCTATGGTCACACCGTATTTGTCCCTCATAATTTTTGTTATCTTCTTTGACTCCAGCCCTGCGGGGACTTTGACGGCCGTGCACACGTTTCCAGGCCTTTTCGAGAACAGCTCCAAACCGAGTGCTTTGACGGCGTTACGCGTTGCTTCACCCAAGATTCTGTGTCTTTCCCAAACGTTCTCGATACCCTCTTCTTTGAGCATCTTTATGCTTTGATTCAACATGTAGATCATGTTGACTGCCGGCGTCCAAGGATTGTCAGGATAGTTCTTATCGTAATATCTCAGGTCGAAATAGTACCTCGGGCACCTGTTGTTCTTGACGAGCTCCCAAGCTTTCTCACTGAGCGTGATGAATGCCAGGCCCGGTGGCATCATGACACCTTTCTGTGAGCCAGACACTACGACGTCGACGCCCCATTCGTCCATTTTCAAAGGCTCGGCCAGCAGACCACTGATTTCGTCGGTCACGAGTACTCTATCTGTATTCTTCGTGATCTGCGCTATGGCTTGCAAGTCTATCACTGTTCCAGTAGAGGTTTCACTGTGCGTTGTGAATATCACCTTTGCATCTGGATGTTCCTTCATTGCTTTCTCGACCTGTTCGGGGGTGACGGCCTCTCCCCACTCGAGCGCTATTTCAACGACGTTGATGCCGTAAGCTTCGCAGATTTCCTTCCACCGCTCGCCAAACTTTCCCGCCACGACGACGATGGCCTTTTCACCAGGACTGACCAGGTTCGTGACGGCGGCCTCCATGGCGCCCGTTCCTGAAGAAACAAACGCGTAGACACGGTTGGACGTTTGGAACAGATAACGCGCCTCATCGAGCGTTTGCTGCATGATCTCGAGGAATTGAGGGGTTCTATGATGTATGGTTTCCTTCGCTCCTGCGAGCAACACATCCACTGGTACTGGCGTGGGACCCGGTGCCATTATGTAGTGTTTCTTCAGTTTGAACATGCGCATCCCCCCAGCTCAGAGTTTTCACACAATTAGTCTACCATCTATTGTGACAATCTTTTTGGTTTTTCCTTAGCAAAAATTTGCTTGCAACAATTTGCACTATGCAATTTATTGCAAAGAACACTTTTTCGCTTGTGATGCGCCAAAGGCCTTGCTGGTGTGATGTGGCACGACTTTGATATCATCTCCTGGGGTGAACACTGTGGAGTTTCGTTTTTCCATGCTTGCAAACAAGTTGAAGTCGTCTATGATCAGGGAATTGCTCAAGTATGCGAGCATGCCCGGAGCGGTTTCGTTCGGAGGTGGCACTCCGGATCCCGAAACCTTCCCCAGACACGAGCTTGCAGAGCTCGCCAGGGAAGTGATCGAAAAGGAGTACAGATACACCCTTCAGTACGCCACAACTGAGGGTGATCCTGAGCTGATAAAGCAAATCTTGATCCTGTTGAAAAGGGTCTACAACCTTGAAGGACTCTTGGCCGAAAACGTGCTCATAACCGTTGGTTCACAGCAGGCACTCGAGTTGCTGGGTAAGGCCTTGCTCGATCCAGGGGACTACGTGATCGTGGGCGATCCCGAATATCTTGGTGCGTTGAGCGCTTTCAGAATGAGGGACGCAAGGTTTCTGGTTGTCAGGTTTGAAAAGGATGGTCCGGATCTGAACCAAGTAGAGGAACATTTGAAACGTGCGCAGAGAGAAAACGAGCTGTCAAGGGTGAAGTTCATCTACATCGTTTCCAACTTTCAGAACCCATCGGGCATAACCACCTCGCTGGAAAAGAGAAAAAATCTGGTGGAGCTTGCGGAAAAATACGATGTTTTGATCGTTGAAGACGATCCTTACGGTGTTCTGAGGTTCCGAGGAGAACAGTTACCATCTATCATGAACTTCGGGGGTACCGACAGGGTTATCCTGCTCAACACCTTCAGCAAGATTCTCTGTCCAGGTTTGAGGATAGGCGTGGTGGTGGCAGACAGGCAGATCGTCAGAAAGATGGTTTTGGCAAAGCAGGGTACTGATCTCTGCAGTCCCTCGTTAACCATGAGACTCACCGCGCGTTATCTGGAACGGTACGACGTGCTGGAACAGATAAAGCCCGCTGTAGAGCTTTACAGAAAGAAGAAAGAGACCATGATAGAAGCGCTCAAAGAAGAGTTTTCCGACGTGCCGGATGCTCAGTGGACGGATCCGGACGGAGGCCTCTTCGTTTGGACCACCTTACCCGATGTGGACACGATGGAGATGTTCAAGTACGCCGAGCAGAGGAAGGTTTTCTACATCCCAGGTGAAGCCTTCAAGCCCTACGAGGAACCTTCAAGTTCCATGCGTATGTCTTTCTGTCTGCCAAGTTTTGAGCAAATAAGGGAAGGCGTTCGCAGATTGAAACAGGCTTATCTGGACTACATCGAAGCCAAGGGGCTGAGATGCAAATGAAGGTTCTGGTCATAAACCCGGGTTCGACGTCTACCAAAGTGGCTATCTACGAAGACGAACGATGTATCTTCTCGGAAACGTACGAGCACAACCCTGAAGAGCTCGCGAAATGCGAAACGCTGATGGACCAGGAACCGTTGAGAAGAAACTGCATCCTATTGGCCTTGGAAAGAGCCGGGTTCAAAATCGAAGACTTCGATGCGATCGCTGCCAGGGGTGGTATCCTTCCGCCTCTGGAGAGCGGGACTTACATCGTTGACGAACGTATGGTGAACTACCTGAAGTACGAATCACCCGTGAAGCACGTTTCGAACCTTGCCTGTGTGATCGCACACGAACTGGCTAACGGGAAAATTCCTGTCTACACCACCGATCCTGTTTCAGTCGACGAGATGATTCCAGAAGCGAGGCTCTCCGGTATCCCTGAGATAGAGAGAAAGAGTCTGTCACATGCACTAAACATAAAGATCGTGTGCAGAAAAGTAGCAGCGGAACTCAACAAGACGCTCGAAGAGCTGAACGCTGTCGTGGCACACCTGGGCGGTGGGATATCTATCGCTGCGGTGGACAAAGGCAGAATCGTAGACGTCAACAACGCCAATGATGAAGGACCGTTCAGTCCGGAACGAACCGGGGAGCTTCCCGTGGGTGATGTTGTTCGCATGTGTTTCAGTGGAAAATACACAAAAGATGAGCTGAAGAAAAAATTCGTCGGTCATGGTGGTCTGGTCGCGTACCTTGGAACGAACGATTTGAGAAAGGCGTTAGAGATGACGAGGAAAGATCATTACGCTTCGCTCGTTGTCAGAGCCATGGCCTACCAGATCGCTAAGGAAATAGGCGGTATGTGTGCTGTGTTAAAGGGCAGAGTGGATGCGATTATTCTCACCGGCGGCATGGCACACAGCGACGAGTTTGTGGAGATGATAAGAGAACACGTCTACAGGTTCGCACCAATTTTTGTCTTGGCCGGTGAGTTCGAGATGGAGGCGCTGGCCATGGGAGCACTCAGGGTGATGAAAGGTGAAGAGAAGGCAAGGAGCTGGGGTGGTCCGAATGGATAGACTCGCGTTTCTTGTTGAAAAAACACGCGGTCTGAGAAAGCGGATAGTTGTTGCCGGTTCGGACGACGACGTGGTACTGAGCGCTCTGAAGATGGCGATGGAACACGACATCGTCGAGCCAGTTCTTGTTGGTCCCGAAAGCGAGACCAGGGAACTCGCTGCAAAAGTCGGTTTGAAGTTTGATCACTGTGAACTGATAGACTGTCCAAAGGACCAGAGCGCAAGATTGGCCGTCGAGATAGCATCGAATCGTGGAGATCTTCTGATGAAAGGTTCCGTTAAAACAGCTGATCTGATGAAAGTTGTGCTCGAAGACCAGTACAACCTCAAGACCGGTTCGACAATCACTATGGTGAGCGTCTTTGACGTTCCAGCGTACCACAAGTTACTGGCGATCAGCGACGCTGGCATGATCATTGCACCAACTCTGGAACAGAAAATCGATATGATCAACGTGGCGGTCAAGCTCATGAAAAAGCTGGGTGTCGAGAGACCAAAGGTGGCCATCGTGGGTGCCATAGAAGTACCCAACGCGAAGATGCCAGCCACCTTAGATGCGGCAGTGTTGAGCAAGATGAACGATCGTGGGCAGATAAAGGATTGTGTTGTCGATGGACCGTTCGCTCTGGACAACGCGATTTCGAAAGACGCAGCAAGGCACAAGAAGATAGAAAGTGCTGTAGCGGGAGACGCTGACATACTCATCATGCCAGACATAGAGGCTGGTAACGTTCTTTACAAGGCTTTGGTGTTCTTTGCGAACGCAACGGTTGCATCCGTGATCTTGGGAGCGAGGATCCCGATCGTTCTAACATCGAGGGCAGATTCGGACAGGACAAAACTTTATTCGATTGCACTCGCTGCGAGCCTTTCTTGAAGAGGTGTGAGAAATGTTCAGAATTTTGGTGATCAATCCGGGTTCCACTTCGACAAAGCTTGCAATATTCGAGGATGAGGAGTGTAAGGTTTCTCAGACCATCTACCATGATGCGACTGAACTTTCAAAATACGCTCACTTGTTCGATCAGTACGAATTTCGCAAGGAAGCCCTTTTGGAGTTTCTGGAAAAGTCGAATTACAGACCAGAGGATTTCTCGGCCGTGGTTGGTCGCGGAGGCTTGATCAGGCCCATCCCCTCGGGCACGTACGAGGTGGACGACACGATGCTCGAAGAACTGAAACACGCCAAATACGGTGAACACGCTTCGAATCTTGGAGCAGTACTGGCACACGAAATCGCGAAACTCGCTGGTGTGAAGGCCTACATCGTTGATCCTGTGGTTGTCGACGAGATGTGGGACGTTGCAAGAATCTCAGGTCATCCGGAATTCGAAAGGAAGTCAATTTTTCATGCGCTGAATCAAAAGGCTGTGGCACGCCGTGCCGCGGCCGAACTTGGAAGAAGGTATGAAGAGGTAAACCTGATCGTGGCTCACATGGGTGGTGGAATATCAATTGGTGCACACATGAAGGGCAGAGTGGTCGATGTGAACAACGCGCTCGACGGTGACGGGCCCTTCACACCGGAACGCAGTGGTACGTTGCCACTGACCCAGCTCGTAGATCTGTGCTTTAGCGGCAAATACACCAAAGAATGGATACTGAAACGCATCAAGGGTAATGGAGGACTCGTGGCGTACCTTGGTACGAACAGCGCTGTAGCTGTTCAGGAAAGAATCAGCAAAGGCGATCAACAAGCCGAGCTGGTCTACAGGGCCATGGCGTTTCAGGTCGCCAAGTGGATAGGCAGGATGGCTGCCGCACTGAAGGGAGAAGTCGATGCCATCGTGTTGACTGGAGGAATTGCGTACGATGAGCGATACATGGTGCCGTGGCTGAAAGAGTATGTTTCTTTCATAGCGCCCGTTTTGGTGTATCCTGGTGGTGATGAGGAAAGGGCGTTGGCTTTAGGCGTTTTGAGAGTACTCAGGCAAGAGGAAAAAAGCAAGAACTACAAGGAAGAGGCAGAGAAATGGCAAAGAATAAAGTCTTCTTAGGTCTTTACGGATCTGGAAAAACCGAGATTTCGATAAATTTTGCTATGAAGAACAGGGGCGATGGTACTCAGGTTGCCATTGCAGACGTCGATGTGACTGCGAGTTATTTCAGGGTTCGAGAATTCAAGCATATGCTCGAACAAAATGGAATCCGGGTCTTGGCACCCGCAGAAGCTTTCATGAAGGCTGACCTTCCGTTGATCGATGCGAGCGTGATAGGTTATCTTCAAAATCCGGATTATTTGGTCGTGCTCGATGTCGGTGGCGACGAGAAGGGGAGCATTGTACTCGGGTCTTTGAAAGAATACCTTTCAGACGCGGACGTTTATTTCGTTGTGAACGTCCGAAGACCCTTCTGCGAGACTGCAGAGAAAATCTGTGGGCACATAGAGAGAATCCAGCGAGCCGCATCGATCAAGGTGAAGTATCTTGTAAACAACAGCAACCTCGCGAGCCAAACCACAGTCGACGTGGTCAAAGAGGGGGAAGAAATCGTTAAAGAGGTTTCCAAGATGATGTCGATTCCCGTCGCGTTCAACGTCGTTGCAGAACCTCTGGAGTACAAAGGTGAGTTTGAGACATTCAGAATAAAAAGGTATTTGATCGGAAAGGAGGAGCCGTCTTGAAAAAAGCTTACATCGAGATAGATGAAGAAAGGTGCAAAGGTTGTGGACTGTGCATAAACATCTGTCCACAGAAGATCATAAGGTTTTCCGAACGTTTCAACAGCAAAGGTTATCATCCCGCCGAACAGAACGATCCAGAAGGTAAGTGCAACGGTTGTGGTTTTTGTTACATGATGTGTCCGGATGTGTGTATAACTGTCTACAGACTCGCGCCCGTGAGAGGTGAAACGCAGTGAAAAAGATCATGATGAAGGGTACCGAAGCGATCGGTGAGGCTGCCATCATAGCGGGCTGCAGGAATTTCTTTGGCTATCCCATCACTCCCCAGAACGAACTGACGGAGTACATGGCCAGGCGCTTGCCCGAGGTAGGAGGTTGTTTCCTGCAGGCTGAGAGCGAGGTCGCGGCAGTGAACATGATCTACGGCGCGGCAAGCGTTGGAAAACGCGCGATGACTTCTACTTCTTCTCCTGGCTTCAGCCTCATGCAGGAAGGCATCTCTTACATAGCGTGTGCTCAGCTTCCCGCGGTTTTTGTAAACGTCGTTCGCGGTGGACCAGGCCTTGGAGACATTCAACCTTCTCAAGGAGACTATTTTCAGGCGACCAAAGGTGGGGGGCACGGTGATTACAGATTGATCGTCCTCGCACCTTCAACGGTTCAAGAGGCAGTGACCCTTACCGAACTTGCGTTCGAGCTGGCAGACAAGTACAGAAACCCCGCGCTGATACTGGCAGATGGCTTGCTCGGTCAGATGATGGAACCGGTGGAGATCGAGGAAAAACAGGTAAGTTATGACAACAGCAGCTGGGCACTTACAGGCGCGAAAGACAGGCCGCCAAGGAAAGTGACGTCTTTCAACATAGACCCGTACGGGCTTGAAAAGATGAATCTTCAACTTCAGGAAAAGTACAGAAAGATGGAACAGGAAGAACCGAGGTGGGAGGAGTTCCAGACCGAGGACGCCGAAATACTTCTTGCCGCATACGGAACCGTGGGAAGAATATGCAAGAGTGTGGTGAAAATAGCGCGGGAGGCTGGTTTGAAAGTCGGCCTGTTCAGACCGATTACGCTGTATCCGTACCCTTACAGCCCCTTGGAAGAGCTCGCGAAACGAGTCTCGATGATCCTGACCGTCGAGATGAGCTCGGGTCAGATGCTCGAAGATGTGAAGCTCGCGGCGCTGAGACTGACCCGCATAGAGTTTTACGGCCGGATGGCCGGCGTCGTCCCAACACCTGGAGAGATCTTCGAACACTTGATGCAACTCGTTAGGAGGCGCTGACGATGGAATACAAAGTTGCTTACAAAATGCCCGAATCTTTGAGTAAGAAACAGTTTTCTTATTGCCCGGGCTGTCACCATGGCATCGTGCACAGGCTCATCGCAGAGGTCATTGACGAGCTCGGAATAAGGGAGAAGACCATAATCATTGCCCCGGTTGGCTGCTCTGTTTTCGCTTACGAATTTTTCGAACTGGACGGCACGGTGGCCGCTCATGGAAGGGCGCTCGCTGTGGCTACAGGCATGAAAAGGGCAAGGCCTGATCTGGTGGTCTTCACCTACCAGGGAGACGGGGATCTTGCGGCCATAGGTACCGCCGAAACGATCCACGCGGCGAACCGCGGAGAGAGAGTGACAACGATCTTCATCAACAACGCCATATACGGTATGACGGGAGGACAGATGGCGCCAACAACACTCCTTGGCATGAAGACCACGACGTCTCCTTACGGTCGAGCCGCAGAACGAGAAGGTTACCCTATACACGTTTGTGAGGTTCTGAAAGAACTGAGGGGAGTTGCTTATCTAGCACGCACGAAGGTGAACTCTCCAAAAGATGTGATCACCACGAAGAAACACATCAAAAAGGCGTTTCTCGCGCAGCTGAAAGATCTCGGATTCGGTCTGGTAGAAGTGCTCTCCACGTGTCCAACGAACTGGGGTATGGATCCGCTCCGAGCAGGTAAGTGGATCGACGAACACATGGTGAAAGAATACCCACTGGGAGTGTTCGTCGATAAGGTCGGTGAAGAGAAATGACGTTCAGTTTCATACTGTCTGGTTTCGGTGGCCAAGGCGTCATGTTGATGGGACAGATACTGGCTCAGGCTGGAATGCAAGAAGCAAAGAACGTGACGTGGTTTCCTTCTTACGGTCCAGAGATGCGCGGCGGCACGGCGAACTGCACGGTGGTAATAAGCGATGAACCTGTCGCATCACCGATTGTTGACAGTCCGGATGTTGTTGTTGCGATGAACATACCCTCACTCCTGAAGTTCGAACCCAGGCTCAAGAAGAACGGTTTTCTGTTTCTGAACACTTCTGTGATCGATCGAAAGGCAACTCGAAACGATATCAGAGTCATCGAGGTACCAGCAAACGAGATCGCGGACAGGATTGGAAACCTCAAGGTTGCCAACATGGTGATGCTCGGTGCGATCATTGCTGTGACGAAATGCGTGAGAAAAGATTCTGTCGTGTCTGCTTTGCAGTACAAGCTCGGTGAAAAGGGTTCCTCTCTTCTGAAACTCAACATCGAAGCCATAGAGGCAGGCATCAAGCACGTAGGCGGATGAGATAGACCCACCCATTGGCCGGGGCGAAAGCTCCGGCGTTTTTTTATTTCACAGTTCTCAGTTGAGAAAACTGCAGCGTCCATCAAATTTGTGCCTACACAGCAAGCTCAGTCCTTAAAAAAGATCCTGAAGACAGCATGTCCAAAAAAATCGCGCACTTGTGGTGGCGAGAAAAGCACCACACCTCGTCAGCAGACTTGCGCCAAACAAAAGGCCGGGACACCTGCCCGGCCCTTCAACATTGGTGAAGTTCCATGTTAAGGAACACGGATGCTATCGCAACTCTCAGTGTTCGCATCCGAATCGTAGACCCAGCTATCCTTCACCACGTTCGTTACGCAGAACGTGAACGTAGTTCCAGGCGATGGATTCCGTACGCGGGTTGAGGTGAAGGTCACTTTCCCATTGCCATCCGTTGTACCAGAGACGTCACCAGTGGTAGCTCCACTCCAGTTGCCGTACACCGTGGCACCCTCCACGGGCTGACCATCGCTCGAGACGATGGTGACGATAGCTTCAGCTTTCACCCATGGTCCCTGGTAAACGAGAGACATCGAGATATCGTTCACGTGCATCGCGCCTGGCTCAGGCTCAGGTTCCGGGGAAGGTGTGATACCTGCCGCAAGATCGGCCCGCACCAGACCATATCCATAGTACGGATCGCGGCCTGAAGGGCCCAAATCTTCAGCGGTTTCGATCAGGCGCTGGCGGACCTGGTCGTTGGACCACGTCGGATTCGCATACCACACGAGCGCAGCTGCTCCAGCTACATGTGGTGAAGCCATGGATGTTCCACTCATTTCGCCGTAGCCACCACCCAGAAGCGTGGAGCTGATTGCCGAACCGGGGGCGGCCAGTTCCACGTCTGGCCCGGTGGAAGAGTAGCTCGCTCGGCTGTCCGTCTTGGTGATCGCTGCTACTGCGATAACGGATGCGTAACGTGCAGGATAGCCAACGTTGTCACCACGTCCAGCAGGGTTTCCACTGTTTCCCGCTGCAGCCACGTGGAGTATGCCCGCCTTGTAAGCGGCATCAAACGCATCCCTCACTATTGTCCCTGGATCTTTGGAACTTCCGTAACTGTTGTTTGTGATCTGGATGCCGTTTTCTACACACCACTGCAGGGCAGCAATAACGTTAGAAAAACTGCCACTTCCATCGGCACCGAGCACCTTGAGTGCGTACAGTTTCACCTTTGGTGCTACGCCCACCACTCCGGACCCATCGCGTGCGGCAGCGATCGTTCCAGCGACGTGGGTGCCGTGTCCTTCATCGTCCATCGGGTCGTCATCGTTGTTGACGAAGTCATAGCCACCGGCATACACACCAGAGAGCTCTGGATGGGTGTAGTCGATGCCGGTATCGATTACCGCAACTTTGATCCCTTCTCCTTCATTTCCGGCGTTATGTACGTTTCCTGCCCCAATACGTTTCACACCCCACGTGCTGTCAAGCTCAGATTCGTAATCAAGGATCTGGATCGTGACGTCTGGTTCGATTACGCTTACATGCGGATTAGACTGCAAAGCCGCGATCGCTGACTCTGGTACAGTTGCTGCGATTGCCGGAACAATCCAGTAAGTGAATCGTACCTTCCCTCCAAACGCGCGAACCAGAGCTTGCTCAGCTGGACCGGGAAGTGAGCGGAACCTGATGAGTACCTTTGCTTGTCCATTCACGAATTCGAATGTGCCGGAATCGCTTGTGACGAGAGATTTCGTTGCCCCATCTGAGAGGTTCGTGATATGGCTACAACCTGCGGCGATGAGAGCAAGAACAAGCAAGGCTAGCAAATACCGAATCACTTTCCTGTTCATCCGAACCACCTCCGTTCTGACTTTATCAATGAGAAATATACAGTGTGAACTTCGCTAAGTTCGATGCTTTTGTTACATCTCAGGTAAAGCTCATTTTTTTACGGTTTGTATTCTACTACGTTGAGTAGGACTTCTCAAAATCAATACGCCAGGAGTGACGGTAACCGTCCAGACTCGCTGAGGATTTAAAAGCAACCTGTTCGTCAGCTCTCAGTTGAGGAAGCGGAACCTGTAGAATCCCAGAAAGTTCGGATTGTCTTCTGTGGGCCACCACGTAGGATCGTAGTTCATAAGTTCTTTAAGCCTGACCAACCTGAGTTCACCTGGACCGTCTCCGATGGGACCGGTGTGGTAAACGAGCCAGGTTTCATCCTTTGATGGAAGTTCACCTGCGTAGATCATGAGATGGTAGGGGAACTCGAAATCCTGCGGGTGAAAGAACACTAAGATGTCCCCGGCTCGCGCTTTCTTGATGTCCTTCGTTACGAATCTCAAGCTGCATTCGACGAGGATCCTCGCCGTAGCAAAGTACGAAAAATCCTTTTCACTTTCGTACTTACCCTTGAAGATTCTGAACATTTTGTCTTTCACAAGCGGCAGGTTCGGGTAGTTGTACTTCTGAACGTCTTCGAATACGGGACCCGAGTACTTCGTAAGCCTCAGCCACCACCCGTCGTGTCTTCTGAGCGCTTCGCGAGCGCAGTAACGGACAAACCCCGAACAATCTCTTTCTTCAACATTCCAGAGCACGGGATCGTTCAACAATGAGGAGAGGGCGATCCAGACGAACCAGTTTCTGAATCTCTCACTATCCTCTCTGTCCAGTTCGAGACTGTCTGGATAACCATCCTCGTCGCTATCAAGCGTGCTCGGCTCGATCACGATGCGCTGGACCAGTCTTCTTTTAAAGAATCCGTGGTTTTCGAAAATCAGCTCAATTACCTCGCTGGGTTTGACGCTTCTGATCAGGATGCCACCTTCGAGCCTTTCAAAGGCCCTGTTGCTCTTGATTTTCGCAGGCCTGCCCTTCACCTGTATGAACACATCCTGAATCGAACCGAGCACGAACCTCTTTGGCTGGATCTCGACATAGAAAGACAAACAATCAACGAGATTCAATGTCAGAACGGCGCCTGTAACGATCCACAACGAGAGGAATTTCTTCATAGCTCACCTCCCTCATGAACCGCAAAAGGTATTCTTTATGCCGGCCCGAAAGCTTCTGTGGTTTCGCGCCGGTCAAGTACAAAATCAAGCCTTCCTGCATCCAGCTGGGAAGATCGAAGTTGAGCAAGATGATATGGTGAAGAAGTTCGTGCAACAAAACATCTTCCAGCACACCCTTCGATCTCAGCACTTCAAACGGCTGGCTCACGATGATTCCTTTCGAATAGACCGCACCGATCACGTAGGTCCGGCCAGTGAGACTGTGAAAATCTTTCAGCGTTTCGCATTCGACTATCACAACGTTGAAGTCTGGTTCCACGTTAAGAAGATCGCAGATTCTGAGGAGTTCTTCAAGCCTGGTTCTCAGAAAGCTGCTGATGAAGAGCTCATCTACCCTCCAGATTCTCACCGTCCAAGCCAACGTGGAGCACAGAAGGATCAGAATGAGCGTAGAGACCCCGCTTGTACATCGAATACACTCGCGCCGGAAGCAACTGGTAGATTCCATCCGCGGTAACCCTCCATACGTAACTGAACCTGTCATTCCAGCAGTAGGTTGCGAAGAAAGCTATCCTGTCCATGTGCAGTTCCCTGGCAGAGTACCAGAAGTCCCACCGTCTGTACCAGCCATAGTCGAACTTTCCGTAAGATTCCTCCAGATTCTTCTCACGGTAGTTGGTGAGCACCTGGGCGCAGGAGGGGAAGAAGTCCTCGACAACAAGGTACTGACCGTCACACTCGCTCACCTTCAAAATCGTCTTCGCGATGTCGCCCGCCTCGAGTTTCACAGGTTCCGGTTTGAAGTTGACGCGGAACGTCGCATCCTCGAGCTTTGAGTCGTTCCCTGAAAAATTGATCCCACTTGCCAGCAAGTTTTCTCCATCCCAGTGGTAGATGTTCCGTGCGGTGAAAGGAAGCACAATGAATTTCCCATCCTTCAACCAGTACGTTTTGTCGCGTGCCCTCAGGAGAATTTCCCGCTCAGTGCAAGTTATCTCTTCAACATCATCTTCAACGAATGTGAGAGGTCTTTCATTGAGCCAGAGGGTGTTTTCTTTCAGTATCAAAACGTCCGAACCGAACAACGCAATATCTTTGACACCCTGGTGAATGACGATCTTTTTACTGTTCGTATTACACACCAGAGCGGCGTCGTTCGCAAGTTTCACGACGATCAGTCCCGAACCTGCGGTGAGCTTTTCGAAATTGTAGTTCACATCGAATAACGTGAGGGAGTTGTTAATCACTGAGAATCTGACCTTGTTGTACTCGAAATTCTTCACTTTCCGGTACTGGTGAGCATACACACGAAGCGTTTCGTCCGTTACTTCAGCACGCTCGATTTTGACCGGTACCAGGTTTGTCCCGAGCGGTATGAACGCGTCAACGACCTGTTTGTCTTCTTCCAGATAAAGTTCGTATCGCTTGTAGATCTGCCTCTCTATCTTCAAGCCTTCACTGACTGGTCCGACGGGACGTTCCAGATAAACCACGTGTACCTCGATGAGTCCCTCGCCTTCGATTTCGAGCACGCCCTTTTCCAGCCAGACCTCTCCCTCGGTGTTGAGGAAGAATTCTTTGTCGTTGTTTCTGATCGAAATTTGCGGTCTGTCATACATCGGTAGAGCCTCGAGGAGCGCGAGCACGGAGTAGGAGGTATCCTTCGTTGAGTACCAGAAGTATCCGTCTTTTCTAGCCAGCAGATAGTTGATCAGCTTCGAAATTACGGGAGAATCTTTTTGCCATTTCAGCAATGACCTGAGCAGAACGGCAGAGAGTTGAACTTCGCTCACAAAGTGATCTTCAGACTTGATTTTCACATGCGCAAACCTTTCGTTCTCTTCGACCAACCCGAGCGCTTTCTGCAGAGCCTCAGCCGATACCATTGCGCTGAAGATGAGATCCACATCGTTCTGAGGTTCAAAACCTTCGACGTTGATTCCGTACAGTGCGAGAACGTGAACGCCATAACCAGACAGGTTATTCAAGAGATAGTCTATGCCCCTCCGAACGACGGTATCCGGTACATGGTAACCTGCCTCGATCGCGTGGTACAGCCCCTCCATCACGTAGGCGCTCATGAGGGCATGGCTTTCGTCCGTCTTCCACCAGCCCCATCCTCCATCTGAATGCTGATGGTTGTACAGTCTGAACAAGCCTTTCTGAACGATATCGTCGAGATTCGTGATCTTCAGCCCCATCTTAGCGGCAACGACCGCTGGCAAAAAGCTGCTCATCGTCTGCTCGGTGCACCCGTAAGGGGAGGAAATGAGCTTTTCAATGCTCTGACTGAGGACAGGTATGACGCTCGTCAGGATCCTCAGCTTCGCCTGGACGTAATCTCCTTCGGGTAGCGTAAAGCTTCTTTTTCCATCGATCTTTTCGAGGAAGTAGAACTCCCTTTCGAAAGCGAAGGGCTTGACAGGTACGTTCAGGGCAACTGCGTCTGTCAGATTCGATACCGCATAGAAGGTGAGCGTGGAGGGATCCAGAGGTCGAACCGCCTGGACGAGATAAGATTGCGTGAACGAAGAGTTCGGCTGGACGATCGTTTCACCTGCCACACCTCGCATGGCCTTCACCGAGTCGGGCAGCTCAAGCCAGTAGTTGGTTTTCAGAGGTTCTTCAGTCTGATTGAAGATCGTTGCGCCGATACACACCACGTCGCCTTCTCTGAAAAAACTGGGCAGATGCGGTCGAACGTAGAAAGGTTTGGTCACGGTCAACGAACCAGAACCCTGAGAAAAGAGCGAGCGAGAGAATCCGTAAGCCGTGGCCCGAAACGTGGTGATACTGTCTGGAACCTTGAAGCTTAACGTTGCGGCACCTTCTTCCAAACGCAGCGATGGTATCCAGAGTGCCGTGTCCGGGAAGTACTCTCTCACGTTGATCTTCTCCATCACCGCGCTCTTCTTGAAGTCTTCGAAGCTGGTTTCCTTCGACACCAGCTCTGCAAACATCACTCGTGCCGCCGAGTAAAGCCTCCAGGTGTAAGCGAAATCATAACTGACGTTGGGATAGTCGTTTTCAGGATAAAGGAAGCCTTCCAGGCTCGGTGGATCCCGCCTCACCATCGCGTATATGGCTTCATCGACGAGCATTAGACACACGTTGTTGGCGTCGGCCTCGATTCTCACAATCGCAGTTTCACCAGGTTCGTACCTTTCTTTGTCGAACGTTATCTTCAAGCTGGAAAGGTTCAGTTCCCGCTCAACGGAAACCCTCGATTCTTTTTCCAGTTTTCTTCCACCCTCGAGTCCCAAAAACACCACGAACAGGTTCCTTTCAGAAAAGTTCTCGGGCACCTTCAAATTGAGGGAAGTTTGCTGCGATGTGTCTATCGCCACCGTTTCGTAGATCCTGTCGGCGAGCAGTGCCAGCACACCAGTGATCCGGTCCGATGAGGCTAAGTTCACTCGTATCGTTTGGCCTGCCCGTACTTTCTTCTGATCCACCAGCAACGTCATTTCACTCGGTCTGTAACCTTCAGCAAAAGCATAGACGTGAAGTTGTTTTTTTGCCTTTCCAAACGTGAGTTCGATTCGGTACTCTTTGGCCCTTTCTGGAAGGAAAACGAGCTCAGCTTTTCCGTTCACGACCAAGACTTTCTGGATTGTACCCTCCACGTTCACGATCAACGTTCCATCGAGCGGTTCACCGGCCACGTTCGTGATTGTCAGGGGTATCTTCAACTCTTGACCTGGGCTGGTCCAGATGTACTCATCTTCCAGCTGGATGTTCACATCGTCTGCCCAGACGCGAACAGACTTCGTCTCTTCAACCTGACGCTGACTTTCATCCGTGGCGATGACCTCTATCGTGTAGTAGCCGTCAAAGCCTTCATCAGTTTTGACTTCAACGGAGAAACTGCCAGTCTCATCCGTCACTTCGAGCCCCCTGTAAGCCAAGAAGGACTCCTCATAGTACGGCTCTGCGTGGACGTAGTAAGCGACTCGAGCGTTCGGGACGGGCTGATCGTTGAAGTAGGTGACATGGATGGTGAACTTCAACGTTTGACCAGAGAAGACAAATTCTTCTGGGGTATCAATTGAGATCCTGTATTCCGGTTTTCTGTACTCTTCCACCATGAAAGAATCGTAGTAGATTTTGTCACCGTGAAGGACGTCGATTTCGTACACGCCGACGGACGCAGTTTCTGGCAGTTTGAACTCGTCGAAGAAACCACCGAGCTCATCTGTGGTGAGATCCTTCGTGTACACCTCGTTGTCTTTCGGATCTTTAACCATCACTTTTACCGAGCTTGCACCGAGCGCTTCGTAGAGATTGTCGCGTTTGCTGAAAAGCTGACCTCGAAACTTGACCACATCGTTTGGTTTGTATATGGGGCGATCGGTGATCAGAAACAGTTTTTCATCGGCGTATTCCTCTTTGTAGGGAAAATAGATCTCACCGAAGATGGAAGTGTTTCCTTTCTTGACGTAGAAGAAATCGCACGCGGCTTCGCAGGTCGCCATCCCGTGGATATCGGTTTGTGTTGTGAGAACGAGTTTCGAATTGTTGTAGAAGCTCACTTCCGCGTTGCTGACAAATCCACCGTCTTTGTTCATAACGCACAGGATAGTTCTCTCACCGTCACTGAAGTGAATGGCTTCCATGTCTGTGACAACTAAAAATGTTTCATCGAGCAAGATTCTGTTCCTTTCCTTGTCCCAGCCCGTCAAATTTGCGTAGTAGGTTCCCAATCTGTTGCATTTGACTGAGAACTTTTCCCAGTCCTTCACTGGTGTGAACGTTCTTCTCAGGACAACTCTGCCGAGTACTTGCTTGAGATCTATCTGTTTATCAAGCAGTTTCGAAAGCAGAACCTCGTCATTCCTGACTTCCCAGACTGTGAGCTCCACGCTGCTGAGGTCTTTTCCGTATACGACGAACTCCAAATCCTGTCCCTGTGTCAACAACCCGGCCCGGCTGAAATATGCGTAATTTGCCACACTGAGTATCGAGAGTAAAACCAAAAGGCTCACAAACATCCGTCTTCTCACGTTTCATCCCACCTTTCCACTCCCCGGAAATTCATCCTGTGGTCGTAGCGAAACTTCAAAAGAGTGATCGGAATGAAACCGGTTTTTGCCCATTCTCCAGCGATGTTTTTGATCAGTTCCATTCTTCCAAACAACTCCCAGCCGCTTTTCCAACGTGCAAAACCTTCATCTTCGACAAAGTAAATCCAGCCACTTCTCTCGCACAGTGACCAGCTCGCCACATGAAACACACCAACGGCTTCGTAGCTGCTGGCTGGGACGCTCAAGAACTCGACTGGCGCTGAGAAGGTCTTTTCGATCTTCGAAAGTCTCTTCAGGTTGGTTTCGTTGAGGTTTCCGAGCAGTCCTCCAGCCTTTATGAACTTGGTTTCCACAAGGTGTTTTGCCACGATGCTGTCACTGGTCTTTTCGAACACGAATGCCGGCTGTCTATCGATCGTGTAAACATCGATGGGGCCGACGATCCTTCCACCAATTCTCAGTTGCTCTATCCAGTGTCGTGAAATTCTGTCCACTGCAACTGTGACAACTATGGCATCGTACGGTGCGAATTTTTCAAAGCCATAGAATCCGTCCTCGTTCACGAAGATGACGTTTTGAATGCCTAACTTTGAAACCACCTCAACGCTCTTCTTGAAAAACTTTTGGTTGGATTCGATTCCGACGACGAGACCATTCTCTCCGACGACATGGGCCATGACGCAGGCGTTGTAACCTGTACCCGAGCCGATCTCCAGAACCTTCATGCTTTCTTTTAAGCCAGCCACGCTCATGAAAAGGGCCATCAGCGAAGGCTGGCTTGAGGTGGAGTAACTGTCTCCATCCTTCGCCGTGACAATCACGTTGTCGCTGTAAACGACGTCCAGATCGTAGTGAAACTCGCTGAAGACCTCTCTGGGTACTTTGAGAAACGCGTTGAGGATCCTCTCATCGAAATCACCGGCAAGCGAGATCTGTCTGACCAGCCATTCCCGCCAGGATCGGGTCATGTTCTAGCCTCTCTGGATGAAGTTTGGATTAAACATATTTTACCACCAAACTCAACACAGTGTCTGACTCAAAAATCTGCTCTTTCTCATAGCAATTTGAACCCTCTGTACAGCATCAGCTAATGTGATATAATTCACTTTGGAACCTTCTGAGGTGGAGGAGCGAATCTGACACCGAGGAAGGGAGGCGAAGCAGCGGTCAGTTTGCCCCCTTCCTCGGTGAGAGGAAGGGGGTTTTCATTTTGGAGAGGTTCTACATCGTGAACATCATTGTGGAGGACCGGCAGAGTGCGTACAAACAGGTGAACGAGCTTCTGCATGATTTTGCGGATGTGATAAGACTCAGGGTTGGCTATCCCGTGCCTGACGAGAACATGGCGATCATACTGTTAATAGTGAAAGCCAGCAACGATGTGATCGGAAGCCTGAGCGGGAAACTTGGCCAGGTAAAGGGTGTCAAGGTGAAGACGATGCCTTTGAAGTGAGGTGATACTGTGTTGGCGTTATTGAAGAAGATCGAAAGTATAGAGGACCGAGAGAGTTTCATCCCGCATGGCGAGATAGAACAATTGCTGAATGAGACGAAGAATCCTGACACAGAACTGGTACGGGAGATCGTTGAGAAGTCGTTGCAAAAGGAGCGACTCACACCCAAAGAAACAGCCACGCTCTTGAACGCAGAAAAGCCAGAACAGATTGAACTCATATTCCAAGCGGCGAGAAAGTTGAAAGAAGAGATCTACGGCAACAGGATCGTTCTCTTCGCACCACTTTACATAGGGAATCAGTGCATCAACAATTGTTCGTACTGCGGCTTCAGGGTTGAGAACACGCAGGTGATCAGAAAGACGTTGAGCGAAGAAGAGCTCGAAGCAGAACTTCACGCGCTCACCTCAAAGGGCCACAAGAGACTGATTGTAGTCTTTGGGGAACATCCCATGTATTCACCGACCTTCATAGCCAAGACGATCGAGAAGATATACAGCTACAAGAACGGACATGGTGAGATAAGGCGTGTGAACGTGAACGCTGCGCCTCAGACGATTGAAGGCTACAGGATCATAAAGCAGGTGGGCATAGGTACCTTTCAGATCTTCCAGGAGACTTATCATTTACCTACTTACAAGAAGTACCATTTGAGGGGCCCGAAGGCGTCTTATCTGTACAGGCTTTTTGGTCTGGACAGGGCAATGCTTGCCGGCATAGACGATGTGGGTATAGGTGCTCTTTTTGGACTCTACGACTGGAAATTCGAAGTGATGGGCCTCATGTATCACACGAAACATTTAGAAGAAAGGTTCGGCGTGGGGCCACACACCATCTCCTTTCCTAGGATTGAGCCTGCGGTGAACACACCTCTCGCCCAGAGACCACCCAAACCTGTGAGCGATGAAGAATTCAAACGTTTGATAGCGATCATAAGGCTGTCCGTCCCCTACACCGGTATGATTCTAACCGCTAGGGAGAGTCCGGATATCAGGCGAGAAGGACTGAGACTCGGGGTATCTCAGATAGATGCTGGTTCGAGCATAGGTGTTGGTTCCTATTCGAATCAGGATCCAGAAACGATCAAAAAGAGCCAGTTCATCTTGGGTGACACCAGGTCTCTGGACGAGGTGATGAGAGAGCTCGCCCAAAACGGTTACATACCGTCCTTCTGTACAGCGTGTTACAGGGCCGGTAGAACGGGTCAACACTTCATGGAGTTCGCGATACCAGGTTTTGTGAAGGAGTTCTGCACACCGAATGCCTTGTTAACGTTCAAAGAGTATCTGATCGATTACGCTTCGGAGGAGACAAAAAGGATAGGGGAAAGGCTCATCGAAAGCGAACTCGAAAAGATGCCGGAGGAAAGAAGAAAGGTTGTGGAAAAGCTTTTGCAAAAACTGGAGGCGGGAGAAAGGGATGTCAGACTGTGAAAAGCTTCTGGAGAAAATTGCGGAACGTTTCGGGTGCAAAGTCTGGGTGTGTGAAAAGATTGGAAGAAGGATCTCTCACATTCCGGGCCTGAAAGCAGGAGAAGAGAGGTTCGTTCCACCGATGGTGGGGTTTGAAGATGAAAAGTACATCGTGTTCGTTCAGGCAGACGAAATGAGTGATCAACTCAAAGACATGTGTGAGAAGGTGATCCAGTGTGTACGGAGTGATCGAAAGGATCGTACACCACCCCGAAAGATTGACTCTTGAAGAGATCGCTTGGATACTTGCAAACGACGAACTGAACGAGCAACTTTTTGCAGCGGCTGACGAAGTCAGGCAGAAATACCTGGGTAAAAAGGTTTATCTGCGTGGCATCATAGAGTTTTCCAACTACTGCAGGAACGACTGTTTGTACTGCGGTATCAGATCGTCCAACAAGAACGTCAAACGTTACAGAATGAGTGTTGACGAAGTCGTAGAGCGTGCGGGGCTTATCGCGCAGATGGGTATAAAGACCGTGGTGCTGCAGTCCGGGGAGGACCCTTACTACACAAAAGAAATGATCGGTGAAATGGTAATGAGAATCAAGCAGTTTGACGTCGCGGTAACGCTTTCCATTGGAGAGAGAGAGTTCGATGAGTATGCGTACTGGAAAGAACTCGGAGCAGATCGCTACCTGATGCGCCACGAGACGGCGGATGAGGAGCTCTACAAGAGATTGCATCCGAACGATTCTTTCCAGACGCGCAGAGCGCATCTGCTGAAACTGAAACAGCTGGGCTACGAAACTGGCGCAGGTTCCATGGTGGGACTTCCCGATCAAGACGAGCTCTCTCTGGCTAAAGACGTTCTGTTTGTGTATCAGCTCGATGCGGACATGGTGGGTATCGGTCCGTTCATACCCCATCCTGATACACCTTTGGCCAGATGCAGAGCCGGTGAACTGACGAAAACACTCAAACTCATAGCTCTCACGAGACTGTTCTTACCGGATGCAAACATTCCTGCAACCACGGCTCTTGGAACGATACATCCTTTTGGAAGGCAGCTCGCGTTGAAGTGTGGGGCGAACGTGATCATGCCGAATTTCACCCCCTCACCCTACCGGGCGCAGTATGCACTCTATCCCAACAAGATATGCATCTTCGAGAACGATGTCGCGTGCGGTGAGTGCACGAAAAACTTGGTTAGATCAGCAGGTTACGAGGTCAGCGAAGATTTTGGATACAGGAGGAAAGCTCATGAACGTACCTCATGCAGGCTTTAGAAAATACATAGCGATCGTGGGTAGAAGGAACGTTGGAAAATCGTCTTTGATCAACGCGATCGCGGGGCAAGATATAGCGATCGTCAGCGATGTTCCTGGCACGACGACGGATCCTGTTTACAAAACTCTCGAGCTACACCCGTTGGGTCCGGTGACGCTCATCGACACACCGGGTCTGGACGACAAGGGTTTTCTCGGTGAAAAGAGAGTTGAAAGGGCCAAGAGGAGCCTGTACCGTGCGGACGCTGCCATTCTCGTGGTCGACGATGTGCCGACTGAATACGAACGTGTCGCCGTAAATCTGCTGGGACAACTCGAGATACCATTCATAATCGCCATCAACAAATCGGATCTGAAGAACAATTTGAAGGACGCATACATCGATTTTGGTGTACCAATCGTCGAAGTTTCTGCCAAAACGAGGGCGAACATAGAAACGCTCGTCCAAACCGTTTGCGATATCTTGCCGGAAGAAGAGCCCAGACCGATGCTCGCTCACCTCATCGGTGAGCACAGAACAGTCGTCCTCGTAGTACCCATAGACACGGCTGCACCCAAAGGAAGGCTCATAATGCCGCAGGTTGAAGCGATAAGGGAAACTATCGATCATGCCGCGACTGCAGTGGTTACAAGGGATACGGAACTCGCGCAAACTCTGGAAAAAGTGAACTTCAGAGTCGATCTGGTGGTGACCGACTCGCAGGCGATAATGAGAGTTGAAAAGATCGTGCCGAAGCAAATCCCACTGACCACGTTTTCAATTCTCGAGTCGGCGAGCAAAGGCGATGTCAAGCAGCTGCTGGAAGGCATCGAAGCGCTCAAGAATCTGAAGGATGGTGACACTGTGGCTGTCGTTGAAGCGTGTTCGCACGTTCCAACGTGTGACGACATAGGTCGCATCAAAATCCCACGCTGGATCTCTGAAAAGGTCAAGCTCCAGCTTGAATACAGGTTCTTTGCCGGAAAAGAGTTTCCAGGCATCGAGCAACTTTCTGACTGCAAGCTGATGATTCACTGTGGCGGATGTGTGCTGAACAGAACAGCATTCATGAGACGGATGAAGCTGGCAAAGAGACTGAACATTCCCGTCGTGAACTACGGCATGCTAATATCTCACCTGCACGGCGTGCTGGAGAGAGTCTTAGAGCCAATACTCAAGAAGCAAGGATAGCTTCGATCTTTTGCATCACATCCTCGCTGAGCTTTTCCTTCACTTCTACGGCCCTGACGTTCTCCTCAAACTGCTCAAGTTTTGAAACACCGAGTATGACGCTCGAAACGTTCTTGTTCTTCAAAATCCATGCAATTGAAAGCTGTGCGAGTGTACAATCCAGTTCTTTCGCGAGGTCTCTGAGTTTCAGCAGTTTCGAGAAAGTCTTTTCGCTGAGCAGACCGGTTTCCTCGAACCTCTTTCTGAGAAACTCGTACCGTGCGAGTCGTGAATCGCTCGGTATGCCCTCGAGGTACTTGCCACTCAGGAGTCCAGACGCGAGCGGACTGAATGTCGTCAATCCCATGCCATATTTCTCGTACAGGAATGCGTACTCTTTCTCCACCCTTTCCCTCACGAGCAGGTTGTACTGAGGTTGTTCCACGATTGGTGGAATACAGTTCAACTTCTTCGCGGTCTCGTATGCCTCTTCTATTTGTTGAGCGCTCCATTCGGATGTTCCCCAGTACAGAGCCAGCCCACTTCTCAGTATCTGATCCATCGTCCATACGATCTCTTCCATGGGTACTTCCGGATCTGGTCTGTGACAGTAAAGTATGTCCACGTAGTCCAGCTGCAATCTTTTGAGTGATGCCCACGTGCCCTCCAGGAGATGCTTCCTCGAAAGCCCGCGATCGTTCGGTCCATTTCCACCCCAGAAGATCTTCGTGGACACAACAACGTCCGACCTTCTGAAATTCTTCAATATTTCACCGAGCATTGCTTCCGCAATTCCACCTGCATAGGCTTCGGCAGTGTCGAAGAAATTGATCCCAGCATCGAAAGCTTTCTTCACGAGCATCTTCGCAGATTCCAGATCGAGCTGGTTTCCAAAAGTGATCCAGCTCCCCAGCGAAAGTTCGCTGATCTTCAAACCCCATTTTCCGACCTTTCTGTACTCCATGAAAAACCCTCCCCTGTTGGCATTTGGTTCAAAAGGATTATACAATTCTTACTGTAGGATCATAGCGCACTGGAGGTGGAGACTTGTTCGACATCGTCTATTGGCTAGTCGTTCTATCGACGATCACAGCAGTTGCGTTCGCATGGGGAGCTTTCCTCAGCCAGACGTTGCACAAACGAACGAAGTTGGACGAAGAGCACGAGAAGTTCGAAGAGCGAATACTCGAGTTGATGGGTCAATTCCGTCATATGTCCGCTGTGAGGTTACAGATGCTCGATCGGAAAATAGAAGAACTGAGAAAACTCATCAAACAGGCCAATTCGCTGTACAGTCAACTTTGCGTTCGTGAAACAGAACTGATGAACTCTTTTGGCAATGTTGATCAAGAACGAATCGAGAACCCAGTTGAAGCGAAGCAGCCACGCAGGGAACCAGAGTCCGTGGAAGAAGTCAGCCGGGTCGAGAGCAGCCAGGGAGACTCGGACCTTTCCGTCGAGCGAAAGATCTTGCTCATGTATCAGGAAGGCAAGGATGAGCATCAGATCGCGAAGGAATTGAACATGGGGGTGGGGGAAGTCAATCTCGTTCTTTCGCTTTTCCGTTTTCGGAGTGATTCGCACCAATGACCTTGAGGAAGGCATCGACGACTCTCGGATCAAGAACCGTTCCGCTCATCTCCCTGATCATTTCGATGGCTTCTTCTCTGCTGTAAGCCCTTCGGTAAGGTCTGTCGCTGGTGAGGGCCTCGTAGATATCTGCTATTGCGATGATCCTTGAGGGCAGAGGAATCTGTTCGCCAGAAAGGCCGTCCGGATAACCCAGACCGTCCCACCGTTCGTGATGATGCCTGACCCACTTGGCTTCCTCACGCATACCTCTAACACTTTTCAGCAACTGCTCCGATTTCGTTGGGTGAGTCTTGATGATTTCAAACTCCGAATCAGACAGCTTTTCGGGTTTTCCGAGGATGTAATCGGGAATACCTATCTTACCGACGTCGTGCAGTGTGCACGCCATCTTTATCCTCTCACAGAGCTTCTCACTCAAACCCAGAGCTTTGGCTATTCTGTAAGCCAGTTCGGCTGCCCGTTCGCTGTGGCCACTCGTGTAAGAGTCTCTCATCTCGAGGCTTTTTGCCATGAGTTTGAGCTTGTCCAGCTTCGACTGTTCGTACTCGTTTCTGAACATGTTTCCGATCTGTATCGCCGTGAGGATTGCAAAGACCAGAGGAATCGCTGAGATACCGACCAGCTCATACAGCAAATAAGAGACGGCGACGAGAGGAAGCATGAGTGAGGCACTCAAGAGTGGACCTCGGGCGACAAGTTTCAAACTCGCCATAATACTGACGTTTCCACTGAAGTACATGCCGAAGGTGAACTGGACGGAGTTGAGAAGCATGTAAACCAATCCGGCCAGCAGCACAAGCCACATGTTTGTTATCAGGTTTTCGGTCTTCAACGTTTCGTAGGTCACCAGTGCAACAAACGTGCTCAAACCTATCTGAGAAACATTAAAAAGATAACTCGTCAGCCGTTTACTCTTCACAAGAAACAGCCCTGCGAAGATCACCGAAGCCGAGGCTATCAGCATGGCTGAAGCATCTTCAAGAACGACTGCTGCCAGAACGTTGATCAACATGCCACCGGTGATCCTCACCTGGGATTTCACGTTAGTGTTTATCCAGAAGCCCATCGCTTCTGAGGCGAGCCCAAACGCGAGGAACAGCAGAAAAGTCCAACCGAACTGCGCGGGGCGGCTTACATAAAGGACTGTAAACGAGAAAACATAGAGCACGAACAGCAACGTCGAATAATACAGAAAAGCCCTCTTCACACGATCAACTCCGCTTTTCCTGCCGGGGAGCCTTAAATCCTCACCAGAGTTCGATGTTACCAACCGCCGAGATCAGCATCGCCAAAAAGCTTCCTGCAATGAGCAGTACCCTCCACAGTCTCTTCACGGCCATCCCCCCCTCATCCCAGTCTTTTTTGACTGGCTCCGCTGTTTCTCCGCTAAGGGGACAGCCCCGGCAGGAATTTTCATTCCAAAGCCTGTGCTAACCTGTTAACGATCTCTTTAACCCCTCTTTTTGTCAACGCAGAATATGGTATCACTTCGCTACCGAACTCATCTGAAAAGTATTTTACCACTTTTTTCAGTTGAGTTTCGCTCAACTTGTCCGTCTTGCTCAGAACGGTGAGCAGATTCAGTCGGTGGTATTTACAATATTCTACAAAGATCTTATCACTTTCCTGAACGGTGAGTCTACTGTCGACAAGCAGCACACTGAGCTTGATTTCGTTTTTTCTGAGAGAGAAATAAGTCTCGATGAGACTTTTCCACATCTGTCTCTCCGTTTTCGAGACTGCCGCGTAACCGTATCCGGGCAGGTCCACAAAGTAATATCGTTCGTTGACCAGGTAAAAATTGATCGTCCTGGTTTTGCCAGGAGTCTTGCTCACTTTGGCAAGCTTCTGATTGAAAAGGATGTTCAGAAGCGTCGATTTTCCAACGTTCGATCTCCCGGCGAAACACACCTCGCCTTCGAGCGGCTGTGGAAACTGTTCAACGCTGCGAGCTGCAATCAAAAATCTTGCAGATCTCACAAGCACGAATCTCTCACCGCCTGCTCGATGTTCTCTATGAGTATTATCTCAACGTTCCTCAAGATCTCTTTGGGGAGCTTCAGCAGGTCTTTCTCGTTCGACTTCGGGAGCAACACGCGCTGGATGTTGTGCCTGTGCGCTGCCAGTATTTTTTCTTTCACACCTCCGACTCCCAGAATTTTGCCTCTGAGGGTGATCTCTCCCGTCATTGCCGTATCGTTCCTCACCTTTTTCCTGAGCACGCTCGATATGATTGCAACAGTCATTGTCACCCCGGCCGAGGGACCATCCTTCGGTACCGCACCCTCCGGCACGTTTATATGAACGTCGCTGTTTTCGAAGACGTCTTTTGCGTCCGGTCCACAGAAGGCTCTCGCAACGCTCAGTGCGATCCTGGCGGATTCCTTCATCGTTTCTCCGAGTCTTCCAGTGAGTATGAGGTTTCCTTTCCCTGGCATCAAAGCACACTCGACCAGCACGAGCGCACCTCCGTACTCGGTCCAGGCGAGACCTTGAACCGCACCAACCTCTGGTTCCGAGAGAGCGTGAAGATCCATGTTTCTTTCCGGACCGAGTATCTTGCTCAAATTGCGCACGTTCACAACGAATCTGTTGCGCCCCTGTTCCAAGCCAAGCACCGCCGTCCTGACCACTTTTTCCAGATTTCTTGTGAGCTGCCTCACACCGGCTTCTCTCGTGTAGGAACGGATGATCTTCATCATCGCCGCATCGCTCATCCTGAAGACTTTCTCATCGATGTTGTGGTCGGAGAGGATCCTCGGAAGGATGTAATTTTTTCCTATGACGAACTTCTCCTGCTCGGAGTAGCTTTCGATCTCTATGATCTCCATCCTGTCCAGGAGTGCAGGTGGTATGGTGTGCGTCATATTCGCCGTGGTGATGAAGAGCACCTGTGAGAGGTCGAAGGGCAGTTCGATGTAGTGATCGACGAACTCCTTGTTCTGCTCCGGATCGAGGATCTCCAGAAGTGCGGCTGCGGGATCGCCATGAAAGCTCACAGTAAGTTTGTCTATCTCGTCGAGCAGCATCACAGGGTTCTTACACTGTGCAGACCTGATGAGCTGAATGATCCGACCTGGCATGGCACCGACATAGGTGCGTCTGTGACCCTTGATCTCGGCTTCGTCCCTCAAACCTCCGAGCGACATCCTCACGAACTTTCTGTTCAGAGCCTGTGCCACTGCACGGCCCAGCGAAGTTTTACCGACACCGGGTGGGCCCACCAGACACAGTATGGGAGCTTTCGCATTCTTGCTTCTCTTTCTGACAGCGAGGAACTCGAGGATCCTCTGCTTCGGCTCGGTTAATCCAAAATGACTTTCCTCGAGAACCCGTTGAGCGTAACGAAAGTCGTCGTTCTCTTGTACCACAGTCTCCCAGGGCAGGTTCAGGATCCAGTCCAGATAGGACCTCACGACCGTTGCTTCGGCAGAGTACGGTGACATTCTTTCCAGTCTTTGAATCTCCAACAGAGCCTTCTGATGGACGTGATCTGGAAGCTTGAGGGAGGCGAGTTTCTGTCTCAGCTGTGTTGCCTCGCTGTCCTTTTCGCCGAGTTCTTCGCTGATCGCCCTGAGCTTCTCTCTCAAAAAGAATTCTTTCTGTGTCTCCTCTATACGTTTTCTGACTTTGCTGTCGAGCTGGTGTTCGATTTCGAGCAGTTCGTTCTCTCTTATCAAGATTTCCAGAATCTTTTCTAGTCTCTTGGTGGGATGAATCTCTTCCAGCAAGAGTTGTTTCTCATCGTTGGAGACCGTTAGCAGTGAAGCAACGAGGTCTGAGAGTTTGTCCGCATCGTCCACGCGAAGTATACCCTCGATCGTCTCAGGGGAGTACCTCTGGGTGTAGCGAGCGTACTTCAGGAAGTTGTCACGAACGCTCCTGATCAGCGCTTCGGTCTTTTTACTCTTTCTGCATTTGCTTTTCCGCAGTTCTATTTCTGCCAAGAACGGTTGTTCCTGGCTAATGCTTTTTATCCGTGCGCGTAACTTTCCCTCGAGCAGGACTCTGAAACTTCCATCGGGAAGATGCACGGCTTGCAACACGGTGCACACGGTGGCGGTGTTCGACAACGCGACTTGAATTTCCGTCGAAGCGTCCTTCTGGTAAACGGCGAGGACGTACCTGTTGTACGATTCAATCGAGATTTCAAGGGCACTCAGCATTTCTTCAGATGTCACGTGCACAGGTACGACGGTTTGTGGAAAGACTACCGGCCCGCCAATGAGCCTGACGAACGGCACAATCTTCGGTATGGATTTCTCACCAGTGGTTTCCTTGGCCAGTTTTTCGAGTTTCTCAAATTTGCGCAACTCTTGACCACCTCTTTGATAGTTCTGACAACAGCCTTTCGTTTTGTACCTCTACTGAAACGATCCTTCCATTCTCACAGAAATCGAAAGTGATCTTGATCTCCTCACCAGTCCAGAATGAGCCGATCCTGTCCGCCCATTCAACGAAAACAACCCCGTCTCCGCGCTCAAGGATTTCTTCCAACTCCATCAGTAACTCGACATCTGTGTCTATTCTGTACAGATCGATGTGGTAGACCTTAATCTTTCCCTCGTAAACATTCACGAGAGAAAAGGTCGGACTTCGTACCTGCGCCGGGTCCAACCCCAACCTTGACGCGCAATGTTTGACGAAGCTCGTCTTGCCAGAGCCAAGTTCACCAGCGAGCAAGACGACCACACCAGGCTCAAGAAGATCGGCAAAAACTTCGGCAAACTTGGCGAAAGCCTTTCTGTCGAGACAACCGAAAACTCGCCTCATCTAAGTTTTCGCAACCTTTTTGATTATTTCGAGCACATCCGAGTGAACTTTGCCGTTGCTGAAGAGATACTCCCCACTTGACAGGTTCACGGGTCTGCCCTCGAAATCGCTGATGTAACCACCGGCTTCCGGCACGATCAGCAACACGGGCGCCACGTCCCAGGGGTTGGCTCGCTTTGCGACGAAGAAATCGAACCGCCCGCACGCTACGTAAGATGCGGCGAGAACAGCACTTCCAGCCATGCGCATCCTCCGCACATGTTTCTCTATGGCGTTTATGAAGTGTCCTGTGAAACCAACGTAAAAACCAACGTTTCCTATCGATTCTTTGAGTGTGGTCTTCGATGAAACGCTGATCTTCTCACCGTTTTTGTACGCTCCTTCATTCTTGACAGCATAGAACGTTTCGTTCAGAACAGGATCGTGGACGACACCAACAAGGACGTTGCCGCCTTCCGAATACGCTATGCCCACCGCGAAAGAAGGCAGTCCGTGCACGAAGTTCATAGTTCCATCTATGGGATCCACTATCCAGAGCTTCTGACCCGTTTCAAAGTGATCTTCTTCGGCAAGTATAGCCTCTTTTGGAAAATGTCTTTCGATCTCGCTCAGGATCATCTGCTGGGCACGTTTGTCGCAGTCACTCACGATATCCTGAAAAGAGCTCTTTTCCTTCACATTCAGCGCGTTTCCCCAGTGTTGTAGCAGATATAAACCCACTTTTCGGGCGAGTTTTATCGCGAAATCGAGCCTGTCCAAAGAAACCGCCTCCCACGAAAGAATAAGGGGTCCATCAGGACCCCGATGGTGGGTGCGGCAGGGATTGAACCTACGACCTCTTCCTCGTCAAGGAAGCGCTCTCCCACTGAGCTACGCACCCACGCACTTAAATATTACCACAGCGAGGTTGAACATGCAAGTCCCTTTTTGGTCGAAATCGTTCTTGTGCAACCGCTTAACCGACGTGAAACCAACGCTGACGAAGAAACGATAGTATAATCTTTTGGGGAAAACAAACTTTTGACAATGCCATCTGGGAGGTGCTCACATGAAATCCATCAGAGGAAGGATTTTATTTTGGTTTTTAACGACCACTCTTGCGCTTCTTTCAATTCTAGGGCTGTTTGTTTATTTTCAAACCAAGAACACCGTTCTTCCACTCACTCAGGACCTGGCACTACAGGTTGTGGATGGGAACGCTCGCATGGTTTCTGAATGGTTGAGCGGTCGGTCTTTCGAACTCAAGTCGACTGCCATGGGACTGGAAAGCATGGTAGCGATAAAGATACTGCAGCAGAAAGATGTGGTTGCTGGAACTCTCTATTCGATAGCTCTGCAGCTGTCGAGCAGACTCAAGGAAAGAAAAGACGTGTTCGACACTTACTTCGTGGCGGATTACCGTGAAGGCTTGCTCTACGAGACTGACGGGGCGAGCGTGGTTTCGTCGAGCGCAAAGGAAAGGGAATTCTACAAAAAGATCATCGTGGAAAAACAGGATTCGTTCGTTGGTGAGTTGCACGTGTCTGAATTGACCAAACGGCCTGTGTTCATCATCGCGCACAAAGTTGTCGATTCTTTTGGTGACGTTGTGGGTGTTTTTGGTGGGACGATTCCGCTGGAGAATTTGACCAAGCTGGTCTCACGCATCGCGATGGGTGAGGTGGGCTACGGCTGGATCGTGGACGGTACGGGTTTGGTGCTGGCGCATCCTGAACGCTCCATGGTGGGTCAATTCAACGTGCTGAAAAGCTCTCAGGCTGGGTACAAAGGATTGGAAGAACTCGGATCCAAGATGGTGAAGGGTCAGCAGGGTTTTGGAACCATCCTTGCACCCGACGGCAAAAGGTTGTTTCTCGCCTTCACGCCCATCCCAGACACGCCCAACTGGACTCTCGGGCTTGCTATAGCTGAATCGGAACTGTTCGCCAGGGCAAACAGGATGATCTTCATGGTTGTGGTAGTTTTGTTGATCATCGTTGTCGTGATAGTTCTGGTGTCGTTCATCATCGGTCGGAGCATTGCCAGACCGATTAAATCTTTGGCGCAGTCCGTCCAAAAGTTTGGTTCTGGCGATCTGACGGTCGAGTTCTCTGTGAAAGCGAGGGACGAGACTTCACAAATGGCTTCGGCGCTCAAGGATATGGCTCAGTCTTTGAGAAGTTCCCTCAGTTTCGCCAAGAGCTCCGCATCGGAACTGGACGAATTCTCAGGCAAGCTCGAGAGCGTCGCCAAAGAGAGCGAACGGTTCGCGACCATGCTGAGCGAGCAGGCGGATCAGCTCAACAAGAACGTTCAAAACGTGTCTGCCTCCATGCAGCAGGTAGGTTCAGGCGTTGAAGAAGTCGCGGCGAGCGCACAGAACGTTTCAAAATCCGCCCAGCAGCTGAGCGAAAGATCGGAAAGGGTTTCCAAAGCTGCGAAGGAAGGTGAGCAGGCCGTTGAAAAAATAGTTGAGATTGTGAATTTTGCAAAGCAGATGGCAAACTCCACGGTACAGACCGTTGGTAAGCTTGCCGAAGATGCGCAGAATGTGGCGATGGTTGTTGAAACCATAAATGCGATTGCCGAACAGACCAACTTGCTCGCACTGAACGCAGCAATCGAGGCAGCCAGAGCCGGCGAGGCTGGGCGAGGTTTTGCAGTGGTCGCTGACGAGATAAGGAAGCTCGCAGAACAGAGTAAACAGGCAACGGGTAGCATAGATGAGATCCTCAAGAAGATCCAGCAAGGTGCGAAGGAAGCGGACGAGAAGACGAGTGAAACGGCGAAAGTGGTGGACGAAGCGGCAAATCAGGCCGCGGCAGTCGGTGGGAAATTAAAGGACATACTCTCGGAGGTCGAATCGATGGCCAGTATGGTGGAATCGACCGCGGCGAGCGCACAGGAACAAAGTGCGGCGGCCGAGGAGATGGCCAGCGCTGTCGATAGCGCAACGAAGGCGATTGCCGATATAGCAGGAAGGCTCGAAGAAATGGTGAAGGGTGTCAAGAGACAGGCGGAGTTCGTGCAGGAGATCCGTCAGATAGGCGACGAACTCAAGCGGATTTCGCGCAGGCTTCTGGAGTCGCTCGAGAGTTTCAAGCTCTGATGGCGAAATCGTTCCACAAAGGCGCCGCGACCGCGGCGCTTTTTCATTTTTTCAATTCGATGATCTTCGCGTTGAAATACCAGTCTTTGAGCGATGACTATAGTATAATTCGCATGTGAGAAAAGCTGGAAAACTGGGGATTAGACGAATGAGGCAGATCTTCATCAGTGATCTACACATAGGTGATGGTTCGGCGAAAGACGATTTTCAGTTCGACGAGGAGCTCATAGACCTGCTTGAACATTTTTCAACTCAGTCGGACGTCGAGTTGGTCATCGTCGGAGACGGCCTGGAGTTGCTCGAGAGTCGTGCGGTCAAGGATTTCGGCTTGGCATCGTTCGACGTTCTGGTCTCTTCGCTGGATGGGACGGTTCTGTTCGACATAGAGAGCAAGCACCCAAAGCTGTTTGAAAGCTTCAGAAAGTTTTCAAAACAGCACAGAATTATTTACATCGTGGGAAACCACGATTATTATGTGCTCACCAATCAGAGGCTGAAAGATGAGTTGCGCAACCTGCTTGGGTGCGAGGTGATGCCGTACTATTACAACGAAAAGGTTGGGCTTCTCGCACTCCACGGGAATCAGTTCGACATCATCAACAAGTTTTCGAAGGATGGCGATGGGACCGTTGTTCCTCCGCTTGGTGATTACATGACCAGGTACATGATGTTCCACTTCGACGAGCACCTTGAATCCCTGGTTCCGGACGAGATTCTGTCAGACTATGACAACGTCAGGCCAAGCCTTGATGTGTTCCACTGGTTCGAGAGGGTCCTGGAAGTTTACGATCTGGGGGTGGACATTCTTGAACTGTGGATAGGTACGTTCCTCAAGATGATGCAGACCGCCGAGGTGCGCACCTGGATGAAGAAGAATTTTCCGCGTTTGAGATGCCTTTCGAAGGTTTTTCTGAACAAGTGGGGCGGAATAACGCTGGGTTCCGTGCTAATCAGGATTGTCATGAAAATCAGGGGACTGCGTCGTAGCGATTATCTCTTCAGAAAAGCGAAGAGGTTGTTCAAGGAAAGAACTTTGTCGGCCGACGAGTTGATCGGTTATTCCGATGGTGAACTTCATCTGCCGGAGTTGAACGTCGTGGTCTTTGGTCACATACACCATCACGCGTTTCGTGTGGTTCCAGTGAAAGGACAGAACAAGTTCTACATAAACTGCGGTACCTGGAGGCCCGTTA
>DOKY01000036.1:203065-249721 GCA_003510135.1 Pseudothermotoga sp.
AACGGAGATCTGGAGATCACCACGAGCGTGAAGAACAAAACGAGTAAGAGTAAATTCCTGTGAGGTGATGTTGTTGCTCAGAAGACTTGTTCATGATCTGGTGCAAAAAGTACTCAGCGAGCTCGACCTTTCCTATCACTTTGAGGTTGAGGTCCCGCCGGAAGGCTTCGGCGATTTTTCGACGAACGCGGCTTTAGTAGGAGCCAGGCATGCGAAATGTCGTCCGATGGAACTTGCAGAAAAGATAGCCGAAAAGTTGAAGAACGAGGATATTTTTCACTCGGTGGAGGTTGCGAAACCCGGGTTCATCAATTTCAGGCTGAGCAAAAAGGCATATGTCGACGTTTTGAGACAGATAATAGTCAACGAAGCTTACCCCATACGCAAGTCTGAGCCACTGAGAATTCAGTTTGAGTACGGTAGCGCCAACCCGACAGGTCCATTCACGGTGGGGCACGGCAGGCAACTTGTGATCGGAGATGTGCTTTCAAACGTTTTCAGAGAGCTTGGCTACGAAGTTACCCGGGAGATGTACATCAACGATGCGGGAAGACAAATAAGCTTGCTGGCCAAATCCCTGTGGGTGAGATACAACCAGTTGCTCGGTTCACAGGATCTGGAGATACCAGAAGACGGTTACAGAGGAGAATACCTAATAGACATCGCTAAGAAGCTGCTGGAAGAAGTGGGGGAGACTTACAAAAACCGTTGGGACTCTGAGACTGAAAGTTTTTTCAAACGCTACGCCGTGGAAAACATATTGAACAACATGAAGGAAGATCTCTGCACTCTCGATTGCGAGTTTGACGTGTATTTTTCCGAGAAGAGCCTGATAGAAGACGGGACTGTGCAGAAGGTACTCGACATTCTCAGGGAGAAGGGGTTCATCTACGAAAAGGATGGTGCCGTCTGGCTTAGAGTTTCACAGTTCGTCGAAGACGACGATAAAGTGCTCATCAAGAACGATGGCAGTTACACGTATTTCTTAACCGACATCGCCTACCATTTCAACAAGTACAGCAGAGGTTTCCACAAGATTTATGACATATGGGGCAGCGATCATCACGGGCACATACCCAGAATGGTGGCCGCCATGAGGGCTTTGGGTATCGAAGATGGATTCTTCAACGTGATACTCCATCAATTCGTGACGCTCAAGCGTGGTGAGGAGATCGTGCGCATGTCGACGCGCGCGGGCGAGTTCGTCACGTTGCGGCAGTTGATCGAAGAAGTGGGCAAAGATGCTGTGCGATACTTTTTCGCCATGATAGATCCAAACACGCACATGGTCTTCGACCTGGAACTGGCTAAGGCGAGAAGCATGGATAATCCCGTTTACTATGTGCAGTACGCTCACGCGAGGATCTGCAGTCTCTTCGAGCAGGCGAAGAGCAAGTCCATAACCTTCAACAAGAACGAAGATCTTGACTTACTCAACGATCCAGCCGAGTTCGCCGTGATAAGGAGACTCGACATGTTCGAAGATGCCCTACACGAGGTCGAAAAGACCCTTTCACCCAACAAACTGACCCAGTATCTCGAAGCGCTCGCCTACGACTTTCACAGCTTCTACACCAAATGCCTCGTCCTCGATCCGGGCAATCCAAGATTGTCCAACGCGAGACTCAATCTTGCTTACGCGACGTTGCTTGTGCTCAAGAAAGGTCTGTCCCTGTTGAGGGTCAGTGCTCCAGAAAGGATGTGAGGCGTGTGGTTGAAAGGTACGCACTGTCACCGATGAAAGAACTCTGGACTGTCCAGGCGAACCTTCGCAGGTGGCTCACTGTGGAGCTTGCCGTCATGGAAGCTTACGAGCAACTCGGCCTGATCCCCTCTGGTGCGAGTGAAAAGGCGAGAAAGAATGCACTGATCGATCTTTCGTTGTTCGAGAGCTACGAACGTGAAACGGACCACGAAGTCATCGCGTTCATCAAGATGGCAACGAAGAACATGAAGGATGAAGCAAGATATTTCCACTACGGCCTGACGTCCTCGGATGTCATAGACACGGCGTTGTCTCTTGCACTTGTCGAGAGCAGCGACATCCTGCTCGATGCGCTGTCAAAACTTTTGAAATCTCTCTGGGCTCTTGCCAACAAGCACAGATACACCATCACGATTGGAAGAACGCACGGGGTGCACGCCGAGCCAACCAGCTTTGGTCTTAAGGTGCTGAACTGGTACGCGGAGATGAAGCGAAACGAAGAGAGACTGAAGGCTGCGCGAGAGCAGATCAGAGTGGGCAAGATCAGCGGTGCGGTTGGAAACTACGCCAGTGTTCCACCCGAGGTTGAAGAACTCGCGCTGTCCAGGCTGGGTTTGAAGCCAGCATCGATCTCGAGTCAAATCGTCGGTAGGGACCACCACGCGTTCTTCATCGTGGTCCTTGCGCTGACGGCGAGCGGCATAGAAAGGATCGCGACCGAGATAAGGCATTTGCAGAGAACGGAAGTTATGGAGGCGCAAGAACCTTTCAAAGAGGGCCAAAAAGGTTCCAGTGCCATGCCACACAAACAGAACCCGATCCTGTGCGAGAGGCTCTGCGGTCTTGCCAGGATCATGCGTTCTTTCGTGAACCCATCCTTAGAGAACAACAACCTCTGGCACGAGAGGGACATATCGCACTCCTCCGCGGAACGTTACATGTTCCCAGATGCCACGCAAACGCTCCACTACATGCTCGTCAAGGCGAATCATCTGATACAAAATCTCACCGTGTACGAGGACAGAATGCTGAAAAATCTGAACCTGACGCGCGGGCTCGTTTACTCGGAGAAGGTGATGCTCAAGCTTGTGGAGAAGGGCATGAGCCGAAGCGAAGCTTACGATCTCGTGCAATCTCTGGCACTCAGATCTTGGAGAACTCAGGAAGATTTCAAAGCTCTGGTGGCTCAGAATGTACCATACCTGAGTGAAGAGGAGCTGGAGTCGATCTTCGATCCGTCTCAATTCTTGAAACACGTCGATCGCATCTTCTCAAGGTTCGAAGGAGAGTGAGTTCAGTTGAACTCTGTTGTGGTTGGACTTCAATGGGGTGATGAAGGGAAGGGAAAAGTCGTCACGTACCTTTCGAGGAAGTACGATTGTGTTGTTCGCTACAGCGGCGGAAGCAACGCTGGCCACACCGTTGACTACGGTCAGTTCAAACTCGTGCACCATCTGGTTCCTTCCGCTGATTTGAGGCTTCGAAAGGGTATGTACATAGCTTCGGGAGTCGCGGTGGATCTCAGCGTGCTTTTGCAAGAGATTGAGCAGATCGAAAATCTCTTTCCAGGTAGTAGTGAATTGCTCCAGGTGTCAAAACAGTCGCACGTGGTTGTGCCCTTCTACAGGGAACTCGATGGAAAAATCGATGTGGCACGCAGTGAGCCTGTTGGCACCACTCGAAGGGGTATAGGCTTGTGCTATGCCAATCGAGCGTTGCGTTTCGGGATAAGACTTGAAGACTTTGAGGAAGAACAATCCTTGGAAAAAAGGCTGGCGGAGCTGACGAAAGTTTGGAACCTTCAGGTCGACACAAAACTGATCTTGAGTCAGTTGCTAGATATGTATCGCAGGCTCTCTTATCTTCTGATTGACAGCGTCGAGGCCTTCGAAAAACTGAGAGACAAAGACCTTCTGTTCGAGGCCACCCAGGGAGTCCTGCTCGACGTGGACGCGGGGACTTATCCTTACGTGACTTCAACGAACTGTTCAAGTAGCGGTGTTCAGGCAGGCTTTGGTTTTCCTGTCAGGCTGGACAAGGTCATTGGTGTGACGAAGGCTTACACCACCAGGGTGGGTGAAGGCCCGTTCCCAACCGAGCTGAAGGGTGAAGAAGGAGAGAAAATCAGAAGGCTTGGTGGTGAGTATGGTGCTACCACGGGAAGACCCAGAAGGTGCGGCTGGCTTGACTTTGTGCTGCTCAGATACGCCGTAAAGGTGAGTGGGTGTGACGAGTTGATCCTCACCAAAGCGGACGTGCTGAACGGATTCGAAAGGTTGGCCGTGTGCGTCGCCTACGACATCGACGGAGTGAAGGTTCGAGATGTGAAGAATCTCAGAAACATCCACAAGGCAGAGCCGTTGTACGAAGAGATTGAAGGGTGGCGAGATCTTGGTTCTCTTTCCTTCGAAAGGTTTCTCAAAAGAATCGAACAGGAGACTGGTGTGAAGATCTCTCACGTTTCCACAGGTCCAAAAGTTGAAGATATCGTTGAGCTGTAGGGGGGATGTGGAATGGAACTCATAGAAGCGATAAGAACCAGAAGGAGCATTCGGAAGTACGACTCAAGCAGAGACGTTCCGAAGCAGACCATTGAAGAAATCCTTGAGCTTGCCCTCAACGCACCCAGCGCGGGGAACAGACAACCGTGGCGACTGCATGCGGTGAGGAATTCATCCTTGAAGAAAGTGCTCTGTGAAGCCGCGTTCGGACAGACCTACATCGAAGAGGCCCCATGGCTCATCTGCGTTGTTGCTGTGCCCGAAGAAAGTGGTTCGCGGTACGGCGACAGAGGAAGAAATCTTTACTGTATTCAAGACACTGCCGCACTGATCACCTACATCATGTTGATCGCGCGAGAATTCGATCTGGACACGTGCTGGATTGGAGCCTTCGACGAAGAGAAGGTGAACAAGATCCTGAGCTTGCCGGCAGGTCAGAGGTGTGTTGCGATGTTGCCGATCGGTTACGCAGCCGAACCGAGAAGAAACCGGCCAAGGAAACCCTTGAGAGAAATTCTCACATACCACGAGTAGGGAGGTTTTAAAGATGGCGGTGAACCTGACGGGAAGATCACTCTTGACGCTTTTAGAGTACACGCCGGAGGAGATAAGCTATTTGCTCGACCTTTCGTTTCAGGTGAAGAGGGAGAGCAGGGCGAAGATCGTTCACAGAAGGTTCGTCGGGAAAACCTTGGCGATGATATTTGAGAAAAGGTCTACAAGGACGAGACTCGCGTTCGAAACGGCCTTTGCGGAGGAAGGAGGCCATCCCATCTTCCTTTCAATCCAGGACATTCAGCTCGGGGCGAAGGAATCCATAGAGGACACAGCCAGGGTGCTCGGCAGGATGGTCGACGCGATCATGTTCAGAGGTTTTAAGCAGGAGACCGTGGAAACCTTGGCGAAGTACTCGAATGTTCCTGTCTACAATGGACTGACCGACGTTTTCCATCCGACACAGGTGCTCGCGGATCTCATGACCGTGCAGGAAGTTTTCGGGAGGTTGAAGGGTATCAAGCTCGTGTTTATGGGTGATGGAAGGAACAACATGGCGAACTCACTCATGATAGGCTGTGCGAAGATGGGCATGCATTATGTTGTGTGTTCTCCGAAAGAGCTCAGGCCTGACGAGAAACTGTTCAAGACTTGTCTTGAGGTTGCCAAAGAGACAGGTGGGACCATTCAGATAGAAGAAGACCCGGAAAAGGCTGTACAGGGTGCCGACGTGATTTACACAGACGTGTGGGCATCTATGGGGGAGGAAGATAAGCAGGCAGAGCGTGAGAGACTCCTGAGGCCATACCAGGTGAACGAGCATCTCATGAAAAAGACAGGTAAGGACGAGACGATTTTTCTGCACTGTCTGCCCGCTGTCAAGGGACAGGAGGTGACCTTTGAGGTCATCGAAGGAAAACAGAGTAAAGTCTGGGACGAAGCTGAGAACAGAAAGCACACGATAAAGGCACTCATGATTGCAACTTTGCTGTAAAAAAGCGGAGCCTCTCGGCTCCGCTTTTTGTTCAGTCGACTCTCAGTTTATGGGAGTCACATTGATGGCTTGAGGTCCTTTGCTGCCTTGCTGGATTTCAAACTGGACTTTTTGGCCTTCCCTGAGCGTTTTGAATCCGTCGACCTTGATCGCGGAGAAGTGCACGAAGACATCCTCTCCGTTGTCTCTGGTGATGAAACCGTAACCCTTCTTAGAGTCGAACCATTTCACTGTACCGTTGTACATGCTCCTTACCTCCTAGTAGCTGGTGCTTTCCGCACCGTGATGATTTAATATAACACATGTCACAGAAGAAAGTGCCAAAGAGCGAGAAAAACATCTCGGCGGAATGGAATCGTTACATTTATCGCGCCCACGTCGTACCTGACCGGTGTGAGCTATAATCGAAAACGTGATTTTCCATCTCTTAGAACGTGGCGTTTGAACGGGGAGTCGAATTGTGGGACGCTCACGGAGGGAGGTAAGAACATGGGTGGGTGGAAGAGATGTCCCCAATGTGGGGAGAAGTGCAAGAACAAAGTGAGAAAGTGTCCATCCTGTGGCTATGTCTTCGAGAAGAAGGAATGCCCAGATTGTGGTGCTGTTATTGACGATGACATTGATGAATGCCCCATTTGTGGTTGGCTTTTCTCTGACAAATTCTTCGACGGTTATGACGAAGATTATGATTACGAAGATCTCGAGGACTTTCACGATCTGTCCGATTATGAAGACGAAGGTTGAGGTGTTGCTATGATACTCTTGAAAAACGCTACAGTCTACTCGCCAGAGCCTCTCGGCGTCAGAGACATCCTCCTTGCCATTGACAGAATCGTTGCGATCGAAGAACAACTGACGGTGTGCCTGCCGAACCTCTCAGTCATCGACTGCTCGGGTAAGATTGCTGTCCCTGGATTCATCGACAGTCATGTCCACATCGTGGGTGGTGGTGGCGAAGGAGGCTTCAGGACGCGCACCTGCGAGCTCGCCTTTTCAGACCTCGTACACGCTGGTATCACGACTGTGGTGGGCTGTTTGGGGACTGACGGGGTCACACGAAGCTTGGAAGCGCTGTATGCGAAGGCCAAAGCCCTCGAAGAGGAAGGTGTTTCAAGCTACATTTACGTTGGGTCCTACCGTGTGCCCCCTGTTACTCTGACCGGGAGCATCATCAAAGACATCGTTTTGATCGACAAAGTCATCGGTGTCGGGGAGATAGCCATAAGCGATCACAGATCTTCGCAACCGACTGTAGAGGAACTGAAGAGGCTTGCGGCCGACGCACGCGTTGGAGGCATGTTGAGTGGCAAAGCTGGGGTGATCAACGTTCACGTGGGTGACGGACCAGCGATGCTGAAACCGCTCACAGACGTGGCGAATACGAGCGAGATACCGATCACACAGTTTCTGCCCACTCACATCAACAGGAATTCGAAGTTGCTACATTCATCGATAGAATGGTTGTCGATGGGAGGATTCATCGATCTGACGACGAGCATCGGTGGTCTTCTCGATGAAGAGCTGTTGCCGTGGCGTGTGTTCAGGGAGCTCTCGAAAGAGGGATTCGAAGCACAGATCACGTTCAGTTCCGACGGACAGGGAAGTCTGCCGCGTTTTGACGAAAAGAGGAACTTTGTTGGTCTGGATGTTGGCAGGGTCTCATCCTTGTACGAACAGGTGAAGACGGCCGCTAAACATGGAACACCGCTGGAAAAAGCTTTGTTGCCCATCACAAAAAACGTGGCCAGGATCTTGAAACTCGCGAACAAGGGTACCTTGTCGGTGGGAATGGATGCGGACGTCGTACTCTTGGATAAAGATCTCAATATAGACACAGTGATAGCAAAAGGGAAAATTCTCATGCTGAACAAAGAACAGATCGTGAAAGGGACGTTCGAGCTATAATAGCATTTGAGAAAAATTGCACTTTGGAGGGGTGACGTTGGATAAGGTCCCAAAGCCTGTCATAAGAAGACTTGCAGTTTATTTGCGCTGTCTTTCAAATCTGGAAGAAAAAGGGATAAAGGTGGTTTCTTCCAAACAGCTCGCTTCGATGCTGCAGATAAAAGATTCACAGGTTCGAAAGGATCTGTCTTATTTTGGCAACCTCGGTCAGAGGGGCCTGGGCTACGACGTGCGGAAGCTGTCGGGAAAAATTCGCGAGGTGCTCGGTCTTTATAAGACGTGGTCCGTGATAATACTGGGGGCGGGCAACATAGGCAAAGCGCTCGCGAACCACAAGCGTCTGGAGCAGAACAACTTCAAGATCGTTGCCGTCTTCGACTCAAATGAGCGCAAGATCAACAAACAGATCGCTCCAGGTTTGAAAGTCAGGGATGTCTCCGAGCTGCAGCAGTTTGTAAGGGAACACGGAGTGGACATAGCGGTGCTCGCCGTACCCGCTTCCGTGGCAAACGATCTGGCGTGTGAACTTGAGAAAGCAGGAGTGAAAGGCATCGTTTGTTTTGCACCGACGACTTTGAGCTGTAGCATTCCCGTGGAGTACGTCGACATAACTGTGTTCTTCAAGACCCTGGCTCACAGCATCGTGAACAGTTCATACAACATATAGTATACTATTGAACAAAGACACAAGAGGTAGTATAATCACCCCCGGAAAGGGGGTTTTTTCATGCACGAGCTTGTGAAGAAATGGCAGAACGTTCCTCCTTCTCAAAACGCTGAGAAGATCCTGAGAGAGAGGTATTATCTAAAAAATCGCGAAGGCGAGTATCTGGAAAATAGCTGGAGCGAGCTTTCAAGGAGAGTAGCGCGTGTGATCGCCGCCGCGGAATTGTTGAACAATCCTCACCTGCAACAGTTGACTCCGGCAGAACGTCTGGATCACATCAAAAGCTGGGAGGAAACCTTCTACGAACTGATCTCGAGTCGTATCTTCATTCCAAACAGCCCCACGCTCTTCAACGCGGGCATGGGTGTGGACTTCGAGCTGCTGTACAAGCCTCTGGAAAGTATGAAACTCGAAGATTACGAGAAGATCGTCCAGCAAAGAAACCACCTTCACATGCTTTCAGCTTGTTTCGTCGTGCCCGTCGATGACAGCATAGACGGGATCTTCACAGCGGTGAAAGAATACGCGATGATAACCAAGGTCGGTGGGGGCATAGGAAGCAACTTCAGTGCGCTCAGACCGAACGGAAGCTTTGTCGCCGGTACCCACGGCAAGGCATCGGGCCCCATAAGTTTCATGCACGTTTTCAACTCTGCAGTCTCCGTGGTTGAGCAGGGCTACAGGAGACGCGGTGCGTTGATGGGTATTCTCAACATCGATCATCCGGACATTGTTGACTTCATCCAGGCGAAGCGCGGTAACGACGGAGAACGCGTGCTCAGATTCTTCAACATCTCCGTCGGCATTCCGATGCAGCGTGAAGAAATCCTGAGACTGTACGAGCAGGATGGTCAGATCGAGCTGCACCATCCAAAGTGGACTGGGAATAAGCAGGTCAGGGTCAGAGAAATATTCAAGTTAATGGCGCAGAACGCCTGGGAGACGGGAGATCCGGGCATGGTGTTTCTCGGGGAAATGAACAAATATTACGCACTGTATCCGGTGAGACAGATCGTCTCGACGAACCCGTGCGGCGAGATCGGTCTCGGACCTTACGAGGCGTGCAATCTCGGTTCGATAGATGTGGCGAAACTCTACGACGGAGAAAAGTTCTCATGGGACGCACTCGAAAAGATCGTGCGGGTTGCAGTTCGCTTTCTGGACAACGTCATCGATGTGAACGTGTTTCCCATAGACAAGATCGAGCGGGCCGTGAAAGAGTCCAGGCGACTCGGCCTGGGTATCATGGGTTTTGCGGACCTGCTGTATCAGATGGAGATACCCTACGACAGCGAAGAGGCAAGACGTTTTGCCAGAAACCTGATGGCTTTCATCTCTCTGCACGCGCACGAGGCTTCTTCGGATCTCGGTGAGGAAAAGGGAAACTTTCCGCTTTTTTCACAGAGCAGGTACGTTAGGGAAGAAAACTTCGTGCCATTCTCCATGGACGTGAGTGATTACGATGACGAGATCAGGCAGCACTTCAAAACGAGGGCCAGGAAACATAAGAGAAACGTAGCGGTGCTCGCCATAGCACCGACCGGTTCCATATCAAACATCGCCGATACTTCTTCCGGACTCGAGCCCAACTTCCTGCTGGCTTACGTCAGGTACGTGAACAAACAAAGTAGCAACGAGCGAGAACCGCTCCTCTATATTAACGAGGTTCTTAAGAAAAAAATGCCGGCCGAGGATTTGAAGAGGATCGAAAGCGAGTTGATAGAAAAGGGGAGCCTGAAGGATCTGGACGTCGATAAGAAGTGGAAGCGGATCTTTGTGGTTGCGCTCGATATAAGCCCCATGGACCATCTCTTGATGCAGGAGGCTTTTCAATGTTATGTCGACAACAACATTTCCAAGACGATCAACATGCCGAACTCGGCGAGCGTTGACGACGTGCTGGAGATCTACGTGGAAGCGTTGAAGCACAAGATCCGGGGGTTGACCATTTATCGTGATGGCTCGTTGAGGACCCAGGTTCTCACCACGGCCAGATCTGCGCAGAAGAAGGAAGCAAAGCTGCAGTTCTTCATCGTGGACGAAAAACACAAGCTGAGACCGAGGCCGAGGAAAGAAACTCTGAGGAGTGTGACCAGAAAGTACAGGGCCTCCGATGGCACGACCTACATAACTGTTTCCTTCGACGACAACGGCGAGGCAATAGAGATCTTTCTGTCCAACGGGACGGAGACCGCTGAAGCGATAGGAAGACTCTGTTCCATCGCCTTGCGAGCGGGCGTTTCGCCGGACGAGATCATCGAACAGCTGACGAAGGTGAAAGGAGAATACGTCAGGAACGTTGGATTGGAGATCAAGAAGGCGATCGAGGACTTCTGTTCGCTCTGGCCTTCAACTCAACAGAACGACTCTTGGGATGGGACCATCAAGAGTGCTGAGGAGATCGAAAGGTTTGTCCAGGCAAACAAGCTCGAATGGCAGGAAGGTTATTACGTTGATTCCAGCGGGAACGTTTACTGTCCGTCGTGTTTGAGCAAGAATTCTCTGTTCAAACAGGAAGGATGTATCGCCTGCAGAAGCTGTGGTTGGTCAAAGTGCAGCTGAAAACAAAGCCGGCCAGGAGGCCGGCTTTGTTCATCTTTCTGAACATCACTCGTGCTGTTGATCTTCGGGTTCGACGAGTTTCCTCAGCTCTTCATCCTTTTCCAGAAGTTCTTCCCATGCCTTCGACACCCGTTCGAACTCCTCTTCGGATTGTACCGAATCTATGTAGAGTCCGCCATCTTCCGCTTCCTTCACTTCGAACGGGTAAATATCGCCGAACTGCTCGATCTCTCCTTCTTCGTTCATCATGATCTCCTCGCAGATCCAGTACTTTTTCATCCCGTCTTCAATCTCCGCCAGGATGACAAAGTGATGTTCGTGACCTTCCTCATCCGTCAAGACGAAGACGTCCAGATCTTCTTGGCCCATGATACCAGCTCCCTTCGAACCGAATGGTGAATAGATCATACCACACTTTTTGGAAGAAGTCTCAGGACAAAATAAGATGAAGTTTCAGTTAAGGAAAGGCACGACACACAGTGAGGGTAGGTTTGTGGTAAAATGATTTCAGAACATGTGAAATGATTTCAACACATCGTTTCCCCATTGATTATACCAGAGGAGGTGGGTACTGTGAGATCATTGGTATTCTTCTTGATATGTGTAACCACCCTTGTTCATGCTTATTCCGTGGCGCTACTCATCACAGGTGAGGTTGCGGGCAACGCGATCTACGAAATGATGGTGGCTGGTGCGCGAAGGGCATCGCAAGATTTTGGATTCGACGTGAAGATCATAGAAGCAGGTTACAATCCCGCGCGCTGGGCAACTCTGCTGACGAGTCTCGCAGCATCCAAAAGTTACGATCTGATCGTCACGTTCACCGAAGGTATGCCAAAGAACGTCGAGAACACCGCCAGAGCCTTTCCGAATCAGAAATTCATTCTCATGGACGCACTCGCAATACCTTTGCCCAACGTTTATTCTGTTGCCTTCAAGGACGAAGAGATGGCCTATCTCGCAGGTTACTTCGCCGCACTTGTCACTAAGAGCAACATGCCACGTGCAAACGAACAGTTGAAGATCGGCATGATAGCCGGAGACGTTTATCCCGCCATGATGGAAAAGATGAAACCGGCGTACGAAAAGGGAGCAAAAGACGTCGATCCGAACGTTCAGGTGTTTTTCTCTGTTGTTGGAAGCTGGTCCGATCCGAACAAGGCTGCGGAACTTGCACAGGTTCAGTACGAGCAAGGAGTGGACGTCATCTTTCTGGTTGCCGGTGGCTCTGGTATGGGCGCAGTCAGAAAGGCGCGGGAGATGGGAAAGTATGTTATAGGAGTCGATTCTAACTACATCGACAAAGATCCTGAAGTCATCCTCGCCTGCGCTTTGAAAAACGCGGACAGGGCCATGTACGAGGTTCTCTCGAGGGCTGTGAGGAACGAGTTGAAGTTCGGCACAAGAGAGGTGTGGGGCGTCAGGGAAGGTATGATAGGCTTCACTTTCGATGATCCAAACTACATAAAGAACGTGCCACAGGAGATCAGAAGCGAGATGGTCAGAGTTTACGAAAAACTGAAGGAAGGTTCTATCCAACCTCTACCATGAGAGGCAAGACCATCGTACAGCTTCTGAACGTTCAAAAAACGTTCTATCCTTCTGGTGTAAAAGCGTTAAAGGGGGTTAACCTGTTTCTCGAAGCCGGAAGCGTACACGCACTTCTCGGTGCGAATGGCGCTGGAAAGACTACACTGGTGAGGATCCTCGCCGGTGAGATACAGCCGGACGCCGGTGAAATCTTCGTGGACGGCAGAGCTGTGAATTTCAGAACACCGAAGGACGCGATGCGTCATGGCATAGTTCTGGTGCATCAGAACCTTTCTCTCGTGGAAGAGCTGACCGTGTTCGAAAACCTGTTCCTTGGAAGGGAGCCTCGCAGGCTCTTCTTTCTGGACAGAAAGAAGGCCGAGCAAAGGGTGAAGGATCTTTCCGAAAGACTCTTCCTGGTCGCACTCGACAGGAGAGTCGTCGATCTGAGCATGGCAGAAAAACAGAAGATAGAAATAGTGCGCGCTTTGCTGTTTGGTGCACGCGTGCTGCTGCTCGATGAACCCACAGCTTATCTGAGCGAGAGTGAAGAGGAACGACTGTTTGAATTGCTCGCGTCTCTGAAGCGAAACGGGTGTGCCATTTTGTTCATAACGCACGATCTGAATCAGGCTCTGAAGATCGCGGACAGAGTAACCGTGCTGAGGGAGGGAGAAACGGTTCTGAGTGAGGAGACCTCACATCTGAACGTTCGACAAGTGATCGAGGCAATGGGTTTTCGTTCTTCAGAATCTCCACGTGTGGACGTGGAGATCGGTGAGGAGCTGCTGAAGGTCTCCGATATCACACTCAGGTCTGGAAAGAGGCTCGTTCTCGATCGTGTCTCTCTCTCTGTGAGACAGGGCGAAAATGTCGGCCTCTTTGGCCTTGGGAACGATGGTCAGTTCGATCTTCTCGAGGTGCTCATCGGTTTGAAAAAACCTGTCTCCGGGCGAATTTTTTTCCAGGCTCGCGATATAACACGGCTCTCGATCCGCGAGAGAAGAAGGCTCGGAATAGCGTACGTGCCAAAGGATCGTTTGAGGGAAGCTTTGAACTTGGAAGGGTCAATCCTGGAAAACGCCATGGTAAACGTTTACCGTGAGATTCCATTCGCGAAATTCGGGCTCCTGAACTGGGCCCTCCTGCAAGATTACATCCACGGCATGTTGAAGGAGTTCCAGGTGGAAACCAACTCGATCATGCAACCTGTTAAAACGCTCTCTGGTGGGAATTTGCAACGTTTGATCCTTGCCAGAGAGCTCTTCCGAGGGCCGAAGTTGTTCCTCGCGTGTCGACCCACATCTGGCCTGGATGCTCAGGTGCAGCATTATATAGCTGAGAGGCTACAGCAGTTGAAATCGTGGGGCTGCGCGCTGATAGCCACTAACGATGCCGAGGAGGCTTTTGGTCTCTGTGACAAGGTGCTGATCTTTTCGAAGGGTAGGCTGAAGAGAACGTTGTACAAAGAGCAGCTGACTGAACCCAGTGTACTCGTCTCGTTGGTTGGTGAACAAACATGATGCATCGAAAGGTTCTCTCACCGATTCTCACCGTTGCCATAGCCTTCCTTTTGAGTGCTGTGATCTTAGGCATCACTTCTCGCCAGCCGCGAGAGACTCTGCGCTGGTTCTTCCTCGGTCCGTTTTCGAACTTCTACTTTTTTGGAAACATGCTGGCTGCGTCGATACCTCTCATGTTCACAGGACTCGCCGCCTGCCTCGCTTTTTCGGCCGGCATGTTCAATCTGGGACTCGAGGGTCAGCACTATTTTGGTGCGATAATCGGGACCATCGTAGCTCTGAGCGTTCCCACATCCAGCGTATCCTCGATGTTTCTCGCCCTCGCGGTGTCTTTCTTGGTGGGTGCGCTGCTGGCACTGGTTCCGATGTTGCTCAGGCTGACGTTAGGCTTCAGTGAGCTCATAAGTTCGTTCATGATCGGACAGGTTTTCATCTACGTCGGGGATTTCCTTCTCAACGGTCTTTTCAGAGATCCAGAGGCAGCCTTGGCTGCCACAAGGCATCTCGACGAGACGGTTGTACTGGCAAAAATCTTGCCACCTTCGAACCTTCATGCCGGCTATGTGGTTGCAATAGCGCTGTGCTTGATGTTCACTGTCGTGCGCAAATGGTTCGTGATGGGATACGAGTTCAAAATGGTGAGAGAAAATCCCCGTTTTGCAAAGATTCACGGTATGGATGTGGAGAGAATCTGGTTGCTCGCGATGATCTTGAGTGGAGGAGTTGCCGCCCTTGGAGGGATGGTCGAGGTTCTCGGCGTTTACGGCCGTGCTGTGAAGGGCTTTTCCCACGGTAACGGGTTCAACGGCATAGCTGTTTCTCTTTTGGTGAGGAACAATCCCGCGCTGATATTTCTTTCCGCACTGTTCTTCGCGTATCTGGAGAGTGGCGCTGAGATCGCTTCGTTGATGGTACAAACGCCGGCGGAAATCGTCAGGCTGGTTCAGGGCATCGTCTTCTGTCTGGTAACTGCGGAGTTCCTCTTCAGCCGAGGTGAACGGGATGCTGACTCAGTTACTTAGATCGTCCATCTCTTCAACCTTGCCGATAGTTGTGGCGGCACTTGGCGCAAGTTTCACCCAGAGGGTCGGAAAGTTGAACATAGCGATCGAGGGGACAATGCTGGTCTCATGTTTTGTCTCCGTTTACGTGGCGGCTGGTTCGAACAGCTGGCTTTTGGGTGTCACTGCTGCTATGACCTCGTCCTGCCTTCTCTCGTTGTTCGTCTGGCTCATCCACAGATATTTGGGGGCGAACATCTTCGTCACTGGCCTTGGTGTAAACCTTGTCGCTTCAGGTCTGGTCGTTTTTTTGTCTTCAACGCTCTTAGGCTCAAAGGGCACCATCTTCTTCGAAGAAATGCCGAGCATCCCAGTACTTCGACTGGAAGTTCTTGAGCACAGCGAGCCGCTTCGTACGCTTCTGTTCGATTACAACGTACTGGAACTCATCGCGATGCTTGTGGTATTTGTTTCCTGGCTCATCACGAAGACTCCGCTGGGATTGAGAATGAAGGCGATTGGTAAGAACGAAACGGTGGCGAGACAACTCGGTTTGAACGTCGATTGGACCAGGATTTGGTCCTTCATCTTCTGTGGGCTCTTCTGCGGTCTGGCGGGTTCTATGCTCTCACTGCCGCTCGGTCTGTTCGTCGCAGGCATGACGAACAACAGAGGATGGCTCGCGCTGGTAGCTGCTGTTCTTGGAGGCGACAACCCTCTCGGCGTTCTCGGTGTGTCGATGGTGCTCGGTTTTTCTGTAGCCCTGTCCAACAGACTGCAGCTTTTCACAACGTTGCCAGCCGAAATCGTGCTCTCGATTCCCTTGATATTGACGCTCGGTGTGGTCCTGATCTACAGTATATTGAAGACTGGAGAAAGGGGTCGATCGCCGTGAAGAGGAGTGTCTATCATAGACTCAGGGACCTTCTTCCCCAGTTGAGAGGTGTGCACGGTGAGATCGCCAGACACGTGATAGAAGACCCGAGCTCGGTGCTGGAAATGAAAATAACCGATCTTGCGAAGAAAATAAACGCTTCGCCAGCGTCTCTCGTGGATTTCTGCAAAAAGCTGGGTTTCAGCGGTTTCAAGGAGTTTCGTCTCGCGTTGGCACAGGAGATAACTTTGCTCGAATCCATGAAGCCTGATGTCGAGAAGATATCTGAAGTGTCTCGCGACTACGTCAATTTCATCATCGAAGAAGTCAAAGAATCGTTAAAACTGGTTGGTGACGACGATCTCACGAAGGCCACGAACGCGCTGGTGAAAAGCAATGTGGTGGAAATAGCGGCGTACGGCTTTGACACCGTTGCTGCGCGAGATCTTTTTTTGAAGCTGAAGCAGTTCGGATTTCAGGTGAATTTCTTCGAGAACCCATTTTTGCAGAGCATTTCCGCCTCATTTCTGAACGAGAAATCTTGCCTTGTTGCGATCTCGAGCAGTCATTCCTCCCGCGATCTTCTTGATGCGGTCAGTTACGCCAAGAAGGCCAAAGCAACGGTGATAGCGATAGCTCCACCGAGCAGCGCCGTGTCCGATCTGGCAGACGTGTTCTTGACAGTGTACGTTGAGACAGAGGTGTTTCCCGAGGGTGGTTTTCTGACGAGGTTCTTGCAGTTATTCGTGATCGACATGTTACTCCTGAAGATGTTCGAACTGGACAGAGAAAGGTTCAAGAGCGCTTACACACACTTCGAAGAGGTGTTGAGGTACAAGAGGAGGGGAGATCGAGGTGTCTTCTAACCTGGTCATGGCGGTTGATATTGGAACCACCAACGTGAAGCTGGCGTTCTTCGATACGGAAGGAAGAAAGCTCTTCCACTTTGAAAGACAATGCAGAGAAGACGTTTCCACCGGGAGACACGAGGTGGATCCGCAAAAATGGTGGACAGCGTTCGTTCGCGGTGTGCACGCGGCGAACGAAGAACTCAGAAAGAGAGTTCGAGCCATCTGCATCAGCAGTCAGGGGCCAACCATCGTTCTGGTTGATCGAGAAGGCCGACTCGTTGGTAAGGCGATTGGCTGGCTTGACAGCAGGGGCCAGCAGCACTTGCAGTCTTTGAGAATGCAGGGCATCGATGAGCAGACAGCTTCGGCCACAGCCAAGCTGATTGAACTCAAAAAGGTTTTGAACGATAAAGCCTATCTGCTTCAACCTGCTGACTATTTGATTCTCAGATTGACGGGTCGAACCGTTAACGCCACCTTCCCACAGTACGGATATTCTCCCTGGTACAAGGAGATCCTTGATAAATTCGATCTCTCGCAAACCTTTATGATCCCAGAGCTTGTGGAACCTTCGAATGTCATTGGCAAGATATTCGAAGATGTGGCTCGAAGGCTTGGATTTTCGAAGGATACGGTCGTCGTGGCTGGCGCTCCCGATTTTGCGGCTGCGCTTCTGGGAACGAACACACTCAAACCGGCGGTTGCGTGCGACCGCGCTGGAACTTCCGAAGGTATCACACTCTGCAGTGATGTTGAAGTTCACGCACCGGGTTTGATAACCACACCTTTCTTCCTCGATGGGCTGTGGAAAATAAGCGGTTTACTTACAACTTCGGGGAAGGCCATCGAATGGATGGCAAGCCGTGTGGCCCGGTTTAGAAACATGAAAAACGTATCACTCTCAGCTGTTGCCAGACCCACGGGTGTGATCTTCCTGCCACACCTGGCAGGAGAAAGGAGCCCATACTGGAATCCACACTTGAGGGGAATCCTCTTCGGTCTGAGTTTGGAGAACAACTCCAGAAGTTTGATTGTCTCTGCAGCGGAAGGTGTCGCCTTCGCCGTGAGGCATATCGTTGATGAGATGAGAAAGGCTGGGGCGAGGATCGAAACCATCAGGACCACCGGGGGACAGGCGACCAACGAACTGTGGAATCAGATAAAGGCTGACGTGCTCGGAATGAACGTAGAACTCGTAAGAGCCGATGCAGAACTGTTCGGCTGTGCCATACTGGCGATATCCTGTTTGAATGGAGAATCATTCGTACAGGTTGCCGAAAGACTCGCGAGGGTGAAAAAATGTTTTGTGCCGGATCCCGAGAGACACAAACTCTACAGCAAGTTTTACGAGATTTATCTCGAGTTGCACGAGAGAAACCTCGACCTGTTCGAAAGACTCAAAGGCTGATCAGACGAATGCCGAGAAGAACTTCACAGCTGCCGACGCGTTCGCCTGCGGGTTGTATCCACCCTCCTGCACGACCAGCGTGGGAATCTTGAGCTTGCTTATTGCTTTTCCAATGTGCCCATAATCGTCGTCTTTGAGGGAAAAGCCTCCGACTGGATCGTCCGCATGCGTGTCGAAGCCCAACGACACGATGAGCACATCAGGATAGTAATTTCTGATCTCCCTCAAAGCTTGTTCCAGCGCTTCTGAATACTTTCGCCAGTCGGACTTCGGTGGCAAAGGCAAATTGACGTTGAAACCTTCGCCAGGTCCCTGACCCGTCTCACTCTCCCTGCCACTGATCCATGGATAAAAGATATCCGGATCTCCGTGGATTGAAACGTACAGGACCTCGTCCGTCTCGTAGAATACGTCCTGGGTGCCGTTGCCGTGATGAAAGTCGAGATCGAGTATCGCGACGCCATCGGCGTTCCCCCGGGAAAGAAAATACATGGCTGCGATCGCCGCGTTGTTGAAATAGCAGTACCCTCCACAGGCACCTCGAGTTGCGTGATGTCCAGGTGGCCTGACAAGCGCGTAGACCAGGTTCGTCCTTCCACTCAGCAGACTCGCCGCTGTCAGCGTTACGTCGACGGCCCGCTTTGCTGCGTCGAAGGTTCGATTGCTGATGGGAGTTCCGGTGTCGAAACACAGATCGTACCCGAACAGCTCGGTTATGTACTCCTCGCCAGGCTCAAGGGATGCGCATTTGTTTTTCAACCACTTGACGTACCGTTCGTCGTGAACCAGATACACGTAACTCAAAGGGAAACTGTTCGGAGAGTGTATGTTGTCGAAACCGTTCATAATCAACGCGTCCTTTATCGTTTCGATGCGTTCGGGTTTTTCGGGGTTCTCTATGAACTTGCCCCTGTCTATCTCCTTCGTTGGCCTGTGGAGGACGTGCTTTGGATCGTAGACGATCTTCAATCTTCCATCATCCTTTCTATCTTCTCGATTCTCCGCGTGTGCCTGCCCCCTTCGAAATTTGACGAGAGGAAGGCGTCCACGATCCACTGGGCGAGCTCCACTCCGAGAAACCGACCCGGAAGGACGAGCACGTTGGCATCGTTGTGTTCCCTGGCCAACTTGGCCATTTCTGGAAACAGACAAAGAGCCGCCCTTATACCTTTTACCCTGTTTGCCGATATGCTCATGCCCACGCCCGTGCCGCAGATCAATATGCCGAAGTCAGCGCGGCTCTCCTTGATATCCTGTATGACCTTCTTGGCGAGATCAGGATAGTCCACCGCATCTTCGGAGTACGTCCCTTCATCGAGGACCCTGAATCCTTTCGAAGCTAAATAAGCTTTGATGGCTTCTTTCAATCGAAACCCCGCGTGATCACAACCAAGTGCGATTCTCATTCAGTTACCCTCCAGAAAGAGTTTCAAAGCTTCTTCAACTGTTGGATAGATCTTGAAAACGCCCTCTAGAGAGGTTATCTTCAAGATCCTGGAGAGGTTATCGTGGAGACCGCACAGCGCGAGAGAGCCTCCGTTCAGTCGCGCGGCGCGCTGCAAGCCGAGCAAAACTCCAAGCGCTGAGCTGTCCATGTACTCAACTTCCGACAGATCCACAATCACGTTGCTTTTGCCCGCATTTATGTATTTATCCTTGACAAAACTTTTGAACTGGAAAGAGTTGTTCATGTCCAGTTCGCCGTGCGGCTTGACAACGACCACGTTCTTGAGTTCAATCGCCGTCCAGTTCTGTTCACTCATAGATGCGGATCACTCCCACAACCTTGCCCGTTATCTTGACGCGAGATGGTTCAAGCTCCATGGGTTTTAAAGAAGGGTTCGCGGGTTTCAGGACTATTTTGTCCGGTTCGAAGTATATCTTCTTGAGAGTTGTCTCTCCGTTATCGACAAGCACGGACACGATGTCACCGTTCTCCGCAGTGTCCTGCTTTCTCAGCACGACGTAGTCGTTCTCCACGATGTGTTCGTTCACCATGCTGTCGCCCTTCACCTTAAGTACGTAGTGCTCGAAGCCGCTCTTCAGCATCTGTTTCGGTACCTCGATTGTCTCTACGACACGTTCGATGGCTTCGATCGCGTTCCCCGCAGCTATGATTCCGACCACAGGAAGTCTGACGGCCTCAGCAGTGTTCAGGAGCTTTATGCTTCTGGCTTTCTTGGAACGGGATATGTAACCTTTCTTCTCCAGCGCAATCAAATGCATCATAGCCCCACGAGGCGTTATGTGAAAGGCTCTGGCTATGTCCCTGATACTCGGAGAATAGCCGTGTCTCTCCATGTAAGAAATGATGAACTCCAAAACCTTTTTTTGCCTCTCCGTCAGTTGCCTCACGTGTCAAACACCACCCTCAGAACGATTTTGTCTGACCTCTCAACATCCATACCGTGGTACGTGAGAGCCTTGAGCTCGGTGCCTTCGATTTCTTCAAATTCCCTGAACGTGCAGACCAGTTTGTCGTTCTCGATGCGACAATCGTATGGAAAGAGCTTTCTCGATTCGATCAGGTAGATCCAGTCGTTCACGATATCAAAAACTGCATCTTCAAGGTTCTTGGACAGATCGTACTCGAGTTTCGTCTCCTGTTCTTTGAATTTCACAGAGTAGTGATCCTTGAAGATCCTGACAAGTTCTTTGAAGATCTCCTCTTCGCTATCGCAAACTATCTCGTAACGTACATCTGCCGTGTGGTTCAATTGTCTGTACACGTTTCCACCACCGCAAAGTGTGAAACTTCGTCGCCCTCATTCAGCTCCAGAATCTTGACTCCTTTCGCTGTCCGCCCGACAACGCTCACGGTCGAGACTTTGAAGCGTATCGAATGTCCGTTCTTTGTGAGCACGATGACGTCAGATTCGGGATTACTGATGAGCTCAGCACCGCAGAGAAAACCGACCTTTTCGACGCTCGGCATGGTTTTCACACCAACCCCGCCGCGTTTCTGAACCCTGTACTCACTCAGTGGTGTACGCTTGCCAAAACCCTTGGTGGTGATTGTTAGGATATCGCCTTCGTTGTCGGAAAGCACGACCATTCCAACGACTTCGTCACCATCCCTGAGTGAAATCGCTGTGACACCCATCGCAGTGCGTCCCATCTGTCGTACCTCATCGATGGGAAACCTTATCGACATTCCGTTTCTCGTGATGATCAGGACCTCTTTGTCGTTTTCATCACAAACGTTTGCTGCGACCACAGAATCTCCGTCATCAAAGTTTATGGCCCGGATACCCCTTGCCGTTGCGTTTTCGAACTCCGACAGAGGCGTTCTCTTGATCTTACCCCTCCTTGTTATCAACACGAGGTCTCCATGCCACTCGTTGAAGGGAATCATTGTGAGAACGGACTCGTCTTCCTCGAGGTTTAGATAAGCCCTGATGGGCTTACCCTTGCTGTCCCTGTTGCTCAGCTCGATCTCGTGGTTTTTCAGAACGAACGCTCTGCCGTGGGAGCTGACGAAGATGGTCCTGGAGTGCACACGGCTTGCACATACTATGGCGATTTCATCGTCCTCAGCGATCCGCGCGCCTATTATTCCCTTTCCACCGCGCCTCTGGCTCCTGTAATCGTTCAGACTCGTTGCCTTTATGTAGCCTTTCTCTGTAAGCACGAAGACGATATCTTCATCCGGTATAAGATCTTCGGGTGTGTAGTCGAGGTCCTCTTCGGCGTTGACGAGCTGAGTTCTTCTCTCATCGCCGTATTTGCGCTTCAACTCCTCGAGTTCCTCGTACATGACCTCGTAAACTTTCGAATCGTTCGAGATGATATCCTTGACGAACTCGATCTTCTTGATCAGCTCAGAATACTCCGCCTTCAATTTTTCAATCTCCAGGCTCGTAAGCCTGCCCAGTCGCATGTCGAGGATCGCTTTCGCCTGTTCTTCGGTAACGCTCAGAAGGCTGATCAGATTCTTCATAGCATCTTCGTTGCTCTTGCTGCTCCGTACGATATCCACGACGCTTCCTATGACCCGCGCGGCTTTCATGATTCCTTCCAGAACGTGTGCTCTTTTTGAATAGACTTTCAACTCGTACTCGGCCCTTTTTCTGATCACGTTGAATCTGTGCTGAACGAAGGCACGTACCAGCTGTAGCAGGTTCATCAATTTCGGACGGTTGTTGTCTATGACGAGCATCTGAACGTTGAAGCTCGTCTGTAACGACGTGTGCTTATAAAGGTTGTTCAGAACGAGTTTGTAGTTGCCGTTCTTGGGAATCTCTATAACGATTCTCAAACCCTTCTTGTCCGACTCATCCCTGACGTTCTTTATTGGGATCTTTGGGTTCTTCTCTGCATACCTGACGATCTCTTCGATAAGGGCAGCCTTGCTGACCCCATAGGGGATCTCCGTCACAACGATTTGATCGTGCTTCTTACCTTCCTCGAAGTGCACTTTGCTGCGGACAACGATCTTGCCTCTACCCGTGGCGTATATCTCTCTCAGGTTGCTCGCGTTAACGACGACGCCACCCGTTGGAAAATCTGGACCCTTCAGATGCTGCAGGAGGTCTTCGACACTGCACTGTGGATTCTTTATGAAAAACTGTATGGCGTTGATGGTCTCAACGAGGTTGTGAGGTGGGATGTTGGTGGCCATGCCAACAGCGATACCCGAAGAACCATTAAGAAGCAGGTTCGGAACCTTCGAGGGCAAAACCGTTGGTTCTTTCAGCGTGCCGTCGAAGTTGTCTTGCATTTGAACAGTGTCTTTGTCCAGATCCTGGAGCATCTCCTCGGCAATCCTTGAAAGCTTGGCTTCGGTGTACCTCATAGCCGCCGGGGGATCTCTGTCGATGGAACCGAAGTTACCCTGACCGATGATCAGAGGATAACGCATCGAGAACGGCTGTGCCAGCCTCACCAGAGCATCGTACACTGCCATATCTCCGTGCGGATGGTATTTACCAAGCACTTCACCGACGATTCTCGCAGACTTCTTGGACTGGGCGTTGTGTGTTAGTCCAAGCTCATGCATCACGTACAGGATTCGTCTTTGCACGGGTTTCAATCCATCTCGCACGTCCGGAATCGCGCGTCCTATTATGACGCTCATGGAATAATTCATGTATTGCTGTACAAGTTCGTCTTCTATATGCTTGGTGAAAATCTCGGGCATTTTCTTACCTCCTAAGAGATCTTCGAACCTGGAGCCGCTCCACCGTCGACCGTGATCAGCTTGACCTGATCGTTGTCGTGGGCTGCCAGCAGCATTCCCTGAGACTCCACACCCATGAGTTTGGCAGGTTTCAGGTTCGCGACGACCACTATGCACTTACCGACGAGCTGTTCTGGTTCGTAGTACTTCGCGATGCCCGCAACGATTTGTCTGGTCCCGAGTTCCCCAAGATCTATCGACAGCTTCAGCAGTTTTTCGGAACCCTTTATTCTCTCTGCAGAGAGTACCCTCGCCACCCTCAAGTCAACCTTCCTGAACTCGTTGATATCCAGGAGCTGGACTTCAGAAGGAACCGGCTTTTTGGACTCTCTCTGCTCGCTCTTCAATTCGACTTTCTGAAACAGAGGCGCGCCGTGGACGATCTTCTGCCCAGAACGCAGAGTCTTCCATTGCCTCAGGTGCTGCGCGTTTGGCTGCGTTTCCTCACCGAGACGACGCAACACTTCCTGCGATGAATTCGGCATTATGGGATAGAACATGATCGCGACCTTCTTGACCGTTTCGCACACGTTGTAAAGGACTGTGCCCAGTTTTTTCATTTCGCCCTGTTTTGCCAGAAGCCACGGCTTGCGCTCATCGAAGTACTTGTTGCCCAGAGCGAGTGTTGCCATCACAGTCTCAACGGCATCCGTGAGCTGGTAGTTGTCCATCTGGGTCAGGTATTGCTCGACCCTGTCGAGCACTTGCTGTACGAAATTCTCATCGCCCCGTTCAAACGGGCCCGGTTCCGGGATACTCGAGCCAAAATGTTTTTCAAGCATCGCGAGCGTCCTGTGCAACAGATTCCCATAGTCGTTTGCCAGATCGGAGTTGAGTCTGTTCACCAAACCCTTCTCGGAGAAATCGCCGTCCTTGCCGAAGACGATCTCTCTGACGAGATAAAACCTCAGCACGTCGTTTCCGTACCTGTCAACAAAATACTTTGGATCTATCGCGTTGCCGAGGGACTTTGAGATCTTCTGGCCATCGACGGTGAGCCAGCCGTGGGCGAACACCGTTTTCGGAAGCGGGAGCCCGACAGACATCAGCATTGCGGGCCATATTATGGAGTGAAACCTGTTTATTTCCTTGCCTATCAGGTGCAGATCTGCGGGCCAATATTCGTTGAACCTCTCTGGATCCGTGGGATAACCGATCGCAGAAACGTAGTTTATGAGCGCATCCACCCACACGTATATGACGTGTTTCGGGTCGTCTGGCATCGGCACACCCCAGCTGAAGGTGGTTCTGGTTATGCTCAGATCTTTCAGACCCGATTCGAGTATCTTGATCATCTCGTTTCTCCTGAAGTCTGGCTGAACAAACTCTGGATGTTTCTTGTAATGTTCCAAAAGCGCATCCCTGTACTTTGAAAGTCTGAAGAAGTAATTCTCCTCTTCTATGAATTTCACTTCTCTACCGCAACTCGGGCAAGTATGGTTCGGCCCAAGCTCTTCTTCGCTCCAATAACTCTCACACGGGACGCAGTACCAGCCTTCGTACACTCCCTTGTAAACGTCACCGTTCTCGAGCATCTTCTTTACAAAGTACTGAACCACCGCCATGTGCTTTGGATCCGTTGTCCTTATGAAACCGTCGTTCGTGATCTGCAGCTTTTTCCAGAGCTGCTCAAACTTCTGAGCAAGTTCATCACAGAACTGTTGCGGATCTTTTCCCGCAGCGCGCGCTGCCTGGAAGACTTTCTGCCCATGCTCGTCGGTCCCGGTGAGGAAGAAGACCTTATAGTTCATCATTCGTTTGTAACGTGCGATTATGTCCGCGATTATCGTCGTGTAGGCGCTCCCAACGTGCGGTTCGGAATTCACGTAGTATATAGGTGTCGTGATGTAAAACTTCAACCGCTTCACCTCCAGTCGATCCATTCACATTTTACACCGAAAAGTTGAAGTTCGTATAATCATAGGTATACTTCTTCTTCCGCCAGAACTTTTGTACCCCATCTTTCCACGAACCAGGATTTTTCTTCGGTGTGGACTGGTATTATGATATCGGGTTCCAGCGTCTCGATGAGATTCTCCAGTTCCTGCGCGGATACATGCCCAGAGGCGTGGAACTCTTTCGAGAAAACGATCTCGTCGTTCTCGAAGGCCAAACCGTGTGGTTTTATCCCGAACCTCGCCAACCAGTTTTTGAACCTCCTGTAGTCCATCTGCTGTTCTTCCGTGTAAGCCTCGCTCGTCGAATGTATGTAGATCGAACCGTTCAAAACCGTTTCATCAATGTCGAGTAGCTGGGGCATGTCGAAATATCCGGCAGCTATGATGTATTTTGTGGGTCTTTCGTTGATCTGTTCCGGCCCAACGAGCAGACCATTGGACTTAGCGAAATGGATCGCTTCCTTCTCGAGCTTTGAGAGCACAATTTTTCCAACGTGGTAAACGTGCAAACACTGCATCTCTTGCTCCAAAAGCTGCCAGGTTGGATCAATCTTTCCCATGTATTGCAAAAGCGCAAAGTCTTTCGGTGTCAGGGTGAGGTATCTTTCGCACAACTGTGCAACCTTGAGGAAACTCATGAGCCTCTCCAGATGTTTGGTTGGAAAATCGGCTATGACCAGCGTGTTCGTTCTCGAAACTACGTCGAGCACGTTTTGAAAAACCGTCCGCTCATCATTGGTTGTATCGGCTTTCCTGCTCACCCTTGTTCCTTCGACGATGAGAACCATCGGTTTTTTCAGTGAATCTCTGTAATCCTTGACCTCTCTCACGAACTGTTCGGTCCTCTTCGAAAGCGCCAGCCTTTTTTCACCCAGCGCGGAACGCCAAAATTGTTCTTCCTCTTTTGTCGGGCTCGCCCTCAGATCGCCCGTGTAGACCACGATCGCATCGTCTACCTCAACGCACAGCGCGGCCGCGCCAAGTACCGAGTGGTACACAGGCAGGATCTTCACACGGTTGGGCCAGCATCGCTGCAGTTCCACAGGTTCGAATTCGCCCTCGAACTGGTTTTCAGCGTTCTCGACGCAGATCTTCCTCTTCCTCCTCTTTTTATCGTTCACCAGAACGTCTGTGCGGACGTGCTCATCCTCGCTCCTCGTTCTGGTCCTGATCGTCAGCTGTTCCCAAACCGAAGGTTTCAGCTGGTCCATCACACTCAACAGTGCGAGAGTCTCCTTTGTCATCAGCAAGGGGATCTGCTCACTCAAAAGACCTATCAGACCACAGTGGTCAGCGTGCGCATGACTCAGAAATACGAACTTGACACGCTCGTTGCTGTCAAAATCTGGGGCAAGAAGATCCGATCTGTAAATGTTCAGCCGTGGTATCAGATCGAGTTTGAGCAGATCGTGCAGTATCTTACCCGTTCTGGGCTTCAAGTATTCTTCAAAGTAAAGCGACCATTTCTTAAAATTAACACCGAAGTCGAGCAAAAATCCCTCTTCGTTCTTCGAGCACACCAGTATCTTGTTTCCTCCTATGCAGTCGCGACCATCGAGGATCCTTATGTACACGCCGAGACCTCCATAGGAGATTCTAACACCTCGAACTTTTCGGCGGCTTTGTGGTTTAATAGAATGGATAACGAGACCAGAAAAAGGCAGTTGACAAACGTGAGGTGGGTAGTAAAGCGAGTAAACCAGAACGATCTGGAGAGGCTCGTTTCAAGCTTGGGCATCAACGAATTCACAGCCAGACTGTTGATCAATCGTGGAATAAAGGATCCAGAAGAGGCAATCAGATTCCTCGCCCCGTCCAAGGATGACCTGCGCGATCCGTTTCTTCTGAAGGACATGGATCGGGCGGTCCAAATTCTTTTGCGTGCAAGAGAACAAAGCGAGACCGTGCTCGTGTACGGTGACTACGACGTCGACGGCATCACCGGCGCTGCCGTGCTGAAAGAATTCCTTGAGAAGCACGGCTGGAGGGTTATGCACTACATTCCGAAACGCATAGATGAAGGCTATGGATTGCAACCTCAAGTGTTGGAAGTTTTCAGAAAGGAAGGAGCGAAAGTACTCGTCACAGTCGATTGTGGGGTCACAGCCATTGACGCCGTACAGATTGCCAAAACGATGGGCTACAACGTCGTGATCAGTGATCATCACGAGACAACGGAAGTTCTACCATTGGCGGATGCTGTGCTCGATCCGAAGAGAAAAGACGACGAGTATCCCTTTAAGGACCTTGCCGGTGTCGGGGTGGCCTTCAAACTCATAAGTGCCGTGGCTTCGCGATTGTCTCTCGATGAGGAAGAGGTCTTTCGGTATCTGGACCTGGTCGCACTCGGAACTGTGGCCGACATGGTGAAGTTGATCGATGAGAACAGGTTCATAGTCAGAGAAGGCCTGGAACGCATGAGGAAAACTGATAGACCGGGTCTTGCGATGTTACTCTCGAGGCTTCAGATAGCCGATCCTGATTCCAGAGACATAGGTTTTCGCGTCGCTCCCAAGATCAACGCCGCGGGCAGGCTGGATGCAGCGCACGACGCCTTCGACCTCCTGACGACACGAGATCCCACCTTCGCATCACAGCTGATCGATGTTCTGTTCGAATACAACGCGACCAGACAGGAGATCGAATCCCAGATCTTCGAGAAAGCGGTGGAACAGATCGAGCGTGGAAACCTGGACAAACATCCCATCATCGTGGTGCGTGGAAGGGACTGGCACGTTGGAGTCATTGGAATTGTTGCGGCGCGTCTGTGTCACAGATACAACAAACCTGTGATAGTCATATCCGAAGGTGACGAGGGTGCCAGGGCCTCGGCGCGAAGCGTCTCTGGGGTGAACCTGATAGACGTCCTTCAGCCTTTCTTAGAATATTTCGAAGAGTTTGGAGGCCATCCTCTCGCAGTTGGATTCAGTCTCGAACCGGAGTGCGTTGACCGCTTCATAGAGGCTTTGAGAAGTTACGACATCCCCCTGGGCGATCAATCGGCTGTGCTCGAGGTCGATGCAATTCTGAGGCTCGAAGACATAAACGAGGACCTGATCAGAGAGCTTCAGAGGCTCGAACCTTTCGGTCACGGTAATCCGGAACCGCTGTTTCTGTGTGAGGGAGTGAAGATCGAAGCGGCAAAGCTTTTCGGGCAGAATCAGTCGAACGTCAGATTGATCGTGAGCTCGAACGGGAAGAGGTTCGAAGCTACGGGCTTCGGTGTGGGACATCTGTTCGAAATGAGTCTGTACGAGCCCACCGGAATGGACGTCGTGTTCACGATCAGGGGCAGGGTACCGACGCTGTATGTTGTTGACGCCGAGGTGAACGAGAAAAAACTGTCACTGGGACGCGTCACTCCTCAGGAACCGGAGCTCAGGCACAGACTCAACCAGCTGGAGCAAATTTTGTCAGAACCTTTGACAGGAAACTTGTTCGTCTTCGATTTGAGGATGAGGAACGCGTTCTTCTACTGGCTGTTCACGACGAGCAAGAGAAGATGTGCCGTGATTTCACTGAACAACGTTCTCTCGACACAGCTCTATCACACACTTCTCAGATACTTCGATCGCTCGATAGCTTATCTCAACTCTCTGAATCAGCAAGTCAAGAACAACGATGCCCTGATGACGCTCAGCTTCTTTCTGGCAAACCTGGATACGGTGCTCAAGAAATACGATCTGTTCATCATCAACGAGCTCGCTGTGTTTGGAGAGCTCAGAGACGAGCCAGAAATCCTCTCTTTCTTTGATGTGGCCAGCAGGATGTCTGACAGGTTCTTAGCGGTCAGTGTGAAGAGGCCCGACTGGTTGTACGATCTTGCCATGGCTCTGAACCTTTCTCCCACTTACGAAAGGCTCTGCAGGCCGACGTACGGCTTGCTCGATTCTGCCGGTCAGATAGAAGAGGCCCTGAGCGAGTCAAACTGTTTTCTTTTCTCGGACAACAAGAACCTCGCCAGGTTCTACAGGAACATTTCTGGAGCGAACCAGAGTGTGGTGGTTTATTCTCACAGCATGAAGTTGAGCCAGAGGCTTTCAGCTCTGAGCGTCATCAGGAAGAAAAAGCCGAAACTGTTGCTGAGCTCCACGAACACCGATGGTATTCCCAGTTTGCTCGGAGAAGAGGCTCAGATCACTGTTTCGGACAGCCCTCTGACTCTCTTCGAGCTACTCGACGCCGTTTCCTTCGATGGTACGTTCCAGATTTTGAATCTGACGTTCTCACGGGACGATGTCGTCAAAAGGAAGCTGGAAATAGAAGAACTGTTCCCTGACGTCAGTTCCATCGAGAGGATCGTTCGGGAGGTCGGCCCGACGGCACGGATCACGGAATTCCTGGATTTTCTGGTTGAGCGAGGCTACGCGAGGAATGGTTCTTACGCAAAGATAATGCTCCGCGTGCTCGAGGAACTCGGTGCCCGTCAACAGAATGGAAATCTGGATCTGTCCGGTGTCAACACTCAAGGAAAATCGCTGAGAATCAATGAAGGCAGACTCGAGAGACGGTACTTCGAGCAATTTGTTGAAAGGTTTCTCTTTCAGAGAGCCAAAGGTATCTACAGGGCTCTATCCAACCCGAGGGTAGTGATATGAGTGTGAACCTCATTGCTATAGACTACGGGGAAAAAAGGTGTGGCATTGCTTTGGGAGGAAACGTTCCATCGCGGATCTTCACCGTGGAGAAATCGAAAGTCTTCGAGGTGCTGACCCAATACGATGCTTCGACCGTCGTTGTGGGGATACCTCTTTCCATGAGCGGTCGATACTCTCAGCAGACTTTCGAGTGCATCGCATTTGCAGAGAAGATCAAAAAGCGGTTTCGCAGGGAAGTCTTCCTCGTGGACGAGCGTCTGTCGAGCAGGATGTTCCGGGGAAGGGAAAACGTGGACGGCTTGAGTGCAGCCGAGATCTTTGAAAGGTTTGTCGCACAGGGTGCGGGTATATACCAGATTCGCGAGCCAGAGAAAGTACCCGATGAAATTGTCGAAGAGGTACACAGATATGGATCCAGACTGCTCATCGCGCATTTATCGGACATGAGACTCTGCAAAGACATCTGCGTTGTGCTTCAGGAAGAACCGTATTACGCCTATCTCTTTCACAAAAAAGGTTGTCACGTCGAACGTGACGGAAGGTTCTTGGAACAATTTGCACCTTTTGATATCATTGTTACGAGGCGAGGATCAAACCTGGAAAGGTTCCTGAAACCCGGCGGAAAGATGGTGTGCCTGTAGCTCAAACGGATAGAGCGCTGGACTCCGGATCCAGAGGTTGCGGGTTCGACTCCCGCCAGGCACGCCAGAGATCTTTTGAGCGCGACAGGAGGTGTGCCCTTTGCCCAAGGGTGATCTTGGAATAGATCTTGGCACGGCGAGTTTCATAGTTTACCAGCGTGGGAAAGGCATCGTGATATTCGAGCCATCGGTGGTCGCCATATCCGAGAAGACCGGCGAGATCGTGGCCATCGGTGAGGAAGCCAAGAAGATGCTCGGCAGGACCCCGGAGTCTTTCAAAGCGGTTAAGCCAATGAAGGATGGCGTGATCGCCGATTACAAAGTGATAGAGGCAGTGATCAGGGAGTTCATAAACCGGACGGTGAAAAAATCTCTCTTCTTCAAGCCTGAACTCGTGATAGGCATTCCAACGAAGGCCACGAGCGTTGAGCGGAGAGCTGTGTTTGAAGCGGCCCTGAACGCCGGCGCGAGGCAGGTGCACGTCGTCACTGAACCCATAGCCGCCGCTATAGGTGCTGGAATCGATGTGCTGAAGTCTCAGGGCAGCATGATCGTGGACATAGGTGGTGGCACCACGGACATAGCTGTCATGAGCCTTGGAGGCGTCGTGGTAGGAGATTCCATCAAACTCGCTGGCAACTCGATGGATGAAGCTATCGTGAGATTCGTCAGAAGGAAACACGGTCTGGTCATCGGTGAGCCAACCGCCGAGCAGGTGAAGATAAAGATAGGAAAAGTGCACCCGAGTTTAGAATCGTATGAAATGGAGATCAAAGGAAGGGATGCCGTGACGGGCTTGCCGAGGACCGACTTGATCACGAGCGAGGATGTGATGGAAACGCTGAAGCCTTTAGTTGAAACACTCATCGCAAGGATAAAGATGGTGCTCGAGAAGACCCCACCTGAACTGGCCGCGGACATAATAGAACGTGGCATCGTTCTCACCGGCGGGGGTGCATTGTTGAGAGGCCTGGACGTTCTCATGAGCGAGGAGCTCGGTGTGAAAACTGTCATTGCGGAAGATCCGATCACCTGTGTCGCGAAGGGAACAGGTATCCTGCTCGAAGATCCGAACCTTTTGAAGGCCGTCGCGGTGTCCTACGCGAGGTGATCGAATGGTAAGAGGCATCTACACGGCCGCGATGGGAATGCTGGTCGACTGGTTCAGGCTCGATTCGACGGCAAACAACCTGGCGAACGTAGACACCGTCGGTTACAAGAAGGACGTTCCCACTTTCAGCGTTTACAATGAACGTCATGTCTACTCTTCGCTGAACAAAAAAGTTCCCATAGGAAACTTACCTTATAGCGTCGTGGTGGACAGAGTGTATGTCGATGCGACAGATGGGACGTTGCAGTACACGGGCAATCCTCTAGATCTTGCAATCGTCGGAGACGGGTACTTCTCAGTCCTGAGGCAGAACGAAATTCTTTACACGCGTGCGGGCAACTTCAAACTCGACGCAGAAGGTTTCATCGTCAACGCGGACGGTTTCAGACTGCTCGATGTGAACAACGAACCGATTCGTTTCGAAGAAGGTTTCTCGATCGATGAGGAAGGGTACGTGAGAGACGAAGCAGGAAACGTGCTGAGCAGAATCGCCGTGTACAGTTTCGCCTCACAGCAGAACCTGAGAAAGATTGGTTACACACTGTTTTCACCAACCGAAGAGAGTGGCCCGGCAGTCCTCGCAGAGAATTTTAGGATTCTTCCCGGTCACGTCGAACTATCAAATGTGAACGCGGTGGCGGAGTTGGTCAAGATGGTTGAGCTGCAGAGACATTTCGAGATCACGCAGAAGGTCGTACTCGCCGAAGATGAGATGTTGGCAAAACTGTTCTCCCAGCTCGCCACGCTCAGATGACGGAGGTGTTGAACCATGATGGTCTCGCTGTACTCTGCGGCAACGGGAATGTGGGCCCAGCAGTACAAGCTCGATACGGTTTCAAACAATCTCGCGAACGTTGACACAACCGGTTACAAAAAGGTTCGCGCCGAGTTTCAGGACCTGGTCTATCAGTATTACAAGAACGCGGGAACTCCCACCGCTCAGAATTCGACGATTCCAACGGGAATCTATGTCGGACACGGCGTCAGGTTGAGCGCCACGAACAGGATCTTCACCATAGGTAACCTTGAACAAACGGGCAACGCGCTCGATCTTGCAATTGCAGGAGATGGCTTTTTCCAGATACAGCTTCAGGATGGAAGGATCGCGTACACCCGTGACGGTAGCTTCAAGATAGACAGTGACGGAAGAATCGTCACTGCCAACGGACTCACGCTGGTTCCCAACATCGTCATTCCTGCAGACGCCGTTTCGATAAACATCTCTCCGGATGGCATCGTGTCGGCGGAGATGCAGGATGGAACTATCGAGAACCTTGGGACCATCACCTTGGTGCGTTTCGTCAATCCCGCCGGTTTGAAGGCCATAGGTGACAATTTGTATCTCCAGACAGCCTCTTCCGGCGATCCAATCGAGGGAACACCGAATCAGGACGGTTTCGGCGCGATCCAGCAGGGCTTCCTCGAGAAATCCAACGTGGACGTCGTTAAAGAAATGGTTGACATGATCGTCGCCCAGCGTGCCTACGAACTCAACGCGAGGACCATTCAGACTGCCGACGACATGCTCAGAACCGTTTCCACGCTGAAACGATAATCTTGGCTGATCTTTGACCGTGCCAGCCGTGAGGCTCAGTGTTCTTCATGTTAAAGTCACGATTTCTTTTCTTTCTGTCAATGAAGTCGTCCGTATACATATTATTGGGAGCGCTCCAGAGGAACGATTGACGTTTGAAGCGATCGAGACACATCGTAATTGGCCCTCATTCTAAGGTTTCGTGAGCGTTCCCAAAGCCAAAGAATAAAAGAGGAAAAAAGTGATGGAACTACCTTGTCGATTCAGAACTGAACCAACCCGCTGAAGAGAAGAACGAAGTCGCAATCTTGATGATCACAGAGAAACAGAACTTTGTGAAACCAAGGCCCCGAGCAGGGGCCTTTTTTGCTTACCAGCCTGGCCGGCCCGACTGGGTCGGCTTTTTTGGTTGTTTTGGCACATTGAAGTAGTCTTGGTAAAATCATCATGGTTGAAAATCCGTTGGAGGTGATCTCATGTACGATGCGCTAATCGTTGGAGCAGGACCTGGAGGTTATGTTGCTGCAATAAAGCTTGCTCAGCATGGAAAACGCGTGGCGGTCGTTGAAAAATCGTTCGTCGGAGGTACGTGCACGAACTGGGGCTGTATTCCCACCAAGGCTTTGTTGACTTCGGCCCACCTGCTGAGAAGCATCGTTGAGAAAGGCGAGGCACTTGGAGTTCAGGCAGAAAACGTGTCGTTTGACTTCTCAAAGATCAGAGGTCACATGAACAAAGTTGTCATGGCCTCAAGAAAAGGTATAGAGTATCTCTTCAAGAAAAACGGAGTCGAGCTGATCGCTGGTGAGGCAATCGTTGAGTCCGCCAACTGTGTGAGGGTTCAGGACAGAAGAATCGAGGCCAGCTGCCTTGTGATCGCGACAGGTTCTGTGCCCACGCTCTTTCCTCCGTTCAGCGAAGTTCCCGGGATCTGGACCAGCGACGATGTTTTCAGGATGGAACGTCTCCCGGAAAGTGTCCTCATAGTCGGCGGAGGGGTTATCGGAGTGGAACTCGCGACGTTTTTCTCAAGTTTGAACGTAAAGGTCATCGTCGTCGAACTGCTGGAACACATACTTCCCAACGAAGATGCAGACGCAGCACAGATCGTTGCGAAGACACTTAAGAAAAGAGGCGTTGAGATCTACGAGTCGTCAAAACTCACGTCCGTTCAACCTGTTGAAAAGGGTTACAGGTCGATCATCGAGACCAGAGAAGGTCAAATCGAGAAAACCACCGAGAAGGTCATCGTCGCCGTGGGAAGAAAGCCGAAAATTACTGATGATTTGAAAGCCATCGGGCTTGCCATAGAAAGAGGTATCAGAACGGATGAAACGATGCTCACGAACGTTCCGAACGTATACGCCGTTGGCGATGTGAGGGGCCAGATCATGCTCGCCCATGTGGCGATGTACGAAGCTGTTGTGGCCGCCGAAAACATCTGTGGAAAGTCGGTCAGGATGGATTACTCCGCAGTACCCAGCGTCATATTCAGCGAACCAGAGGTCGCAAGCGTCGGGGTCAGGGAAAAGGACGTCGATCCTTCAACGGTGAAGATCTTTTCATACCCGTTAATGGCCAACGGTCGTGCCAGAACGATGCTCGAAAAGGATGGATTCGCCAAGTTCATAGCAGATGCGAAGACGGGAAAAATACTCGGTGCGACCATAGTTGGACCCTACGCGACCGAACTCATAATGGAAGCCACGATCGCGGTCAGAAACGGGTTAACGGCGGAACAGCTCGAGAGAACCATCCATCCACATCCGACGCTCAGTGAAACCTTGCTCGGCGCAGTCGAAGGTATCGTCGACAAACCGATCCATCTGTGAAAGGGGGTTGAGAACTTGAGTCGTATCTTCGAACATCCAATCCTCATGAGGAGATCGGCGCGCACGGTGAGGTTTTACTTCGAGGGTAAGGAGCTCGAAGCTGTGGAAGGTGAAACCGTAGCGGCCGCGCTGATCGCCAATGGAATAGACGTGTTTGGTGAGACTGAGCGTGGAAAACCGAGGGGCTTTTTTTGCGCGATTGGAAAATGCTCTTCGTGTTTGATGATCGTCGACGGTGAACCCAACGTGAGGGTGTGCATCACACCGGTGAAAGAGGGCATGAAGGTTCAAAGGCAGTTCGGTCGGAGTGGTGTGCCGTGGTGAAAACACAGCTGCTCGTCGTGGGTGGTGGACCGGCTGGACTCTGTGGTGCGATAGAGGCTTCCAGACGTGGTGTCGAGACCCTCATCGTGGATGAAGGTGTTGAGCTCGGAGGACAGCTGGTGAAACAAACGCACAAGTTCTTTGGCCACGAAGGTTTCTACGCCTCGGTGAGAGGTTTCGAAATAGCCAAGAGGTTGAAGGACCAGCTGAACGAACACGTGAAAATCATGCTGCAGACCACTGTGACCGGCATCTACGAGGACGTCGTTGTGCTGTACGATCGACAGAACGATGTGCCCCTCGAGGTACAGGCCGATTACATCCTGCTCGCCACAGGTGCCTCGGAGAGGTTCATACAGTTTGAAAACAACCATTTGCCCGGCGTTTACGGCGCAGGTGCGGTTCAGACGCTCATGAACCAGTTCATGGTTTTGCCTGGCAGAAGGTTTCTCATGGTTGGTTCTGGAAACATAGGTTTGATCGTTTCTTATCAGCTGCTGCAGGCCGGCGCGGAGGTTGCCGCGATCGTGGAGATAGCCGACAGAATTGGTGGCTACGACGTTCATCTGCGCAAGATCAAAAGATTCGGCATACCTGTCCTGTTAAGACACACGATCAAGAAAGCGCTCGGACAGGAGAAGGTCAGTGGAGCCATCGTCGTTCAGGTCGATGAGAACTTCCAACCGATTGAAGGAACCGAAAAGGAGTTCGCGGTGGACGCGATCTGCATCGCTACAGGTTTGGTTCCCTCCGTGGAACTCGCGGCTATGGCAAACGTGAAGATCGAATACGTTCCAGAGCTTGGAGGTTTCGTTCCGTACAGGGACCAGAACATGAGGACCAACGTTGAGAACATCTTCATTGCCGGTGATCTTGCAGGAATCGAGGAAGCGACCACGGCGATGATCGAAGGACGCATTGCAGGTTTGACGATCGCCCAGTCGATAACTAAAGCGAATCTCTCCAGAGAGATAGAGTCGCTGCAAAGAGAGCTCATCGAATTCAGATCCGGTCCTTTCTCGGAAAAGGTGCGAAGAGGTCTTGCGAAATTCTTCCCACAAAGGGTTGTCGAGTACTCACGTGAGCCACAGGTCGACTCGGGCCCTGTCGGGAAACTCAGACCCATCATAGAGTGCTATGAAAACATCCCATGCAACCCCTGTCAGACGTCCTGCCCGACGGGTGCCATCGTGGTAGGTGGGAACATAAACAGTCTTCCAAAGATAGACTACGAAAAATGCACTGGTTGTGGCATCTGCGTTTCCAAGTGTCCCGGTCTTGCGATTTTCATGGTTCAGGAGAACGTTGAGCCGGGTTTCGATCTCGTGATCGTTCCTTATGAGATGCTCCCGGTGCCGGAGGAAGGAGAAAGAGTTATCGCCCTGGACAGAGACGGAAAACAGGTTTGCGAGGCACAGGTGATCAGGATCGTTCGCTTCCCGCACAAGACCAACCTGGTCCATCTCAAAGTGCCCGCCGGATACGCCACCCGGGTCAGAAACTTTCGTGTGAAGAAGCAAGAGAACGTGTTTGTGTGCAAGTGCGAAGAGGTGACGCTCGAGGACATCGAGAAGGCTATAGATCTGGGCTTCACGGATTACGAAGAGCTGAGACGCTATTTGCGTATCGGTATGGGCATGTGCGGTGGTAGAACGTGCCGGTCTCTGGTCTTATCGATTCTGTCTCGGAAGCTGGGTAAATCGCCTGAAGAACTGTTGAAAGGTCATTTCAGGCCTCCCGTGATGCCCACCAAATTCGAATCGATCCTGAGGGGTGAATCAAATGAAGACTGAGTACAGAATCATCATTGTGGGCGCTGGCATCGTGGGTTGTTCCATTGCTTACCACTTGGCCAAGTTTGGCGAGAGCGATGTTCTGGTACTCGAGAAGAACTACATAAGTTCGGGTTCCACGGGCAGGTGCGCGGGTGGAATCAGGCAACAGTGGAGTTCCCCGCACAACGTTCTGCTCGCCATGAGGAGTGTCAAACTGTTCGAAAGAATGAGGGAAGAAACGGGCTTTGACATCGAATATAGGCAGGGGGGTTATCTCGTACTTTCCTACGACGAGCAGGAAGCCGCACAGTTCGAAGAAAACGTGAAGATGCAGAAAAATCTCGGCTTGAACGTGGAACTGCTCACGCCAAATCAGGTCAAACAACGGTTCGAATACGTGAACGTCGAAAAGGTTCTGCTCGCGACCTTCTGTCCGACCGATGGTCATGCCAACCCGCATTTGGCCAACTTCGCTTACGCATTCGCTGCCAGAAAGCTGGGTGTGACGATACTCACGCACACGGAGGTCCTCGCGATCGAGCCGACGGGTTCGAAGTTCAAGGTTCACACCAGCAGGGGTCGGTTCGAAGCGAAGATCGTTGTGAACGCCGCGGGAGCGTACGCCGGACAGGTTGGTTCCATGGTGAACGTGAATCTCCCGTTGGAGAGCTACAGACACCAGATCCTGGTGACTGAACCAATCAGGAACTTTTTCGATCCCATGCTCATAAGTTTTTCGGGCAATTTTTACATCAGACAGACGAAGCACGGCCACTTCATCATGGGCCAAGGCGACAAGGACGAAAGACCCGGACTGAATTACAACGTGACGTTCAAGTTTGAGAAAGATCTGGCAAAAAAGATGTGCTGGTTACTCCCGTTCCTGCGAACACTTCGCGTGGTGAGGCACTGGTCGGGACACTACAACATGTCTCCGGACGCTCAACCCATCATCGGTGAGTCTCCTGAACTGGCGAACTTCTATTATGCGGTCGGTTTCAGTGGCCATGGTTTCATGCTCGCACCGGCCGTCGGTGAAGCCCTGGCGGAGAAAGTACTCTTTGGTGAAACAAAGCACGTCAGTATCGCGGAGCTGAACGTCGACAGGTTCGAAAGGTCTACCGTCAGAGAGACGAACGTGGTGTGATGATATGAAGAAAATCGTTGCGCTGTGTCTCTGGCTTTCACTTGGCATCGCTTTGAACTATCTGGTCTGGCTCGGTCCCGACTGGTTGGAGCTTTTCTTCCTTCCGAGTTACGCTGTCACAGCGCTGAGCGTTCTCTGTCATGGCTTTTCAACAGGTCTCTTCGTCGCGCTGATTTTGCCAAACCTCTGTTATGTTGTGCTGAGATCGTTCGAGCCATCGTCGATGGCCCTGCGCATGTTCGAACTCGCGTTTTTGACCTTCATTCTTTCGGTTCTCAATCGTCGGATGAGACAGAGAACATCCGTCCTGTTTTCTTTTTTCATCACCTGGACGGTTTCGCGACTCGTCGAGCTCATCGTTTTCCGCTCGATCGATTTGCAGAAAATCCCGCTTTTCCCGGTGGGATTGCTGCTGAACACTTTCTTGATAGCTGAGGTTAAAAAACTTCTGGTAAAATCGAATGGATTCGAAAGGAGGTAGTGAGAATGAACATACTCTACAGTGCTGCACCAGGTGCGACAGCACCGAGTGGAACCACCACGACCACGGGCTCTGGTTGGAGCTTCATTTTCCTTCTGGTCATGCTCTTCGCGATGTTCTACTTTCTCATCATCCTTCCACAGAGAAGGAGAGAGAAGCAGTTCCAGCAGATGATCTCCCAGCTGAAACGTGGCGATACGGTCGTTACGGTCGGTGGCATCGTGGGCAAGGTCATCGATATCAAGAAAGATACAGTGAAGATCAAAACCGCAATGACCACCGAGCTCGAGGTCACGAAGCGCTCCATAGCTTCCGTGTTCAGGGAAAAGGAAGAGGAGCAGAAGGAACAGGAATAAAAAAGGGGGCTTGAGACATGAAAACAGAACGCGTGAGACTGGTCATTGTGCTTGCCGTGTTCGTCCTGGCCCTGCTGGCATTGCTCTGGCCGACGACGGATGAGAGTTACAAAGGCCTGGCACGGTTGTTCCAGCGTGTGAGGCTTGGGCTCGACATAAGGGGTGGAGCGAGACTCGAGTACAGAGTCGACGTTGAGCCCGACGTCGAGAATCCCAGTCAGGTGGTAGACGACGTCTGGACCGTTTTGAGGAACAGGCTCGACTCTGCAGGCTACACCGAAGCAACCCTGAGAAAGAGCTTCAGAGAGGACCGTTCTTTCATCATAGTCGAGATACCGGCCATCACGGACACGACCAAGGCTGAAAAGCTTCTTGGCTCGGTGGGCATCATGTACTTCGGACAGGTGCTCGATGAGAGTTCGTCCGATCCGTCCACTGACCCCAGGTTGATGGACCTTGCGAGGATAAAGAAGGCACGCTGGCTTCCCTCGCGAGAAGGCAAAGTGTGGTATCTGGTGAGGGAAGAGATCATGCTCGTCAAAGATCTTAAACTCGTTTCACCGCGCATCGTCGCGGCCAGCCCCGTTCCAGAAACGCGTGTTGGACGGTTCGGATACAAAGTGACCTTCGAGCTGGCGAGTAAGGACGCCGAGGTATTCAAACGCATCACGCAGCAGCTGGTTGTTCCGGAGTCTGCCATAGGTACGGCGGCGGCGAGGGAAAAGAGACTCGCAATCGTACTCGATGACGTTGTTCAGTTTGCAGGTTATGTAATCTCCGTCATTCCGGACGGTAAGGCTGAGATCACCGGAAACTTTTCGCTCGAAGAGGCGAAACAGCTTGCCGCGATACTCAGAAGCGGTGCGTTGCCCGCCAGACTGGAAAAAGTTTCCGCAGGATGGGTTGCACCGTTGCTGGGGTCTGACATCATCAAAAGTTCGCTCATAGCTGGAATCATAGGTCTTGTCCTAGTCATGATATACATGATCGTTTTCTACGGCATCCAGGGTGTTGTGGCAGACGTAGCGCTCATCTACAACACGATCCTCCTGCTCGGCGTGATGGCGGCCACACGCTCCATCTTGACCCTGCCCGGTATTGCCGGTATCTTCTTCACCATAGGTACAACGGTGGACGGGAACATCATCATAGCCGAGAGGATCAGGGAGGAGCTCAGGGCAGGTAAATCCATCAGGGCTGCGATCACAGCTGGTTTTCAGCGGAGTTTCATCACACTCTTCGACGCGAACCTGACCACGATCATCGCCGGTCTGGTGCTCTATTACTTCGGTACAGGCACGGTGAAAGGCTTTGCGATCACCCTGATCATAGGTGTCGCTGGCAGCTTCTTTGTGAACATGGTCCTTTCGAGGTTGCTCACCGATGCTTTGCACAGCTTCATCCGCATTCCTAAGACTGTGGAAAGGGGAGTCGAGCCATGAAAAAGATCGACGTCGTGAGCAGGAAAACGATCTGGCTCGGGATAGCAGCCTTCTTCGTCGTGCTCTCTTTGATTTTTATTTTCACACGTGGTTTCAACCTTGGTGTCGAATTCGTTGGTGGAAGTGAAATCCTTGTTCGCGCCGAGGGAAACATGGTCGAGCAGGACTTACGCCAGGCTTTGAACGAAGTATCTTCTGACTTTGCCACCGCGCGCGTCACAAGGGTCAGATCCGTGGGCGATCCGGCCGGTGTCGTGAAGTTCTCGGTCACCGTTTCGAAGACTTTCGATGCCGACGAAAAACTCAAAATTGTGGAAGAGCTCGGAAAGAAACTTGAAGCTAAAGGCTTCAAAGCGGAAGTCGTGTCCTTCAACGAGACTGGCGGAACTGCGGCGGAAGAGATCAGAAGACTCACCTGGAGAGCGATTCTGATCACGCTGGTCGCGATTCTGGCTTACATAACCCTGCGTTTCAACTTCATCTTTGGTGTTGGAGCCATAGCAGCCCTCACGCACGATGTCCTGGTGACGCTGGGCTTCTTTTCCATGTTCAAATACGAGATCAACGTTCCGGCGGTTGCCGCCCTGCTCACACTCTTAGGTTACTCGTTAAACAACACCATAGTCACCTACGACAGGGTCAGAGAGAACATGAAAAGGTTCAAGGGCAAAGACATTCCTACACTGATCAACGATAGCGTGAACCAGGTTCTGAGGAGGACCATAAACACCTCTCTGACGACGTTCATCGTTGTCTTTGTTCTTTTGCTCTTCGCGGGCAACACCATCAAACCGTTCGCGTTCGGTCTCAGCGTGGGTGTGATCGTGGGAACTTATTCGTCTATCTTCGTCGCGGTGCCACTGGTGATGAGGTGGCTCAGGTACAGATGACCCCCAGCCCCGCTGGGGGTTTTTCACAGCTCCAACGAGCTGAGATCCCCAAGGACGAACTTCATCGCCTTCGGTAATTTCCCGTTCTGACTTATCCTCACACCCTTGCCGATCAACGATGAATCTACTCTCATTGACAAATTGCTCAGTTTACTCTCGTCCATCAGTATGGAGTTCTCCACCTCGCAGTTTTCCAGTGTCACTCCATTACCGATGGACGTGTAGGGTCCTACGTAAGAGTTCACGATCCTGCAGTTTTCCCCGATCACGACAGGCCCCCTTATGAGCGAGTTAGCGATGACGGAACCTTTCGCCACGTGGACCCTGCCCTGAACGATCGTGCTATCATCGATCTTTCCGGCACATTCATCCTCTTTCATGGAGTCGAGTATGCGCCTGTTCGCTTCGAGGAGATCTTCCGGTTTTCCCGTGTCCTTCCACCAGCCCTGTATCACGTGCGCCCTTACGGTGCGGCCTTTCTGGATCAAATAGCCTATGGCATCCGTGATCTCGAGCTCCCCCCTCCACGAGGGTTTGATGTTCTCTATGGCCTCGAAGACGCTCTTTCTGAACAAATAAACTCCCACGATGGCCAGATCGCTCTTCGGTTCTTTCGGCTTTTCCTCCACATGGGTGATCCTTCCGTCTTCCAGCACCGCGACACCGTAAGATCGTGGATCCTTCACGCGCGCGAGCAGCACGTAAGCGTCGATGTTCTCCGATTCGAAGCTTTTCACCATGTCTGAGATGTCTTCGAACACCAGATTGTCTCCGAGCACCATCAGGAAAGGCTCATCCTTTAAAAATTCCTTAGAGATGTACACCGCGTGTGCTATGCCTTTAGGCTGAGTCTGAACAACGTAATCGATGTGCATGCCCAGTTGCGCTCCATCTTTCAACGTTTCTTTGAACAGCGTTTCGTTCTCGGGACTCACCACAATAGCGATCTCGTTCACCCCAGCTTTCTTCATGAACTCGAGCGTGTATAAGATGACGGGCCTGTTGGCCACAGGTATCAAGTGTTTCGCCGTCGTGTAGGTCAGTGGCCTGAGTCTTGTGCCTTTGCCCGCGCAGAGAACCAAACCCTTCATGCACAAACCCCCTCACATGTTGATGGAGAAACTGAAAGAGAGTCCAACAAAAGGTTGTGAATTTCTCACGCCAAATTTTCCACTCACCGATACGTCTTCAATGTTGAACTTAGGGAGATATTTCGTTCGATAGCTCGCTTGAGCCATCAGTGTGTTCACAGATGAGATTTCACCTGTCAACCATCTCGTACCGTTTGGCACGCTTCCACCGTGCCATGGTAAACTCGGCGTTCTGGTTCCGAAAATGACGGATTCCCAACCCACACTGAAGCACCAGTTGGAGAGATGGTACTCGAAGTTGACCGTGCAGGCAACGTTGTTCTCACCGTACTTGTAACCGATCATATTTTTTTCGATAGGATAATTTGTTCCCTCGAAAAAGACGTACTCGCAAGGTTTATCAACGTGTGTTCTTTCGAACGTGTAAGCGGTCGCACCGGCCACCTCGACCGTGAACCTGACAGGATCCTTCCTTCCGGAAAAACCTATCAAGAATGCAATTTTATCGGGATTCTGATAGCTTTCCGGTGAAATGAACCTGTTCATGTTTATGTCGTCTATCAGGACTTCGGCATAAGCGCGCCACAGATCGTCGTAAAGTACCACGTAGCCACCGATCATGGAATTGTCGTCCAGCTGAGCCGAGCTGACGCCCCACGGCGCCGAAAGGTGCCAGAATTCCTGAATACCAAAAATTGGTATCGGGACGAAGTAATAGTACGGATCGAAGTATCTGTTCAGAAAAAGCACAGACTCTTGATAAGCTATCTCAAGACCCTGAGAGAATAACAGGGACAGTCTTCTGTACACCAAACCCTTCGCTGGTTTATCCTCGGTTGAAAAGGTCCTGAGACCGGCCCATAGGGTTTCGACAGACATCTTTTTAGCTGGATCGATCCAGGACACCCTTGCTGTGGGATAAGAAAATCCCTTCTCCGACAGGAAAAGGTTGTAAAACTCACCCGGCCCAACCTTGTTTTGTTTCACCCCCACATCGACTTCGAGGTTCTGACTGTGGTATCTGAAATAGCCTTCATCCCAGTACCAGTAATGATTCTTGAGAAAATCGCTGTATGGTGGCGTCACGATGTTGTCCCTTCTGAACCCACCGCTCGCAACGAATTCTGTTCCCACGAACGGCACGGTGAGACGGAATTTGATCGAATCGAAGACTTGCTCGAAGTCGTACTCGAGATCCGCTTCAACCTGAAACGTTGCACCCAACAGAACCGTGCAGAAAAGCAACATGACTGTTAGCGCTATCCTCACGATCTCAACCCTCCCCACAAGATTATAGAACGACATGAACGGTTTTCTACGTGAAAGTCGGGCTTTCTTGATATATGCATTGACCCAAATTGTCTTTTTGATATAAAATCAGACCACGCTGAGGGGGTGTGTTTATGAGGAAACTGGTGGTGTTGATGGCGATCTTGTTGTGCGTTGTTGCGCTCGCTGGTGAGGTTAACATCTGGAGCTGGAGAAGCCAGGATGCCGAGGTCTGGAAACAGGTTGAACAGGAACTCAGGAAGATGGGTAAGGACATCAAGATCAACTTCACGGCCTTTGCACCGACCGAATACGACGCCAAGATCGCTGTTGCGCTTCAAACGGGTACAGGACCGGACATCGTCTACTCCAGAAGGCTCCCAGGTGGAAGAACCCAAACGATGATCGAGAACGGGCTGTACTTACCCATCGACGAGTACGTCGATTTCTCCAACTTCTCTGAGACAATCCTAAAGTCCGTGACCTTCCAGGGTAAAAGGTACGGAGTTCCCTTCGCGGTCCAGGTGGTGGGCATCTTCTACAACAAGGAGTACTTCGACCGGTTCAAGCTCAAAGAGCCAGAAACGTGGGATGAACTCGTTGAGATCGCCAAAACTTTGAAGAAGAACGGCATCACTCCGTTCTTCGTGCCCGGTAAAGAAGCCTGGGCTCTGACAATGCAGCATGCCATGTGCGGTGTGAGCGTCCTCGGGCCGGAGTGGATCAAGAAGCTCACTGATGGAGAAACAGACTTCCTCGATCCGAAGTTCACCGATCTGAACCGCAGGTTGAACGAGCTGAAGGTTTACTACCAGGATGGCTTCTTGGCGAACTCCACCACCGACATGGACGCGGCCTTCGCATTCGGTCAGGCGGCGATGGTCTTCTATGGAATCTGGGGTTATCAGAACTGGAAGAATCTGAACCCAGACATCGAAGTGGGTTACTTCATGGTGCCTCCGCTCACGAAGGATCAAAAGCCTTATGCGTACGTTTACATGGATGGTGCCATAACACTCACGTCAAACGTGAAGAACCTTAAAGACTCAATCGAGGTTCTGAAATTCTGCGCGACGCCAAAGTTCGGCACCATCTTCGCGAACATCACTTACAACATCCCCGCCGTCTCGGGAGCCGAGATACCAAAAATTCCGCTGCTGGAGGAAATTGTCGATGTGTATCTGAACCATGCTTCACCTTACGTCTACTGGGTTGGTTCGGTGTTCGTTACGCAGAAGCCGTCGCTCTACGATGACGTGTTGAGTCCGGGCATGCAGGAGATGTACGCGGGTAAAATCACACCCGAAGAGCTTTCCAGGAGGGCTCAGGAAGCCATTTCTCAGTGGTACGAACCGTTGAAGAAGAGGCTTGGAAAGTGAACAGGCCAGGCCCCAGCCTTCGGGCTGGGGCTTTTCAAAAATGGGGTGAACGTGGATGAAAGTGAAGACGAGACACGTTCTGTTTTTTGTTCTTCCCGCGCTGGCTCTGTACAGTCTGTTTGTCGTCTACCCGCTGCTGGATAGTTTGACTCTGAGCTTCTATTCATGGAAGGGCGTTGGTCCAAAAGTCTTCGTTGGTTTGAAAAACTTCAAAGAGATGTTCTTCGGTTCCTTTTCGAAAGAAGTCTTCAACGCCTTTTTCCACAACATCTACTTCTTCGTTGTTACTTCGGCGCTCGAGCTCGGTCTTGGTTTTCTGATCGCGTTTCTCCTTGCGAGTAAACTGAGAGGCACGAAGATCTTCCGCACTGTTGTGTACATGCCCAACATGATACCACTCGTGATCGTTGGTTTCATGTGGAATCTGTTTTTGAATCCACAGATAGGACTCGTCAACAATTTTCTCAAACTTGTGGGACTGAAGAGCCTGGCGAGACCGTGGCTGGGTGATCCATCCACGGCTTTTCTGAGCATCATCCTGGTCAATACTTGGAGACACCTCGGTTTTTATGTTCTGGTGATCCTTGCAGCGATTCTCAACATTCCTCCGGACCTCATCGAGGCAGCTTACATCGATGGGGCGAACAACAGGAAAATAGCTTCGAAAATCGTTTTTCCCCTCGTTCTACCCACGTTCAGAACGCTGTTGATTCTGCTTTTCATAGGAAGTTTCAACGTCTTCGACATGGTTTACGCCATGACGGGCGTTCAGGCTGGGCCTTTCAGAAAGACCGACGTGCTTGGCACTGTGTTCTACAGGACCGCTTTCGGAGGGCTGGGGAGCGCGTACACAGACATGGGTCTTGGTGCAGCGGTTACCGTGTTTATCTTCACCATCGTGATGCCACTCTCGATTCTGTACGTGTTCCTGGTTGAAAGAAGGGAAAGAGCATGGTGAGGTTCACGAGAGTTGGAAAACTCTTCGCCTACGTTTTCCTGACGATCTACGCTTTGATCATAGTCGTACCCTTCACGATGATGGTTATGAACTCCTTCAAATCGATGCGGGAACTCTTTTTGAAACCTTTCTCTCTTCCTTCCACTTTCAGATTCGACAACTTTAAAAAAGCATGGAACTTCGCAAACATCGGGTTGGGTTACAGAAACAGTCTGATCGTTGCCGGCATAACGGTGATCATCGTGGTGTTGCTCGCGAGCATGTTCGCCTACATGGTTTCGAAGTACAATTTTGCTTTCAGGAGGGGTGTGTTCCTCTACACGATGCTGGGGCTGGCTTTACCAGCGAGGCTCGCGGTGATACCCATTTTCATTCTGCTCAGGAACATGAACCTGACCGATTCGCTGATGGGACTGGTTCTGGTTTACAGCTCTGTGAACCTTCCGTTTTCGATCTTCATTTTGAAGAACTTCATGGACGCGGTACCGAACGAGCTCTGTGAAGCGGCTCGAATAGACGGAGCGAGCGTTGGCTATATCTATTACAAGCTTATTCTTCCGCTCACCAGACCGGCACTCTCCATAGTGGCGATCGTGACCTTCGTCAATGTCTGGAATGATTTCTTCTTCCCGTTGATTCTCATCAACGATCGATCGAAAGCGTCTATAACACTCGCTGTGTCCATGTTCTTTGGTGAGTATTCTATACAGTGGTCGCTGCTGTTCGCAGGAGATC
>DOKY01000032.1:0-40876 GCA_003510135.1 Pseudothermotoga sp.
AAGAGTTCAGAACAGCTGGGCGCGTTGTTTTGAAAGAATTCGATGATCTTTCTCTTGAACCCGATGAGTTTCGAATGAACCTTCTCAAAGCCTCTGTTCCCAAACTTTGTTCCTGCGCTGAAGGTTGGTTTCATGGTCAGAGGCGGGTATGCGAAACGAAATTCGATCTTTCCAGAGGCGTAAAAGGTCTCACCCGCCTTTACTTCTTTGCTGTAGAGTTTGAGATTGTGAAGAAGGCTTTTCCATTCATCGTCTGAAAAGATTTTAACGTCAGTCGCGATCACGTAGCTCGATCTTTCGATCTTCGCATACCCCACAACTTCGTGAGTACCACTGACGGTGTGAACCGCGGCGAGAAAGCTTCCAAGAAAGAGAAAGATCGCAAAGAACGTCAGAGATTTCTTTTTGAACAGCAGAAGCAACAACACCAGTGAGGTCAGAGGAAAGGCTGGGGAAAGGATCACCCCAGCCGAGAGAGCGGTGAAAACTATGAGCCAGAAGTATTTCATGCACCGAACTTTTCAAGCCTCAGAGCGTGTGCAAGTGCCAGCCCCATCACATCCACGGCGTAGATGGTTCCCAGAGTTCCCTTCGCACATTCGTATTCGTCGAACGCGTCGTTCAAACCCTTCCTCGTGTACTTCGAGCGGATCATCAAAGGAACAGGGTGCCAGCTATGCGCCTTCAGGGGCGTGGGGGTTGAGTGGTCACCCGTGACGATGAGCACGTCGGGTTGAAGATCGAGAAGGATCGGCAGGGCCTCGTCGACCTCTTCTATGACGTGAACTTTCGCTTCGAAGTTACCGTCTTCCCCGTAAGAATCGGTCTTTTTCACATGCACGTAGAAGAAATCATAATCTTTCCATACGCGCTTCACGGTTTCAAACTCTTCCTTCACGGTGTCGCCCGTCTGAACGATCTCCATTCCAACGAGCCTCGCTATGCCTCTGTACATGGGATAGGTCGCTATCGCCGCGGCTTTGAGTTTGTACACCGCCGGAAACTGTGGAAGATCTGGATACTTTGAAAATCCCCTCATGAGGGCACAATTCATTTTTGGTTGGTCCGATAGCACTCTCCTTATTTCGTCAAGCAGTTTGTTCACGATGCGTGCCGTTCTTTCCGCCTCGGGCGCCAGGGCCTGCGTGTAAACGAAGGGTTTGCCCTCCTTCTGTGGGTCCGCATCGGACAGTCTGTCGTCCAGACCTTCGCCCGTGAGTTTCACCACGAACCTGTGTTCTTTGCCGGCATAGAACGAAACCTTCACATCTTCGATCGACTGGATTGCTTTAGAAAGTTTTTCGACCACCTTGGAGCTTTCCTCAGTGGAGGGTCTGCCGGCCCTGCGATCGAGAACGGTGTCGTTTTGAATGGTCGCGAAGTTGGCCCTTGCGACGACGTCTTTTTCACCCACAGCAATGTCTAAGCCCAGCGCTTCGAGTATGCCACGACCGATCTGGTACTTCACAGGATCGTAGCCGAACAGCGCCAGATGCCCGGGACCGCTGCCCGGCGTGACTCCGTGCATGACGGGGATCGTTTGACCGAGGTCGGACTCTTTCGCGACGCGATCCAGATTGGGCTTCTTGGCAGCCTGAAGCGGAGTCTTACCTTTCTCTCCCGGCACGTCTCCGATACCATCCATCACCAGCAGAACGATCTTGGTGCTCGCAGTTTGAGCAAGTTCGCTCAGGATCTGTTGTCTGTCGTACATCCCATCACCTCCAGAACGTTCTTGCAGAGACATTTCAGGTTTTCATCCCTCATTGCGTTCACTTCCTCCATGGTTGGATTCACAGACAGCACTTTGAGCAGCGCTAAGAACAGTTCACTCGCCGATGTGAAAATTTTGCCCTCGATCTCATCCAGAGAAAAGGTTTCATCGTCTGTATGCGAAACCTTTCTCGCGAACTCCCAGTGGTATTCTTGAAGATCGAAGACAGTGTCGTTGACGTAGGATTCCAGATCGAACTCCTCGTGGACTTTCACGTGCATTAAAAGCCGGATCAGGGCTATCGCGACGGCCAGCATGATACCGCTCGAGCAGAACGCGACAACCGCTTTGGTGACGTTCTTTTCCATTTGAATGGGATCTTTGCTGCTCGATATGGCTACGGCCAGCAGGAACCTCATCCAGCTCGCATCGTCGATCTGTTCATCCTGCATGGGCAGGAAACCTTCTCTCACCAGGTTCGTCCTCTCGTTCTGCGGTAACACGAAGCTGAGCCTCTGGAGGTCCAGTTCACCCTGAACGATGCATTTTTTGATCTTGAAGACCAGTTCTTCGGTGCAACGTGAAGCTACCAGCGGACCCGTCCAGGATTTCAGATAGTCTATGAGTTCGAACGCCCTGCTTTGAAACTGCTCGGGTACCTTCTCGAGCAGCTCGATTCCCTCTCGCTCGTTCACGAACAGTGTGAGCAATGCCCTGTTGTAAAGGATGAAGGCCTCGTTGCTCAGCTGGCTTGCTCTGTCTATCTGAACCTTCGCTTCTTCGTAAAAGCCAAGCCTTCGAAGACACAGTGCATATTCGTTCAGCAGTACGGGATCTTCGGGATTCTTCTCGAGCAATTTTTTGAAAACTTGGAGTGCCTCGAAATGCTTTCCAAGCCGCGAAAGAGTGTGAGTCAAATTGAGCGCGCTTTCGAAATCTTCACTGTTCAGCTCCAGTGCCCTCTTGAACGCCCTCTCGGCCCTGTCGTATTTCTGCAACATGTTGCACGCTACGCCGAGGCGAGCGTGGGCAAGATGAAAGTTTGGATCTCTCTGTGCGGCAACCTGGTAAAAGTCGCAGGCGATCCTCACCTCACCCATCTCGAGATAACAATCTCCGATTCGAACCACGGGCAAAAGGAACTCCTGATCGATCTCGAAGGCCTTCTGGTACTCCTCTATGGCGTCTTCGAATTCCTTTCTCGCGCGCAGGATGTTCCCGAGTTCGTAATGGGCCAGCGGAAAGTTTGGATTTCTCGAAATACAGGATCTGAGACAGATCTCAGCCAGCTCGTACTCTTGCTTCTTCACGTAGATGAGACCTTTGAAGAAATCGTAGCGGTAATCTTTCTCTATCTTGCCGGCCCTCTCGACGTAGTCATTTGCCGTCTCGAGATCGTCCACGTTCAGGGCCGACTTGACTTTTTCGTAATAGAAATATATCAGATACGATTGATAGTACGGATCTTTGGAGACGGAAAATTCCGCCTCGAGCCCCCGGACGATCACATCCAGAGGGATCCTGTCTTGATCTGTTATCAAAGCCAGATCTTCGGCGAGCACCGGTAGTTTTAACGGAAGGTTCAACTGCTTTGCCTTTTCAGGCCTCAGTGGAAGATACACTATCGCCTTTATCTTGATCCACCTCCTGCGGAGTTTCGAAACTGATTCTTCCAAACTTTCCCTGCGCGATCCAGTTGAAGAAGTTCACGCGTGCCCTGTCCAGATCAGCTACGCCACCTTTGGAGAGCATTCTTTTCTCCAGTGCGTACTTCTCTAAGAACGCGTTGAGATCCTGTTCTTCAAGGTTTGCGATACGGGCGTATATCTGATACGCGCGCTGCATGACTTTCTCGTCCACCATTTCAACGCTCAAACTGCCTATCAACAAGAGCTTCGCACCGAGTTCGACGCTCCAGAGTTCTGGCAGAAGCAGCCCGGGTGTGTCCAGAACTCTGAACAGACCTTCGACCGCGAACCACTGCAAAGACCTTGTGATGCCCGGTGTGGCGCCGACCTGCGCAGACCGCCTGCCCTTCAACTTGTTTATCAATGTGGACTTTCCCACGTTCGGGACACCAACGACTATCAGGAGAGAGCCTCTGTTGGTATGTTTGGCGAGAAAGTCTATGACCTTTTTTCTGTCCGTATCTTTGTCGAAGACGAACACTTCCTCGTTGCTGGCTTGAAAATGTTTCTTCCAGAGTTCGGTGGTCTTCGCATCTGCGATGTCAGATTTGCCCAAAAAGATCAGCCTCTTTTTCGCTCTGAATGGTGTTCTGCTGTAGGACCGACTGGCCAGAGGCGCACGCGCGTCCAGAAGCTCTATGACCACGTCAACCAGTTTGATGAGCTTCGAAAGTTGTTTCGATGCCTTGGCCATGTGACCCGGATACCACATGTCCTTTCCTCCTCAAAGATTGTAGCATCGTAGTGGTAGAATAATCACGGAGGGGTGCTTTTTGAAGGTCCTCGGTTTGATTTTAGCGGGTGGCCATAGTGAATCGCTCGGGCCTCTCGTTTCGAAACGTGCGAGTGCGGCCCTCCCGGTCTTCGGAAAGTACAGAGCGATTGATTTCACACTGAGTAACATGGTGAACGCAGGTATAAGAAAGGTGGGTGTGCTGACGCAGTACAACCCCAGAAGCCTCATGGATCACCTCGGCTCGGGCAAAGAATGGGATCTGGATAGGAAAAACGGAGGCCTCTTCATCCTCCAGCCTTACGTGAGCGCGGAGGGTTCGTACTGGTACAAGGGCACCGCGGATGCCATCTTCCAGAACATGACCATCCTGAGACGTGGAGAAGAAGACTACGTGCTCATCGGCTCGGGCGATCACATATACAAGATTGACTTCACACAGGTGTTCAATTTTCATTTCTCAACTGGTGCCGACATCACACTCCTGGTGAAGTATCTCGACGAGACCTACGATCTGACCAAGTACGGGATTGTCCAGATGGAAGATCACAGGATAGTGTCGATAGAGGAAAAGCCTCAGAATCCCAGGGGTAACCTGGCTTTCTTGGGTGTTTACTTCATGAACAAATACCTCTTGATGGAACTTCTGTACAACTACGTGACGAAGGGTGAGAACGACCTGCTGAACATCGTCATCTCGCAGCTCGGCAAGCTGAAAGTTCATGGTTACGTCTTCAACGGTTACTGGAGGAACGTGAAGAAGGGCATAGATGAGTACTTCAGAATAAACATGGACGCGCTGAGGAAAGAGATTCGTGAGGAACTCTTCTACAAACATGGAAAGGTTTACACGAAACTGAAGGACCTGCCACCACCCAAGATCGGTTCAAGCGCTGTCGTGAAGAACAGCATCATCTCGGACGGCTGCATCGTCAACGGACATGTAGAGAATTCTGTTCTCTTCAGGGGCGTGGTGGTGAAGGCCGGTGCTGTTGTGGAGAATGCCGTAGTGATGCAGGACACAATGATCGAAGAAGGCGCCGTGGTCAAGAACGCGATACTGGACAAAGAAGTGCTGATCAGACAGCAAGGAAGGCTCGTTGGAAAAGAGAAGCTGGCCGTGATGGAAAAAAGAGCGGTACTGTGAGGTGGTTCGAATGAGGCGTGTGCTCGCGCTGATACTCGCAGGGGGACATGGCAAGAGGCTCGGTGTGCTCACCGAAAAGATCGCCAAACCCGCAGTACCGTTCGGGGGGAAGTACAGGCTCATAGACTTCACGCTGAGCAACTGCGTCAACTCGGGCATATACCACGTCGGAGTGCTGACGCAGTACAGGCCCCACCTTTTGATCAGCCACATCGGAATCGGCAGGCCCTGGGATCTGGACAGGAAGAAGGGTGGTTTGGTCATCCTGCAACCGTATCTTGGTGGTGTGGCCGGATGGTATAAGGGTACGGCGGATGCGGTTTATCAGAACATCGAATTCGTCGACGAGGCGAACCCCGAACAGGTACTGATACTTTCGGGGGATCACGTCTACGCAATGGATTACAACGACATGCTGGACTTTCACATACTCAAGAACGCCGAGGGGACCATCGCCTGTATGGAAGTGCCGCTCGATGAAGCCAGCAGGTTTGGGATCATGTTGACGGACGTTGAGTCGCGGATCGTGGATTTTGAGGAGAAGCCCCCCAGACCCAGATCGAACCTGGCATCGCTCGGGATATACGTTTTCAACTGGTCGTTCCTGAGAGAGTATCTCATAAGGGACGCAGAAGATGAGGACAGTTCACACGATTTCGGCAAAGACATTATTCCGAGAATGATAAAGGAAGGTAGGCAGATCTTCGCCTTCAAATTCAGCGGATACTGGCGAGACGTCGGGACGATCCGTTCTTACTGGGAGAGCAACCTTGAACTGACGCGTCCTTTACCACCTCTGAACCTTTACGACAGACACTGGCGATTCTACACGCAGACCGAAGAGATGCCGCCAGCTTACTGCGCACCGGAATCGAGGATTTCGAATTCTATCATCAGTGAAGGTTGTGAAATACGCGGAACGGTGGAAAACAGTGTACTGTTTCAGGGCGTTCACGTTGGTGAAGGAAGCGTCATCAAGAACAGTGTGATCATGACGGGTACGGTCGTTGGTAAGAACTGTTTGATAGAGAACAGCGTCGTGGCAGAGAGAGTGACGATCGGTGACGAGGTTCAGATTGGCATTGGTGATGATGCCCCGAGCGCTCTGGATCCCGAAGTCTACACGGGTTTGATCACGGTGATTGGTATGTACTCGAAGATTCCAGAGAATGTTCGTATTGGTAAGAACTGTGTTGTTGGTGTCGGTGTGACGGAGAAGGACTTCAGCGTGAAGGAACTCCCATCTGGTGGATTCATACTGCGCGGGGAGTGATAGCTTGGATTTTTACTTCGTCACTTACAGACTCAAAAGCAGAATAACTGCGGAATTCGGTATAGGTTTTTTCTTCGGTAAGAGCAACGGTGTGCCCGAATACGACGTGTTTGTCGTTCCGACCAGGCTCGCCAATCAGATCGTCATAGATCTGAAGGCGGACTACGGGGCGTTCATGAAGGCTTTCACGCAGCAGAAGAACAGATTCTTCTCTCAGTACCCTGAGACTGACGACATGTCCAGGGAGATCTTGAATTATCTCAGAAGCACCATCAACAGAAGAGGGCCTCGATTGCTCGGTTCAGAGCTCACAGCTGCCGTCAGGGACAACGACGAAGAGCTCGTTATGTACATAGTTCAGGAACTGTTCAAAGAATGGGCACCGAAAATTGAAGTAGACGTCGCATGCAAGCAGTTGAGCTATGAAGACATATCCGCCGAAAGTTACATGCAGTTCTGGGAAGATTTCGAGGGCGAGGGGCTCGGCGAGGTGATAGCGCGAGCAGATCTGGCGGATCTTCCTGAGATCTTTCCGCTGGTGGATCCGGTGATGGGTAAGCCCCTCTCGGAATTCGATCTGGGAGATATGGTCTTTTTCTTGATCCTGAGCGTGAGGAATAAAGAGAAACTCGAGAGGCTGAAGCAGCTGTATCCGAAACACTTTTCCGAAACGAGGAACGTTGTTCCCATCTCCGGTACGCTCATCGCCAAAGAACTGGTGAAAGGTAAGAAGGGTGAGTACTACTTGATAAAGGTCGATCTTGGAGAGGGGTTGGTTGGAAAGGGTTTGGTGCCCAAGTCTGTCAAGGTCATGGCGGATTATTCGCGGTTTCAGGAGAAGGTTTCCTCCGTGGCAAGTGGTCAGCAGAACTGGGAACAGAAGCTGAACGAGATGCTGAATTCCGAAAGGTCCAAACAGGTTGAGCGTGTTGAGCCCAAAGTGAGCCCGACCGTGAAAGTTGGTAGCGGCGATTTTCTGATCGCCTTTTTGATAACGCTGCTGATAATCGGAATACTGCTGATCGCGTCTTACTTCTTTATGCTATGAAGCTCAGAAGGGGCTTTTTGCTGATCGACGCCGTTGTGGGAATGTGCATCATAAGTGCAATGACAGCGATCGTTTTCTTCTGGACTAAGAACCAGAGAACGATCGTGGAACGTTTGTACATCTCGGACCTGGCGGCGAGAACGGTTGTGAATGTCCTGGTAAGGGATTTGGTAAAATGTGACGTTTCTTCATCGCTCAACGGTTTTGAGCTTGTTGGCCTCGATGGTAAGATTGTGTTGAAGATCAACGATCACGTTTTTGGTTACCGGTTTGAAGGTGAGAAACGTTGAAGCTGAGATCTTCGGCGGGCACGCTGTACAAGCTTGGATTGAGGCAAGGACCGATGGAGCAGCTCAAAACGGCGTATCTGATGCTCGATGGTGTGTGCCAATTCAACTGCAACTACTGCACACACGCTTTTACTATCGGAAAGTTTCCTTTCCTCAGCAGGATCCTCTGGCCTGAGATAGAAGACTTTCCCACCTTCCTTGAGAAACTCAGCCAGAGCGACTTTGAAAGAGTGTGCATTCAGGTTGTTTCCTACCACGAATTCGAAAAGGATCTGCTGGAACTCGTTGAAAAGCTGAAGATCTTGAAAAAAGCGATCTCGGTGTCTGTTCGCACGACAGAATTGAGGTTCGCCCGCCAGCTGTTTTCGCTCGGTATAGACAGGATTGGAATAGCGATAGATGTGGTGAACAGGGAGCTGTTCAGAAAGTATAGAGGCGGAAGCTTGGACCGGCTGAAACGATTCATTGAGGAACTCGCCACCCTCTATCCCGGCAGGGTGACGACTCATCTCATTGTGGGTCTTGGAGAAAGTGATAGAGAACTGTTCGAAACGATGGTCTGGCTGAGAGATATCAGCGTTGAAACGGCGTTGTTCGCCTTCACACCCTTGAGGGGCACACCTTTGGAGAAGCATCCAAGACCACCGCTCGAAAGGTACAGGAAGATTCAGCTGGCACGATTCTTGATTTACAGAGGGCTCGAAGGGTTCGTTGAGTTTGAAGGAGATTCGATAAAGGCTTTCAGAAACCTGCCAGGCGGATTTGAAAGGGCCTTCCTGACGAGTGGCTGTCCGAACTGCACAAGACCTTACTACAACGAGAATCCTTTTGGGCCGCTTTACAACGTTCATTCGGAAGAGATGCTGAATTCGCTGGAGGTGAAAGGATGAAGCTTCTAACCTTCAAAGGTGGAACCCATCCACCCGAAAAGAAGGAACTGGCGAAGGATAAAGCCCTGTTAAGAATGGATCCACCCCAGTTCGTCTACGTTTTCCTGTCGAATCACGCTGGAGCTCCTGCCAAACCCGTCGTGAAGGAAAACGATACGGTCAAGACGGGACAGATCATAGGTGAACCCGGTGGTTTCGTTTCGGCGTACCTGCACTCGCCCGTGACCGGCATGGTGAGGAAAATAGACAAGCTCTATCACCCGGTGCAGGGTAGACCCATGGAAGCCATCGTTATCGAGAGAACGGGCGAGGATGACTGGCAGTTGCTCGAGCATTCAGATTGGGAGAGCCTGAGTAGAGAACAGCTTCTGGAGGTCATCAAGAAGGCGGGCATAGTGGGGCTCGGGGGTGCCATGTTCCCAACGCACGTCAAGCTGAACCCACCCACGGGCAAGACCATAGACACGTTCATCGTGAACGGTGCCGAGTGCGAGCCTTACTTGACGGTTGATCACAGACTCATGCTCGAAGCCGCAGAAGAACTCGTACTCGGTGTGAAGATAGTAATGAGAATCCTCGGTGCGAAAAAGGCCTACATAGGTGTCGAATCGAACAAGGTGGATGCATACGAACATCTCAAGAAGCTCTGTAACGACAGCTCAATAGAAGTTGTGCTTCTGAGGACCAAGTATCCGCAGGGTGCTGAGAAACAGCTCATCTACGCGATCACGAACAGAAAGGTTCCAGTCGGTGGATTGCCCATGGACGTTGGAGTCGTCGTTCAGAACGTTCAAACCGTGATCGCCATAAAACAAGCCGTCGTGGACAGAAAACCGTTGATCGAGAGGGCGCTCACGATAACGGGTGAAGCCATCAACAATCCCATGAACGTGATCGCACGGATCGGGACGACGATCCAGCAGCTCGTCGACTTCGCCGGAGGCTTGAAAGAAAATGCCGAAAAACTGATCATGGGTGGTCCAATGACGGGCATCGCGGTCAACAGGCTCGATCTTCCGATCCTCAAGGGCACCTCGGGTATCACCGTGTTGCCCCACGAAGCAGAACCGATCAAGAAACCGTGTATCAGGTGCACGAAATGTGTCGTATCGTGCCCCATGGGACTGCAACCGTACTTGCTTTATCTGCTCGGCAACAAGAGAAAGTACGATCAGGCCGTTGAGGAAGGGCTCATGGCTTGCATAGAGTGCGGTGTCTGTGCGTACGTATGTCCGTCGAAGATCGACCATGTGAGGGTCATAAAGCTCACCAAGAGGGTCTACCAAGCGCTGAGAGGTGGTAAGAAATGAAACTCATCCAGAGCGACGCTCCTCACATCAGAACGAAAGATTCAGTGAGATCCATAATGCTGGATGTTCTCCTGGCGCTCGTTCCAGCCGTGGCTGTAGCCACGTACTTCTTTGGCTGGTACGCACTCTTCCTCTGTTTGTTCGGTGCCATCATGGGCGAATTGATCGAATGGTTCATAGTGAAAGTCTTGCGCAAGCAGAAAGATTTCAGTTTCGATCTCAGTGCGGCGGTGACAGGCCTGTTGCTCGCGATGAACCTTCCTCCCACCGCACCCTGGTGGCTCTTGTTGATAGGTCTGCTGGTTGCTCTTGGTGTTGCGAAGCACGCCTTCGGTGGTATAGGTCAGAACATTTTCAATCCCGCGCTCGTTGGAAGGGTGTTTTTGCTGATCTCCTTCCCCACGCTGATGACGAAATGGATAACACCGCTCAGAAGTTTTACAAAAGCTCCCTGGGACGCGATGACTTCAGCGACAGCTCTGGGAGTTCTCAAGAACTCCGGCTTTTCCGAGGCGATTCAGAGGTTCAACTATGTCGATCTTTTCTTCGGAAACGTGGGTGGCTGTATAGGTGAGACGAGTGCGTTCGTCTTGCTCGTAGGCTTTGTCTATCTGTTGTTCAGAAAGCGCGTCAATCCAGTCATACCTGCGACGTACATAGGCACGGTCTTTGCTTTTGCGAGCGTCATGTACCTGGTGAACGCAGAAAGATTTGGAACACCTTTGTTCCACATACTCAGCGGAGGACTGTTCTTGGGCGCTCTGTTCATGGCGACCGACATGGTGACCAGTCCGATGACTTTGAAGGGCCAGGCGGTGTTCGGTATCGGCTGTGGTGTTGTGACGATGATCATCAGGCTGTTCGCAGGATATCCTGAAGGTGTTTCGCTCGCGATCCTTTTGATGAACGCGCTCGTGCCTCTGATTGACAGGGCCTTCAAGCCGAAGATCTTCGGGGAGGTCAAAGTATGAAAGAATACATCAAAACAGGACTCATTTTGATGATTTATTGTGCCGTTGCTGGACTGGCACTCGGTTTGGTGTATCAGATAACCAAAGACAGGATTGCCCTGACCGAGGTTCAGGAAAAACTCGGTGCCGTCGAGCAGGTTTTGAAAGACGAATCCGGCAACTACATAGTGTCTCTGGACCAGCTCAGATCGGCTGTTGCTAAGGTCGATCAGAAAGTCGAAGTGATCTTTGAGAACGAGAAGGGCAAGGTTTTCTCTCCAGTCTACGAATTCGATTCTGAATTCGGTAAGGTCTACGTGCTTACAGGCTCCAGTCTGGGCTATGGGGGGCCGGTCACGGTGGTCGCGTGCTTCATAAAAAAGCCAGAGGGCTTTTCGCTCTTTTCCTTGAAAGTGACCGACTTTTCGCAGGAAACTCCTGGACTGGGTGCGAAGATAGGAGATCCAGAGGTACAGAAAAGGTTCTACCCCATGGAAGCTTCTGCCCTGAAGAACGGGGTTCGAGTCGACAAGGATGCGAATCTGACGCAGCTTTCAGCTCAGGAAGCCAAAGAACAGGGTGTCGCCAAGGTGAGTGACGTGATGACAGGCGCTACGATCACACCGCGTGCGGTGGCGAACGCTCTGAACGCAATGCTCGATTATCTTTCGGGGGTGAAACGATGAGCCGAATGAAGGAGTTCACGAAAGGTTTCTTCAAAGAGAACGCGACGTACGTTCAGGTGCTCGGCATGTGCCCCACTCTTGCTGTGACCACGAGCGCGATCAACGGATTTGGTATGGGGCTTGCGGCCACGGCAGTTCTCACGCTATCGAACATTGTGATTTCTTCGATCAGAAAAGGTGTACCCGCCAAGATAAGGATTCCCATATTCATAACCGTGATAGCCACGTTCGTCACCATTGTAGATCTGCTCATGCACGCCTTCACGTACAGTCTCTGGAAGGCGCTCGGTATATTCATACCACTGATAGTTGTCAACTGCATCATCATGGGTCGTGCGGAGGCTTACGCTTCGAAGAACGACGTTCTGAACTCGATGCTCGACGGACTCGGTGTCGGGTTAGGTTTCACAGCTTCACTCGTGCTGCTGGGTTCGATCAGGGAGATACTCGGCAACGGAACGATCTTCGGCGTCAGACTGTGGAGTGGATTCAACGTGTTCGCGATGATACTTCCTCCCGGGGCTTACATGACCTTAGGCTTGCTGGCAGCCCTGTTCACCGCGATCGGTTTGAAACGCAAGAGGGGTGAGCAGAAATGAGAGTCTTTCTGATACTGTTTTCTGCGTTGCTGATAAACAACTACGTGTTCATACGCTTTCTCGGCATATGTCCGTTTCTTGGAGTTTCGAAAAAGCTTGACACAGCCGTTGGTATGGGCTTTGCCGCCACGTTCGTTCTGGTGATGTCCTCGGTGATAACATGGTTCGTCAACCTGCTTCTGGTTGCGGCGGGTCTTGAGTTCCTGAGAACGGTTTCTTTCATCCTGGTCATAGCAACTTTCGTTCAGTTCGTCGAGTTCGTCATAAAGAAGAACAGCCCCGCGCTCTACGAGGCACTGGGTATATATCTGCCTCTGATCACGACGAACTGTATCATACTGGGCGTTGCGATACTGAATGCTCAGGCCAAATACAGCTTGCTTGAGGCGATCTTTCACGCGCTCGGTGCGGGGTTGGGATTTCTCCTCGCTCTGGTGATCTTCGCAGGCATCAGAGAAAGACTGGAACTTTATGAGCTGCCAAAGTCCTTCGAAGGTCTTCCGATCGCGCTCATACTGGCATCCATCATCTCGATGGCCTTCATGGGCTTTCAAGGGCTCATAAAACTGTGAGGTGGTCGACGATGGTCGTTGTCTATTCAACCTTGCTCATGGCGGTCCTCGGTTTGGCTTTCGGTACCTTCCTTGCGTACGCAGCGAAGAAGTTCGAAGTCAAAGAAGATCCTCGTGTTGACATGGTGAGACAAGTTTTACCCGGTGCGAACTGTGGAGCCTGTGGTTATGCAGGTTGCGAAGCCTTCGCGAAAGCTGTCGTCGCCGGTAAGGTTACTCCAGACATGTGCACCCCTGGCAGGGCGGCCGGTGTGGCGGAAAAGATAAAGGAGATCCTGAAACAGAATGCAGCCAGTTGAGGTCTTCGCGCTGTGGAAGTTTGGAAGGTACGATCTTGAGACTTTGAAGAATCTCAGTGAGGCTTTCGACAGCCTGGAAGAGGCAAGAAAGGCCAAACCTTTCCAGCTGGAGCGGACTGACTTCGACGCTGTTCAAAAGTTTGCAAATCGACAACGTGAGCTCGCTGAAAAAGTCAAAGCGAAGATCATTAGTTTCTGGGATGAAGCTTACCCGCCACTCTTGAGAGAATCTTCGTCCCCACCGGTGGTACTCTTCTGTCTCGGAGATGAGAAACTGTTGAAGAAAGAGTGTGTCTCGATCGTTGGTACGCGTAGGATGACCAGTTACGGCAAGAAGGTCTCGCACGAAATGGCCTTCGCGGCGGCACAGGCGGGCCTGGTCGTGGTGAGTGGACTTGCGTTCGGCATAGACAGTTGCGCGCATGGTGCGGCTCTCGAAGCCTGCGGGAAGACTGTCGCGGTACTTGGAACGGGTGTCGACGTACCGTATCCGTCCTCGAACAGGAAGCTTTACGAGAGAATCGTCCAGGAAGGTTGTGTCGTGAGCGAGTTTCCTTTAGAGACTAAGGCGCTCAAGCAGAACTTCCCCATGCGCAACAGAATCGTTGCCGGTTTGAGCAGGGCCACCGTGGTGATCGAGGCTCCCAAGGACAGCGGCGCGCTCATAACGGCTGGCTTTGCCGCGGACATGGGCAGAGATGTCTTCGCGGTTCCTGCTGACATAGACAAAGCTTCGAGCGAGGGTTGCAACTGGTTGTTGAGGATGGGAGCCATCCCGCTCACTCATCCTTCGGAACTGTTAGAGTATTACGGTCTGTCCGGTGAATCCAGCCAGGAGAGAGACGAAATTTTGAAGCTCTTTTCCAACGGTCCGCTGATGTTCGATGAGATAGTGAGCGTGCTCAAGATGGATCCAGCAAACGTTCTGGTGAAACTCACCGAGTACGAACTGGCTGGAAAACTGGTCAAACTTGAAGATGGGCGCTATCATATCTTGGGGAGGTAGATCGCGTTGAAGATCCTGGTTGTGAACTGTGGTAGTTCTTCCATCAAGTACCAGTTCATCGACATGGACGGAGAGAAGGTCCTGTGCAAGGGTCTGGCCGAGAGGATAGGAATAGAAGGTGGAAGGCTCGTGCACAGAGTAAACAACGACAAACACGTCATCGAAAGGAACATGAAAGACCACGAAGAAGCGCTCAAGCTGGTCCTCGATGTCCTCGTCGATCCAGAGATCGGCGTTATAAAGGATCTCTCACAGATCGATGCGGTTGGCCACAGAGTTGTCCACGGTGCTGAGAGGTTCGCAAGTTCGGTGCTGATCGACGAAGAAGTTATGAAAGCTCTGGAAGAAAACGTTCATCTTGCACCACTTCACAATCCACCGAACATCTTGGGAATAAAGGCGATTCAGAAATTGCTGCCCGAAGTTCCAAACGTTGGGGTTTTCGACACAGCGTTCCATCAGTCCATGCCCAAAAAGGCTTACCTGTACGGTTTGCCGTACGAGCTGTACGAGAAATACAGGATCAGAAGGTACGGCTTTCACGGCACGAGTCACAGGTACGTGTCAAAGAGGGCTGCGGAGATCCTTGGTAGGGACTACCACGACTTCAAGGTCATCACGTGCCATTTGGGCAACGGTGCTTCCATAGCGGCTGTGAGGCACGGAAAATCGATCGATACTTCCATGGGATTCACACCACTCGAAGGTCTGGTCATGGGCACCCGATGCGGTGATATCGATCCAGCGATCGTGATTTACCTGCAGCAGAATCTGGGCATGAGCGTTGAAAAGGTCTACGATCTGCTCAACAAGAAAAGTGGAATGCTGGGCCTGACGAACAATCTCAGCTCCGACATGAGGGACATAGAGAGCGCAGCTCATTCCGGCAACGAAATCGCACAGCTCGCTCTGGACATCTACGTGTACAGGATTGCCAAGTACATAGGTGCTTATGCTGCGGCGATGAACGGCGTGGACGCGATCGTGTTCACCGCCGGTGTCGGTGAGAACTCGCCCTATGTCAGGGAAAAAGTGTGCGAATATCTTGGCTTTCTCGGAGTGAAGATCGACAGACAGCTGAACAATGTGAAAGGTGTGGAAAGGATCATAAGCACGCCCGATTCCAAGGTCGCTGTTCTGGTCGTTCCAACCAACGAAGAGCTCGTGATAGCGCGTGATACGAAGTACATAGTTGAGAACAAGGTGAAAGAACTCAAACTCTTTTGAGCACGATTGGGGGTTCGAGCCTGAGGCCGATACCCCCGTTCTTGACACCTTCAACGATCGTGAGCACGGCATGCCTTTTGGGATCGCCGTAGACAGGTACCAACCTTTTGGGCTGCAGTTTTCGTTTGGCGAACTCACTCAACCAGAACATGAGATAGTCGCAGGACAAAACGAAGACGAATTTGCCCCTGTTTTTCAAAAGATAGGCCGTGGCTTCGACGAAGGATGAGGCTTCATCGAGGTTTGCGGATCTGCTTTCGCTCCTCAACTTCGAAGGGCTTGGAACGCCTGCCAGATGGTGGGGAGGGTTGGATACCACGAGGTCAAACTGCTCGGCATCGAAGAGTTCTTTCACCCGTTCGCACGGTGCGTTGTGGACAAACATTTTGTCTTGGAGCGAGTTCATCTTGACCGTCTCGCGTGCCAGCTCGGCCAGAAGCTGGTTCTTTTCGACACAGTGAACCAGAACATCGTGGTTCATGGCAAGAAACGCCGAGACGATGCCCGTACCGCAGCCCAGCTCGATCACGAGACCGTTTTTCTTAGGCCTGGCATACCATGCGAGCAGAGTGGATGCGTGTGTGGGCCTGTGATCTTTACTGACGTCTGGGATACGAACGTGCCTCAGCAGGTCCGGATCGAACTCATCTCTCGCTGACCTCGACGAGCCCAAACTTCTCCGTCCCCCCAAGAACCTGAGTCTTCAAGAAGGTGAACTTCGCATCTCTCAGCTGCAGGGCCTTCGTTCCGGCAAGAACGGACGCGAAGCTGTCTATCACAGAATAGCCGCTCGCTACGACAGCGGTGTCCGCGTTGATCTGTGTGCTCCTCGCACGAAACAAGGAAAAGTTCTCCACATTGACACCGATCTTTCCGCTGATCCAGCTGTCGATGGTTTCGAGTGACGAAAGGTCCGAGACGGAAACCGCGGTCCTCGTTGAATAAATCGAGCACGAATACATCCTCACTCGAGAACTTCGAGAAACTTTTAGCTGAGACATCTTTGAGTCCATGATGATGGTATTGCCACAGTTGAGAAGCTCCAGAATCCCGAAATCGGAAGAATCTATCCACAGCTTTCTGACGTTGTCGATGATCAGTTGAGAAGCTTTGACATTTTTCAGGGCGGTGAGAAAAGATCTGTTGATCTGAAGCTTTGACCTGGACAGGTCCGTGTCTGAGAACCACAACGTTGTCGCACCATCCACCGAAACGTTCGTTTCGATCGCTGCACCCATCGCGACGAGTTTGCCAGATTCCACCACCAAAAGGTTTCCCGATCCCGTAACTTTCGCGCCGCGTTCCAGAAGAAGTGTTCCACGCACTATGAGTTCACAGCCGCTGTTTATTCTCAGGGTCGAGCCCGTTTTCAAGACGACTTTCTGTTCTGAAGGTATGACGACCCTGCCGAAGATGGTATGTTCTGAGGAGAGAGAACAACTGTCGTTGAGATTCATGAGGACGGGATTCTGCTGCTGCACAAATTCAAACTTTTTGTAGTAAAGAACGGGAAAGCTTTCGTTCGAGGCTGCATCCAGATCGCACACAAACGCGAGCTGTTCCTTCAGTTCGTCGGATCTGGTCTCGTAGGCTTCGATCCTTCCATCCTGAACAATGTAAACTCTGTGGGTTCGGTTCGAAACGATCCTTCCCTGACTGAACTGTGGTGGGCGAGGCGGAACAGGTACAACAACGAACTTGTACGTTTGATCGACGATGTTTGAGCCGCTGTCTCTGCAAACGATCCTCAATCTTCTCTCGCCCGAGTGCATGAAAAAGGTGTCGAGCAGCAGTCTGCCTCCTTTCGGAGGATCGATCCTGACACCGTCAAGATAGACGCTGTAACGCAATGACCCTGCTTCATCCCAATCGTCCTCCGCAAAGATTTCCAGCGTCAGTTTTCCGAGTGGTACGTAGTAGCTTGGAACTTTCAGTTTCACCGTTGGAGCCCTGTCCTTGCTGGCGTCAATGTACAGGCGAACTGGCGAAGCCCTGACACCATTTTTGATGGGCGTGAGGACCAGCGTCGTGTTGTAGTTCTTCCTCCAGGGAATGTTCAGCTGCGAAACGGGTAAAGTGACTTTCTTTCCATCGAGCTCCAGCTCGACCTCGTCGTAGGTTTCGAGGCCCACGATGAGCAACTGCGAATTTTTGAACTGATAGCTCACCGCGGCAAGCACCAGGCAGCTCGCGAGGAGCAAAAATAAGGTCAGGTTTCTCATGCTTCTAGCTCCTCTTCGATCATCTGGCGTTTGAACATGCGCGCGTACAAACCGTCCAGGTTCATCAATTCTTCGTGCGTGCCCTTCTCGACGATCATGCCGTCGTCGAGTACGATTATCACATCGGCGTCCCTGAGCACCTTCAGCCTGTGCGTTATGATGATCATGGTCTTTTGCTTGAACTGGTTCCTCAGTGAATCTATGATCCTTTCCTCCGTCTCGGGATCCACTGCTGAGAGACAGTCGTCGAACACGAGCACATCTTTGTTGCTGTACAGTGCACGGGCAATGGTGACTCTCTGTCTCTGTCCACCAGAGAGTGTGACTCCCCTTTCACCGACCACGGTGTCGTAACCCTGTGGGAACTTCACTATCTCATCGTGAACGGCGGCAAGTCTTGCGCACTCGATCACTCTTTCCATATCGATGTTTTCCTGAGCGAAAGCTATGTTCCTCTTTATCTGGTCTGAGAACAGAAAAGACTCCTGGGGGACGAAGGCTATCAGACTTCGTATGTTCTCGGAAGCGATATCGTTTATGTCCACATCGTTGATGAAGATCTTGCCACGTTCCACCGGATAAAGCTTTGCCAGGAGTTTCACGATCGTGGACTTACCGCTGCCCACCGTGCCAACGATCCCGACCATCTCGCCTTTCTTGATCGAAAAGCTCACATGTTTCAACACATCCCTCTGGCTCGAGGGGTATCTGTAGGTCAAATCAGCAAACCTTATCGTTTCGATGTGGTCGATCTTGACAGGATTTCTCGGCTCTTCAACCTGAGGAATTTCCCTCATCACCTGCATGATCCTCTTGTACGAGGCCCTGCCGCTCTGAATTACGTTGAGGACCCAACCCAGAGCCATCATTGGCCAGGTCAGCATGCCCAGATAAGAGCTGAAGGCGATGAACTCACCGAGGCTGACCTCGCCCCGCACTACCATGGGACCACCGAAGAACAGCGCAAAACCGTGTGCCAGGGATGCCAGGAAAATCATCAGGGGAAAGAACACCGATGAGACCTTCGCGAGGGCTATGCCCGCCCTGTAGTTGTTCCAGGATCTGTCTCTGAACATTTCCCAGAATTTTTCATCCGCTGCGAAACTCTTGACGATCCTTATCCCGGAGATCGTCTCCTCGGTCAGCTCGCTCACCGCGGAGAACTGATTCCGAACCTCCACGAACCTGTTATGAATGATTCTGCCGAAAAAAAGAGCAACCAGCGCGAGCGCTGGCAACGGTATCGAAGCGAGCCATGTGAGCTTCCAGCTGACCGTTCGACCCATGAAGAGAACCGTCATGATCGCCATGAAGCTTGCATCCACCGTCATTACGACTCCCTGTGCGAGCGCCATTCGCACGGCCTGAATATCGTTTGTGAATCTGGCCATCAAATCGCCACTTCTCGTCCTGTCGAAGTAACTCAGAGAGAGCGAGAGCAGTTTGTCGAACAGCGTCTTCCTGGCGAGGTATTCAAATCGTCTCGCATTACCTATGATGAAATACCTCCAGAAGAAACGCATGATGGCTATCGCCAGGGCAATGCCGATGATCCAGCTGACCATCACGGTGACGAAACTCATCGTGGGTTGCTCGGATCTCAGATGGTCCACAACCCGCCCTATGAACCTGGGAATGTACAGTTGCAGAAGATCGACAACGATCAGAGTTGAAATGCCTGTCAGATACCTGTACCAATGTCTCTTGATGAAATCCAGAAGCACGCGATCACCTGCCAACGAAGTTCTTCATTCTCCTGACCCCTTCGATCAGGTTTTCTTCGCTCGTTGCGAACGAAAGTCTCGCAAAACCAGGCGCGTTGAAGGCAGAACCCGGTACCAGAGCGACGTAGGCTTCCTGCAAGAGCTTCGTACAGAAGCGCACGTCGTCTTCGTCAAACTCGCTCACGTTGACGAGCACGTAGAACGCTCCACTGGGTCGAACGAAACTGAATCCGGCCTCCTGAAGCAGCCTGCACACCAGATCCCGTCGCTGTCTGAACCTTTCAAACATGTAACTCGTGTCCACGTCGAAGGCCTTCAACGCGGCGTACTGGGCAACGGTGTTTATGTTTGAAGTAGTGTGCGCCTGCACCTTTGCCGCCGCTCTGGCGATCTCGACTGGAGCCACAAGATACCCTACACGCCAGCCGGTCATGGAGTGAGATTTTGAAAAGGCGTTCACGAGAGCGACGTTGTTTCCCTTCGAAATGGCGTACATGGAGGCGTACGCACCATCGTAAACCAGACAGTCGTACACTTCGTCCGAGATGATGAATATGTCTTTCTCGATCGAAAGTGCGTGTATCTGTTTCAGCAGATCAGCATCGTACACGACTCCTGTCGGGTTGTTTGGACTGTTCAGCACGATGATTCTGGTCCTCGGAGTGATCGCGCTCTCTATTTGCTCGATCGAGGGCTTGAATCCGTTCTCAAAGCTCGTTTTCACGTGCACAGCTTTTCCTCCGAGCATAACTACCATTGGTTCGTAGCTGACCCAGCACGGGTCTACGATCAGAACCTCATCGCCTTCTCCAACGAGTGCCGCAAGGCAGTTGTAGATCGCCTGCTTTCCTCCGTTCGTCACGATCACCTGTTCTGCGCGACAAGTAACGTTGTGTTTTTCCGAAACGTGTTTGGCGATCCTTTCTCTCAGCTGTGGGATACCCGAAGAGTCCGTGTACTTGGTCAGACCAGCCTTCAAAGCTTCTATCGCTGCTTCCACTATGGGCTGTGGCGTTGGAAAATCAGGCTCGCCCGCCGTGAGGTTGACCACGTCGATGCCTTTTTGCTTCATCGACTGCGCCAAGGCGTTGATCTCGAGCGTTTTTGAACCCGCGATGTTCTTGACCCTTTCCGAAACGTTCATCCAGTCCCTCCTTTCAGCTCTCGGCCTTTTCTCCCCTTCTCACAAAACCCATCGTCGCGTAAGAAGTCAGCAGAAACACTATTGAAAACACGAAAAGCGAACCATAACCTGCCAGATCTATGAAGGCGCCCGCAAGGGGTGGTGCGACGATGTTGGCGGCCATCGAGAAGAAATAGTACAGCCCGGTGTAACCGCCGACTTTCTCGGATCTGGTCATGTCAACCACCATGGGCAAAGAGTTCACGTTCACGAGCGCCCAACCAGCACCGCTGATCGCAAAGACAAGATAGAAGAGAAACAGAAGCGCAGAATCCCTCAACAGGGACGAGAATACAATGGCGATGAGCAAACACACGACCATGATGGTGAGTCCAAGCCTTATGGTTTTCCTCCTGCCGAGTCTTGCACCTATGAAGCCAGCGGGCAGGGCGAAAATCATGAAAGAAAGCGAAAAGACGCCCAGAACGAGCGCCCCCGTGCTCTCACTTATGTTCATGTGAAACTTCGCATAGCTGGTGAAAAAGGTCTCGATCGCGTTGAATCCAACAAACCAGAGAAAGATGGAGGTGAGCATCATCATCAAGCTCTTTTCCCTCGAGGCGAACACGTCGCGCAGATTCTCCATTAGTTCTTTCGAACCCTTTCTTAGCGTATCTGAGACGTCGAGCTTTTCATTCCTGACTCTGTACTGTGATGGTTCATCAACGAAGAGCACGACCAGAAGGTTGGCCAGGAGCATCAGAGCTGCACCAGCAAGAAACGGGTAAGCCTTGTTCGCATCGTACAAAGGCTTGCCCGCAAAGTAGGCCAAAAGCGCCCCAAAACCTCCCATGAAGTTGATGATCCCGTTAGCCTGACTGCGCTTCTCAGAAGGGGTTATGTCCGGCATGAAGGCGATCAGCGGAGATCTGAAGAGCGCCATCGAGAAATTCATCAGGATGATGATGAACATCATGAGTGCGAGCGAACCAAGGTCCTTGCACAGAGGAATCAGGGCGAAGAAAAGGGCTCCCAGTGGGGCACCCGCAAGTATGTAAGGCTTTCTCCTGCCAATTCTCGTTCGCGTCTGGTCGCTCAGCGTTCCTATGAACGGCAACATGAAAATGGCGAAGAAGTTGTCGATCGTCATGATGAGGCCTATCAGAAACGAAGGCAAGGCGAAGTCCTTCAGAAAGATAGGGACATAGGCGTTGTACAGTGGCCACATGACGCTTATTCCAAAAAACCCCAACCCCAGCAGGTATACCTTCCAATACTTGAAATCCTCCACGAAATTCACCCCCAGATCTGTTCTCTGAGCCATTGGATCGTTCGCATCATGGAAGGACCATCGTGTATCAGGTTCTTTCCAGCTTCCACCGTGGATTCTATCAATTTTGCTTCCCAATCCCAACCTCTCGAGCCAACAATACGATACGGATCCACGGGAAAGTCCGGCTCATGGAAAAAGATTATGAACCTCGGCCTTCGCCTGCGAACTTCTTTCAGTGGAGGTACGAAGAAGCTTTCGACGACATCACTGAAGATGTTCTTCAATCCTGCATACTCTTCAAGGTCGTTCACGAAACTCAAACTGCCGACGGTCCTCACATGTTCGCCAAACCACAGTTCAACATACGCCGAAGGTCTTTCGGCATGAGTTTCACGACCGTTAAGAAACACCTCTTGCCACTTCAGCACCAGTTCTCGCGCACTTCTGACATCGTTCAACAGACCTCCAATCAACATCACGTTCTCCCACACGCCGTTGATGCTCTTTGGCAGGGGTAAAACGTACACGGGCAGACCCTCTTGCAACAAATGCAGCGCGAGCTGCATCTGAACACCTGTGGTCAAAAGCACGAGATCTGGCCTGAGCGATTTCAGCTTCGAAAGATCGACCGTCAGATAATCTCCAACTACTTCGGCACTTGGATGATTCACATAGCGCGAACAGTACTTTGACACACCGACGACTCTTTCACCGTGACCCATCTCGAAAATGGTTTCGGTGAAACCGGAAACGAGGCTGACGATTCTTTCAATTCCATCGGGAAGATCAATCTTTCTCATGAGAGGTTCGCAGTAAATCTTCAAGGTTTACACCTCTATGTTGAAGAACTTTCGCGCGACCATTCCAATGATGAACGAAACGGCGGCAACGCCCATACTGATCGAAAGCATCTCGAGAAAGTTCTTCTTGAAGCTTTCCTCCCTCACCACAGAGACGAAGAACGTGAAGATCAATATGACGAGAACGGCATTCGCGATCGTCCAGTACAGCGACACCATGGGTCGGTCCAACACCATGTACGGAAAGACCAGGAACAGAACCGTCAGCAGATAGGCGATCCCGGTGTAGAGCGCAGATCTCAGAGGCTTTTTGTTTCCATTTTCAGATTTGCGAGAGAGATAGTCCGACGCAGACATCGAAAGGGCTGCAGCCAGACCCGTGATGATACCGGAGAGCGCCACGATCCTGGAATTCTGGATCGCGAGCGTTAGACCGGCCAGCGCACCTGTCAGCTCAACGAGCGCGTCGTTCAGGCCCAGCACCATCGAACCTATGTACTCGATCCTTTCTTCGTCTATGAGTCTTAACAACGCTCTCTCATGCTCTTCCTCGTCACTCAGGATCTCTGTTTGTTCGAGCGATTTATAACTCTTTTGTGCCCTTTCTTCGTTCTGTTCCATCAACTTGAGTGTGAACGTTATGCCCAGCAGTTTGACGAGCAGCAGGTAGAATATCACCTTCCACCAGCTTGGTGCAACATCGATCTGCGTCAAATTCTTCAATTTCCTGTAGTGGCTCAGCTCATCCTTAGCGATCTTGGACAGAACTTCCGAGTTTTTCTCGTCCATCTTGGCGAGTTTCGTGTACACTATGTATTCAGTCATCTCTGCCTTTTGCATTTTGAGTAAGATGCGTTGATCTTTCCTCAAACTCTTTCCCTCCGATTCAAATTCTAATCCAAAACGTCGCTCTGCAAACGAACAACAGATTCAGGGACCCAAACACAACCTTTCCTCGAATATAACAAATGGTTTCGATACATTCTTGTGCTAAAATTGAAGAGGGGTGATGAGATGCCAGAATTCGTTAATCCGTTCAGTGGAAAGGTCCCAGAAAGAAAACTGACGCTTTCTGAACTCATCCGTGCGATAAGGCTTAATATCGCCGCCGAGCACGAAGCGGTGCACCAGTACATGGCGATCGCGGACGCGACGGATCATCCTCTGGCGAAGAAGGTGCTCATCGATATAGCGAACGAAGAGAGGGTTCACATCGGTGAGTTCACCAAGCTTCTCGACATCCTCACGAAGGATGAATCCAAGTTCATGGAGGAAGGCTTTAAAGAAGTTGAAGAACTCATGTCTCAGAACGATGACGAAGAGCCGACCGTAGGTTCGCTGAAAGAAGGTGACTGACATGGCGAACAGGTATCTGATGCAGGAAGACGCCCCGATAAGTGCAGAACTGTGGAAACTGCTGAACGATGTGCTGGTGGATCTGGCAAAGACGAACCTGACGGGGAGAAAACTCCTGAACATGATCGGTCCTCTCGGATTCGGAGTCAAGCAGGTTTCTCTCGGCGATGAAGAGATAGACGATGGTGTCTTCGCACCTAAGAGCCTGCCACTGTACTACGTTCACAGAACGTTCGAGATTCCCACGAGGGACATCGCCGCGTTCGAATCGGAAAAGGTCACGCTCGATCTCACCAGTTTCAGGAAAGCTGTACTCGAATGTCTCGACTTTGAAGAGAAGTTGATCTTCCACGGCCTGGCGGAGCAGAAAGGATTGTTGAACCTCGACGAGGCTGCTCAGGTGAACATGGGTGAGTGGAGCAAGATCGGTGAGGCTGCGGAAGATGTGATCGAAGCGATCACAAAGCTCGACGAGTCAGGCTTTCACGGTCCTTACTTGCTGGCACTCTCGCCGGACAGGTACAACAGGCTGATGAGAAGGTACGAGAGCGGTAACCAAACCGAACTGGAACACATTTCCATGATGGTCAAAAAGATCTACAAGGCACCCACGTTGAAGAATGCCGGGGTGTTGATCTGTGATTCACCTTTTTACGCTTCGCTGATAGTCGGTCAGGATCTGTCGATAGGCTTCATAGGTCCGAAGGACCACACGCTGGAATTCTTCGTGTCCGAAAGCATAGCGTTGCTTGTCCGAGAGCCGAAATCTGTGTGCGTCTTGAGGGGCTGATCAGCCCCTCTTTCTTTTTGTGAGAGTCCTTAGGATCGCAATCACGCCGTCGTGCATCTTCCTGAAATCTTCGATCATCCTGCCTGATTCGAGTCTGGAGTTGCTCAACTTCACGATCGCCAGAGCGATCTGTGCAGGATCTTCTTTCACACAGAACCCTTCGTACTTCGGAAAGTAACGTTCGAAGAACCTCCTGCTCTTAGAACTGTTCAGGGAAACAAAGGGTGAACCGACCAGACATGCCAGAAGACAACCGTGGAAGCGCTGAGAAACAACAAGCGAAGAGCGCGTGAGCTCCTTCATCGGTTCGTCCGAGACGGCGAGGGCATACTTCTGAGCCATTTTCTGGCAGGCGGGTCGATCCTGCGGACTGAGTGGAACAAGGATGGTCTCAAAGCCGTACATTTTTGCCGTTTCGACGACGATATCGAGTTCCAGCTCGCTCTTCAAACAAAGGCTTATCTTCTTTTGCTTCTCGCAGTTCGGCAAGCGTTCGACCGCTCCAATCGCAAGATCTGTTCCAAGCGATGCGTTCTTCGCTCCAACAATTCTGGCGTACCTGTAACTCACCTCATCGCGAGCGATGAAAAAAACGTTCTTACTGTGGAGAAGAGATCTCACAACGCACTTAGAGAGTTTATGCTTCAGAGGACCCAGGCTGTTCGCTAAGAGTAGCACGGGCTTTCGAAACATCAGACCAATCCGAACGATGGAAGCGTAATAGAGCAAGCTCTTCATGCTCGTTTGGTCCTGAAAGATGCCACCACCGCCGCACACGATCACATCGCTTTTGACGATCGCCATCAGGATCTTGAACGGATTGAACCTGTCTATGGGGACAACCTGTGGCTGGGAAAAAGCCTTCACTTTGTCTCTCCTCAAAAGGAGATAAATTCTGTCGAAACGTGCCTCTTTGAGTAACCTGATGCTCTCTTCGCAGAGCAGCTCATCACCAAGGTTGTCGTAACCGTAATAACCGAACAGAGTCGCCGTCTTCAAGGAAAAACATCTCCTCAACGAGAAGTATCAATAGGATTATACCGGAGGTGTTCATGTTTGATAAAGGTTCTGAACGATCGTGTGGTGGTCATCGGAGCGGAAGGTTCTTCGAACATCACAGGTGTGCTTGTGAAGAACAGCGTCATCGTAGTCGACACATCGCTGTTCGCTGAGAAGGCGCGCAAGGTGAAAGAACTGCTGGATGACTTCTTCAAAAAACCCATAGAGATGGTCGTGAACACACACTATCATCCGGACCACACCTTTGGAAACGTCGCCTTCGAAGGAATGAAGATACTCGCGAGCGAGCTCACCAAGTCGTTCATGGAAGCTTTCGATGAGCGTTATCTATCAAAATTACCACCAGTCGAAAAGATCGTCACGCCGAACCTCACTTTCGACGAAGAGTACGAGGACAAAAACCTATTCATCAAACGTCTTGGTGGACACACTCTCGATTCGTCCATCGTGTTCTTCAAACAAGAAAAACTTCTGGTCGCCGGCGATTTGATCTTCAACGGCTTCCACGCGGAAATCGTTGCGGACAGCGATCTGGACGAATGGCTCTCGGCTCTGAATTTCATCGAAAGCATGAAACCTGCCTGGATCGTTCCTGGCCACGGTGAAGTCGCGACCACGGAGTGTCTCAAGGCGATGCAACGTTATCTGGTGAAAATGAAGAGACTGCTCGATGGAGCTCTGAACCTTCAGGACGCGATGTCGGACGAGAACTTTTCGAAGAGGAAGTTTCCGGAGCTGTTCAGCTGGAGTCTGGAAAACCTTCTTCATCAGCGACGCAGCTGAAAGTATTCGTCAGTTTTCGCGTTTAGAACCAGGCTGTTGATCTTCACGCGTATTTTCTCTTCCTCCGAGGGACTCAGTATCTCGATCGATCTGAGTTGTGCCTCTTTGATCTCGAGCTTCACCTTTATGGGTTCCCGCAGCTGCTGGGCCACGAGCCTCGAAAACGTCAGAATAACGTAATCGCCTTCCGATCTCACGCTCACCAACGGTGTTTGCAGCATCCTGAGGGCGGATTGAATCGCCTGCACGATGGTGGATATCGGAATCTCCAAATTCTCAAAATCCTGAAAGCTTTCCGTACCAAAAACGAGTCGCTTGATCCGTGAAAAGTAAGCAAAGGAGAGGTTCGAAACGAAGTCCGGTTTTTTCACCAGAAAATAGAAGTCTTCCAGGTTTCTCACCACGAGCATGCCCGACATGTAGAAAGACCTCACACCATCCTGTTTTATTTCTGCCGTGAGATCGAAATTCACTATGAAGTCTCTGACTCCGGCGAACTGTTCGGCGAGTTCAAAGAGCAAACTCGTCGGAAAAGACAGTACGGTACTGAGAATCAAGAATACGAAAAGGAATTTTCTCATATGCCGTTCGTTTCTCTTATCGAGTAGAGTCTCTGCCTCGGACTGACGATTTCTGTGATCCTCACACCGAAGTTCTCGTCTATGACGACCACTTCTCCACGGGCGATCAACTTACCGTTGACCAGCACATCGACGGGTTCACCGGTGAGCTTGTCCAGCTCTATGAGTGAGCCAACGGTCAGATCCATGACTTGTTTGAGTGTCATGCGTGCCCTGCCGAGCTCCACTACCACTTTCAAAGGCACATCGAAGAGCAATTCGAGCTTCTGCTGAATCTCCGATGGCTGTGGCGGGATCTGAGTCTCAGCGGGACTGAATTCTTCGAACTTCGCTGGCTGGACCTTGACTTTTTCCTCTTCCTCTTGCTTTTTCGATGGAAACAGCTTTTCATGAACATCTTTGATCGCCGTGAGCTGCGTGAACAACCAGAGGCTTGAAGAAGAACCGTTCTCCATCTCCAGCTGGCATTCGACGCACACCAGAAGTTCCGTCGGGTTGAAAAGAGTGCTGATGTTCTCAACATCTTCCACAAGCTTCACTTCGAGCTTTCCCAGAGAAACCTTTTCCTTCGCCTTCTCGGCGAGCAGAGTGATACTCGCGCCCAGCATCTGGTTCAATGCTTCCGTCAGGGCACTGAGCTTTATTTCGTCCACGTTCTGATCGGTAACTTCACCTGATCCGCCCATCATGAGATCGGCGATCTTCAGCACCAGAGACGCTGGCATCGCGAAGGACAGGTTCAGTTGCAAAGCGTCGCTCAGCTTGACGTCCGCAAGCACGATCTTCTCTTTGGATTTCGTGATGAAGTCCTTCAAAGACGTCTGTATTATCTGAGCAGGCTTTATACGGGTTTCTCTACCGACAATCATGCCGAGGGCAGAAGAAGCCGGATCCATGATGAGCGTAACGATGGCTTCTATCATCTTCTTATCTTCCTCGGGCAAAGCTTCTGAAAAGCTTTTCAACAACGCATCAAGTTCATCTTGAGAGAGGAAGTCGCTCATTCTTTCACCTCCGGTTCAACGATCTTGGTGATCTTCACGGCCCTGTAGCCTTTGTAAGTGCCGGGTCTCGCCAGAAACTTGGCCTTGCCTTGAACGTGTACGGTGATGTCTTCGTCTTTGTGCGATTTCAACCTGATCACGTCCCCCACTTCCAGTTCCAGGATCTCCCTCACCGTCAAGACAGCTTCACCGAGCACCGCGCTGAGAACGATTTTCATCTGGTTCAAGTTTGCGACCAAATCCTGCTGGATCTTTTCGGAGGTCTGTTCCTTTTTCACCACCTTGAACCAGTTTCTTGAACTCAGTCGGTCCATGAACGGTTCCATCAGAGACGAAGGCCAGCATATGTTCATGAAGCCCTCCGTCTTGCCAACCGTGAGGAAGAGCGAAACGAGCAGCACCATCTCGCTCGGTGGCGCTATCTGGACGAACTGCGGATTGTTCTCGATGCTCTCTATCGTCGGTGAGAAGCTGAAAACATCGCTCCACGCCTGTGACAGGTTTGAAAGGATGTTCATCAACTCTTTTCTCATGATGCTTATTTCTATTTCCGACGGTGATCTCTTGATGTTTGGAACACCGGGTCCACCGAGTATCAGGTCGAGGATCGTGTAAAACAGCTCGAGGTTCATTTCCAGTATGGCGTTTCCCATGAACTCGGGAGCCGAGAAAACAACTATGAAGGCTGGCGCTGGAAGAGATCTTATGAATTCTTCGTAAGTGATCTGGTCTATGCTCGCCAGATTTATGCTCACGAAAGTTCTGACTCTACCGGAAAGGTACGTCGAGACGGACCGGGCGAAGTTTTCATGTATCATGTCAAACACGCGGACGTGTTCTTTCGAGAACTTGCTCGGCCTCCTGAAATCGTACAGCTTTACTTTTTTTTCTTCTTGTTTGATCTCTTCAGCCGAAAGCTCGCCAGACTTCAGCGCCTGCAACAGTCTGTCTATTTCATCCTGGCTGAGCACATCGGACAAGCTCCATCACCTCTCATTCGACGGAGCTGATAGCCTTTATGTACAGGTACACCCCTGTAACCCCGAGCCTTTCTCTTTCACCGGTGAATCCGGTAACTTCGTTCACCATCGCGCGTATCTGCTTCTTGAGCAGTTCTATACCTGCAGCCGTGTTGAGTTCAGATCTTTCTTTGCTCAAGAAAATGAGCATGAGCCCATCCATGATCATGTCCCTTCGCTCGCCGATCGCTGCACGGCACGCATCGCTCGCCACCGTGAGCGTCAGAGACTCTATAACGGCAACTTCTTTTCCACCCTTCAGCATGAAGGTAGTGTATGTGCCCGGTTGAATGACGACCGCCTTGATCTCCGTGGGTGCAGGCTGTGTTGCTTGTTGTTGCTTCGGCTGTGTCAGGTTCGAACCCAGCAGCATGATCGTAGCGATAGTTGCCCCCACCGCGACGATCGCCGGCACGATTATCGACGTCAGCAAACCGCCGATTCCCTTCTTTTTAACTTCCTTAACCTCTTCATCCGCCATTTCAGATCACCTACTTCGCTCGTTCTCTCTTTATGAGTATGTCTATCCTGCGGTAAACGTTCCTCAACTGGTTCAACCGGTTCTCATAGCGTCTGTCAAGTTCGTTCAACGAAGCTGTGTACTCCGCTGCAGATATTTCCCCGGCTTTGAAACGTTCCAGGACCAGATTCCTCTCGATCTCGATCTCTTTTTGAAGGGCTTCTATCTCTTTTTTTATCGGCCAATCTCCCATGCCTATAGGATAGAAACGCTGAGGATCGTAGAAGTAGTCCGGATCGAACCTTCCAGCCCTGACGTCGGCGAGCCTCTCGATGGACCTGCGACGCTTCAACTCGTCCGTAAAGAATTGTATAACACTCGCAGCCCTCGCGCTGCTCAGATGCCAGTTCGAAGCATAGATGGAATCCGCTGGAACGGGTCGATCGTCCGCGTATCCGAAAACGTTGATCACGTTCATGGTGTGCTCGATCACTATGGTGCCTATCCTTCCGAGCAATTGCTTTGCTTCGACGGTGAGCTTCGCACTCGCCGGTTCGAAGAACGCCATGTCCTGCATTATTATGACCGTTCCTTCGTCCCTCTCCTGAATGGTGATCTTGCCCTTGTACTCTTCGGCGATCCTCATGAGTTCTTCGTAAACGCCGCGCTTTGATGTAATCAGTGGTTCTTCCGCCAGACTCTTCCCACCGGTGAGAACGCTCGGTGGCAAACCGGTGAGTGCCGATCTCAAACCCACAACAACCTGTTGAAACTTTCCAGGACTTATCGTGGACATCGAGAACAGAAGCACGAAGAAGGTGAGCAGCAGGGTCACCATATCACCGTAAGTGGTGAGCCAGCTTGCCTTCGGCGCCTCGTAACTTCTTTTCTTTCGAGGCATCAGGCGGCCTCCCTGCCGAGGGCGGCATCATACGCGGCCTTCTCCTCTGCTGTGAGGAAGGACTTGAGCTTTTCTTCAAGAACTCTCGGGTTTTCTCCAGCCTGAATGGAGAGCACTCCCTCGAGGATCATTTGTTTCTGCCTCAAGATCTTTATGGCCCTCCTTCCGAGTTTCTCCCCCATGGGTAGGAAGACGGCGTTCGAGAGGATCGAACCGTAAAAGGTGGTGACGAGAGCGACGGACATGTTCGGACCTATGGTCTCGGGGTTGTTCAAAGTTCTCAACATGCCTATAAGGCCGATCAGTGTTCCTATCATTCCATAGGCTGGTGCGAAAGCGCCGGCCGAATCCATCATGGCCTTGTTCGCCATGAGGTCTTCTTCAATTAAATCCATCTCGGCTTCCATCATGCTCTTCAACAGTTCCGGATCTGTCCCGTCTATGACCAGCTGCAGGGCCTTCTTCATGAACGGATCTTCGATCTCGTTCAGATTCTCTTCCAGAGAAAGCAAACCTTCCCTTCTCGCTTTCTCGGAAAAAGAAACGAGCGTTCTCACCAACCCGATGTTGTCGATCTTGGGCTCTTTGAAAGTGGACATGATGACGCCTAAGATGCGAAAGCTCCTCTCTTTGGGGTGAGAGGCAATCGTGGAGGCCAACGCGCCACCGATGGTTATGAAGACGGACGGCAGATCCAGGAACGCACTCGGTGCAGATTTACCGATGAATATCCCAAAGAATATCATGCCGAAAGCCATCAAGACGCCGAGAATCGTCGATATGTCCACGCATCATCCCTCCCCTTCGCGAGGGATGTATTTGAGCAAATCGAACACCGGGTAAGCCTGTCTCTTGTATTCTATCACCCGTCGGATGACTTCCTCGACGCTTTCTTGAACGATGTATTTCTTACCGTTGAACAGGGTTATGGTCGTGTCCGGTAAAGCTTCAACGGTTTCTATCATCTCAGCGTTGAGCACGAACTTCTGTCCTCTAAGGCGCGTCAGCCAGATCATTCGACATCACCTTATCTTCTCAGCGCGACCAGTTCTCCAAGGATCGTGTCGGCGGTTGTTATGACCCTCGCGTTCGCCTGAAAGCCTCTCTGGGCGATGATCATCCTTGTGAACTCCTCGGCCAGGTCAACGTTCGACATCTCCAGTGCACCGGGAATGAGTGTGCCCCTTCCGCCGGTTCCCGCGGCACCTATCTGTGGAAGACCGCTGTTCGCGGAAGGCACATAAAGAGAGTTACCTGTCTCCGTGAGGCCTGCGGGGTTGTTGAATATGGCAAGCGCCACCTGACCCAGCAGGTCCGTCAATCCGTTGCTGAAGGTCCCAATGATTTGTCCAGCCTCGTTAATAGCGAAGGACTGTAGTGTTCCGAGAGCGTTTCCATTCTGATAGGTGAACGTGGCGCTGTTGGCGCCCGAAAATTGCGTGAGTGATGTCAGATCCAGATCAATCGTCACAACGCCATCACCCATGTGGGAAGCGTCGAACTGTATCGTGCGAAGTTCAACATCGCCCACTGTGAAGTTCGTTCCATCCCAGCTGATGCCGTACATGCTTGTCATACGACCAGACTCGTTGAAGTCGATTATGCCACCAACGTAATCTGTACCGTTGTTCGCATCAATGTAAATTATCGGTTCACCGCTCGCCGTATAGACTCTCCATATCCAGGCGTTGTTCATGTCTTCGTACTGTCCGAGCCTGATGAATTCGATGTAGAGAGAATAAGGATTTCCGAGCGTGTCGTAGACCTCGACTGCAGTTACATACCTTGGACTTTCGAAGTTCGCCACAACGAAGTTGGAAGGACTGTCAGATTCGTAGAACCTCAGCTCACCAGAGGATGGAATGGAAATGGAGGCGCCCGGAGCAACTGAGACCTCTTCAGTGCCCAATGCTATGAATTCAACTGTGTATTGCTGCCCAGCTTGTATGTCTGGATCTGATATCGTGAACTCCTGATTGCTGACAACAACAGTTCCTTCATATACGACCTGACCACTTGTATCTATGACCCTGACTCTGTAAGAACCGTTAGGGGGAATATCGTCTGGCGACACGATGTCTATTTGCGTGATCTCACCATCAGTGGTTGGTTGAACGTTTTGCGTGTTCCACCTGAAATAAAGGTACACGTTGTACTCCTCATCGTTCACTATATCAGGATCGTTTACCGTGAGGTTTCCGCCGCTCGCCGTCTGTTCACCTTCGTAGATTACAGCTCCAGTGCTGTCAGTCACCACGACGTGGTATGTCCCGTTCTTTATATTGCTCACAGCGATTTCATCCTGCTGAGCTGTCACTGACCCTGTGAAAGCAGGGTCGAGACTACTCGATTCCACCACCCTTCCGAACTGGTTCACGACAACATATCCAGCACCAACGACTTTGTTGCCCTCATCGTACGCCGTCCATGTGTAGCTCTGATTCTCCGTGAAAGGTCCGTTCTGTGTTGCGAAGTCGGCCGCTGTTTTTGAAAACACGAACCTCACGGTGTGTTGCTGACCATTCTCGTCGGTGACAGTTATGGAAAAGGGAAGTATGCCCGAAGCAGAGTTCAAATTGCCCTCCATCCTCGCCAAGGTCGTGGCGTTCGCTGGCATGGTCATTCCGGCGCTTATGACGATGTCTCCGATCGGCTGGTTCGTGTCTATGTAGCGCTGGCCCGTTGTTGGATCCTGAACGGCGGTCCAGCCCTGCACCTTCATACCCGTGGAAGAATGAATGAGCGTTCCGTTCATGTCCACATCCAGCGCACCGGCGCGAGTGTAGTAGTAACCCTGTCCGTCGCTGAGCACGAAGAAGCCATCACCCTGAATCGCCAGATCGAGTTTTCTACCGGTGTTCTGGAAAGAACCTTGAGTCATGATTTTGTCCACCGTGGCGAGCTGTGAACCGAGGCCTATCTGGATCGGATTCGTACCTCCAAGGTTGTTCTGTGGGGCGCGTGCGGCTTTGAGCGTCTGGAGTAGAGCAGTTTGAAAGGTAACACGTGAACCTTTGAAACCCACCGTGTTCACGTTGGAGATGTTGTTGCCTATCACGTCCAGTTCGTATTGGAAGTTCCTCATTCCCGAAACACCGCTGAACATCGAGCGCATCATGATGTCTCACCCCTCCTGTGAGATCTCGATTACGGAAGTCAGAGGATACTCTCTTCCGTCCACGTAAACGTAGATCTGGTTGTTCTTGAATTTCACGGACTCTACCACGCCGGCCTGAACGCCTCCGATCAACACTTCACCGCTTTCAGTGATCTTGCTGACAGTATAGGTGTAAGTTCCGTCCGCGACGGGAAGGCCCGAATCGTTTCTCGCGTCCCACACGTAGGCATGAGTTCCCGCATCGAGAATTCCACTCGTTGCCTGTTTGACCAGATTGCCATTCGAATCGTAGATCCTCACGACCACCGGCGCTCTCTCGTCGAGATCGAACACGATGCTCTCTGCCTGCTGGTTGGCAACGGTGATCTGGTTCGACTGGACGACCACGTGTTTTCCTATCAGCGAAGCTGCTTGGGCCTGTAATGATCCTTGTTGGAGCTTCAAGAAATCTTGGATGGACTTGGTCATGTTCGTGATCTGTTCGAGCGTTGAAAACTGTGTGAGCTGGGCTATGAATTCTCTGTTCTCCATGGGTTCCAAAGGGTTCTGGTTCTTCAGCTGCGTGACGAGCAGGAGCAAGAACGCGTTTTTGTCGAGTTCTTTGCTCGCATTTCTCTGGGAGGAGACGTAGAGACTCGAATAAGGATCAATCGCGTTGATCATCTTCATCACCCTCCTGTTCTTTTCTTCGATGCTGCTGTTGATGCTGCGTAAACTGCTGGTTATCTTCTCTCTCCTCGTTCGTGTGCTCTTGCTCGATTTTCGGGTTCATCCTCACTTCGATCTGTTCGACCTTGAAGCCCAAACTCGAAAGCCTTGAGGCCAGCTCCCTGGAACTGTTCTCTATCATCTGTTTGGCTTCTGGTGTGGAGACTCTCATGAGGATCGTCAGTCTGTCCTGCTGTTTCACGAGCTCTATCTCGAGCTTTCCAAGCGAGGGGGGTGAGAGCTGGACTTCTGCTCTTTCGGTGAGTGTTTCTCTCATCTGTCGAACGGTCTCAACGATCGTCTGTAGATTCTGAGCTCTCTGCTCTTGTTCCACCCTTACGACAACTTCATCGACACTGTTCTGCTCGATCCTGACATGTTGAATGGCTGGTTGTTCCTGTTCATAAGCTTTCCTGGCAAGCCTGTGGTTCATGGTCTCTTTAAGTTGTTCTGTCGTTTCGAACTTTTCGTTCCTTTGCTGGAGCGGTTCCTGTTCGATCTGCTTGATCTCCTTAGCCACCGTCAGTTTGAAGGTTTCTATCTTTATGGGTTCTCTCACCTTGATCGTTTCTGGCATCTCTCTTTTCAAGTGTTTGAACTGCGTCGTTTCGCTGCTGACTTCCTTGACGTAGCGAGAAAGGTTGTCTAAAATGACTTTCACCTGCGTGGCGTTCAGAACAATCGATGGCTGGCTCGCTGTTTCAGACGTCGAGACGCTTCTGGTTGCAACTTCTTCACTGTTCTTTGTGTTGTTTGCTTTGATCTCCACCTGCTGTGCGACCAGCGTCATCTTCTGACGGGCGATCGTGCTGGCTTGTGACTCGATGACGTCAGCGTTGAATTGCGGAATCTTTGAAACGCTCGGATTCGATTTTTCCTGAACGAATTCTCTCTTCAAAGACTGAAGCTGTTTCGCTTCGAATTTCTGAGAAATTTCAACATTTTTCAGCGAGCCTTTGCTGAACTGAACCTGTGAGGCTTGCGGAATCTGGAAATCTTGAGATCGAGTGAATTCTTCGGCCCTTGCAACGTTCTGGTTCTTTTGATATTGAGGTTTGAAGTTCGACACGATCTGCGAAAGGTTCGTGTTCGGGTCTGTTACGTTTCGTCGCACGGACTCAACGAGGTTTTCTCTCCTGTTTTGCCCTTCGCTTTTAGAGACTGTTTGTTCGCTTCTTTGTGATTGTCTGAACGGAACAACGTTCAGGACATCCTGGCTCTGTCTGGTTTGCTGCATTGCCTGGTCAACGCTTTGAGCGCGTTTCGGTTCACTTACCTGCTGGATCTGCCTGGTCTGGTCGGCTTGCTTCGCAAACGAGGCGTTCAACGTATTCTGGTTCCGTTTGGACTGCTGGATTTGTTTTCTTTGATTGATGTTCTGAGCGCGCACAGTTTCGGTGGCGCGTTGGGTCTGTTCATCCTGTGTTGATTGTTTCAAAAACACGGTGTTCGATGCATCCTGATTCACTGCAGGTTCTTGCACCTTAGGTTCAACTTTTTGACTTTTTGTGGGTTGAGCGGTCTGGTCGTCCATGCTGGTGGAAGTGGTTTGCTTCGGCTCACTCTTTTGTTGCACAGAGGCTTTCACATCGATTGGGCTGGGTCGATCCGTGGTGAGGTCCTTTTCAGGTTGAGGGTCGGATTGATTCGATTTTTCTTCAGAAGCTTCGGTCACAGGAAGATTTTTCACGGTCATTTTCGATGAAAGTTGTGAACCATTGTGTGTTTTTTCTTCGGTGATGAATTTGTCGTCGACTTTCTGCTCAACGTTGAGCGTGCTGAAACCTTCGTGCGAAGTTTTCCTGATGTTTTGTGCAGGCTGGGTCACGTTTTGAGTGGAACCCTGCGTGCTCGAAGCTTTCTGTAGCGTGACGAAGCCTTCAGCTTGCTGGTTGAGTATTTTTTGCTGTACCAGCTTCAAAACTTCTGCGAACGAGATGGATCCCTTCCTGACAAAGTTGTGTGTCTCTACGGTCAGCTGGTTCTGTTCGTTCACCGGTTGAGGTTTTATAGACTCACCCCCCGGAGCACAAGTTTCTGGAACAGACGCTCGTTGCGGTCTTTGAGTTTTTTCATGATCTCTCTGGTTCGTTCAGGCTCAAGTTTGGAAAAGAGAACCAGCACGGCGTTTTCGTCCAGAGACAGCGAATCGATCATGTTCAGGATCTCCTCATCATTCATACGCCTGAGAAACTCGATGGACACAGTCTGAACCACGTTTGCCTCGATGAGCGAAGAAAGCTGTGCGTTGATGTAGCTCTGTTTTTCTTGTAGCTCTTTGTTCAGTTCGGATAGACTCTTATTCACCAGCTCGAAGCTCGCGATGTTGTTCATAACCTCGGCAGCCTTGTTCGGGTTCAGTTTTCCGAGTTCTGAAATCACATCTGCGCGAGTCGTTGCATCCAGTTTCGAAAGAGCCATGGCGATGGACTCGACCGAGTACTTCTCGCTCGCGAGGACCGACGCTATGGCTGCCGGATCGGCGCTCGCGATGGTCTGAGAGACCTTCTCGACGTCTTCCGGAACCTGAATCTTCCTGAGTGCCGCTTCCAGTTGCAGGTTCTTTTCTTCCCACGTCTTTCTCAGGTCAAGAACCATCTTTCTTTGTGCCTCGATCAGCTGTTTTTCTCTTTCAAGCTCTTCCCTTTCCTGGTTCAGCTGTTGCAACAGCTGCTGTACTCTCTTTGTTGTGGCGCTCGCCATCCTTTCAAAGTATTCAGAGGGAAAAAGCATCTGCAGAGGCTCGTACTTGATGTACCTGTTCACGTAGGGTATCTTTGAGAGCAGGAAAGAAATGTAGCTTCTCCAGTCTTCGATCGGTTTCACACCGAGACCCTGAAGCCTTTGAAACTCGAAGGCAAAATAACCGTACACCAAGATGGTAAAGCCCAGGAAAAGAATTATTGCGAACGCCTTCATAAACGCCGCGAATTTTTTCTTTTTCTTCTGCGCCTCTGCCAGAATAGATCCTCCCGACAAATTTTTCTTTGAAGGCTCAGAGAACTCCTAACAGAAGAAGGTCCCTGGAGAGATTGCACCAGTGTATCGAACGAAGTCCATCTCACGTCTGAATCTATGGCTTCATGTCGAAAGGCTTGTTCCTGAAGAGATTTTCTATCAGAACGATATTGGACGAAGCTGGCGTGATATGGTATCTGTTGTCGAAGCTTTGCGAGGTGATCAACGTGGTGGCGGTGGTCGATATGGGCTCGAACTCGTTCATACTTTTGCTGCAGCACGAGGGTGAAACGCTGCTGGAAGAGGTTTACGAAGTCGGTCTGAAATCAATTGAGGACGAAGATGAGGCATTCGAAGTGGCGAGCCAGGTGATTTCTCAGATCAAAACCAAAGTTCAAAACGTGCCCATTCACGTTTTCGGCACAGCCATCTTTCGAGAAAGGCCACATTTGTTTGAAAGAATCGTTCGCCAGTTCCGTTTGAAGGGAGAAATACTTTCTGAAGAGGACGAAGCTTACTTTACCTACATGAGTGTGGATCCGAGCTTCGAGAAAAGCATTACCGTGTTCGATCTGGGTGGTGGGAGTCTCGAGGTGGTGAGAAAAGATTGGTTCATGAGTCTTCCACTCGGAACGCACGTGCTCAACAGACTTTTCGATCTATCACTCCCGGAGATCCGACAGTTTGAAGAAGCCGTGAAACACGTGGAAAGCATGCTACCTTCCTTTACGAATCCTGTTGGTGTCGGAGGATCTTTCGTTGCGATCGCTTCGATGAAAAGAGGAAAGTGGGACCTGAAAGCGGTCGAAGGGTTCGTCCTGAATTGGAGCGATGTCGAGGCAGTGATCGAGCGGCTCAGAGGAAACAGCTTCGAGCAGGTACGTGGCTGGAACGTCATACCAGCTGGAAGAGAGAAAACCATCGTGGCGGGTTGTGCCGTTGCACTCGCCATAACGAAGCACGAACCAGTAAAGGTTTCAACAAAAGGTTTCAGACACACCGTTGCGAGAATGTTGGAGGAGGGAGGAATACAGAGACCCTGGGCCAGGAGCGGCTGAGATTTGTGGCATGGTTCTCGTGTGATCGAGTACGTGATGGCAGGAAAAATTCTTTGAGGCGGTTTCTTCGAATCTGGCGTGCCCGGGGAGATTTGAACTCCCGGCCTCCAGATCCGCAGTCTGGCGCTCTATCCAGCTGAGCTACGGGCACGCGCTGGCGGAGAGGGAGGGATTCGAACCCTCGGTGGAGGAATACCTCCACACTTGCTTAGCAGGCAAGCGCCTTCGACCACTCGGCCACCTCTCCGAACCGTTCCCGTCAAGAAGCTAAAGCTCTCTGTGACGGTATGTATTCTAACATAACCAGCCAGGACCCTGACCCTGGAAGATGCTGATCTCGTTATTGTCTGGCCTGCGCCAGGATGTCTCCATCAAGACCACATAGCTTTTCCACGTATCAGATTATACCCCACCGGCGAGAAAGATCAAGGCCTTCGCAACCGAGTCAGATTTCTTTGATCCGGGTCAAGTCATCGAGGAAGTCCAATACCAGGAGAAAAGATAACTGTGCTGCGTGAATGATATGATAAAGTAAGCTGAGAATGGACGGTGAGTATTCGAATGAAAGCTATGATACTTTTGCTCATATTAATCGGTGGTTGTGCGATTGCGCAGATGTTATCTGCTGACGAGGTTTTGCAAGATGCCGAATTTGTTTACCAGAAATTGAGGGATGTCCACCCAAACATATTTCATACGCTTTCTAAGCTGGAGGCGGAAGAGGAGTTTTCCAAACTGAAATCGCGTCTCAGTACCCAACAGTACTGGGAACTTCGCGAGGCTTTCAAATTACTCTCTGAATTTGTTGCCCTGTTTAAGGACGGGCACACATATTTATCTATCACCGATCAATTCTATGAGTATCTCAGTGCAAACGGTAAAGTTGCGCCTATCTTCGTTTCCTTTGCCGACGAAGGAATCTTTGTATTGGCAGATGTCGAGGGTAAGATCAAGGAACCAGGTCTTCTGATGTTTTTGAACGGCATCTCCGCAGAAAAGTTGAAAGACGAAATCCTCAGAATGATCAGTTATGAAAGAGTCTCCTTTGCCTACGTTAAGGCTTCAAAGCTGTTTCATCAATATTGCTGGGTCATCTTCAAAGAGCCACAAAGTTTTGAAGTCGAATATTTGACAGACCAAGGTGTACAACAGAAGATAGAGCTTGCCCCGGTGAGCTTTGAAGAATATAAAACCCGCAGAGATCAACTGAATCTCTCGAACGAAAAGTTGTGGGATTTTTCAACAATTGAGGAGGACACGGCAATCTTGAGAATCGATACCTTTGGTTCGTCCTACGAGAGAGATCTTAAACAGTTTATAAAGGAAGCTTTTGAGCGTGTGAAGAAAGAAGGCATCCAGAACTTAATAATAGATCTCAGGGGAAACGGCGGTGGGGACTCAAAAATTGCGGAATATCTTTACTCATTTGTAAGTGATGAACCGTACAGGGTTTACGCGGAAGTGCACGTGAAATATTCAGACGATGCGATCAAGAAATTGAAGATCTTCGATCCGTTGTTGCTTTTTAGAATCAAGGTGCTGAAGCAAGAAACAATTGTTTACAGAAACAGTCTAAAGAAACCAAAAAAGAACGATCTGTTGTTTAACGGGAACCTCTTTTTGTTGGTTGGACCACAGACTTTTTCAGCGGCTAGCGATTTTGCTGCTATGATAAAAGACCTAAAGATCGCCACGATAGTGGGTGAAGAAACAGGAGGACTCGCATCAAGTTACGGTGATGTCTTACCTCTGACTTTACCAAATACAAAGCTACGGCTCGGTGTATCCTTCAAATACTTCGTTCGTTGTGGAGGTTTTGACGATAAAAGAGGAGTGATACCAGATTTAGTCGTTCGAGCAGATCCACAGTTTGTTTCACAGAGAGTGGATCCGGCGATTCAAGCTGTGCCGGAGATAGTGAAAAAAGATGATGATGCAAAAGGAAGATGAAATGCTCCATGGAAGGCAGCCTGAAAAGAGCTGCTAAGAATCCCATCCCCTTCAGGGGATTGGGAGTGTCAAATCCAGCACGATCTTCCAAGCTTTGTTCGAAGAGGCGGAGGAGACTGCGACGATTTCGCGCTTGCAGTCTGTCGGCTCGCACAGGCGCTCGGGTACAAGGCATACTACGTCACAGGTTTTTCCTGGAGTCCGCGCAAGAACCATGCTTGGGCGATTGTGACCTCCTCCCACTACTGAAGTAGTGGGCTTCCCCCTTCAATGAGGAAGCTTACACGAATATAGGGATTGCTTCCCAGTATCCGTGCAGAGGCTTTCCTCTCCAGGGGCGTTAGTTCGGGCCGGTCCAGCCCTACGGCCTGATTTGGGCTCAGGCCAAGCCCTTTTTTCAAGATGACCAAAGCCGCATTGAGATCTCTGTCTTGACGCCATCCGCATTCACATTGAATAACCCTGTCAGAAAGAGATAAACGGTGCTTTTTACCACAGATGAAGCACTCTTGAGTAGTGGGTTCAAATCTCCCCACAGGGATAGGTGTTGCAAGGCTGTTCCTCAACCTTGCTTTCAATCCACCTATTCCAGAGGA
>DOKY01000032.1:41222-41549 GCA_003510135.1 Pseudothermotoga sp.
TGAGCGTCTCTCCTTCTATTGGTTATCTTTTCGTATTCTCTTCTCAAAAGATGTCGAATTTTACTTCTATTGTTTGAACCTTTCTTTGTTCTTGCAAGTCTCTTTTGAAGACGCTTAAGCCTTGGTGTTTCATGGAGTTCATAGTCTATCTTAATTCCATTAGATAAGGTCAGTTTATAGCCTACACCAAAGTCAATTCCGATAGCTTCTCCTATTGGCTCTTTTTGAAGGCTATCTTTGGGAAGGTAGCAAGTTACATGCAGGTAGTATCCACTGGGTTTGCTTACTAAAACGGCGTTTGCTATTTCCGCATTGTCAGGTATCTGA
>DOKY01000032.1:41695-41958 GCA_003510135.1 Pseudothermotoga sp.
GACCCCCGAGATCTTCACTCTTTCCCTTCACGTCGCTCTTCAGGTATCTGATGAAGCCCTAAAGCACGAAAGCTTCCAAGCTTCTGTATCTTTACCCTATTTCGGACAAAGTCTAATTTGTAGCTTACGCCGTACTGCTTTAAGGCTATGGAGTTAACAAACTTCTTGGGTTTGAGCTGTCCCACTTTGTGGCCGTTCTGTTTGAGTTTTGAATGCGCAAGGAGGTTGTCCTTCAACCTGTCGGCAATCCCCTGCTTAATCAG
>DOKY01000033.1:0-3683 GCA_003510135.1 Pseudothermotoga sp.
TACTTCGAAGCCGGAACGCCCGCAGCGTTGCTCGCGTGGGGCCAGCTTGATTCAACACTGGCCAAAACCACCCATGGGCTTCTCAGACACAGCAGGGTTCTCAAACCCGTCTGTGTTGTGGCGGAGCAGGCAGGCAAGAGGGCGTCGGATTTCGTTAACCCCGTGAGGTACGATGTGCCGATTGTCGACAACTTGAAGGATGCGGCACGTCTTGGAGCAAAAGTGCTGGTCATCGGGATCGCGAGTGTGGGAGGTTATCTGCCGCCCATCATGAAACAGCACGTGCTCGATGCGATCAGTCTCGGTATGGACATTCTTTCAGGTCTTCATATGAAACTAAGCGAAACTGAACCTTTCAAGTCTGCGGCAAAGACGGCGAAGGTCAGAATCATCGATGTACGACACTACAACGGAGAGCTTTCCATTTTCCGCGGTGACATTTTCAAGAGCAGGAGTGTGCGCATAGCCGTGCTCGGGAGTGATTGCGCAACGGGAAAACGAACCACGGCACTTCAGCTTTACGAGTTCGCTTTGAAGAAAGGGTTGTCCGCGGCGTTCCTTGCAACGGGCCAGACGGGTATCATGCTTGGAGCCGACGAAGGTGTCGCGATCGATGCTCTGCCTGCGGACTTCATACCGGGAGTCATCGAAAAGCTCATTTTGAAGCTCGAATCTGAGGGCAAGAAACTGATATTCGTCGAAGGACAGGGCGCACTGAGGCATCCTGCTTACGGACAAGTCACACTCGGTTTGATCTACGGTTCAATGCCTCAAATGAGTGTGTTCGTGCACGATCCGGGAAGGAAACGTTTCGAATATTTCGAAACTATCGATATGAAACCAAACGTGGATGCAGAAATTGATCTGGTGCAGAAATTCGTAGCCACAAAGGTGCTCGGTATTTCCTGCCTCGATCAGAACTTCAAGCACGAGGTCTATCCGGTGTTCAACCCCTTTGATGAAGGTCAAATTGAGAAAATCTTTGAGAGAATGGGGGCGATGTTGTGAAGATCAAGAGCGTGAAGTTCGAGAAGACTTACTACAGATACTTCGAACCGTTCACGATCTCTCTGGGCACTCACGAAGATCAGGAGAACATCGAGGTGCGTTTGGAACTCGAGGACGGCACGGTTGGGCTCGGCGAGGCGTCCACTCTGTTCGTTATCTCGGGTGAAACGGTCGAGATCATGATGCAGGCCGAGGGAACGGTGCGTGAAATGATCGTTGGTGAAGACGTTGAAGGCTACGGGAAACTGTTTTCAAGGCTTCAACAGCTCAGAGCGACACCTGCGATCAGGGCGGCTGTCGAGTTCGCAATAATCGATGCCTTCTGCAAGAGGATCGGCATCAGACCGTACCAGTTTTTTGGAGGGGCGAAAGACCACATCGAGACCGACCTGACGGTGGGGATAATGGATCTTGAGAAAACGCTGAAGAAGGTGAAAAAGATATACGAGGATGGTTTCAGAGTCATAAAGATAAAAGTCGGCAAAAATTTCAGGGAAGACATTGAAAGGGTGGTAGAATCCAAAAAGATCGCGCCGGAAGCCGTGTTCATAGTGGACGCGAACCAGGGCTTCACGCCGAAAGAAGCGATCGAGTTTGCAAACATACTCCACTCAGAAAGGGTGGAGGTCGTGGTGTACGAACAGCCCGTTAACCGCTACAACATCGATGGCCTGAAGCTGGTGCGGTTCAACTGTCCTTATCCGGTGGCCGCGGACGAATCCGTCTTCACCAGGTACGACGCGCTGAGGTTGATCAAGGAAGAGGCTGTGGATTTCATCAACATAAAGCTCATGAAATCTGGTGTGAGTGACGCACTGGCGATAGTCCATTTGGCGCAGTCGGCTGGTGTTCAACTCATGATAGGCTGCATGGGTGAAAGCAGTCTTGGTATAAATCAGAGCATTCACTTTGCCGCTGGCACGGGCGCATTCGCTTACCACGATCTCGATGCGCACTTGTCTCTGGACGAGAAGACCTTCAGGGGTGATTTCAGGCAGCATGGTCCTCACATCTATCTCTGAAGGCAACAATTCCGACTTAAAAGGTCCAATATGCTGTAAAGCCAGGTGATTAAAATCTTAATGGGGTGTGAACAGTGCTGAAGTTGCAGAACGTCAGTCTCGTCAGAGATTCCAAATTCATCTTGAAGAACATTAATCTGACCTTCGATGAGCAACAGATATACGTGATCATGGGACCGAATGGGGCCGGCAAGTCCTCGCTCGCCTACGTGATCATGGGTCTGGAAGGCTACAAACCAACCGAAGGAAGGATCTTTCTCGACGATCTGGACATCACCGACCTCAAGGTCGATGAGAGGGCGAAACTCGGGATACATCTCATGTGGCAGGAACCAGTCAGGTTCAGAGGTCTAACGGTGAGACAGTACCTCACGCTGGGTGGAAAAATGAAGGTTTCGCAGAGTGATCTCGAGGAAGTCCTGCACCTGGTCGGCCTGTCTCCGGGCCTCTATCTCAACAGAATGGTCGATGAACTGTTGAGCGGTGGTGAGAGGAAACGAGTCGAGCTGGCGTCCATCCTGCTGCTGAGACCGAGATACGCGATCATGGACGAACCTGATTCGGGCATAGATGTTCTCTCGCTGGACATGATAAAGGCTGTGGCACAGAGGATCGTTGAACATCGTGGTTCGCTCGTAATGATCACGCACCGCGAGGAGATGGTGTCAATCGCGAACGTTGCCCACGTTCTGTGTGATGGCAGGATCATCCAGACTGGTCCACCGGACAGAATCATGAAGTACTACAAAAGCTTCTGTGACGTGTGCGATCACACGAACGTGCCGGCCAAGGAGTGATGGGTATGCAGGTCGATGTCGACAGGAGAACCGAATTCGAAGCCCTCGTCAAGGCGTACGAGAAGGCCGGCGGGGACGTGTCAAGATTTCTGGACAGAAGGGTCGCTTCGATCATCATAAGCGGCGATAAAGTGGTCGGGTTGAACAACGTTCCGGGCGTGGAGCTCGTGCCACAGACGATAGAACACGGCGTCCACGCGAAGATGGTCATAAAGAAGGGAACCAGGCTGGCGTTTCCGATCCACGTGTGCACAGGATATCTACAGCGCGACGGCTACCAAAGGGTGATCTTCGACATCGTCGTAGAGGAAGATGCCGAAGCGCACTTCGTAGCACACTGCGTGTTTCCATGGACAGAACAGTTCACGCACGATGCCCTCATGAACGTCGTGGTCAAGAAGAACGCGAAGATGTCCTACTCGGATGAGCACTACCATTCGGATGCGGGCACGGTCAATCTAATCACGGTTTCACGCGTGACCGTAGAAGAAAATGGCCTTTACGTGAACAGGTTCGCACTCACAAAAACCCGTGTTGGCAAGATGAGGCTGGATTTCTCGGTTGAATTGAAAGATCGCGCGGTGGCGGACGTATCAGCTCGGGTGAGGGCGAGCGGCAACGACGAGGTGGACATTCACGAAAAGGTGGACCTGGTCGGTGTCGAATCTCGAGGCATACTGAGCACCACCGTCGTCGCACTTGATAAGGCGAAAGCCCGCGTCGTCAACGAGGCCTATGGAAGAGGGGAGTACTCGAAAGGTCATGTGAGGTGTGAGGAAATCACCAAAGGTTCAGATGTTCAGGTGAGCACAGTTCCAATATTGAAGGTCTTCAACGATAAAGCAGAACTTACTCA
>DOKY01000033.1:4023-81515 GCA_003510135.1 Pseudothermotoga sp.
GGATGAGGCTACTGAGCTCATCATAAAAGGACTCTTAGGTTGATGGGGGTGCGGAGAATGGATTACGTGGAGAGAGTAAAGAAGGCGGCGGAGTTTCTCAAGGAAAGGATCGAAACATCACCGACGATTGGAATCGTGCTTGGTTCCGGACTTGGAGGGATTGCAGAGGTCATCGAATCACCCCGAAAGATAAGCTACAAAGACATCCCGGGTTTTCCAGTCGCAACGGCGCCCGGTCACAAAGGCGAACTGATCTTTGGAAAGCTCTCCGGCAAGGACGTCGTGCTCATGAACGGAAGATTCCACTACTACGAGGGACATTCGATGCAGGATGTGACGTTCCCGATAAGGGTCATGCAGCTTCTGGGTGCGAAGTATCTCTTTTTGACCAACGCGGCCGGCGGCTTGAACCCGCTGTTCGAAGTGGGAAGACCGATGATCATAACGGATCACATAAACTTCATGGGAGATAATCCACTCAGGGGGAAGAACGTGGACGAATGGGGACCAAGGTTCCCGGACATGAGCGAGCCTTACGACAGAAAGCTCATAAGTCTGGCAAAGAAGGTGGCTGAGGAGGAAAAAATAGAAATCTACGAGGGTGTTTACGTGGCGGTGGCGGGACCCAACTTTGAGACGGCAGCAGAACTACGCATGTTCAGAAAACTTGGGGCAGACGCGGTGGGTATGTCTACAGTGCCGGAGGTCATAGTCGCCAGACACGCCGGAATAAAGGTGCTGGGAATATCTGCCATCACGGACCGCGCCGTGCCCGAGGATCTCAAACCGCTCACTGCCGAAGAAGTTCTGAGGATAGCCGAAGAAACCGGTAAAAAGATCGCCCGGATCATCCTCGGGGTGGTGCGGAAACTCTGAAGGAGGTGGATCATGAAGGTCTTTTTGGACAACTGCAGAACCACCAGAGTTCTTCCAGAGGTAATCAAAGAAGTTGAAAAATACATGCTTGAAAAGTTTGCAAGGCCCGACGGTCTGTACGAATCCGCACAGGCGATCTACGATGAACTCGTCGAAACACGGAAATTCTTTGCCAAAACGATCAACGCCAGTTCAGACGAGGAGATCGTCTTCACGTCTGGCGGCACCGAGGCTAACAACCTCGCTCTGTTAGGTGTGGCGAGGGCCAACAAAAAGAGGGGCAATCACATCGTCGTATCTGCCCTCGAGCACGGCTCAGTCATGAGCATTGTGGATGCTCTGAAAAAAGAAGGTTTTGAAGTGACGGTTGTACCTGTGGACCATGAGGGAATGTTGAGGCTCGACGAATTTGAGAAAGCTCTGCGGCCAACGACGATCCTGGTCAGCATCATCGCGGTCGGCCACTTCGTGGGTTCGATCATGCCCCTGAAGCAGATCGGAGAGATTCTTTCAAGGCAGGATCATAAGATATACTTTCACACCGACGCGGCCGAGATGTACGCGAAGATGCCCCTGGACGTCCAAGAACTGAAACTGGATCTTGTGAGCGTCAGCGGTCATAAGTTTCACGGACCCAAGGGCGTCGGTTTCCTGTATGTTAGAAAGGGAACGAAGATCGAGCCCATCATGTACGGCGCGGAAGCGTTCGACAAAAGAAGGCCTGGTGGAGAAAATGTACCTGCGATCATAGGTATGAGGAAGGCCGCAGAACTCGCCCTCGAGCAGATGGAAGAATCTTACAGGAGGTTGAGAGAGCTTCAGGATTACTTCATAGAAAGGATCGAGAGCGAGATCGAGCATGTCGTACTGAATGGACCGAGGGGAGAGAAGAGAACACCTTACAACGTCAACTTCAGCTTTTCGTTCATCGAGGGAGAGGCGATCAGCCTGGGTCTGAGCCTCGAAGGAGTGGAAGTTGCCACGGGCTCGGCCTGTGCTTCGGAATCTCTCGAACCCAACTATGCGATACTGGCCATAGGCGGCGATCACGAACGTGCTCACGGCTCGATTCGTTTCACGTTCAGTCGATTCACAACGAAGGAAGAGCTCGATTACACGGTCGAAAAATTGAAGAAGGTCGTCCAGTGGTTACGCAACATAAGCCCGCTCAAGGCTGAGAGGTGATGCGTATGTTGAAATACACTGAACTGGTTCTGGATCACTTCAAAAACCCCAGAAACCTTGGACGCATAGAAAACCCGGACGCTGAAGCCACGGAAGGAAGTATCGCCTGTGGAGACATGATGACAGTTTATCTGAAGATCGAGGACAACAGGATCGTGGATATAAAGTTCGAATCGTACGGGTGCGCCGCGAACATTGCCACGGCCTCCATGATGACGGAAGTCGTCAAAGGCCTCACGCTGGAGGAGGCCAAGAAGATCACGTGGAAGGATATCGTTGAGAGGCTCGGAGGCCTGCCCCCTGTGAAGTATCACTGTAGCAACCTGGCGATAGATACACTCAGAAAGGCGATCAGCGCGTACGAAGAATCATTAGTTGGGAGGTGATCAGACATGAGGGTGTATCTGGATCACGCTGCAACGACGCGCGTTTTCGATGAAGTTGCTCAAGAGACGGTCAAGTTCTTCACACAGTTCTACGGCAACTCCTCCAGCTTGCATTCACACGGATACGAAGCCAAAAGGCTTTACGAGGAGGCCAGAAGCAAGATCGCGAAGCATTTGAACGTCGAAACCGAAGAGATCTACTTCACTTCGGGTGGGACTGAGTCTGATAACATCGCAATACGAGGCTTTTTGAAGGCGAATCATCCAGAAGGTGGACACATAATAACCACCCAGATCGAGCATCCCGCAGTGCTCGAACTGACCAGGCAGTTGGAAAAAGAAGGATACAGTGTGACTTACCTGGAACCAACGACTGGTGGGTATGTCACGCCCGAGGACTTCAGGAAGGCCATACGAAGAGACACAGTGCTTGCGTCGATCATGTGGGTGAACAACGAGACCGGTGTGATCCAGCCGATAGAAGAAATATCCAGAATTGCTCGAGAACACGGAATAGTTCTCCACAGCGACGCGGTCCAGGCGATCGGTAAGATCAAGATCGATGCGAGACTCGTCGACATGCTGTCCGCGTCCGGTCACAAGTTCTACGCTCCAAAGGGATGTGGCTTTCTGTACGTGTCGAAGCGAGTGAAAGTTGAGCCCATCATGTATGGTGGGGGACATGAGAGAGGTTTGAGAAGCGGCACGGAGAACGTGCCCGGTGCATGCGCTATGGCGCTGGCACTGGAGATCATCGAGAAGAACTACGAGGTCTGGTCTGAGAAGGTGAAAAGATTCAAAGAAAAGATCTTGAGAGCCATTGAGGACATTCCGGACCACCACGTGAACGGTTCGAACACGATCTTTTCCCACATCAGCGTTTCGTTCAAGAACGTTCTTGGTGAAACACTCGCAACGGCACTGGACATGAACGGAATATCTGTTTCCACAGCCTCGGCATGCTCTTCTCACCATGGAACAAGAAGATCGCACGTGCTCGAAGCGATGCAACTTGAGGACTGGATGATCGATGGAGCGATCAGGATAAGCCTGGGCTACGACAACAGCGAAGATGAGATAGAGTATTTCGTCAACGTTCTTTCCAGAGAGGTAAACAGGTTGCGCAGGATGTCTTGAGGGGGAAGGACCATGTACTCGGAAAAATTCAAGCAGCTCTTCATGTATCCCAGATACTGTAGAGACATAGAGTACACCCACACCGCTGAGGTCGTTTATCCCGAACACGGCGACAGGGTCCGGATCTTTCTGAAGATCGAGAATTACGTTGTGAAAGACGTCGCGTTCAAGGCGGTGGGTTGTCCGCGTGTCATCGCCGCATCTGAAGCTGTCTGCAGGCTGATCGATGGAAAACACATTGACGATGTGAAATACCTGAACGAAGAGCACGTCCGAGACGAGATGGATTTCCACGACAAGAACATCACCTGTATAAACGCGCCCATCGAAGCTGTGAAGAAGGCCTTAGCGAAGGTGCTATGACGGGCTTCTGGCGTGGCCTGGTTTACAGCAGTGTCGCCGGTATCAGCACGGTCCTCGGTGCGATACCTTTTTTGTTGTTCAACAGGGCTGCGTCGCAGAAGTTGATAGACGCGTTTCTTGGTTTCGCTGCGGGCGTGATGCTGGCCGCCAGCGCCTTCAGCCTTGTTGTGCCGTCGATCGAGCTGGGTGGGATTTTGCGTTTTGCCATAGGTTTTGCACTGGGAGGCATTCTCGTCGACGTTATGGACAAACTTCTGCCACACGAGCACTTCACCAAAGGACACGAAGGAATAGACGCGAAACGCTTGAAAACCATCTGGCTTTTCATCATAGCGATCACCATACACAACCTGCCCGAGGGCATGGCTGTTGGCGTTGGAGGTTTCACACCACAAGCCTTAACGATCGCGATCGCGATAGGCCTGCAGAACATTCCCGAAGGGGCAGCGGTAGCAGCATCCCTGATGAGTGCCAGGTACAGGAAGAGCTCCATCTTCTTCATCACTCTTTTCACCGGTGTCGTGGAAGCGTTCGGTGGATTAGTGGGTGTGACACTGATAAGCTTTGCGAAAGGTCTTTTGCCTTACCTGCTCGCCCTGGCCGCGGGAGCGATGATTTTCGTGATAAGCGATGAGGTCATACCCGAGACACATCTGAAGGGGGAGGAACGCCTCACGACCTACTGGATCTTGATCGGCTTCATTGTCATGACCGCGCTTGATGTTCTTCTTGGCTAACTGGTATCATCTTACTGGAGGTGCAAAGAGGTGAACGAAAAGATAGACAGGATAGTGCTCTCGCTCAAAGAAGAAATGTTCAAAGAAGCTTCCAACCTGGTGAAGATCAGGTCTGTTCAATCCGATCCTGCACCCGGAAAACCGTTTGGCGAGGGTGTGGCACAGGCACTGGATTACGCGTTGAAGCTCGGTGAGAGGCTCGGTTTTCGCGTTAAGAACGTGGACGGTTATGCGGGACACATAGAATACGGCGAATCTGGAAAGCTTTTCGCGGTGCTGGGTCATCTGGACGTCGTTCCGGAAGGAGAAGGTTGGAGCGTTGATCCTTATGGTGGAATCATCAGGGATGGCTATCTCTGGGGCCGCGGCGCGGCGGACAACAAGGGTCCCACGGTGGCTGTGATCTACGCCCTCAAAGCGGTCAAGGAAGCTGGTGTTCCGATCAGAAACAGGGCGAGAATCATCCTGGGAACGGACGAAGAATCAGGCTGGGAATGTGTGAAGCACTATTTCGAAAAGGAAGAAAAACCAGTGTACGCAGTGACGCCGGACGCAGCTTTTCCAATCATATACGCGGAGAAAGGAATAATAACCTACAGAATCACGATGAAAAGAAATCCGTCCTCAGCTGGAAAAATCAGGGTGCTGAGACTCGAAGGCGGCGACGCTTCGAACGTGGTGCCACAGAACGCGGTTGTGGAGCTTTCCCCAGTCGACGATGAAACAATGCTGAAACTGAAAACTTTCCGAGCGAGGAACAACGCACAGGTTGATTGGACGGCAGAAGGCGACAGACTCGTGGTTCGAACCCATGGTAAGTCCGCGCACGGTTCCACGCCAGAGAAGGGGATCAACGCCATCGCTGCGCTCTTGGACTTCTTGAGAGATCTCGACCTGAGCGAGGATGTGAAAGCATTCGTTCGTGTGCTCGCGACCAAGATCGGTTACGAGACAGACGGATCCTGCCTGAGGATCGCAGGCAAAGACTGCGTGGTTGGAGATCTGACTGTGAATCTCGGAACCATACGTATGAACGATGAGATGCTTGAGGCGACGATCAACATAAGATATCCCATCTACTACTCCGAAGAGATGATGGCCAGGCAAATCAGGGAAGCCTTGAAGCCTCTCAACGTAGAACGAGAGCACCATCTGCCTCCATTGTTCGTTCCTCCGGACAGCGAATTGATAAAGATTTTGAGCGAAGTCTACACCGAGATGACCAACGAGCCTGCTACTCTCCTGACCATGGGTGGTGGCACCTACGCACGTGCAGTGCCGTGTGGCGTGGCGTTCGGACCACTGCTTCCAGGAAGGGAAGGAACGGAGCATCAACCCAACGAAAGGATTGCACTGGACGATCTACTCACTGTTGCAAGGATCTACGCACAACTTTTCTACAGGATGCTGGTGCTCTGGGAATGAAAGGCGGATTTTTCATTACCACCGAAAGACAGGGGCAGGCTGTCGCCTGCCCCAGTTTTTTTTATAGTCGCACTTCAGTCGATGTGAATATGCTGACTGGCTGTGACACTCTTTGTGAATTCTTCTTGATAGACCTGCTTCTTCCTGTAGGCGATCACTGTTGAGATGAACGCTTCCACTATCATCCATACGGCGATGATGAGCGTGACGACAGCTATAAAGACGAGCAACCAGTTTCTGGCCAGATAATAGTTCCTGATGTTCAAAGCTGTCGCCCAGATTGTTGCTATCAGCATGAATATCATCGGGAGCAACGTCGGCCAGATAGGTTTCCTTTTCTTTGCCAGATACACGGTTGCGATCATCAACGCAAGCCCCGCAAGGAGCTGGTTCAAAGCTCCAAAGACCGGCCAGAGCTTGAGGGCGCCTTTACCATCGGGCGATACCATACAGAGCGCGAAGGCGGCAAAGACCACAACAAAGGTCGTGAAGTACCTGTTTTTGAAAGGACCCACTGGTTTTCCGTCTTTTTTACCTCTGAACAATTCTTCCAGTCCAAAACGCTGTATTCTGGTTGCCGAGTCTAAGGTGGTTCCAGCGAAAGACACAACGAAGATCGCCATCAGAGTTGCTCCCAGCTGTTTTGGAATACCTATTGCGCTCATCAGGTTAGAAGCACCTTCGACGATGGCTTTCAGTTGGGCGGCCAAGCCTGCACCCGCCGTCGTTGACCAGGAAGAGTAGTATTTGAAATACCCGGCGCTTCCCGCACCGTACATCCCGATTCCTGCCGTCACTGCGAGGATTATCAGAACTGACAGCGAGCCCTCAAGAAGCATTCCCCCATAGCCAACAAACTGTGCATCCGTTTCCTTTTCGAGCTGCTTGACCGTCGTTCCAGAAGCGGCAAGACTGTGAAAACCACTTATTGCTCCACACGCAATCGTGACAAACAGAAGCGGCCAGAGGCTTGGTGCACCCTGTGCTTGCTGGTAAGCTGGTGCAACGATCTGTGGTCTGGCAACAAGCACTCCCAGGAACAGCGCAGCCATCAAGACCAAAAGCTCGTGGGAGTTTATGTAGTCACGGGGCTGTAAGAGTGTTTGCACCGGAAGAACGGAGGCAAAATAAGAATAAACCAGCAAAATGATGATCCAGGAAACAATAGGAGACACTCCACCGATTTGCGGTATCTTCAGTGGCAGGTAGATCCCTATCACGGCAAAGACGTAGAGTAAGATCAGGCCTATGATCGAGTAAACAGTGTCCTTCTTGCCCTTTTTGTAAACCATGTATCCCACCCAGATGGCTATCGGTATCTCCATCCAGACCGACAAGACGCTCTGCGGATACATGTTAAACAGTATGCCCATTATCATAGCAAACACCGCCAGGACGAGCCAGAGGAGGAACTGAATGAGGATCAGGAAGATGATGCCGACTCTGTTCGAGACAATACCTCTGGTCATTTCTCCTATGGTCTTACCACCATGGCGTGACGATATGACCAAAGACGCAAAATCATGCACGGCACCGGCGAATATGGGTCCCAGAAAGACCCACAGGAAAGCCGGTAACCAACCCCAGATGACGCCTATCGCTGGGCCAACTATTGGCCCTGTTCCGGCGATTGTGGTGAAGTGATGTCCAAGCAAAATGTGCCTCTTGGTTGGAACGTAGTCAACACCGTCTTTGAATGCCTTCGAAGGCACAGGGTTGGTGTCTTTCAAATCAAAGAGCTTGCGAGCAAGCCATTTGCCGTAGGTGTTGTAAGCGACTATGTAGCCTACGAACGCTATCAATGCAAGTACGAGCGAATTCATCCCTACCACCTCGCTGACCTTAAGAATTTGCAAAACTATTATTCGCTGGCTGAAATCTCCCGGTGGGATTGAAACGCTGTTTTTGGGAACAAACGGTCAGGAAACAGACTTCACTGGAAGAGAAACGACTTGACAGTTCTCTGATACGTTTTTGAAACAGGTATGACACGACCGTTTTCCATCTCTATCTGCAACGTTGGGAATCGAATCAACTTTCTCACTTTGTCTATATTGCAGATGTACGATTTGTGAACTCTGAGAAAATTGTCGGGCAGCCTTCTTTCAAGCTCGGCCAGGTTCCAGTGATAAACCTCGTATTCTCCCTCCTCAGTGGCTGCGACGCACCTCTTACCGAAGGCCTCGATGTAGAAAATACCTTTAAAGTCGAGCATGAGCACGTTTCTACCTTCACGAACCGGCAGCTTCAAGAGAGGACGCGAATAGGCTTGAAGGATTCTCTCGACACAGAGCTGGAATCGTTCTTCTCTCACCGGTTTGACAAGGTAATCTATCGCTCCAATTTCGAAGGCCTGTGCGGCGTATTCTTCGTACGCAGTTACAAAGACTATGCCGACCTTTTTCAATCGTCTCGCAATGTTCACTCCGGACTCCGAAGGCAGCTTGATATCTATGAACGCAACGTCGATCTTGCTCACATGCTTCAAGAACTCCCTCGACGAAGCAAAAGCTCCCACGAGTTTCAGATCGGGATACTTCGATACCATCTGAACCAGACTGTCACGGGCCAGCTGTTCGTCTTCCAGAATAGCAACTCTTATCATAATTCCACCCGAGCGGAACGGATATCGTAACGATCAAACCGCCCCTATTCTTGTACTCCACCTGCGCCTTTTCCCCGTACAGATTGCGCAACCTTGTTTCCACCAGCGTCATTCCGGTGCCTTTCCGCGAGGTAGATTTCATGCCAGGACCTCTGTCACGAACTCTGAGAATCAATTGTTGATCTTTCGAGTTCGCACTGATGCTCACAAAAATCTTACCATCCCTGAGCCCATGCTCTAACGCATTCTCAACAATCGGTTGCAGGATCATCGGCGGAACGGGTTGATCTTTCAAGATTTCTGGAACATCTATTTTGTAGTGCAGTGAATCACCGTGTCTGCGTTTCATTATCGAAAGATAGTACTCGATCATCCTGAGTTCTTCTTCCAGCGTTACAAAGGATTCTCTGTTCCTGAAGTAGTATCTGAGCAGCTCGGACAACTCATCGACCATCTTCACCGCGTTTTCGGGCTCAGCTCTTATGAGATATCTTATGCTCGCAAGCGTGTTGAACAAAAAGTGGGGCCCAAGTTTTGAAGAAAAGTCCCTCATGAGTGCCTCGCGGGCAAGTATGGATTCTTTCACGGCTTTCGCTGCCACGACAACCATCTCAACAAATTTTCCTATCTCGCTGAGCATCAGAGCCTGTTCTTCTCTCAGCTCACCGCTGTTCAAGACTATCAACCTTCCAACCGTTCTGTCCCTGACCTTCAACGCAAGGCAAGCTCGAACTGAAGGGTCACGCTTCTCGCGGGAACATTTGTCATCCATGTCGATCACCACTTTCTCAACGCCGAGAATGGTTGAAAGTCTTTCGCCGAATCTCTGCAGGTTCTCGGCGCTTGGCTCTTCAACGGTTCTTATCGCATCCTCCACCAGAGACAGGGTTGCTGTAAACACCTTTGTTGAAGCATCTTTGATGGCCTGTTCTGTGAACCTCATGAGTGCCAGTATGAGAGCTACCCCGAATGCGTTGGTCACAACCATTGGTGCAAGCGCGTTGAGCACGATATCAGCCGCCAGCGAACGTGGCACGATCAAGAAATACGCAACAGACAGGTGAAGGAGCTCCGAAAGTATGGATATGAATCCTCCGAGAAGGACCTTTCTCTCAGAACGGGAGAACCAACCTCGAAGGCTCGTTGCCAAGAGTCCCGCACAGGTCGTGCCTACAGCACACGCAAAACCTGAAGGTCCCCCCAGGAAGAACCTGTGGATGGACGCGATAGAGCTACTGATCAAGGATGCCGGTAAACCACCGTAGAGAGAAGCAACTATGACTCCCATGTCTCGATAGTTTATAATTGCACCTTTGTAACCTAACCCCAAAATCGTTCCGAGAATTCCAAAGATACCGCCAAAAATTCCCAGGAAAATTCGTCTGTCTCCTTCAAACAACCTGGCAAAGGATTTCTTCGTCTTGTAGAACTGAAGGGCAAGAAACATGATCATCCCGAGTACCGTCATTCTGCTGAACAGGCCGATCAACAGATGCACACTTTATCACCGTAAGAATTGTATCACTGGGGATAGTCTCATCGAGAAAGTGATCGATCAAAAGGTGAAATGAGCAGCAAACTATACAGTACCCTCGCCGGGAACATCGCTACCACGAACTTATCGCTCAAAAGTGATGAACTTTCAGAGAAGCTTGTCCTGTCTGGGTTTTTTGAGATTGAATTTCTCAAGGAATTCTTCTTCCGTGAGGATTCTCACTCCAAGCTGCTGGGCCTTTGTGAGCTTGGAGCCTGGGTTTTCTCCGACGATCAGATAATCAGTTTTCCGTGACACACTGTCCGTGACTTTACCTCCATGTGCGACGATGAATTCCTCAATCTCGTTTCGACTGAAACCTTTCAAAGCTCCTGTCACTGCGAAGGTCAGACCCTTGAGCGCATCTGACGTTTCCACTGATTTCTCCTGTTCAAGCCTGACACCGGCCCTTTGTAGTTTTTCAAGTATTTGCTTCGTCTTTTCGTTTCGAAAGTATTCGACAATGCTACGCGCTATCTCCTCCCCGATGCCAGGTATTTGCGTGAGCTGGTCAACATCAGCTTCAGCGAGCTTTTTCAAGCTTCTGAAGTTCTGAGCAAGGACATAAGCTGTTTTTTCGCCAACCAGCGGTATTCCGAGCGCCGTTATCCACTTGTGGAGGGGTGCCTGCTTGGCCTTTTCAATCTCACTCAAAAGGTTGGCGATGGTCTTTTGCCCGATTCCGGGGCCAAGCTGCGAGAGCTCAAAGGGTGAAAGATAGAATATGTCAGCGATGTCCTTCACCAGGCCTGAGTCGACGAGCCTGTCTATCATCTTTTCACCCAGGCCTTTTATATCGAGTGCGTTCCTGGATGCGAGCGTCTCTAAAGCCCTCTTCAATTTCGCCGGGCAGTGTGGGTTCAAGCATCTCAACGCAACCTCGCCGATCTCAATTTTCCCGACTTTACCCCCGCATACCGGGCACTCCTTCGGTGGTTCTATCTTCTGTTCGCTACCGGTCCTGAGCGATTCGATCACGGAGACAACCTGTGGGATTATGCCACCGGCCTTTTCTATGTAGACCCAGTCCCCGATTCGGATGTCCTTCTCTTCTATGTAGTCGAAATTGTGAAGACTTGCCCTCTTGACGATTGTTCCAGCTAGTTGCACCGGTTCCAGCTCGGCGACGGGTGTCAGGGTACCGGTCCTGCCCACCTGAACCGTCACGCCGAGGATCTTCGTACGGGCATGTTCGGACGGGAATTTAAATGCGATAGCCCACCGTGGAGCCTTTGCGGTAGTTCCCAAGGCACGCTGCAGCTCAAACTCGTTGACCTTCACGACCACTCCATCGACCCAGTAGCCGAGTTCGCGTCTCTTCTGGGTCCATTCCTTCCAGTAAGTTATGACGTCGTCGATACTGCTACACAACTTCGAATGTGGATTGACTTTGAAGCCTGTTTCTCTGAGCCAGCTCAGTGCTTCCCACTGGGTTTTGAGTCCATACTGTTCGGGCTTCAGCACGTAGTATATGAAGCTGTCAAGCTGACGTTCGGCAGTAATTCTGGTGTCAAGCTGGCGGAGGGTCCCGGCGGCTGCGTTTCTGGGATTTGCAAAGAGTGGTTCGCCTCGCTTCTGTCTTTCTTCGTTCAATCTCTCGAACACCTCCGTGGGCATGTAGACTTCCCCACGCACCTCGACACTCACCGGTTTCCTCAATCTGAGGGGGATGCTCCTGACCCTCTTCAAATTCTCACTTATGTCGTCACCCCTGGTCCCATCACCCCTGCTGAGGCCCTGAACGAACCTGCCGTTGACGTAGCGGAGAGACACGGAGACTCCATCTATCTTTAACTCGGCAACGTAGACGACTTGCTCCAGGTTCAAAAGCCTTCTTATCCTCTCATCGAACTCCCTTATCTCTTCTTCGCTGTAAGTGTTGTCGAGACTCAGCATTGGTTCAGAATGAGGCACGCTTCGGAACTCGTCTAGAACCTTATCGCCGACCCGCTGCGTTGGAGAATCTGGAGTTACCAGCTCGGGGTACTGTCTTTCAAGTTCGATCAGTTCACGCATGAGTCTGTCGTACTCCTCGTCGGTTATCACAGGGGATGCCAGAACGTAGTATCTGTAGTTGTGGTATTCTATTTCTTCGCGGAGCTGTTCAACCCTCTTCTTGATCTCCTCTGGGACCTGCGACACGACCATCACCTCATATCAGGACAAGGTTTCTCAGCGTCTCGGCAAGCAACCGCGCGGGGGTCGATGCGTACCTCGGATGGTTCTCGATGTACTGCTCGATTGCTTTTGAACCCGCGAAGTCAACTACGACCTTCAAGGACAGAAATGGCTTCTCGTTCTCAAAACAGACCTTGGCCGCGGCCGCCGAGTCCATGTCCACGCAGATGGCACCGGTGGTCTCGTGAATCTTATTTGCAACACGCTCGGAAGAGATGAAGCTGTCACCCGAGGCGATAATCCCACATACGATCTCGTTCAACTCCAGCAGCGGGGCGAACACTTCCTGTGAAGGATTGATCAGAGAATCGACGTTTACTCTCGGCGAAAAGTCGTACTCCACGTAAGCGGTACCGGCGATTAGCGTCCCAAACAAAAGGTCCTGCCGGAGTGCACCGGCCGCGCCAACGAGCAGGACACAATCAGGCGAGAATCTGTCCAGCAGGGCCTGAACAACACATGCCGTCTCTACTTTTCCAACACAGCCACTCGTTATTAAAACTTCGTTCGTACCAATCAAGCCGCGGAAAGCGGGGCGCTTCAAGACCTCTGAGACCTGCAATCTTGGTGAGAGCGCATCTATGAGAGGCTTGACTTCTTCCGGCAGAACTCCGACGATCGCGATCATGAAATCACCCAAGGAAATTATAAACCACTGGACTGCGCGCGAAAATATCTTTCGAGTACCTTCATGAACGCCCTGTAAAGCCTTGGATCGAACTTGGTCCCAACCATCTCTGTCTCGATCAATCTCAGGGCCTCTTCCAGACTCATGGCACGCCTGTAAGGTCTTTCCTCGATCAGCGCGCAAAACACGTCCACCAGACTCACGATCTGCGCCCTCAGAGTGATCTGATCTCCTTTCAAACCGTCAGGATAACCCGAGCCGTCGTAGTTTTCATGGTGGTGCCTGATAATGTCTGCCACAAGGTCCCAACCGGAGATCTTCTTTATGATCTTCTCACCATAAACAGGGTGCATCTTCATGATCTCGTACTCTTCCTGAGTCAGCCTACCCGGTTTGTTCAGTATGTGTTCGGGTATTCCTATCTTTCCTATGTCGTGCAGCAGTGCGCCAAACTTGATCGCCTCAAGATCCGCCGGGTCTGTCAGGCCCACCTCCTTCGCGAGTTCCAAGGCGAGAGTCACGACACGGTCGGAGTGACCGAAGGTGCTGGCATCCTTGACTTCAATGGCTTCAGCCAGCGTCGCGATGATCTGCTCGTTCCTCTCCTCCAGAACCTTCTGAGTTTCTTCGAGCTCGTTCACCGTGTCCTGCAGATTCTGCATCATCGCGTGCAGCTCGTGCCAAGAGGTTTTCTGAGCCTCAACGAGTCTGTGAATTCCTTCCTGCAACCGGTTCAGTTCCGATATCTTCGTTTCCATAGGAACATAGACTACCTCGTCTGTCATCTCCAGCTTGGCCAGACTCTGGTTCACGTTGTCCAATACAGCGTTCACCGCCGTGATGAGCCGATTTTCAAAGCTGTAGGCGAAGTTCAACCAGAAGACCGCGCCGCACAGCGCAGCCAGAGCAACGATTATGTATGGAAGCAGGACAATCAGGTATGTGCTGAAAGGGATAAAGGAACCAACAAAGGCGTCGAATTCGTCCAGAGGCTCTGAATAAACAAAACCTGCTAGACCGTTGATCCTCAGAAAACCTTTGTTTGCGGTGAGCTTCGAACCGAGAAGATCCAGACGGTTGCACACCACCACGATTCCGTCTGAGCTAGTCAGAAAGACGTACGCCATGTCAGCTGAAATGGTTCTTGCGAACAGGGAAACGGGAACCTCGACCAGGAGAATCTCCGAATCCCGTTCAAGCAGAAATTTCACGCTGTTACCGTGCACGAAGATTCCCCTCAGATCTGAGGACACCCAGGGCAGCTTCTCATAGCGCAACAGACCCGACAGATCCACGCCCGTGGAGATGTCGGTGAGCTGTCTGCTCAGTCGTCTCACAACGAGGTCATCGAACGAGGGTTGGTTGAGCAATTCGTTCACGAAGTTTTTGAGTAAATTCACATAACCTGTGGAGTAGTACGAGTTTATCCTTCCAGCCAGCGGGAAAAGGCCTATCACGAAGGTGGCAATGAGTATTATGACGAGCAGCATACCATATCTTTTGAATCGTTGAATCATTTCTCTCAGGCTCATTCGTTCACCTCTCGAACTCGAAGCTTCCGTTTTTCACCACCGCAAAGGTCAAATCGCGCTCCGACGAGAGATCAAAACCGATACTGAACTCACCCGTGACCCCGGCGAACCTGCGACCTCGCAGGTATTTTGCGGCGTTCTGAGGCGATATCTTGTTTTGCAACAGCTCGGCGATCAACATCATCGCATCGTACGCACCCGCGACATCTATATCATCAAAACCCTTCTCGATCAGGACAGGATAGTTGAACAGACAGCACACGATCATACCCTCTACCGCACTTTTTCCACTCGGAATGAGATCTCTGTCGAAAGCGTAATCGCTTCCAACGAGCGTTCCAGAGAAACCCCTGGTCCTGGCCAACTGGGCAATCATCCCGGCCAGTCTCCCATCGACAGCCAATACTATCACATCGTAGTGTGCAAAGTCTTCGTCAACGAGTTCATCGGCACTCGAAATGTGAACTGATCTGAAAGTCTCGGCAGATAAAGATTTACGCAGACTCTCTTCCAGAGACTGGCTGTACACTGGATTGAACTTGTCACAAACCAGAAGAACCCTGTCGTGTCGGAAACGTTTTAACAGTTCTGCGATTTGCTTGCCCTGCTGTTCATCCGTGACGGACAAGCTCATCAAATAGTTACTCTTGCCCACCACGAGGTAGGATGTGACCTGCGGTGCGATCGCGAAGATCCTGTACTCCTCGAGAAAAGGTATCAAATCGTGAGCTTGCGAACTGATACGAGGACCGACGGCGTAGCTGTTTTGATACTTTCTGAGCTCGGCTTCGAGCTTGGGCTTTTCGGTATCGATTCTCACCCTGACGATCTCATAACGAAGTTGGTGCTCTTTCAGAAAAGTTTCCACGCCCTGAAAGAAGTTTGCCTCACCATCTTCCAGAACAACGACGAAGATTTTGTTCAGATTGACCTGACTCAGTACGATGATCAGCGCGAGCGCTAAAACGAACAGCAGGGCTGCAAGCTTCATTCAACAACCTCCATGCCGAAGCCGGCAGTACCCGGGCCAACGTGTGTCGTGATCACCTTACCCATTTCTGTGAACTCGGCATCAAGAACGTTGTAATGTTGCTTGAGCATCTCGAGCAAGACCTTGGTGCTTTCACGTTCGTTGGCATCCACCATGAGTAGCCTGACCTTTTTGCCTTCCGGGACCATGCTCAAAGCTTTCTTGATAAGCATTTCCTGGGCGCGTTTTTGACCCCTGGCTTTCTCGAACGGGATCAGCTTGCCTTCTTCGTTTATGAAGAGCCCGACGTGCAGGTTGAGTAAAGTACCCAAAAAACCCTGGAGTCGTGTGACTCTTCCACCCTTGACGAGAAAATCGAAGTTTGAAACGTAGAAGATTGCCTTGTATCTGCCCTTCTTTATATCCTCTTTGACGATTTCAACGATCTCACTCACACTCTTGCCCTCTTTTTCCAACTCGCGGGCCCTTCTGGCTGGCAGAGGAATTGCCGCTGAAGCAAGCTTCGTGTCAATGACATGAACGGGCAGATCGAATTGCTTTGCAGCCTGGGTTGCGGAATCGTACGTTCCCGAAAGTGCTGTTGAAATCGTCATGACGACGATCTCCTCATAGCCCTGTTTCTTGATCTTTTCATAGAGGTTGAGAAACTCTCCCACAGATGGTTGAGAGCTCTTGGGAAGTTCCTTCGCTTTGGAGACACGATCGTAAAAGCTCTGGATCTCGTTCAAATCTCTCGTGTCATCCTCCTGGCTGCCATCCGGCCATGTCACGTGCAAGGGAATTATCTCCAGGTCGAACTTTTCTATCCATCCCCTGGGAACGTCCGAAGTGCTGTCGAGGACGATTTTGAACCTGCCCATGTTCATCACCCCGTTTTGAAGATGTCCAAACGTTCTTGCAAGCGAGAGACAGAACTGGACAGATCTTCAATCGAACTGAGCAAACGCGAGACCAGCTGTTGCTGTTCGGCGAGAAGCTTTGATAAATTCGATGTCTCATCTGAGGTTTCCGAAACGTTCCTGGAAACTTCGCTCAGGGCTTGAGAAACTTCCTGAATGGATTCAGCCTGTTGCTGTACAGCGGAAGTGATAGATTCAAACGTCTGCATAGTCTGGTTCAAGCCTGATATGGTGTCCTGCAGGAGCCTGGTCAAACTGCTCTGCTCGTTGTAAACCTGTTCGACGACGTTGCCCACGTTCGTGGTCAGTTCAACAACTCTGTGCACCTTTTCCTCGATTTCCATCAGTATAGATTCTATCTGTGAAACGGAGGATTTCGTCTGATTTGCCAGCTTTCTTATTTCCTCCGCAACAACCGCAAATCCTCTCCCATTCTCTCCAGCCCTCGCCGCCTCTATGGCTGCGTTCAGCGCAAGCAAGTTAGTCTGTTCGGAGATATTTTGTATGGTCGAGGCGATCTGCTTTATCTTCTTTGAAGATTGAACCAGTTCTTCTATGTTCTTTCTTGATTGTACCGACCATTTGAGGCCTTCTTCCATGTTCTGAGAGATCTTACTGATCGAACTTGTGCCATCTTTGAGTTGATCTTTCATCTTGCTCGAATTTTCAAGCAAGCGAGCGGATTCACGCGCGAGATTCTGTATGAAAGAACTTATTTCTTCCATTGACGCGTTGACCTCTTCAGAAGCCGCAGCAACACGCTTCATTCTGTCATCGATCGATTTGAAAGAATCTTGAAACTCCTGTGAAACGGCCTTCTCTTTGTCAACAAAACCCTGCACGGAACTCGACACGTCGGAAACCAATTTCGCCGAAGCTTTGGTCTCGTTCACAAGGTTCTTCAACTCCCCAACAACCTCTGTCATCAGATTGCAGATCTGTCCTATCTCGTCACGTGATCTGTCGAAGATCGAAGCGGTCAGATCTCCGGACCTGACGGCTTCGAAGATGGGTATGAGTTTCTTAATCCTGTTTCCGAACCATCGAGCCACTAAAAAGATCACAACAACTGAGACAACGGAGACGATGGATATCAACACGATCGTGTAGACTCTCAGGGAAGTCGTGGGCGCTTCGATTGATTCGGCCGGCGAAGAAATGTGGACTGACCAGCTGGTTTTTGGAATGGAACTGCTGATGAGATAAACACCCTTCGAACCGATTTTCAACTTCTTGAGAGACGAAGAAAACTCATACCCAAGCTCCTTTAAATGCCTGCCCCGCTCAACGTTCCCACTGTGTGAAACAATTCTCATCTCTTCGTCGCTCAAGATGACTTCCAGGGAATCTCCCGATAATTCCTTCATCAGTTTGTCGAAAACGGAGAGGTTGAAGACGACACCCGCACCAGCGATCAACCTGTCTTCGGCACGCACAGGAACGATTATCACCAGCGAATGTTCGTTCGAGAACTCCTCGACGACGTCCATTTTTATTTTTGTCTCACTCAACAGCATTTGCTTCAACTTCTCAGAAACGAAGATCTCTTCACTGTCGTCGATGACAAACCGACCGTCTGGAACGATCACGAAACAGCCACGGACGTAATCTGGCATCTTCTCACGCTCAGTCGAAAGGACGTTCGCAAGAGTCAGGGCCGCGTTTTCAAACGCGAGATTGAGGATTGGCTTGAGCATGGGCGTATTCGCGAGCGATTCGGCCACATTCATACAGTTTTGCAAGCTTGAAGAGATGATCAGACTGTATGAATGAACCAACCTCTCCAAGTTCTGCGACGTCAACTCTCCTACCGTTCGTGATACCCTCAGATAGCTCAGCGAGTTTCCGACCACGAGGAGTATAACTATCAACGGCACTATGAAGAAGATCAAACGCGCCGCGATGCTTCTCATCCCTTCACCCCTTCACCCCGAGATAGGCCTTTCTCACATCGTCGTTGGCCAGAAGCTCGTTCCCAGGTCCCTGCAACACTATTCTACCTGTTTCCAGAACGTAAGCATAATCGGCTATCTTCAAAGCACCGTACGCATTTTGCTCCACCAGCAATATTGTAACAGCTTCGTCTCTTATCCTCTGAATCACTTCGAACACTTCCTTCACCAAGAGTGGGGCTAATCCAAGCGATGGCTCATCAAGCATGAGTAACTTCGGGCGCGTCATCAATCCTCTGGCAACGGCCAGCATTTGTTGTTCGCCGCCGGAAAGAGTTCCTCCAGGCTGTTTCAAACGCTCCTTCAACCGTGGAAAGAGTGAAAAGATCCACTCAAGGTCCTTCTCAATTCCGTCTGGATCCTTCCTGTTGTAGGCACCCATCATGAGGTTCTCGTACACGGTGAGATTTGGAAAGATCCTCCTTCCCTCTGGAACCATTGCGATCCCAAGCTGGGCGATCGAGTGCGTCGGTTTATCTGTTATGTCAATCCCCTGGAAATGAACTCTGCCGGAACTCTTCTTCACCAGGTTCATGATCGCCTTCAGGGTGGTGCTCTTCCCCGCACCGTTGGCGCCTATCAGCGTGATGATCTGGCCCTTTTTGACTTCTATGGAAATGCCCTTCACGGCATGAATGCTTCCGTAGTGAACGTGCAGATTTTCGATCTTCAAGACGACGTCGCTCACAGTAGCACCTCCTCGCCGAGGTAAGCCTTGATGACCAGAGGATTCGACTGGATCTGCTTTGGCGTCCCCTCCGCAATGAGCTTTCCATAATCCATGACGTAAATCCGCTCGCATATGCCCATGATGACCTTCATATCGTGCTCAATAACGATGATGCTGAGACCAAACTCGTCTCTGATCATCTTTATGAACTCCATGAGCTCAGAGGTTTCCTGCGGATTCATGCCGGCGGCGGGCTCGTCCAGCAGGAGAAGTTTCGGTTCGGTGGCAAGCGCTCGGGCTATCTCGAGCTTTCGCTGTAAACCATAAGGAAGCGCACTGGCCTTTTCGTTTGTAAGATTCAAGAGCCCAACTTTCGCCAAGAGCTTTTTCGAGTGTTCTCTGACATTCTTTTCAAACTTCAAAGCGGATGGGGTTTTGAAAACAAAACTGAACAGGGAGAACATACTGTGAAGCTTGCAATGTCGCGCGACCATGACGTTCTCCAGAACAGTCATGTCGGAAAACAACCTTATGTTCTGAAAGGTTCTTGCTATACCGAGACGCGTCACCTCGTGTGGCTTCAGACCGTTCAATCTATTACCGAGAAAAATTATGTCTCCTTCGTCCGGCTCGTACATGCCTGTGATCAGGTTGAACAGCGTGGTCTTTCCAGCTCCGTTCGGACCTATGAGGCCAACCAGCTCACCCTTCTTAACATATCCGCTGAACTTGTCAACGGCGGTCAAACCACCGAAACGTTTCGTGACGTTTTTGAGTTCGAGGACAACCTCGTTCACGCTTTACCACCTCGTCTGAGTTTGGCGAAGGCCGAGACAATTGAATCCCAGCTCAACTCGTTCCTGCCCATGATGCCTCTCTGCCAGAAGAGCATCAAAACTATCAAAAGCACAGACAGCACAACCATCCTCATGCCGGGAACGCCTGGATAGTTGATGAACCAGATCTTGAATGGACTCTCCAGCACTCTGAGGAACTCAAGCCCCACGGTGTAGATCGCCGCACCAATGATCGAACCACTGATGCTTCCAAGCCCTCCGAGGACGACCATTATCAAGATTTCGAAAGTTCTAACGAAGGTGAAGGACTTTGGGTCTATGGTTGTTATCAAATGCGCCCACAGGGCGCCCCCAACACCTGCGAAAAACGATCCAATGACGAAACTCATCACCTGGTGTGAAAAAACGTTTATACCCATCGCCTTTGCTGCGATTGGATCTTCTCTGATCGCCTTCAGAGCCCTGCCGTAAGTGCTGTTCACAAGACTCGCTATGACGACAACCGTTATCAGTGCCCATCCCCAGGACCAGTAGAGGTTCGTGTAAGCTGGAATTCCTTTCAGTCCCAGAGCACCGTTGGTGATGGACCAGGCGTTGTTAGCGATTACCCTTATGGTTTCACCCAAACCCAACGTCGCGATGGCCAAATAGTCGCCTATAAGCCTGAGCGATGGTGCGGCGACCAGATATCCGAAGCCTGCCGAAACGAGTCCGGCTATCAGGATTGCCGGTAGAAAAGGAAGTTCTATCCTGTTGAACGGATAGATGAGCGGCTTTATCAGATAACTGATCTCTTTCTGTTCGATCGGAAGTGTTAGCAGCACCGAAGTGTAGGCACCTATGGCTATGAAACCCGCATGTCCTAGAGAGAAGATGCCGGTCATACCGTTTATCAAATTGAGCGAAACCGCAAAGATTATGTTGATCGCTATCAGGTTCAAAATGAGCACAAAATAATCGCTTGCCTTCCTGTCGGCGATCGCTATTAAGAGCGCCATCAGAATCACAAAGAGAACCGTCAGAATACCCTTGGTCTTGACAGACAGTCTTTTCGACATGCGCATCACACCTTTTCAGAAACTTCGACTCCGAGTATTCCTGTCGGCCTGACAAGAAGCACGAAGATCAGTATCACGTACGCTATGGCATCCCTGTAGCCTGCTATCGACGGGAACAGAGCCACAATCATGATTTCGCTGACCCCAAGGATGAATCCCCCCAGCATTGCGCCCGGTATGCTCCCTATGCCACCGACAACGGCAGATATGAACGCCTTCAAACCTGGCACCATTCCGGTGTAGGGGTAAACCTGGGGGTAGGTCATCGCCCAGAGTATGCCACCGATGGCTGCGAGGGAAGAGCCGATCATGAAGGTGTAGGTTATGATCCTGTCGGCGTTCACGCCCATGAGCCGCGTTGTGGGAATGTCTTTCGAGATGGCACGCATCGCCATGCCCACCTTGGTCCTGTAGACAATCCATACCAGAACCAACAGTGAAATGGCAACGATCGAGACCGTTATCAACGTGACCAGTCTGATCCTGACGTCGCCTAACTTTAAAATTTTCAGGAAATACACTGGATACATTCCCGTTTGAGGGTTGAAAGATTTGGCTCGGCCACCGAAAACCACCGTGGCGAAGTTCTGCAGGAAGAAAGAAACTCCTATGGCAGTTATGAGTGCAGATATCCTCGGTGCATCTCTCAAAGGTCTGTAAGCGATTCTCTCAATCAATGCTCCAAGAAAAGCAGTGAAGAAGATCGCGGTGATGAAGGATACCCACCAGGGAAACATGAAAAGCGTCACTCCGTAGAAAGCAAAATAAATGCCGTAAGTGAAAATGTCGCCGTGCGCGAAATTTATGAGTCTCAGGATCCCGTAAACCATCGTGTAGCCGATGGCTATCAATGCGTAGATCCCACCGAGAGAGAATGCGTTGATCAAATGCTGTACAAAGTCAGAGAGTCTCAAATCTCACTCCCCCTTTGACGCAAAAGAGCCCCCATGTGGGGGCTCTCTTACCTTACGGCCTCACAACTGTCTTCAATTCTGGTTTTCCATTCTTGATCTGAATTATCACTGCAGGCTTGATGGGATCGCCCGAATCAGATGGAAAGCTTATCATACCTGCGACACCGGCGAAATCTTTCGTCGCGGCCAGAGCATCCCTTATCGCAACTGGATCAAGGGACTGTGCCCGTTCGATGGCATCCAGAACCAGATTGTAAGCGTCGAAGGCAAGAGCACCGAACGCGTCAGGTCTTCTGTTGTATTCTTTCACGTAAGCCTCGACGAACGGCTTTGTCCTTGGTGAGAGGTCCGCATCCTGGTGGAAGTAAGTCGTGTAGCACAAACCCTCCACAAACTCTCCACCTATCTGGACCAGCTCCGGTGCATCTGCACCGTCTCCGGCCAGCAAGTTACCCGCAAAGCCAAGTTCTCTGGCCTGCTTGGAGATGAGCGCTATCTCGGCGTAATAGCCCGGCATGAAGATCGTGTCGGGATTTTGAGCCAACGCATAGGTCAGCTGTGCAGAGAAATCCTGGTCTCCAGTGTTGTAGTAGACTTCAAAGAACTTTCCACCAAACTTGGCGAAGGCTTGCTTAAAGTAGTTTGCAAGCCCAACAACGTAGTCCTGCGCAACGTCAACGAAGATCGCGACCTTCCTCGACTTGAGCTCTTCCCAGGCGAACTTCGCGAGCAACTTACCCTGCAGCGTGTCGACAAAGCAGGCTCTGAAGATGAACCTTCTGTTCTGCGTTACGAGCGGGTTCGTGGCAGTGTTCGTCACCAGGGGCACTTGCTTCTGCTCTGCGATTGCACCCGCTGCCAGCGCGCACGAGCTCGTGCAGGGTCCAAGGATCGCAACGACCTTTTCCATATCGATTAACCTTCTTGCGACGTTTGCAGCCTCGGCCTTGTCACCCTTGTTATCCAGCAGGATCACGTTAACGGGTATGTCTTTTCCTCCGATTTTAACTGTAGGTCTGAGCTTCATGGCCAGCTTCACTCCATCCCAGGACATTTGTCCGAACCCTGCGATGGGCCCGGTCATTTCCCAACCTGCACCGATCCTTACTTCGGTGACCTCGGCGGCAAACATGAGCGCGGCGGAAACCATCAACACAACCAGGAAGAACTTACGCACAACACCACCTCCACTGAACAGTTTGCGGGTTATGTTTGGCGTTATTATACCATAGACAGAGAGAAGATCCGTCAAGTCGATCTTAGGAGACTGTGTGATAAAATCAAAAGTGTGGGGGGAAGCTGGTGTCGATAGATCCGAAAAAATTGGAAAGCATAATAACACAGATCTCCGGAATAATTGCTGCGCGAGTGGTTTCGGACACGGATGGTCTGAAGGAAATTCACGTGGTTGCTGACTCTGCGAAGAATCCCAAGCAGATCGTCCGAGACGTGGAGACCGCCATACTGGCATCGACGGGTTTGAGGATCGACAGAAAGATCGTCAGCGTTGCCCAGCTGAACCAGGAGTACCAGCCGATCGAGGATTACACAATCGAGTCCGTGAAGGCGGAGGAGGTCGGAAAGAACCTGAGGGTGACCGTGACAATCAAGCACGATGACGAAGCTTACGAAGGCATCGCCGAGGGACCCAGGACGAGCCTGCAGAGGCTCAGAATAGCAGCTTCGGCGGCTTTGAAGGCTGTAGACGAACTCTCCAGTAACGTGTTTTCGGTGGACGATGTGAGAATCATTAATCTGGCCGGTAAAGACTTTGTGGTTTGCCACGTAACAAGGCTCGCCAACGATAAAGAAAGGAGCATCATAGGCAGCGCAGAAATAGAACGAGACGTTCTGTTCGCCGCCGCGAACGCAGCATTAGACGCCTGGAAGAGGGCCTAGTTGTCTTCTTCCCCGTTTTTTCCGTTCGCGCTGTACTCAATTACGACCTTCCTGTAAGGCTCGACACCTACTGAGTAACTCTTCACATTCCTGTGCCGTTTCACTATCTCGTGGACCATCCTGCGCTCGAAGGCGAACATGGGATCGAGCATCACTCTGCCTTTCGTGAGTTTTGCGCGTTGAATTGCTTGCTTGACGATCGCTTCCAGGTTCTTCTTTCTTCTCTTCTTGTACTGACCAGCATCCACCGATACGGAAAGTTTCGTGTCGCTCATCCTGTTGAGGTATATCATTGCAACGTGCTGGAGCGCGGCGAGCGTTTTACCGTGCTTTCCGATGAGCCTGCCAAGATCTGACCCGTCGAGTTCCACCAGGAATCTCCTGCCAGAGCAAGATACCTTCACTACCACATCACCGCAGGCGCTCAGAGCGTTGGAAAGGAATTCTTCCAGTTTTCGTGTGAAGTAGTTGCTGTTGAACTGGATCTCGATCTCGGCATCCTTGGAGAACAGTCCGAAGATCCCCTTCGACCCTTTGTCCATGATCGTGTATTCATATTCACCTTCACGCAGGTCAAAACGCTTCTTTGCTTTTTGTAAGGCTTCCTCAACTGTTGGCGCGCTGATCCTGACCTTCTTCACCTCGACTCACCCCTTGGGTCTCAAACCCAGAAGTTCACGCGTGGTTATTCCTCTGATCTTGTAGCGCCTGTAAATGTAGTAAGTGACGAGTAGCTGGATCACCGTGTTGGTTGTGAAGTACAGAAACAGGCCACTCGGCAGCCCCACGAACAGGAAGGTGAACGCAACGGACATGAGAATGCCCTGCCAGGCAGATCTGGTATCCTGGCTCGTGATGAGCGTATTGTAGTAGCTCGCCAGGATCGTGATCAGAACAAACACCGCGTTGGCTGAGAACCCTCCCTTAGACAGATCGGACCATATCAGGAATCTACCGTTGAATGCGAACTCCTCCTGGAAGTAACGTATCACAGCATAGAGCAGGAAAAAGATGGGAAGCTGCACAACGAGCATGAGACAACCACTCGCCGGGTTCACACCTTCTTCCCTGTAGGCTTTCAACAATTCTTCCTGTTGTTTCGTCGGGTCTTTGTACTTCTTTCGTATCATCTCGATCTTCGGTTGCAGCTTGCGCATCTTTATCATTGACTTTGTTTGAGCGTGGTAAAGAGGATACAGCGCGAACCTCACAACGATCGTGAAGAGGATGATCGCCCAGCCAAAGTTCCTGGTGAGCTTGAACAGCCACCAGAAGAACCATACAAGAGGATAGAAGATTGGATCGTACCAGGCCGAGGAACCGGGAATGGTTTTCAACGTTGAGACGAGCTCTTCATAGTCCTCCGGGAAGAGCTTCTTCAAAAACACTCTCTTGTACGGACCGAGGTGGAAGATCAGGGTGGAACTGGTCCCGATCTGAACGTTGTTCGACACGATTCTCTGCGAGCCGGTCTTGACCAGACTTAGCGTTCTCGTTTTGGGCGCAAAGGACAAAAAGTAATCCTTGATCACTCTGTCGTTGTCGGCAAACCACACACGCGGCAGGCTCACCGTCACCGGGAACTTCGTCTCCAATCGAACTTCGATGAGATACTCCGGAACGTTGCGGAAGACGTAGGTCTTTTTCACATCTCCATAATCATAGCTGAGCGTCAGATCACCCCTGTAACTGTTCGTGTCAACCTGCTCACCGAAAAGTTGTGCCTCAGCAACGATTTTCAGGGATGTTCCGTCCTCAGTCAAGATATCGAAGCCGTCGTTGTCTCTCTCAAAAACATGAACTCTTCTTTCGGCTGTCAGATAAACATTGGCAAGGTTGCCGTTCTGGTCAAACTCGTACTCCGCAAAGCGCGTCTGGATCTTTATCCCACTGGCAAGGTACGTCACCTTGATCTCGTTCTGTGCGAGATTCAAGCACACTGCAACGATCAGAATCGAGATGATGAGCAACCTCTTCAAGTCGATCTCCTCCTCAGTGTGAATTTTTCCGGTACGGGATCTTCGCCACCCGGGTTCAACGGGTTGCATCTGAGGACGCGCCAGGCGGCGAGCAACAAACCTTTGAAGACTCCAAACCTTTCAACAGCCTGTAGAGCGTAAGTAGAGCAGGTCGGGGTGAACCTGCATGTCGGAGGCTTCATCGGGGAAATGTACTTCTGGTAAAACCTTATACAGTTCATGACGAACCTTCTCATGTACCTATCCTCTTCAACAAAGCCTTAAGTTTGTCCCTGATCGTCCAGTAGTCAACAGTGTTAAGGATTTCGGACAGGGCTTTCCGTGGAATTACAACAATATCATAACCTTTGGCGATCTCATGTTTCATGATTCTGTAACTTTCCCTGACCCACCGCTTTATCCTGTTCCTGTCGTGGGCTTTACCCAGTTTCTTTCGGACCACGATCGCAATCCTGTTGAAGTCGAGACCATTCCTGGCGTACACAACGGTGAAAAGCTCGTTCTGCAGAGACACTCCCTCACGGAAAACCCTGTCGAAATCTCGCTTCAGCCTCAGCCTTTCCCAGCGGGGAAACGAATGGAGATTCAAACTGCCAGTCTCCATCTACCTTTCGCCCTTCTCCGGGCGAGCACTTTCCTTCCCGAGGCCGTACGGGACCTGACAAGAAAACCGTGCGTCTTTTTTCTTTTTCTTCGGTTCGGCTGGTAAGTTCTCTTCATCTCATCTTCCTCCTTCTACTATTTCGGTTTCTTTCCAGTCTGAGCTTTTTCCCTTCTTTTTATCATACCAAGACTGGACACAATTGCCAATGCCCTTTTTTCCCCGATTCCATCTACAGATTTGAGTTCCTCCACACTTGCTCTTCCAAGGTTCTTCAGGTTTTTGAAGGTCTTCACAAGGTTCTGAGAAACGTTCAGAGGGATTTTCACCGTGTCTGTAAGGAACCTGTAACCTTTTGGATAAACCACAGTCTCACCAGCCTGTGCGGCTGTTTGAACGTCGAGGCCCAGCTCTCTGATGATCTTCATCTCTGTCAGGTTTCTCTCCTGTTTCAGTCTTTCTATCATTTCCGAGGCCTGATCTGGACCAATATCCGCTGTACTGTAATCCATGATCAAAAGCATCGTGGTCTCCTTGACTCCCGAGAGAACTTCTTCCAACTGTGCCCAGATCAGATTGGCTTCCTCGCCGAGTTCCACCATGTAGGGATAGATTTCTTCGTATATCCTCATCATCCTTATTGCTTTCTCTATGGTTCTCGCCACATCGTAGATGGACACACCCGCATCGAAGACAGAATCAATGAGAAACAGCAATTTATCAAGGTTGAGGCGATACTTCTCCATCGCGTTCAGAGCTTGAGACACCCTAGCCATCAACAGTCTGGTATCACTGAGCACGTATTTGTGGGGTCCATAGTACACAGTCACAACGTTCCTGCGTTTCGAGATCGCAACTACCATACAGTTCGTCTGACGCGCCACCCTCTCCGCAGTCCTGTGACGGGTCCCCGTTTCCCCCGTTGGAATAGTTGGATCAGGAACGAGGTGCGCATTGGCTATCAGGATCTTCGAAACGTCCTCCGAAACTACTACCGCCCCGTCCATCTTCGAAAGTTCGTAAAGCCTTTCCGGGGTGAAAGAACAATTCACTTCGAAACCGCTTTGAATGATACTTCTGTGTTTCGAGAGATCGTCAACAAAGAGTATCAGGGCTCCAAGATTCGCCGCCATTATGTCATCCAGAGCCTTTCTGAGTTTCGTACCTGGAGACAGCAGGGCTATCTTGTTGAGCAGTTCATTTGCTATCAATTTTCCTCACTCCCAGAACGTCCAGCAGAGACCTCACGTCCCTCAATGCATGACAATTGTTAGCGACATCCGAACTGACGGGCAACAGTATCTTTTCCAGCTCGATCTTGCTCAACGCATCGAGACGGTTCTTGATCCTGTGAACGGGTCTAATCCTTCCATCCAGACTGATCTCACCGACGGCTGCAGTTCTACCAAGCGGAACCTCGGTCAAAGAAGAAACGATGGCACAGGCGACGGCCAAATCCGCAGCCGTGTCGGTAATTCTCAGACCACCCATCACGTTCACGTAGACATCTCGACTCTCCAGAGAAAGACGGGCCTGACGCTCCAGAATGGCTATCAGCATCAAGAGTCTCGTCAAATCATAACCACTACTCACACGTCTCGGCGAAACGGATCTTGCCTTCGACACAAGTGCCTGCAGCTGCACGACGAGGGGTTTTGAACCTTCCATCACGCAGCTGAGACAGTTGCCTGCCGGTGGTTCTTCCGTGTCTATCAGGAAAGATTCGTCAATCTGTTTCAGACCCAGCTCGGTCATTTCAAAGATACACATCTCACCTGAAGGGCCGAATCTGTTCTTGACAATCCTGAGGACCCTGTAATCTGTGTTCGTCTCTCCCTCAAAGTAGATCACGGTATCGACGAGATGCTCAACCATCTTTGGACCCGCTATTTCACCACTCTTTGTTATGTGCGCTATGAGCAATGCGGGAATCGAAAGCTGTTTACAACGTTCCGTGATCAATGAAGCCGCTGTACGAACTTGAGCGATGCTTCCAGGGTACGCACCCACCTGCTCAGAATACATGGCCTGGAGTGAGTCCACGATCAAAAACTTATAAGAACTGTCCAAGGCGTTCAGCACCAAGTGAGGATCGTTTTCGCTCAAGACAACGACGTTGTCTTTGAAGCGACAGCCAAACCTCGCCGCCCTGTAGCCAACCTGTTCCGCTGACTCCTCAGCAGTCACGTACAACACCTTGAACGTGCTCGCAAGATGACAGGAAATTTGGAGAGCCAGGCTGCTCTTACCAATGCCTGGCTCCCCACCGAGCAAGATTACCTGTCCTGGTAACAAACCGCCGTTCAACGCCTCGTCGAGTTCAGAAAAGCCGGTTTGAATCCTCCCCGAATCTGTTTTCGTCACAAGGCCCGTTAAGGAAACCGGTTCAACCACGTTCTTTCGCCATTCACCTTCAACGTGTGTGACCTGCTTGGCCGTGTTCCACGCGCCGCAGCTTGGACACTTTCCAAACCATTTTGGTGATTCGTAGCCACAGTTTTCACAAACAAAATAACTGATCTTCTTCATCCTTGCAGAACTCCTGCCTTTGTCTTACGTCTTTTGGTGAATTTCAAACCGTCCTTTCCGCGAGAGCAAACAATCACGTCGCCCGGATTGAACTTGCCTCTGAGTATCTCCTCGGCAAGCGGATCTTCCAGGTACTGTTGGATGGCCCTCTTCAAAGGTCTTGCGCCGTAAACGGGATCGAAACCTTTCTCTATCAGGAACTCTCTCGCAGATTTCGCCAAGACCACATCAAGCCCCTTGCTCTTCAACCTGTCTCTCAAGTCCGAGATGAGTATGTCGATGATCTTTGAGACGTCCTCCTTCGATAGCGGATGGAAGACCACTATTTCGTCTATTCGGTTGAGAAACTCCGGTCTGAAAGTCTTCTTGACCTCTTCCAGAACGAGTGCCTTCATTTCTTCGTAATCACGCTGCGCATTTTCTTGGGAGACGAAACCAAGCGTTCTCTTGGACTTGTTTATCAAGTTGCCTCCAATGTTGCTGGTCATGACGATGATCGTGTTCTTGAAGTCCACCTCTCTGCCCTGAGAGTCGGTCAGACGACCATCGTCCATGATCTGCAGCAGGATGTTGAAAACGTCCGGGTGTGCCTTCTCGATCTCATCGAACAGAATGACCGAGAAGGGCCTCCGTCTGATCTTTTCGGTCAGAGTTCCACCCTCTTCGTAACCGACGTAGCCCGGAGGCGCTCCGATCAGTCTCGAAACCGAGAACCTCTCCATGTATTCACTCATGTCGAACCTCACCAGTGCCTTTTCATCACCAAAAAGGTGTGCGGCGAGCACTTTTGTTAACTCCGTCTTACCTACACCCGTGGGTCCAAGGAACAGAAACACACCGATGGGGCGCCTCGGGTCTTTCAAACCACTGCGTGCACGCCTTATGGCCCTCGCTATGGCCTTTATGGCTTCATCTTGACCGACAATGCGCTGATGCAATGCCCTCTCGAGGTTCAACAGCTTCTCACTTTCGCTTTCTTCTATCTTCATTAAAGGTATACCTGTCCAGCTCGACACGACCTCTGCGACCTGATCAACGTCAACGGTTATTATCGAAGATTCGACAGCTTTTCTCCACGCCTGGTACTTTTCATTCAACTGTGCGGAAAGCGTCTTCTCTTCTTCTTTCAGTTCCGCAGCCTTCTCGTAATCCTGGTTCAGCACGGCGAGCTCCTTATCGTTCTTGATCTGCTCCAAACGCGCCTTCAAAAGCTGTATTTCCGGTGGAAGCACAAAACTCTTCAAACGTGCTCTCGCCCCGGCTTCGTCCACCACGTCGATGGCTTTGTCCGGTAAGAAATGGTCCGTGATGTAACGTTTCGAGAGATAGACCGCCGCTTCAAGAGCGGAGTCAGTGTACTTGACCCTATGGTGTGATTCATACTTGTGCCTCAAACCTTTGAGGATGGCAAGCGTCTCCTCAGCGCTCGGTTCCCTGATGTAAATCTTCTGGAAACGTCTCTCGAGCGCCGCATCTTTCTCGATGTACTTCCTGTATTCATCGGGCGTCGTTGCGCCTATGCACTTGATTTCACCCCTTGCGAGAGCAGGCTTCAAAATGTTCGCAGCGTCTACGGCGCCTTCGGCCGAACCAGCTCCGACTATCGTGTGTATCTCGTCTATGAAAAGTATGATGTTCGGATCTCGGCTGACCACCTGCAACAACTTTTTCATCCTCTTCTCGAACTCACCCCTGTATTTGGTGCCAGCCACAAGCGCAGCAACATCGAGAGAAAAGATCGTCTTGTGTTTGAGAGGCTCCGGGACCTCGCCTGCAACAATCCTCTGCGCCAAACCCTCAACTATGGCAGTCTTACCGATGCCTGGCTCACCTATGAGCACCGGATTGTTCTTCTTTCTCCTCACCAGCACTTGCATAACACGTTCTATTTCCTCTTCCCTGCCTATGACCGGATCCAGCTGGTTTTTCATCGCAAGGGCCGTGAGGTCTATACCGAAACCTTCCAGATGTCTGACAGATGGATTGTCTGAGGTTCTCTCAACATCGTAATCTGAATCTCGTTGTTGGGAGCTTTCGACCACTATCCGCCTGAGCGTTCCGAGATCCACACCCATCTTCCTGAGCACGTGGACCGCTATGCCCTCGCCTTCTCTTATGATCCCCAGCAAAATATGCTCGGGCTGTATTTTCTCGCTCCCCAGGTACTTTGCTTCTTCGTAGGCGAGCTCAATGACACGCTTGGCCCTGGGGGTCATCTGAGGTGAGCTTGAATAGCCTCTCATGCCCATGCCGACCATTGATATGATCTCGTTTTTCGCTCGTGCATAGGTGACTCCCATCTCACCGAGCGATTCACCGAGCGGAGAATCCTGCTTCAGTATCGCGAGCAGAATGTGTTCGGTTCCAACATAAGAATGGCCCATTTCAATGGCTTCTTTCTGAGCTTCCACGATCAACCTAGCAGAACTTTCCGAAAATTTATCGAACACTCGCATCACTCCTTTCTCGTTTTATAAAGAGACAACCAGTGCCACCACATTATTTAGACAGTGCACTATCACACAGGGTACAAGAGAACCGTGAACCTCCTTTATCGTTCCAAGTAGCAAGGATGTTACAAATATCTGAGGAAAGACAGAAAACGGATGAAACAACGAGAACAACAGGGAAGTCATGATTATCGCTCCGTTTGTACCCAAACGCCTTTTGGCGATCGCTTGTGCGTAGCCACGGAAGGCCACTTCTTCTGCCAAAGGTGCAAGGACCACGAGTAAGACGATCATGGCCGGATCGAGACTCAGTTTTTGAACCGTGCTCGATTCCTGTGGAAAGATCAGACTCGTTACGGCGAGCAAACCGTAAAGCAAAAGCAAGTACAGCAAGCTCCTCAATACGATTCCCTTTCTGTAGATGAACATTGGTCCAAGGCGTTCCAGTTTCATGATGGTCAGGGTCACGGTCAAAAGTGAAGCATACCAAATCGTTGCGGTCCATACAGAACCGCTCAACCCAACTATGAGAGGTCCAGAGAATAGCACGAGCAGAAAAAGCAAGAACAAAATCCGGCTTCTCACGTTTCACTTCTCCATTAAAATTTTACCATCAAAGCAAAACCAGCACCTGAATTTCCAGGTGCTGGAACAGACAAGAAAAAACACCTTAAGTTTTATCGACTTTTCAACCCTGAACCGCCTGCAGACTCTTGTTCACGAAATTCATGAGGCGGGATTTTCTACGCGCAGCCTGGTTCTTGTGAATGACACCTTTGGACGCAGCCTTGTCTATGGCCGAGATCGCCTCTCTGACCAGTTGCATGATCCTGTCCCTTTCCTCGTTAGCTTTGACGGCTTCTACAACGCGCTTGATGGCGTTCTTCATCCTTGTCTTGTAAGATCTATTCCTTTCTCTTCTTTTACTGGACTGCCTGACACGTTTCAGAGCCGACTTGTTGACCTTCTTCGCCACAGCTCTTCCCTCCCCTACATGTTGAAATATCTCTTGAGTTCATCAACAACATCAAGCTTCTCCCACGTGAAGTCGGGATCGTTCCTGCCGAAATGGCCGTAAACCGCGGTTTTCCTGTAGATGGGCCTGCACAAATTCAACTTTTCAATGATCGCCAATGGGCGAAAGTCGAATATTTCCGAGATGATCTTTGCCAACTTCTCTTCGTCGACCTTAGCTGTCCCAAAGGTGTCGAACGTGAAAGACACCGGTCTGGCTTTGCCTATCGCGTAAGCGACCTGTATCAGGAAACGATCCGCGAGGCCAGCAGCAACGACGTTCTTCGCGACGTAGCGAGCCATGTAGTGCGCAGATCTGTCAACCTTCGTTGGATCCTTCCCGCTGAAAGCTCCGCCTCCGTGTGGCACCCATCCACCGTAGGTGTCCACTACGATCTTTCGGCCCGTCAAGCCCGTGTCTGCTGATGGACCTCCAAGCACGAACCTGCCGGTTGGGTTCACGAAGATCTTTATGTCATTGGACCAATACTGCTGCGGTATTACTGGCCTTATCACGTGCTCCATCAGAGCTTCCCTGAGCTCGTTGAGCGTCACATCAGGCTCGTGCTGTGCAGAGATGAGGACAGTGTCGACCCTAATGGGTTTCCAGTTCTCATCGTACTCGATCGTGACCTGTGTCTTACCGTCGGGTCTGAGGAAGGGTACGATCTTCTTCTTTCTGACTTCAGCGAGTCTCATTGCGAGTTTATGGGCAAGCACTATCGGAAGGGGCATATATTCGGGTGTTTCGTTTGTCGCGTACCCAAACATTATACCCTGGTCGCCCGCACCAATCTTGTCGTATTCGTCCTCAAGATGGTTTCTCTCCCGTGCTTCGAGTGCCTTGTTGACGCCTATGGCTATGTCGGGAGATTGATTGTGGATCGAGGTCAGAACCCCACACGTTTCACCGTCGAAACCGTATTTTGCCCTTGTGTAGCCAACGTCAAGGATTGTACGTCTCACGATGTCCTGTATGTCCACGTAGGCCTCGGTCGTGACCTCTCCTGCCACGACGGCCAAACCCGTTGTAACCAGCGTCTCAACGGCAACCCTTGCGTCGGGGTCCTGCTGCAAGATTGCGTCCAAGATCGCGTCCGATATCTGATCCGCCAGTTTGTCTGGATGACCCTCTGTGACACTTTCGCTTGTGAACAACCTCTTCATTTCTCCGCCTCCTTTGTGTGCTGCTCATATTCTTCTTTACTCACGAACTCTCCACCTTCCAAGCTGAAGGTCCTGACCTTGTAGCTCGAACTGAAGGCCGCAGTGAGGTGCAACTTGTTGGGGCACTTCGAACCAACGTAGATTTTATCAATCCTGTACGGGCTGGATGGGTTGTCGTAATCGTTTATGAAGTCGTAACCCATACGCAAATGGCTGCGGAAGTATTCTCCGCATCGTGAACATTTGAAATACACCACCAGGCTGTTTCCTTGCCTGTAGAATGGATCAACTGATAGGTTCTTCACTTTCTTTCGCCGGAAGAACCACATGCTTTCTACCTTCTTTCCAAAATGAATTTCACTTTGTGCTCGTTTCTCCACACATCTTCACAAATTATAGTCACGTTCGTTCTCGAGGGGATCTGCCCCAGTTCGGGGAATCTATTCAGCTTCACAACACTGCTGCTCTTATCTGGATACAACTTGTGGTACGCCGCGTATCTGTATCCATCCGCTACGGAATTTTCGTTATACACCGCCCAAACGTTGTTGAACTCGTCGAGGCGAATTTCGCTGAAGTCGATGTGGTAAACCAGATCGTTGTTGAAATAAAGTTTTAGGGATCTGAGACCAATGACATTCCTGCCCACGCTCGTGACGGCATCAATCGCGATCTTTGGCCAACTACCACGGAATCTGTACACTTCGTTCTCACTGTAGTTCACCTTTTCACCGTCTATCATTAATCCCCTGACGGTGAACTTGGCATCTGCGGGCTGGGGGACGTTCAACATATCGGAGGGATTGTAGCAAATGGTCTCATCGATGTTTCTGATCTCGAAATGACAGTGAGGCTGGGCCGCTTCGCCTGTCTGGCCGGAATAGCCAATCTCTTCTCCCGCTTTGAACCAGATGTTCTTCTCCGGAAATTCGACGACGATCCTTCTTTTTCCAAACTCGGCAACAACGCTGTCAATTATGCTCTTGATCTTCCCAGAAAAATCACTCAGATGGGCATACAGCGTACGAAGACCATCTTCGTGTTGCAGCACAACAACGTTTCCATAAATATCGTCCTCGTCGATCTCAACCCTAACGAGCCAGCCGTCAGCAGCAGCGAGTATGGGAACGCCCGAACGCATCTGCGTGGAAAAGTCGGCTCCCATATGGAAGTGTGGGCCCCTGTTTCCCGTTCCGCGGAACTCTCCAAAACTCGAGGTGATCAGAAGTTGTCCGCCAACAGGTGGCATGAATATCGCCATAGAGATGACCGATACGAATATCAGCACGAGCAAGATCAACCTTCGCATGTTTCCATCCCTCCACCAAGCAGCGTGGCGAGTTTTTTCAACATGCCCTCGCGAGCTCTTATTCTAACAACAACGCCCTCATCAGTGAAGATACTTCTTTTAATCGTTATCTTTTCGCGGTACTTCTCTAACAGATGCAAACGCTTTGCATCGATAATGAATTCCCTCTCGGCCTCGCTTTTTCCCAGCAATCGGGAGACCTCTTCGAGGAGCAGATCGATACCTTCTCCTTTCAGGGCGCTTATGAATATTGCTGATGGATAAGCATCGGACAGACGCTCGAGGTTTTCTTTGGAAAGCAAATCGATCTTGTTGAAAACCAGCAATCGTGGGATCTTCTCAGCTTGGAGCTCGCTGAGAACATCGATCGCAACGTTGACCTTTTGAATAACTTCTGGATCAGAAACATCGGCGAGCAAGATTATAAGGTCTGAGTACAAGATCTCCTCTAAGGTAGACTTGAAAGCCTCTATGATAGAGTGCGGCACTCTTCTTATGAAACCGACGGTATCCTTGAACAGAACAATTCTCCCGTCTGGGAGTTTAACACGCCTCACGACGGGCGCGAGAGTGCTGAACAGTTTTCCGCTCACCGTTATGGATCGGTCTGAAGAGAGTGTGGCCAGTAGGCAGGACTTTCCAGCGTTTGTGTAACCAACTATAGAGACCGTGGCAAGTCCACTGTCCAAACGCAGCTTTCGCTGTTGCTCTCTGTTCTTTCTGAGCTCCTGCAGTTCCTTTCTCAATTCAGCGATCCTCTGGTGTATTCGCCTTCGCCTCTCTTCGAGCTTTGGTTCACCAGGCCCCCTGGTTCCTACTCTTCCCCCGAGCCTCGAAAGACTTTTTCCTTCACCAACCAGCCTCGGTAGTTCGTACTGCAGCCGCGCAAGTTCAACCTGAATTTTTCCTTCCTTCGTCGTTGCGTGCTTTGCAAACACGTCCAGGATGACCTGGGTCCTGTCTCTGACCGGCACTTTCAAAAGCTTCTCGAGATTCTTCGCCTGAACTGGGGTGAGTTCACTGTCGACTACAACGTAATCGATGCCCAGATGGGCGATCTTCTCGGCCACGGACTCAATTTTTCCACGCCCAAGATAAAAGCGCGAGTCAGGAAACTCGCGCTTCTGCTCGATCAATTCAACAACTTCTGCTCCAATGTTCGCCAGAAGGTTCACCAGCTCCTCACAGGACGTCTCACTGTTTTCTATTGTCAACATCAGAACCTTTTTTAAACCGACTGTTTCATTCGTCCGAACCATCCGCTTTAGCTTGGGATGTTTCCTCCTTTTCCTTCTGTTCGGTCTTTACAAGCTTGACGAACGACGTTGGCATTATCGTGCTTATCGCATGCTTGTAGATGAGACTCTGCTGGTTCTCGTTCTCCAGCAAGATCGTGTAACTGTCGAAAGAACGAATGATCCCTTTGGTTTGAAACCCGTTCACCAGGTAAACTTTGACCTCGATCTTACCGGTGCGCAGAGTGTTGAGAAACCTGTCTTGAAGATTGAACTTCTCTGCCATTCTCCAGACCCCCCAACGACATCACAAATTTTTCTGTGCATCTTTGCTCACCATCTCGGTAAGCTTTTCAGGAAGCCTCTCATCAGTCGCGTTCAGCCAAGCCGCCTCGCGATACCTTCTAAACCAGATGAACTGCCTTCTCGCGAAGTGCCTCGTGTTGCGTTTGATCTTCTCCACAGTCCTTTCGAAACTTTCTTTCCCTTCAAGATACTCGATGATTTCTCGGTAGCCTATCGTTCTAAGAGCATTAAGATCTTTCGAGTAGCCCATTTTCAAAAGAGATTTTACTTCCTCGACAAGGCCTTCCTCGATCATCCTTTCGACTCTCACGTTAATTCTATCATAAAGCTCTCTGCGATCTCTTGTCAAAACGACTATGGTAAAGTTTCCAGAAGGTTTGGAGGCCCTCTGAAGCTGCGATATCGTGCATCCTGTTTGAAACCAAACCTCGAGTGCCCTGATTGTGCGTTTCAAATCGTTCACGTGGATCCTGCTTGCTGCCTCAGGATCGATTTTTTCGAGCATCCTCCTCAAGCGACCCGGTTCTTTGGCTTCTCTCTCCAGGAGCTCCTGCCTCAATTGCTCGTTCCGAGGAGCGCCTTCGAAGATGCCTTTCGTCAATGCATCAATGTAGAGGCCGGTTCCCCCAACTAACAGTGGTATCTTTCCTTTCGCTCTTATCTGTGAGATCGTTTTCAAGGCATCGTTCCTGAAGTTGTAGACACTGTAGTACTCATCCGGATAAACAATGTCGATCAGATGATGCGGTACAATTTTCCTCTGCTCCGTCGTTGGCTTGGCTGTTCCTATGTCCATGAATTTGTAAATCTGTCTTGAATCAACCGAGATTATCTCTGCGTTAACGCGCGCCGCCAGTTCGATAGCAATCTCGGTTTTACCGACACCGGTTGGACCGGTGAGTACGATCATTTCTTTTCGATCACTCCATACAGAACCTGGCTCTTCCTGCTACCAGTTATTCGATCGACCTTGATCCTGTCGAACAACGAATCAAGCGCGTGTGCTTTCACAACCACCCTTTTGCGCGCGACACGCAACATCTCTTCAACGTCTCTGCCCGTCACAGTATCATAGACGGCAAAAGGTCTCAACGGGTTCATTGAGGAAGATTCATAAACAGGATTCTCGAACATTGGATCGCAGTAAACGATATCGAAAGAATCGTCCGGGCAACTGAGAAGGTACTCTCTGAAGTCCATGTTCACGATCTCTATTCTTTTCATTGCTTCGTTGACCCAGTCTTCTTTGTCTCTGTAACTTTTCAGACCCTCTCTCACGACGATGTAAATGGGCGTTGAAGCCTCCAGGCCAACGATTCTGCCGTCTTTCAGAAAACCGGCCATGAGTATAGCCTCGGCACCGAGCCCAAAAGTTGTGTCTAGGATCCACTCGTTTCCCCTAAGTTGCAGACACTCAATCAGGTGATCTTTGAGCCCTTTCCTGACGTTCCTCATTCTCACTTTGGCAGTGGACGGGTGGAAGAACAGTGCCCCTCCCCGATACTTCACAACGACTCTGTTTGATTCGACAACATAGCAGTAATCACTGCCAACGATCTCCATCAGATCACGAAAGCTTCTCCGTGATATGTATGGCAAACTCAATTCTTGTGCGAGCTGTTTAGCCTTCAACACCTGTTCTTTTGTCGGTTTATGAGATGTTGTCACGAAGATCATTGCGTTTTGCTCCCCTTTATCCTGTTTATCTGCTCTGTCAGTTCTTCGATCCGTTGAGAAAGCTCTTCGTCCCTTATCTTGAGCTCAACGTTCCGCCTCGACTCGACAACGAAGTGAAGGTAAGTTGCAAGCCAGAGAAAAGCGATCACGAAGAATGAAATGACCACCACATGACGCAGGAAGCCTTTTTTTTGCTTCTTGGTCGGTTTCACCAGGAACACCTCACTTCAAACCCGTCCTCGCGATACCCTGAACGAAGTACCGCTGCGTGAAAAGGAACAGCACGATTATCGGCAGGATCGAGAATGTAGCAGCGGCCATGAGCATGTTGTACACCGTGCCGACGTCCGTGCTGAAGGTTTGAAGGCCAACAGGCAGCGTTCTGAACTTGTCCTTGTTGGTCACGATGAGCACCCACAAGAATGCGTTCCAGCTCCCAACGAACTTCAGAAGCGCAGACGTCACGATCGCCGGTTTCGACAAGGGAACGACCACGGTCCAGAGGAACCTCCAATGGGAGCAACCGTCTATCTTGGCAGCGTCCTGCAATTCTCTGGGAAGAGCCAAAAAATGCTGCCTGAGCAGAAAGATCGCAAAGACGCTCACAATCCACGGTATTATGAGCGCGTAGTACGTGTCGATCCAGCCGAGCCTTGAAATTGTTATGAAGTTTGGAACAAGCAGGACCTCTCCGGGTATCATCATCGTACTCAAAAACAAGCTGAAGATCAATCCTTTACCCGGAAAACTCATAAGAGCGAACGCGTACGCTGCCATGGCGCAGAGGATCACCTCGGCAACTGTTGTCACGGTTGAGACGAACACGGTGTTGATGTAGTAGATACCAAACGGTGCGCTCCGCCAAGCGGCAACGTAGTTATGAAAGACGTTGCCAAGGACCTCCCTGAAAGTGTAATCCACCCGCACATCGTAACGCTCATCTTCGAGATAAACCGGATCAACGTCTTTGAGCACGAGTTCTATCGTCTGGTTCTGTTTCAATCTCGCTTCGGTGACGAAATCGGGAGCCTGGATGATCTTCATCAGGCTTTGAACCCTTGACTGGAGCGATCTCAGCTTGCCTATCGTGTCTATCTCGCTGCACACCTTCTTCAAAGCTTCGAAGAACTCGTTTTCTTCTACACCCTGAGTCAACTGTTCCATCTTGTCCAGGATCACGCTCGCAGCCACACTTTCTTCAGATTGCAACCACCGTATCAGCTTTCCAATATCTTCGAAAGCTCGAAGACTCAAAGATTTCGAATTCAAAAGGTTCAACAGCTGTGAACCCAGCTGTTTCATTTGCTGAACGTAGATTCTGATGTTTTCAACCGCCAAGGTGGCAAACTCAAAGTACAATTTTTCGTCGATTCTCTTTTCCACTCTTTCCGCAAGCCCTTCCAGGGATCTGTTCAGTTCTTGCTCGACGATCGCTTTCAGCTCTTCTGGCACATCAATCCGGTTTAGAGACAATAAAAATTCGTTTTTCTTTTCTCTTTCATCCATGAACGTGAACTTCACAACAATCGAGTCAACACGTTCTTTTTGAACTGCCTGGAAGAAATCATGCACGAACAAGTATGTCTCGAGTCGATCCAGCGTGGTTCGAACTGTTTCCAGCACTCTCTGTTCGTAGAGACGGATCACAGGATTACTCCTGAGTGAACCACTCAGGTTGTCGGTGTCGAGCTTGTCCAGCCAAATGTTCAGTTCACGACGGATGCTCTCCACTTCCGTTAGATCCAGAATGGCCGTCTTTCCCTTCTTGAAGATTGTCACGGATCCAACGACATCTGCACAGGCTTTCTTTACCGATTCCATGAACCTGGAGAATTCGTCCCGGCTGTCCTCGGGTATCCTTGACACGTAACGCGATAGGAACTCGACCTGTTGAATAGAAGAACCGGCCGCCTTTTCGACGAACTCAACGTAATTTCTCCGATCGAGGTACGCATCTTTCCCATGTAGATAGAGAGCGAAGAATCTGCTGAAGAAGGTTTCTGCGTCGGGGCTCTCGCTGAGGATTTGTAAGACTTCTTTTTGTTTCGTGTTTTTCATCAGGGTGCTGGAAAACTCTTCGAACAAGCTGCTTTCCAGTTTGCCACGAAGGAACCTCGCATCTGTCGGGAAAGAAATCGTCACTGTACCCCTGTACACGGGATCATCGTCTATCTGAATTCGTAAGATATCCTTTTCCGTCTCACTCTGAACGAGCACGAGCGCTTCCCTCAGCGTCAAACCTTTCCAGTCCAGACCTCCGACGGAACCTCGTGACACGTTGGTTTTCAGATGCCACGTTCTGGAAAAATTCTTGCTTGTCCAGATCGGAGGCCAGCGCTCCACCTCACTCCGTGTCTTAAAGGACGTGGAGACCATCCATGCAAACGGCATGAGCATCACCACTGCACCTATCGAGAGCAAGGTGTAAATCAGAAAACTACCTAACGGACGTCTCATTTTTCCACCTCATGACACGTATTCCACGACGCTCCTGCCGACCTTGAACTGGATCAGTGTGAAAAGAAGAATTATCGCGAACAATACGTATGCGGCTGCGCACGCTATGCCCATTCGTTGCTGAACGTAGAATCTGTCGAAGACGTAGTAGACCATCGTCAGACCACTGTTGTTGTACGGGCCAGGTAAACCACTGTACAGCACGTAGACCTCCGTGAACACCTTGAACGCATTTATCAGAGATACGATCAACAAGAAGAAAGTGGTGGGGCTGAGAAGAGGCCAGGTTATGTAGAGAAACTTCTGACCAACGCTGGCTCCGTCAACTTCTGCAGCCTCGTAGTAAGAACGATCGATGCTCTGAAGACCTGCAAGAAAGATCACCGCGTCATAGCCAACGGTCCTCCAGATGGATACGATGGCAATGGTGGGAATCGTCCACCGTTCGTCTTTCAACCATGCGATCTTCTGAACGTTGAAGAACGAAAGAAAGTAGTTCAGCAAACCGTACGCGTCGTCGAAGATCCATCTCCAAACCAAGGATATGGCCACCACGGAGGTCACGAAGGGTACAAAGTATGCGGTTCTGAAGAAAGCCCTGAGTTTGATGTTCGAGTTCAGCATCAATGCGATCCCGAGCGCCAGGCCAATCGTGATGGGAACGGTGAGCACCACGTAGTAGAGTGTGTTGAGCATCGCCTTCACGAAGAGATTTCTATCCCCGCCCTCTATGAGGAAATCGATGATGGTGTAGAAACGTCTGTCGAACGCGAGCATGAGGGTTACCAAACCCACAACGCCCGCTATCAGACCCGAAACGTGCCTGGAAAGGTACTGCTTAGCCCTCAACACTGTAACGATGAAAAGCAACAGGCAGAGACCGAGAGCGAAGATTCTAAGAATCGACTCATTGAAAACATAGAGAAGAATCGATGCGACCAGAAGAAACCAGGCCACTTTGCTTTTTCTGACGGAGTCGTACAGTGCAACGACGATGCACATTGAAACAAAGATCAAAAAGCACGTCCAGAGAAAAGCCTCCACGAAGCTGTGGTCCATCGGTGGGAAGAATCTGAATATTTCTCTGTAATTCTCGAATCCCGCAAAAACAGGACTTCTCATGTTCCTGAAGTCCCACCTGAAGAAACTGAGGACGAACGAAAAACCTACTGGCCAGAACACAAACGTGCCTAAAATCAAAAACGATGGCACCAAGAATAAATAGGCCAGCAACGCCTCCCGGACCTTTCTCTTCACAGCGATCGCCTCACAAGATATAGGAGCTCAAGTCCTCGTCCGCAGCTATGGCTCCGATCTTCTCCCTTACGTAATTCGCATCAACAACGATTCTCTTTTCGGAGACATCGGGTGCCTCGAAGGCTATGTCTTCCAGCACCTTCTCCACAACAGTGTACAACCTCCGCGCTCCGATGTTCTCCAACCTCTGGTTGAGTTCGTAAGCAATCCTGGCGATTTCCTCCACACCATCCTCACTGAAAACTAACTCCACGCCTTCAACAGCTAGCAAAGCCTGGTACTGCTTGATGATCGCATTTTCAGGTTCAGTAAGTATTCTCACAAAGTCCTTTTGAGTTAACGGTGAAAGTTCAACTCGAATGGGGAATCGACCTTGAAGCTCTGGCATCAAGTCCGATGGCCTGCTCATGTGAAACGCACCGGAACCTATGAAGAGTATGTAGTCTGTCCTGACGGGTCCGTACTTCGTCATGATCGTTGTACCCTCGACGATGGGTAGAAGGTCCCTCTGAACGCCCTGTCTTGAAACGTCCGGACCACTGGCCGAGGATTTGATCGCTATCTTGTCGAGTTCGTCTATGAAGATTATACCCCTGTTCTGAGCCCTGTCGAGAGCTTCCTGAACGACCTTGTCTACGTCTAAAAGTTTCTCAGCCTCGATGGGCAAAAGAACTTTACGTGCCTCGGAAACGGTGAGCCTTTTCTTCTGTTTCGTCTTCGGTAGAAGACTGCCGAGCATGTTGCTCAGATCAATACCCAAATCCTCCAGCTCCGCAGACCCGACAATTCCCATGAAAGGTGTGGCTTCTTTCTCAACCTCGATTTCGATCATTTCGTTCTCGAGTTCCCCACTTCTCAGTTTTTGCCTCATTTCCTCACGTTTCTGCCTGATCAACCTTCTTTCCTCGACGCTCTGCTGTGGTTGCTGCTGCATGCCGAAAAGTCCCATCAATCCAAGAGACTGAGGTTTCCTGCTTTCTGGCACCAAAGCATCTAAAATTCTCTCCTCCACCATCGCTTCAGCCTTTTCTCTGACCTGTTCCATCATTTCCTTCTTGACCATGTTCACGCTTATTTCGACCAGATCCCTTATCATCGATTCAACGTTCTTTCCCACGTATCCTATCTCTGTGAACCTGGTTGCCTCCACCTTGAGAAAGGGCGAACCGGAAAGTTGCGCGAGCCTTCTTGCAATCTCCGTCTTACCAACACCTGTGGGACCTATCATGAGAATGTTCTTGGGAAGCACTTCTTTTTGCCACTTTTCCGGTAATTTCTGCCGTCTTATGCGGTTCCTTATGGCTATCGCAACGGCACGTTTCGCCTGATGCTGACCAACTATGTACTTGTCAAGCTCTGCCACTATTTGCTTCGGGGTCAGTTCATCGAAGTTCGTCATCTCGTCTCACGCTCCTTTAAAGTTCCTCAATCGTTATGTTGCTGTTCGTGTATATGCATATCTCACTCGCGATCTGCAAAGATTTTTCCGCTATTGTCCTCGCGTCGAGGTCAGTGTTTCTCACCAGAGCCCTCGCGGCGGCGAGCGCATAAGGTGCACCAGAGCCAATGGCTGCCACGTTGTCGTCAGGCTGAACGACTTCTCCCGTACCGGATATTATGAGCACGCTGTTCCTGTCTGCAACGAGCAGCAGGGCTTCCAGCCTTCTCAAGATCCTGTCTGTCCTCCAGTCTTTCGCCAGTTCCACCGCCGCTTTCAACAGATTGTTTCCCCACTCTCTGAGTTTTGCCTCGAAACGATCGAACAGGGCCATGGCATCTGCAACTGAACCTGCGAAACCCGCTAAAACCTGACCATCCGCGATCTTTCTGATCTTCCTTGCTCCATGTTTGAGCACCGTGTTGCCATAGGTTACCTGACCATCTCCTGCCATGACAGTTTTACCGTTCCTCGAAACAACGAGTATCGTTGTCGATCTCCAACTCATCTGCTCACCTCCTCGAGAATGGTATAGAATGCCACGAATCGGGAATACCTCTCCCAGAGTTTCAATGCCAGAGGTACACTGTTCACCACAGACTTTATCTCCTGAACCGCCTGGTTGAGCCTGTCCTGATCTTTGATCACGTTTGCGAACAGTCTTTGCACTTCGTTGAACATCGCGTTCGGCAGATCCGACACCAAAGTATGAACCTTGTTCACTTCGCCATTTTGAATCGCCGCAAGTTCGTTGTCTATCGCAATTTTCCAATTTGCAGATTTGAACTGTGACTCGATCTGATCTGAAAGTCCCTCAACGATCGATCGCACACTTTTGATTCTGACACTGGGGATGTCTTCTTCCGATAGAATCCGTTCGATCGCGTTCGAGACCTGTGAGAGGTACTCGTCTATGCTCTTCTTGAGGTCCAAACGCTGAAGTTCTGTTACTATTCGTTCGAAACTTGGTCTGTAATCTTCCTGCATGGCTTTCAGGATCTGCTCTGAAAGAACAGGATCTTGAGCTTTCAGAGAATGAGCTGCGGCCAACAGCACCATTGCGGCACCGTCTGGAACCGCCCAAACCCGTTTCGCAGCCATCGCTTCACATGCCCAGATCTCCCTGCGAGCCAGATATTGCAGAAATTCAATGGCTCTATCGCTCGTCAACGGTTCGAAGCTTGCCAGCTGCACCGCCAGAAATCTGTAGATGTCTTCTCCCCGCACCGCTCTGAGCGTGTCGGGATTCTTCCATTCAGGATACCTGCTCCAGGAACCCGGCAGACGATAGACTGTGCCCCTTGCCCAATCTATGAACTCTTCGCCGTATTTTTCGTACAGTCCATCGAGCTTACTCAGGAACATTCTGCCTGTCTCATCCTGTTGTAGATAGCTCAGCCGTTCTCTCAAATTTTTGATTGCTCCTGCAAGTGTTGCGTACCTCGCTGCGAGGGCCTTGTAGGTGTTTCTCTCGTTGAAGCTCAGCAGTGACGTTTTGAACAACGCACAGGAATCAAGTATTGCTTGAAGGTACGCCATGGTGTTCTCATCAACAGAATTCGGACTGTATCTTTTCAAATCAATCAGAAAGAGCAAATCTGAGCTTCTGAACTGAGGTGCAATCACTCTCTGATATTCATCGTAACTTTGAGTCAGGACCGACGTTTTCGCAGCTTTCAATGCGCCCGTCAACTCGTTGATGCGCTCCGGTCTCAACGCCAAAGAGGCGAGATAAAAGTAGGACTTTCCATAGGTGTGGTTCATCCTTACGGACTTCAGGAGGTTCTCCTTGGCCAGTTTCGAATGCTGTTGCTGCAGCTGCTGGATCTCTTTCAGACCATTTCTCACCTTTCCGAGATCGCTCACAAGGTTGTTTCTTATTGAAGCGATTTGATTTACCCTTCTCTTCTCCAGCTCTACAGGATCAAGGTTCTCGATTTTGAAGTTCTCCGGCCTCAGGTTGACGAACGGGCCGGACAGATTTTCGAGCTCGTCCAGTCTCGCCAAGAGCGTCTTTTCAAGCTGTTCCAATCTGTTCTTTTCGCTGTCCAAATTCGCAAGGAAGCTGTACGAACCGCTTCCGTTTTTGAAGTAAACCTCGGATAAGAAGTAGTTCCACTTCAGATAGGTCGTTGACAGTACGGTGAACAGGACCGCAACCAAGATCACAGCGAGTTTGAAACCGCGCAAAGTGATTTTCCATGACAGAAAGCCGTTTTCAGCGGGATTGAAATAGACTCCTGTCGCAACCGAAGCGTAAAAGATGGCAAGCAACGAGTTTGGCAAGAGATGGCCTGGAAAACTGAAAAAGCTCTGAACCATAAACCCCACAAATCCCAGACTCATGGCCAAGAAGAGGAGAAAATCTTCCAGGCTCTGTAACCTCTTGAAGCGGTTCAGGGCGTAGACACCGAGCAGAACACCCAGAACCACTAACGTTGAGAAACCGAGCACACCCATCTCACCCAGAACCTGGAAATAGTCGTTGTGCGTGCGCTTGAAGTTGTTCCACACGTACAGAAACCGAGGATGTTTCTCCATCACCTTCGCCAGCTCTTCGATGGCGAGTATTTGATAGGTGCCTATACCTGTACCTATCCATTTACTCTCTTTCCACTGTTCAACTGCTGAAAGCCATGCCAGAAGCCTTTCTTCGGCGTTAGATGCGAAAACCTCGGGAGCGAACCTTCCAAAGAGTGAAACTGTTCCATACTTTGTCAGAGGATTGTCCGTGTTGTAAACGACAAGCACCACTATCGACAGGATCACGAGCAGAACAAAGATGATTCTGTTGAAACGTTTTAACTGTCCACCGAACGGTGCCTCTTCTCTTTCCTTGTTCTTGCGATAGATGAGATAGAAGAAAGCGAAGAGACAGATCATGATCGTGAGCGCGATGTACTCTGATCTGGTTTGACCTATGGCAATGACGGTCAGAGCCAGGAGGAAGTAAACCAGAGAAAAGATCTTGACCATTACGTACTCTTTTTTCTTCGCATTTTTCCAACCGTAGTTGTTGGAGATGATGAAATAGATGCTGACGGGTAACAGCATTCCAAGATAGTTCGTCACGAAGATGACGTTCCCAACGCTTGCTCTTATCGATCCCCTGTAGAAGGGATTTCCAACCCTCTCAAAGAAGATGCTGGTTCCGGTGTAGAAATTGAGCAAACTATCTATCGCCACAACCATGCCAGATGCGAGAAACGTTAGCAAAAGCCTAGTTATAACATCCCTCGAGCGGGCTCTGTTCGAGAAGTAAACTGCCATGAATGCTGTAAGGAGGGTGTAAAGCGCTATATCGATGGAGTATCTGAAGTAAAAACGGTTGTTCTGGAACACGTACAGCGTGGAGAGCAGAGCACATGCAGCGAAGATGAACCAAAGCAGGTTCGCAAAGGATAGATGAAGGCTGAGTTCGAACCTGTTTTTCTTGGACCATTCTATCAGGAGCAATATCACTATCAACAGCGCAAAAAGTGTGATGAAAGCGTATTTAGGCACGCTGAACTCGTATGTGATCTTTCTGTTTGCCAGAAGGGCGATCACGATTATGCTGATGTGCAGTACAGATTCTTCCAACTTATTCATGTGCTTCCTCCTCTCATCTGAAAACCCGCGCTGCGTAATCTATAATGGGTGACAGAACCAGAGCAGGTAACAAGTTGCCCACCTTGATGTCCTTCACCTCGAGCAACCTCAATCCGATAGCAAGAACGATGAGACCCCCGGCACCAGTGAAGTTCGCGAGGTAAGTCTGCTCTGTCAGGAACGAAAGCTGCGATGCCAGCAATACCATACCACCCTGAACGAGCAGAACGACAACGCTCGTGAGGAGCACGCCGATGCCATAGAGTGAGGCCAAAACAATTGAGGAGATGAAATCCAGCACAGATTTCACATAGATCAGCGTACCGTCGTTCAGCAGGCCAGCCCTTACGGAACCAACGATCGTCATGGGGCCGACGAGGAACAGCGTGGTCGCAGCCACGAAACCCTTCGCGAACCTGGTCGAATCCTTTGAGAACTTACCAACCCTTGACAATTTCTCTTCTATGTCGAGTGCTTCGCCAACGATTGCACCTAGCGCTAGAGCAAGCAAGACAATTATGAAATTCGAGGTGTCGAGAGTCATCTTGATCCCAACACCGACGGTGGTCAAACCCACTGCCTGGAAAAGGACTTTCTTGAACCTTTCGGAAATCGCTTTGCCAAGAGCCATGCCCAGCGAAGAACCAGCGAGCACGCACGCGGAATTGATCAGGACCGAAGGATGTATTTGAAGCACCTCCTTTCGAGGTTTATTATACCTTTGGAGGTGAAGTGATGGTCATCCTGTTCGACATTGGAAACACGCAAACTGTGCTGGGCGTTACCGACGATGGTGTGACATTCCACAAGTGGAGGTTCTCCACGCAACGATCGGAAACGGAGGACGAAATATTTGCCCTTGCATCCATTTTGCTGGAAAAACAGTTTGGAACGATACCACACTTCAAAGGGGCCGTGATCGCTTCGGTCGTACCGTCTCTGAACTACGTTTTTCAGAAACTGGTTGAGAAGTACTTCACCATCGAGTGTACGTGGGTGGAAGCAACGAACTCATCGGAGGTGAAATGGAACGTGAAAAATCCCTCTGAGATAGGTGCGGACAGGGTGGCGAACGTCTTCGCTGTTGCGTTCGACCATCCCGACGCACTGGTGATAGATGTTGGAACTGCTATTACGATAGATGTTGTGAGAGATGGAAACTACGAAGGTGGAGTGATAATGCCAGGACTGATGACCGCGGCCTACAGCCTGTTCGAAAAGACCGCGAAGCTTCCTCAGGTCGATCTCCACGTACCGACAAACTGCGTGGGTAAAGATACATCCGAGAACATCAGGATAGGTATCGTGAAGGGAACCGCCTGCGCACTGAACGGTTTGATCGGGGAGATCAAAAACATCTACGACAGGCCTTTCAGGGTGTTCCTCACGGGTGGTCAGAGTAAGGTTTTGGAGAAATTGGTCGAGCACGATGATCTTGATCCCGATTTGACGTTGAGGGGGATGTTCAAATTCTGGCAAGTAAAAAGAAGATCGTTCTGATCAATCCCTGGATATGTGACTTCGCAGCGTACGATTTCTGGCTCAAACCTGTTGGGCTACTGTACGTTGGATCTGCCCTTTTACACTACGGATTCGACGTGAACTTAATTGATCTTCTCAACAGACACGATCCAAGAATCGCTTTCTTTGCCAGGCCCAAACCTGACAAGCAGTACGGCACAGGAAAATTTCACACCGTAGAAATCCAAAAACCACCGCAACTGTCGTTCGTTCCGAGGAAGTACAAACGTTACGGCGCGCCTGAAGAGTTCTTCATTCATGAGCTGAAAAGAATCGAAAAGCCTGACGCCTTCTTCGTCACGTCTTCCATGACCTACTGGTGGCCGGGGGTTCGCCAGACGATAGAAGTCATTAAGCGGGTGTTCCCGAACGTACCTGTGGTTCTCGGTGGCATCTACGCACGAATCTATCCGGATCACGCAAGACTTCACAGCGGAGCGGACATAGTCTACAGCGCGGATCTGTCGCAGCTGAACACTTTGCTTTCCGATCTCTTTGGAGAAAGCTTCGACGATGATCTCAGCGACTGGTTCGAAAGGCTGGATCCTGCCTACGAGCTGTACGAGAAGGTCGGTTATCTGGTGTTCTTCACATCGCTTGGATGTGTGTACAACTGCAGTTACTGTTTGACGCCTAAGCTGTACGGAAAATGGATATACCGGGATCATGAGCGAATACTGAAAATGATCCGAAAATATGTTCGCGCCTTTAACGTGAAAGACGTTGTGTTCTTCGACGATGCCGCCCTGATAGACAAAGAAAATCACTTCAAACCGCTGTTGAAAAAGCTTATCACTGCAAATCTCGGGGTCAGATACCACCTTCCCAACGGCATTCACGCAAGATTGATAGACGGAGAGCTCGCCTGGTTGCTGAAGCAAGCAAACTTCGTCACGATCAAACTCGGTTACGAAACCTCTGGTCCCCTTCAAAACAAAACGGGTGGCAAGGTCCACGACGAGGATATCATCAAGGCAGCCCAGCTGCTCAGGTCCGTCGGTTTCACCTCCCGAGAAGTCCAGGCGTACATCATGGTGAACATGCCGGAACAAACCGAGCAGGATGTAATGAACGCCATCGAAACATGCAGGAAAGCCGGCATATCCATCTCTCTGAACGAATATACACCGATTCCAAACACAAGAGACTGGTTCAAATTAACGAGTGCTGGGATACTGCCAGCCGACGTCGATCCTCTTTTGCTGAACAACACCGTTTTACCTTACTGGTGGAAAGCCGGGATAAATGTTGCGACCGTGCAACGGCTCAAGGATCTGGCACACGGAAGAATTTCTACTCTTCGCTCGTGACCTTTGTCGCGATCATGCCAACTCCGCTTGGATAACCTCTCTTCTGAGCGAGCTGGTCCGCGAGTTTCTGGAAAACGACGATGACTGGTATTGCAGCAAGCTCTTCGGGAAGGCCAGATTTCAACAGGATCGCTCTTTTCGAGTCTTCTTGAACGTTGGTGATCGCCCACACTCTTTCGAAATCCGAAAGATCTTTCAGCATCTTGCCAACAATTCGTTCAGTTCTTCCCTCAAGATGAATGAGCGTTGCAGTTGCACCACCAATCAGCAACTCCATGGCACCATGACGAAAGCCTCCGCCACTGTACCAGGAGCTGTTGAACCTGGCAACCTCCGCGAGCGTGAGCTGTGCCATGCGCAGAATCGGCACCGAAAAACCTCGTCCGACCAGAACCAAATGTTCATTTGCAGCCACACTCTCCACATAGTTCCGAATTTCCAGATCAAGCGCGTACTCCAAATGCTCGTCCAGACCTTCAAAGCTCAAAGAACGTCCCACCCATCGTGATACGATGAGGAGTAAGGTCAAAATACTGTTGACGAAAGTCTTGGTCGAGCCCATGGCTCGCTCCTGCCCCGCGTGGATCAGAAAGACTCTATCTTGACCCAGGGTTTTGGCAACAGTGCTGCCCGAATTGTTCGTGACGAGGATGCATTTTTTTCTGATTTTGGGATACCTCTCGACGAGTTTTTTCAGCTCCACTGTCTCTCCAGACTGTGAAACCAACACGATGGTATCGTAAGAATCAAAATTTTTCTCATCCCAGTACCACAGCACTTCTGAAAGTTCCTCACATCTACAGTTGAAGCCCGCTTGGTTGGCGTACACCATGGCGTACAATCCTGCGTAGTAGGAAGCCCCCATTCCCAAGATCAAGAGGTTGGCCGGTTTGAAAAGATCCGCCTTTCTCTTCGTTTCCTCAGCGTGTGTGATCAGTTCACGAACAGCCTTCGGTTGCTCTGAACAATCTTGTGCAAAAATTGACATCTACATCAAACCTCCCTTGTCAGTATGTCCTACCAAATCAATTTATAGCACGATACTTTAAAATCAGTTCAGCAAAACGGCATACATGTTGTGTAAAATATATGCGGTTTGAAGGGGTGATATGTATGCCGAGATTGAGAGTGTATGAACTCGCGAAAAAGTTGAACATGTCCACGAAAGACCTCCTTCAGGAGCTCGAGGAGCTTGGACTCGACATCAAGAACCATATGAGTTACATAGACGAGGAAACCGTCAAACTTTTGCTCGAGCTCTTTGAGGAAGAGGAGGACGTAGAAAAATCCAAACCCGCTACCAAACCTAAGAAAGAAGAAGAGATCAAAGAAGAGGAAGTAAGGGAAGAGGTCCTGGTCGCACCAGAGGAACTCCAGGTCAACACACTCGCTTTAAAGATGGGAGTTCCGCTGAACAAAGTCATTCAGGACATGTTCATGAAAGGCGTTGTGCTCAAACCGAATCAGAACTTGGATGAGAGAACAGCTCGAGAGATCGCGAAGATGTACGGATATAAGCTGCGGCTGCAACAGGAAACAAAAACGGAACATGTAGAAGAGCAGATAAGTAAACTTCAACAGATCGAGAAATATTTCGAGGAGCTCTACATTAAGCATGCAGACGAGCTTGTACCAAGGCCTCCAGTTGTTACTGTGATGGGACACGTGGACCATGGAAAGACGACGTTGCTTGACAAAATACGGAAAACGCGGGTTGCCGAACAGGAAGCCGGTGGCATAACCCAGTCGATAGGAGCGTACCAAATCAGTTACAACGGCAAGAAGATCACTTTCATAGACACACCTGGTCACGAACTGTTCACGGAGATGAGGGCCAGGGGTGCTCAGGCAACTGACATTGTGGTACTGGTCGTGGCCGCAGATGATGGAGTGATGCCTCAAACCATCGAGGCATACAACCATGCGAAAGCTGCGAATGTGCCGGTCGTTGTTGCCATAAACAAGATAGACAAACCCAACGCGAACGTTGAAGCGACGAAGCAACAGCTGGTGTCGAAGTTGAACCTCATCCCCGAAGACTGGGGTGGTGATACGATCGTTGTGCCCATATCCGCGAGGACGGGGCAGGGTATAGATGAGCTCCTCGAGATGATACTTTTGGTGGCTGAGATGAAAGAGATAAAGTGTTATCCCAAAGGTCCCGCCAGGTGTGTCGTTATAGAATCGAAGATCGAGCGTGGTCTCGGCCCCGTTGCGAACGTGATCGTGAAGGATGGGATCCTGAAAGTCGGCGACTACGTTGTCGCGGGACCCATCTACGCAAAAGTTCGAACGTTGATCGACGACAAGGGCAAGCACATAAAATATGCTGAACCATCGCAACCTGTTATGATCGTGGGCTTTGACGAGCTGCCAAATTTGCGATACGCCATTTATACCGTTGAGGACCTCGAAACTGCCCGCCAGATGAGCGAGGAGATAAAGGATCGAATCGAGAAAGAAAGACGCTCGAAGCGGAGAATGACGCTTGAAGAGCTTTTGAAGATGATGGAAGAGAAGGAAAAGAAAGAACTGAACCTCATTCTGAAGGCTGACACGTTAGGCTCACTCAGTGCGGTGCAGAGTGCTGTTGAATCTCTGAAATCGGACGAAATAAAAGTCAGCGTCGTGCACGCCGGGGTTGGACCTGTAACAGAGAGTGACATCATGCTTGCTTCCACCTGCGATGGTATTGTGATCGGCTTCAGGGTGAAAATCGAGCCACAAGCGAGAAAGCTGGCCGAGGCAGAAGCCATCCAGGTGAAGACTTATGAGGTCATATACGATCTGATCGAGAGCCTGAAGCTCGCCATGGAAGGCATGCTCAAACCGCAGATCGTGGAGGAGCTCATAGGCCGCGGCGAGATCAAGAAGGTCTTCGACATAAAGAAAGTCGGCAAAGTTGCAGGAGTACAGCTGCTCGAGGGTAAAGCGACTCGCGACAGCAAAGTCAAAGTGTACAGAAACAACATGCTGTTGTTCACAGACGAAATAGAAACCCTCAAACACTTCAAAGAAGACGTCAGCCAGGTGGAAGCGCCGCAAGAGTGCGGTATAAAGTTCAAAAACAGGGCAGATTTCCAAGAGGGCGACGAACTGGAATTCTACCAGCTCAAAGAGATCAAGAGGGTGCTTTGATCTCTGCCGCTGAGTCTTTTCCAGCGCACTTTTCGCAGACCCCGTAGACGATGAGTTCTGCTCTTTTTGCCTGCCCGGGGGCTCGGAAAGAAACTTCGTAACTTATGTCATAGACGCTCCCGCACACTTCGCAGACAAAGTGGCCATGGTCCGAGGTGTCTATATCGTAAATGGCAGCACTCTCGCTAATGGGAATCTTTCTGACCTGGCCCATTTGCTCGAGCACACGAACGGTGTTGTATATCGTTGTGAAAGATACGCTTCCGACCTTGCGCAACACGTGTTCGTATATCTGTTGTGCGGTGGGATGGGTTCTGTGTGTCTGAAGAAACCTTATGATCTCAACCCTCTGCGGTGTGACCTTTAGACCTCTGGATCTGAGCATATCTGCAATTTGACTTGTTGTCATCCATCAACCTCCTGCAAAATTATAACACTTTCACCAACTTTTCGCATGTATAATCTAATCGGAGGTGCTCTGTGATAAGACTGGCCCAGGCTGTTGAAAGTATCAGGCAGGAAGCGGCACCACTCGTTGAAGAACGGTTCAAACAGTTCAAACAGCTCGGTGAGAATGGAACCAATGAAGAACTGTACAGCGAGCTGTGCTTCTGTATACTCACGGCGAACTGGAGCGCCAGAGGTGGGATGAGGGCGCAACAATTGATCGGTGTCGAGGGCTTTATGAAAGCAAGTGAGGAGGAACTGGCCGAGACGTTGACGCACTTGCACCACCGTTATCCAAAGGCCCGTGCTTCGTACATAGTCAAAAACAGATGGGTTGCGCATCATTTGAAAGCTTTGCTCTCGTTGCCTCCCGCTGAGGCGCGAGAATGGTTGGTGAAGAACGTGCTCGGGATAGGTTACAAGGAGGCGAGCCATTTTTTGAGGAATGCCGGTGTTGAAGAACTCGCAATACTTGACAGACACGTGCTTTCACTGATGAATCAGTTTGGTCTGATCGACTCGCTGCCCCGATCGCTGACAAGGCAGAGATATCTGAGCCTGGAAACGTTGCTGAAAGAAGAAGCTCGATGCTTTGGAGAATCGCCGGGAAAGTTTGATTTGTATCTCTGGTACTTCGTCAAGAAGACCGTTGAAAAATAGGAGGAAAGATTGATGGTGAGAGTCAGATTCGCACCGAGTCCAACTGGTTTTCTACACGTTGGAGGAGCAAGAACGGCCCTGTTCAATCATCTGTTCGCAAGACATTTTAACGGCACCTTTGTTCTGAGGATCGAGGACACGGACATAGCGCGTTCAGAACGTATCTTCGAGGAAAAACTGATGGACTCGCTTCGCTGGTTGAAAATTCAGTGGGATGAAGGACCAGACGTTGGAGGACCTTACGGTCCTTACAGACAGAGTGAAAGGCTCCACATATACAGAGAGTACGCCGAAAAACTGGTGAGCGAAAACAAAGCATACAGGGTCTATGCGTACCCTGAAGAGATTGAACAGCTCAGGAAAGAACTACTGAGCAAAAACCTGCCGCCACATTACACTCGCGAGATGTTCGATCGGTTTGCCACAAAAGAGCGAATAAGGGAGTACGAAGAAAGAGGTTTGCAACCTGCCATCTACTTCTCGATGCCGAGGAAGACGATCGTCCACAACGATCTGATAAAGGGCCAAGTCGTGTTCAACGAGGGCTCCGTCGGGGATTTTGCTCTCTTAAGAAGCAACGGCATGCCAACGTACAACTTCGCGTGCGTTGTCGACGATATGCTCATGAAGATCACACACGTGATAAGGGGGGACGATCATTTACCAAACACGGTCAAACAACTTGCGATTTACGAGGCCTTCGGTGTCAAACCCCCGCAGATAGGTCACGTGTCGATGATCCTCGGGCCAGACGGTAAAAAACTGAGCAAGCGTCACGGCGCCACATCTGTCGAAGAGTTCAGGGCCAGAGGATATTTACCGGAGGCGGTGGTAAATTATCTGGCTCTGCTCGGCTGGTCCCCGCCTGACGCTCAGGAGATCATGTCGATGGAGGAGATGATCGAGAAATTCTCCATAGACCGTTTGAGCAAGAATCCCGCCATATTCGATCCGGGAAAGCTGAGATGGATGAACGGATACTACATAAGGAAGGCTGATGCCAAGAAGATGGTGGAGTTGCTTATTCCGTACTTGGAATCGAGGGGATGGTCTTACACAAGCAAAGAATGGCTCGAGAACGTGTTTTTGTGTGTCAGAGACCGCATGCACACACTCGAAGAATTCACGGACCTTGCGGACTTTTTCTTCGTCAGACCTGAGATCACCCTACAGACCGATGAAGCAATTCTGAAAGGACTGCTCGAATGTGCATCAAGGCTCGAACAAGCTGGTGAGCTGAGTAGAGAAGGACTCGTTAACGTTTTCCGGCAAGTGATTAAGAGTTTGAAACTGAACGCGAAAGAGTTTTATATGAGCCTGAGGAAAGCCTTGACGGGAAAGAGCGAGGGACCTGAATTAATAGATATCGTGACGCTGCTTGGACCAACCGAAACAGCAACGAGGATCAAAAAGGCAGTGGGGGTAGAATGATGTTTCTGAAAAATACGCTTACAGGGCGACTCGAGAAGTTCGAACCTCTCGAACCCAACGTTGTGCGAATGTACGTGTGTGGTCCGACAGTGTACGGACTCATACATGTGGGTAACGCGAGGCCCATGATCGTCTTCGATGCACTCAGAAGATATCTGGAGTACAGAAACTATCGCGTGATAATGGTTCAGAACTTCACGGACATCGATGACAAGATCATAAACCGTGCCAACCAATGGGGCGTGGATTTCAAGGACGTTGCCGAGACCTTCATTCAGGAGTACTGGAGGGACGCAAGTGCGCTCGGTATAAGGGCGGCGAACTTCGCCCCGAAGACGTCGGACTTTGTGTCCGAGATCATCGATGCCATAGAACAGCTGATAAAAAAGGGACACGCATACGTGGCAGATGGAGATGTATATTTTGACGTGAAGAGCTTTCCAAAGTATGGAGAGCTTTCACACAGAAGTCTAGACGAGATGATTGCCGGTGCTCGAATCGAAGTGAGTGAGAAGAAGAGATTCGCACTGGATTTTGCGCTGTGGAAAGCGGCCAAACCTAAGGAACCTGCCTGGGACAGTCCATGGGGTAAGGGAAGGCCGGGTTGGCACATCGAGTGTACTATCATGTCCATGAAACTTCTCGGTTCCACGCTCGACATCCACGCCGGAGGAGAGGATCTCATCTTTCCTCATCATGAGAACGAAAAGGCACAGAGTGAAGCGTTGACAGGAAAACCGTTCGTGAGATACTGGCTTCACAACGCTCTGGTGCGTGTTTCAGGTGACAAGATGAGCAAATCCTTAGGCAACATATTCGTACTCAGAGAAGCCTTGAAGAAGTTCGGGGCCGATGGCTTGAAGCTTTATTTTTTGTCCAAGCACTACAGGAGTCCCATTGATTTCTCCGTAGAGTCGCTCGAGGCGAGCGCAAGGGCAGCCAAGAGGGTTCTGGAAAGTTTCAAACGCTTCGAATCGAAGTTCTCCTTTGTACCCGTACCGAAGAGTGAGACCTGGATGAACGAGCAAAGACAGAGGTTCATCGAAGCGTTGGACAACGATTTCAACACGCCTGAAGCGATCGCCCTGATCTTTGAGCTCACAGGGTTGCTGAACAAACTGATGGATGAAGGTAACGAAGAAGGGGCGCTGAGGGCGTACCACCTGCTCCGGAGAGAATTTTGTCCGGTGCTGGGATTGTTCGAAGCGGGAACACGGTCTGAAGGGACGGACGTCGATCCGTTGTTGCGTTTGATCCTTGACGTGCGAAAAGAGTTGAGGGAAAGAAAATTGTACGATCTCGCCGACTCGATCAGAAACAGGCTGAAGTCACTCGGGATCGAGGTGCGCGATACACGCGAAGGCTCCACGTATTCTTTTCACGGGGAGGTATGAGTGATGTGGGAACACGTGAAGCTCGTGGATCCAGAAGTGTACGAAGTGATCGTGAACGAACTGAAGAGACAAGAATACGGGCTCGAACTGATCGCCTCGGAGAACTTCGTTTCTCCCGCGGTCATGGAGGCCATGGGTAGCGTTCTGACTAACAAGTACGCAGAAGGTTATCCGGGCAAACGTTACTACGGTGGTTGTGAATGGGTCGATAAGGCAGAGGAACTCGCCAGAGAAAGGGTCAAACAGCTTTTCAAGGTGAAGTACGCCAACGTCCAGCCGCATTCCGGTTCTCAGGCGAACATGGCTGCATATCTGGCTGTGGCCGAACCGGGGGATGTGCTCATGGGCATGAGCCTTTCTCACGGTGGACATTTGACCCATGGAGCGAGCGTCAACTTTTCAGGCAAACTGTTCAAGGTGGTCCAGTACGGTGTGGACCCGGAGACTGAAACGATAGACTACGACGCAGTGAGAAAGCTGGCTCTCGAACACAAACCTAAGATCATCGTGGCCGGTGGAAGTGCCTATTCACGAATAATAGACTTCAAAAAGTTTCGAGAGATCGCTGACGAGGTCGGAGCTTATCTGATCGTGGATATGGCGCACTTCGCAGGTTTGGTCGCGGCTGGCCTGTACCCCAATCCCGCAGAATATGCACACATAGTGACCTCCACAACGCATAAGACGCTCAGAGGACCCAGAGGAGGCCTCATACTGACGAACGATCCAGAACTGTACAAACAGATAAACAAGTGGGTCTTCCCGGGCACCCAGGGTGGTCCGCTCATGCACGTGATCGCAGCGAAAGCCGTTTGCTTCAAAGAAGCGCTGAGCCCGGGATTCGTGGAATATCAGAAGCAGATCGTGGCGAACGCGAAGGCGCTCGCCGAAGAACTTTCCAGAACGGGTTTGAGAATCGTGTCCGGTGGAACGGACACTCACTTGATGCTGGTCGATCTGACACCATTGAACGTGACTGGAAAGGCGGCTGAAAGAGCGCTTGAAAGATGTGGAATAACGGTGAACAAGAACACAATTCCAAACGAGACGCGTTCTCCTTTTGTGGCCAGTGGCATAAGAATTGGAACGCCAGCTGTCACGACAAGAGGTATGACCGAAGCGGAAATGAAACAGATCGCGCGACTGATTTACAGAGTTCTGGCCAGCATCACGGACGAAGAAGGTACAATACCAGATCACGTGCAGGGCGAAGTTCAGATGCAGGTCAAACAGTTGTGCGAGAGATTTCCCCTGTATGTGAACAAGATAAGCTTTTAAGCAACCTTCGAAAGGAGGCCCCAGGAATGGGGCCTCGCATTATTCTTGTGCTCGGCTCTAGTGCTAAGCTCGAATTTGTCTGCGGAATTCTCTCACGAACGAGAGCCGAACATTTCCAGAACGTAATCCACCACCACGTCGAGACTGACCTCTACCTGCGTGAAACTTTCGAGTAGCTTGACGTGAGCGACCGAGCGGGAAAGCTCTTCGTCGCCGAGGATAATGACCACCTTCGCCCCGATCTTGTTTGCATGTTTCAACTGTGTTGCGAGTTTTCTGTCGCTCACCTCGCTGATGACAGGTACTCCTTTCTTCCTCAGCTCCTCAGCTATCTTGAAAGCCTCGATCGATGCTTTGAACCCAAGGCTCGCAACGTACGCGAAACACCTTTCCCTGCGTGGAACACTCGCTCCCTGACTTTTGAGCGTCAGGACGAGCCTCTCTATTCCGCTCGCAAAACCGAGTGCGGGTATGGCCTGACCTCCAAGTTCTGAAAACAGGCCATCGTACCTGCCGCCTGCGAGGATCGTGTTCTGCGCTCCCAGTTCCCTGTGCCTTATCTCGAACACGGTTCTCGTGTAGTAATCCAGTCCTCTCACGAGTGAGCCATCCTCGACGAAGTCAAAATGCAGTTCCGTGAGTCTCTGCTTCAGTTCTTCGTAGTGCGACCGACATTCATCACAGAGAAACTCAAAAGACTTAGGAGCCTTTTCAGCGAAATGTGCGTCGATCTTACAGTCCAAGAGTCTGAGAACGTTCGTGTTCAAGCGCCTCTTGCAGTCATCGCAGAGTTGATCCACGTGTGATTCGTAGTATTCCTTCAGCTTCTGTTTGTAGATCGGCCTGCACTTCGGACAGCCTATGGAATTGAGATGCACGACGTAATCACGAATACCAATCTTGTCAAGAAAATGCCTTGCTAAAAGCAACACTTCGACGTCAGCCGACGCGTGTGCGGAGCCTATGAGTTCGACGCCGAACTGGTGAAACTGTCTGAGGCGTCCTGCCTGAGGCCTTTCGTATCGGAACATGGGACCTATGTAGAAGAACCTCTGCGGTAAACCTTCGTTGATCATTGAATTCTCTATGAACGCACGTACCGTGGGTGCCGTACCCTCGGGTCTGAGCGTGATGCTCCGTCCTCCTTTGTCCGTGAAGGTGTACATCTCCTTCTGGACGATGTCCGTCTCCTCACCCACACCCCTGACGAACAGTTCCGTGGGTTCCATGATTGGAGTCCTGATCTCCTCGTAACCGTAAAGATTTGCAACAACGCGCGCGTTCTCTTCAATGAAGTACCAGTAGTTCATTTCATCGCCATAGATATCCTGCGTTCCCTTGATTCGTTCGTACTTCAAACCCCGCTCCCTCCTTCGTTCATCATAACACGATGGCTATTTTGCGAAGCATCTCAAAAACTTCGTCGTCTTCGAGGATCTTTTTCAAACGCTCCAGGCTTTCGATCGGTCGAGACAGGATTATCCTGCTCGCCCTCTTTTCACCAATTCCTGGCAGATGGATCAGTTCCTCGTAGCTTGCCTCGTTCAGATTCACAGGATATTTCAGCCCGGTGAGGGACCGTGGTCCGTGATCGACGACCACCACATCCACAGGATTCTCGATCCTGCCAACTATTCCAACGAGAAATGGGTAGGTCCCAAGCTGGCGGCCAAAGGTGATCTTGCCCTCGCGAAACTCTGGATGGACCTTTCTCAGCACACTGCCGACAGGAACCACGCGCTTGAACATAGGTATATCTATCTCTCGCCGGATGATCTCTTTGTAAGTTTTGTAAAGCTTCGGATCTGGTCCCTTCAGCTTCCTAAGCTGTGCGTATCTCCAGAGTGGCGTACCCGGCTCCACGATGACCTGTCTGATGTTTATCCTTCTGACAAGCAAATCCTGTTCGAGGATCATCCTGAGCCACTTTAAGTTCTCTTCGTAAGTGTGTCTCGTCTCACCAATCAGGCCATAAAGCAAGTTCAAACCTGGTAGCAACTTTGGAACTCCCTCTACTCTGACCTTCCCTATCTGGTTGACGATCTCTATCGCTCTCAATACATCTGCCGGCTCCGCCGCGATGTTGTTTTTTCTGAGAACGTTCACGTCGAAGCTTTCCACACCGAAAGAGAGTACGTCTCCCGGTGTGTTCCACTTGACCATCGTCTCCAGTATCTTCACGCACTCTCTTTCGTATTGAACGATGTACATCGGGTTCGCGTTGTCGTGATGGAGAACCTCCACTGCTGGACATGCACTTCGCACACCTTCGTACAGTTGCTCGAAAACCCGCGGGACCGGTTTTCCAGAGTTCTTATCTGAGTAGTAGGCAAGGACGTTGGCGGAACGACCGAACCTGAAAGCCCTGCAACCCTGCCTGGAGAGTTCTCTGACTTCCTCAACGATATGATCCACAGGCCTGGAAGCGAAATGGGGATAAAAGACTGGCTCTATGCAAAAAGAGCAGTGTGTGCGTCTTTCACAGCCTCTGGATAGCTCAACCTCACAGATGATGTTTGGATATCGAGGATGCCGCTTGATGATGGAAGCGCCCACAAGGCTCGCTTGTTTTACAAGTTCCCAATCGTTGTACGGCCGCTCAGCCCTGAAGAGCAGATTGTAAAGTTCAACCGTCACGTCTGGCCCGAGACAGACCTCCGCGTTCAGAGTCCCGAGCTTCGCGAACCTTCCACCCTGAACCGCTTGAAACCGAGCGAAAGGACCGGCGAGTACACGCAAACATGATGAAGAACAGTTCGCGAAGATTTTCTGCACTTCGGCCGGTTCGATGGGTTCCCCTCCGACGTACCTCCCAGGTACTGCGACTCCTCCCACAACAAGGACCAGATCATAATTCTTCAAGCCGCCGAGATCAGGAAGGCTTCGCAACTGATCTATTGTGAGGTAGTCAACGCAGTAGTTTTTCATCATCAGCACGCCTGCGGCGTAGCGAACGTAATGACTGATATAGGGAGGAACCCCAAGTGCGGCTGGTTCATCAACGTATCCGTCAATTATCAACGCTCGCATCCTCTTGTTTCATCTCTCCTTGGTGAGAAGGGACTTCACCTGTTCGAGGACAGATTGGTCCTGGGCTATAACGTAGAGGTAGTAATCCTTTCCCTTGATCCTGAGGAGTTGTTCGTTCTGCTCAGTGTTCACGGTCACATCTTTGGAGGAGCACACCATTTTTATCACAGATCCAGATTTGTGGTTTGCGATGATCATGACGACCTGTTCGTCACCGATCTTCAAGCGTGAAACCGTGTACCAGTTGACCGTGCTCAGGATCAACTTTATTTCGTTGGGAAGGTTCACCGTTTCTTCTGCGGATTTGATTCCGTAACGTTGTGCGACCTCTTCGAAACCCTCCTTGAGGACTTCCACGTGCTCGTAAACCAGTTCCGTCGTGACGTTGTTGAAAACTCTGACAATTTTCTCCGGAAGACCCTCTTCAGTGATGAACGCGGTGAACAAACCTGAAGGTGAATCCACGGTGACCTTATATTTCTTGTCGATTTTCTCCAGTTTCGTGATACCTTGCTCTCTCAGCTGTTTGATGAACAGATCCTCGAGGTCGAGTATTTCCAGAGGTGAGTTACGGTAGTTGTTGGGCTGCCCCATGATGAAAAGGCCAGATCGCCTCGCCCAGACCAGGAAGACAGGATCCAAAACGTGGACAATCTTGTCGTTTGGCCACCTGTAAACCATTTCGATTCGACTTTTGTTCGTTGGGCCTCTCTCAACGACAATCCTTCTACCGAAGTAGGACGAGTTTAAATATAGTTCAATAAAAGACTGCGCGAAAACAAAGCTCGTTACCAAAACAACTGCTGCGAGGAACAGAGTTCTTCTCATTTACATGTACTCTCCCAGACCTTCAAAATCCATCTCCCACCAGTTTGACCAAGCTCAGATAGTCAAAAACTTCCGATACAACCTCACTCTCTTGCATTACGGGTTCGACGTTCCGCCTTGGAACAAGGTTGAAAGTGATGTAAAACGCGGCCGCAACCACGGCTATCCCCATTGCTACTTCCCAGAGAATCCTTCGTGGTTTTGTGAATTTGTGCATGATCTTTTCTTCCAGCTTTGCACTCGGTCTGTAGTCGTACCTCATTCGAAAGACTCTCAGAGCCTCAGAGTAAAGTCTGAGATCGCTCTTCGTTACCTCGTCAAGAGCTTCCTCTTCGAGCTCACCGTCGAGGAAACCGTTGAACTTATCCTCGCTCATTCGCGAGCCTCCTCCAGTAATTTCTTCAATCTCTTTCTCGCATAATGCAAACTGCTTTTGACGCTTCCGATGGGTTTACTCACAATCTTGCCTATCTCTTCGTAGCTCAAACCATCAATGTCGCGCAACTTTATTAACAACCTGTCTTCGGGTGACAGCTTTTCCAGCGCATCCATGATCCTCTCGTATTCCAGCTCCCCCGCAACTGATTCTTCCGTATCGATGTCTGAAACAGGATGCTGGCTTGGGTGTTCCTCATCTTCTGCGAAATCTGTCAAAATCTCACTCCTTCTCCTGTACTTTGCCAGATAATCCTTGCACACGTTCACAGCGATCCTGTATATCCACGTCGATAATTTAGAATCCCCCTTGAACTTCTTTATACTCTTGAAGATTCTCAGCATCACATCCTGCACTACGTCGTCAACGTCGTCTGAGCCAAGGTACGATCTCGCTATGGAACCGATCTTGCCAGCATACTCTCTGTAGAGAATCCTGAAAGCTTTCTCGTCCCCGTGCCTCAGCCCCTCGACGAGTTCTTCGTCGTGCATCCTCTTCCTCCTATTTTGACCAGTGCGCTACGCACGAAGTTCACGACACAGGATCCTTTCGCCCTCACAAAAAGGCCGATCGATCATCCGAAGGACCATTTCCCCAACGGGATTCTTCACACCGGCGAGACGATCGGCCACGTGAAGGTGCAAACACTTGACGGTCTTCAGATTTCGTATACCACCCGTTCCGAGTCGAGAGAGAATTCGTCTCACGCGTTCGTCCCGTACTACCTTGTCTCTGAGCCTGCGTACTTGCATATGCGCATTGATGTATGCCCCTTCAAAATTCGGGTCTTCATCAATGATCCTTTCGAACTTGCTGATCCATCCAAGGCCCTCGAGCCGGGATATCTCTCTACAAAGTTTTGGGCAAACCAGCCAAAAGAGCGTAGGAAAAGGCCTTCCGTTGATTTCACATTTGTTTTCTATCACCACAGGAAAATTGTGCTCACACCTGAGCACAACTCTTCTCACACCGAGAGGCTTTCTCCGGATCTGTCTTTCTATGATTAAGGTATCTTCAAACAGAATGCTTTCCAACCTTCCAGCTCAGCCTCCTCAACAATCTGGAAGTTTTTCTCTCTAACAGCAACCTTGACTTTTTCGATGTCCGCGCACGGAATACCTGAGACGATGATCCTGGAACCGCCTTTTGTCACCCTGTCAATCTGCTTCAACAGGGACATTACCAGATTCGTTGTCAGATTCGCGACAACCAAATCAAACGTACCAAAGACGTTTTCAAGAAGGTCTGACAGTACAACATCTATTTGAACGCGGTTCCTACGTGAAAACTCTCGGGCTATTTCTACAGCCAAAGGGTCGTTGTCAACCGCAACGACTTTTTTAGCACCGAGCTTTTTAGCAATGATTGCGAGAACCCCAGTGCCGCATCCTACATCCAGGACGCGATCTTTGCTTCTCAAATAATTATACATCAAACGCGCCGCCAGTTTCGTTGTAGGATGATCCCCCGTGCCGAAGGCAGCGCTCGGTTTCATCTTGATCACTATCGCATTCTTTTTGAGCCTGTATGTCGGGTCAATCCAGATGTTCGGAGCGATCTCGAAAGGTTTCAATCGAAGATATAAGAACCAGTCGCGCTCCTGAGTCAACTTCTTATCGATCAGTTCGCACCCAAATTGGACTCGGAGCCGCTCGAGCAAACCCTCATCGTTCGTGTAGACACGAACAAAGTTTCCCTTTTCAGTGGCCTCGAGTGCAAAGTTGAAAAAATTAAGACCCAGAAGGAACCCTTCGACCCCTTCTGGGTCAGGACAGGTCAACAAGTATTCGACCGTCTTTCTTACACTCACGGGCTTTCCTCTAAGGCTTTCTTAACAAAGTTCGGCAAAACAAAGCACGCCTTGTGTAACTCCTCGTTGTAGTACTTTAACTGCTGTGACATCGCTCTTGCGGCTTCGAATCTGTAGTCTTTGATCGGATCTAGGCCCTTCGAAGCGAATATGTAGAGCCAAAAACCTGATGGGTACGTCGTCATGAAACCAGCGTAGGTCCTGACGACGGGAAAGACACTCTTTATCCTTCTGTAAGCTATCCTCGTCCAGTTGAAATCGTAGAACGCGTTCTCTGCCTCGGCACTCATAACACCACCATCCCTCAAAGCGTCGAAGCACGCCCTGTAGAAATCCTGTGTGAACAAGTGTCCCCCTTCACCAGCCGTCGGGTCTGTCGAATCGATTATTATCACGTCAAACTGATTCTTAACCTTCTTGACGTACTCGGCACCGTTCTCAAAGACGAGATCGACCTTATCGTTGTTGAAAGCTTCTCCTGTTTTAAGATACTGCCTTGAGACTTCCACAACACGCCTGTCAACTTCGCAAAGAACCGCATTCTCAACCTCGGGATGCCTCAGTACCTCTCTGAGCGTTCCTCCATCTCCGCCTCCTATTATGAGCACATTCTTCGGATGCGGGTGAGTAAACATTGGCACGTGTGCGAGCATCTCGTGGTACATAAACTCATCCCTGTCGGTGGTCATAGTGATACCATCTAGGGCGAACACTCTACCTAAGGTCGGGTTGTCGAAAATGTCTATCCTTTGGATCGGGGTTTGCTCAGAATGAACCATACGGGCGATTTTCATGAACAATCCAACATCACCACCGGTGTAATACTCGAAGTACCACAGGTGCCTGCCGGCGAGCAACTTTTCATTCATGCTGCACTCCTCCTTTGACAGCCTTGTGCGAGGCTTCAAACGGTATGCCTATCATTTTGTAGTCTCCTCTGAGATGCTCGAACACCTGGGTTCTCTTCGCTTTGAAGACCTGCTTCAGGTATTCGAACGCCTTCCACGGGTCGGTGTCTTCACCACACGTGAACAAATCAATTGCCGCATAACCGTACTCAGGCCATGTGTGAATTGTGAGATGGGATTCACTAATCACGACTACACCGCTCACTCCGTAGGGGAGGAACCGGTGGAACGAGCTACCAACAATTGTGGCGCCGGCAATTATCGCTGCATTCTTCATTTTTTCTTCGACGTATTCCACATCGTCGATAGCCTGAGGATCACAGTCGTAAAACTCCGCAATCAGATGTCTGCCCAAGCTTTTTTCCATTTGAATCCCTCCCCTTCAATCTATTTCGATCCAGAGGACGACAGCCTCCTTTTTTTTGCTCGGATTCTTCAGCCTGTGTTTCTTGTCCGCTCTGTAGTAGAAACAATCTCCCTGTGAGAGCCTGTAACGAACATCGTCCAACCAAAGATCCACCTTACCTTGCAGCACGTACCCAAATTCGTCTCCTTCATGGTAACCTTCTTCTTCCGTCTGGGCACCAGGTGCGAGCACAACCAGCGTGGCATCTATCTTTTTCGTCTCCACATCACTCATCAAAAGGAACGAAGACACTCCCTCTGGTTGATCGTAGAGCGGAACTCTATCTTCCTTTTTGAACACGATCTTCTCCTCTTCCTGATCCGAAAAAAACGCCTTCAGATCTGTTCCCAACGCCCTGAGTATCCTCTCGAGCGTATCAAGAGACAGAGAAGTCTTGTTGCTCTCCAGCTGTGATATGAAACTTCTTGAAAGATCTGTTCGCATCGCAAGCTCCTCTTGTGTCAGACCTCTGGACATCCTCAGCCTTCTAATCTTCTCGCCCAGGTTCATAGCAACACCTCGATACGCTTAACTTGTCATCTTCTCCGTGCTGTTAAGTATTATAATCACACTTGGTCAACTTACGTAGTCATTATAAGACTGCCCGGTCCAAAATGATGTGAGAACCCTTTTAAGAAATGTTTACGAAATCTCCGTTTGATCAGACCTGGGCCATAACATCTCACGAATCGTTCTGAATGGCTGACTCATCTTGACATCTATTATGGACATCCGTGCTTTGTCTGTTCGCTGGGCGAAAAAACAATGCGACGTTGTTTGCGCACATTTAGGGTGTATCATTGTAGTTGGTATGAAACCCGACCTCATGGACCGGTTGAAAGAGTATCTCAAGAATCTGAATCTTCTGAAAACCGCGGACAGCAGGGTGCCGTGGGACGTTTATTTCATGCACATTTGCCACATGATCAGCAAGCGATCCACATGCCTGCACAGAAAAGTCGGTGCGCTGATCGTTAGGGAAAACAGAATCCTGGCGACCGGTTACAATCAGCCACCTTCAGGATTCCCACACTGTGATTTCATCGGTTGTGTGAGAGATGCATTGGCGATACCCTCTGGCAGGAACCAGGAGGTGTGTTTCGGTTTACACGCAGAACAGAACGCACTCATGCAGGCAGCCAAGTTTGGTATACCCACGCAAGGTGCCACCATTTACGTGACGACCAAGCCCTGTTCCGTTTGCGCCCGGCTGATCATTAATGCAGGTATTTCAAGAGTGGTCTATGAATACGATTATCCAGATCCACTCACGGATTATTTCTTCAACGCGTGTCGAATCACGGTCGATAGAATAACTGGAGGTGAAGAAATTGAGAGTTGAAGCCCTCTTGGATTATCTGAGGAATGAAAGGTGGCCAACAATATGGTGTCCCGGGTGTGGCAACGGTATCGTTTTGAAAGCGTTCCTGCAAGCAGTCCACGAGCTGGGCCTCAGCAAAGACAAGATGGCCGCTGTCTCCGGAATAGGTTGTTCTTCGCGCGCGACGGGCTACATTGACTTCAACACACTACACACCCTACACGGAAGAGCGGTTGCGTTTGCAACAGGTGTGAAGTTAGCGAGACCCGATTTTCACGTTGTCGTCCTGGGCGGTGATGGAGACATGCTTGCCATTGGTGGCAACCATTTCGTCCATGCCTGCAGGCGGAACATAGATCTGACGATCATTATTTTCAACAACATGATATACGGTATGACCGGAGGGCAGGTTTCGCCCACGACGCCAGTCGAAAAGGTTGCATCCACCGCTCCTTTTGGTAGTACAGAACCACCATTCGACACGGTGAAGATGGCCATAGCCGCAGGTGCGACCTATGTAGCGAGGGCAACGGTGTACCACTATCCGCTCTTGGTACAGTACATAAAGCGAGCACTGAGTCACCGGGGTACGGCGGTTGTAGAGGCCGTGACGAACTGTCACACTTATTACGGTCGGTACAACAGGATAGGCGATGCATCTCAAATGATCGAGTACTTCAAGAAGAATTCTGTCACCTTGGAAAGGGCCAAAAACATGAGTACAGAGGAGCTGAAGGATAAGATAATCATTGGAGAATTCCACGTGGAGGATAAACCAACCTTCCACGACAGGTATAGGAAGCTCGTAGAAATGGTCTCGAGAAAGGGGTGAAACCATGGCGTTGACGGAACCTATCGCAGTCAGAGTGGCAGGAACTGGCGGACAGGGAAGTGTCCTGGCCGGAAGGATACTCGCGCAGGCTGCAGTTTTCGATGGCAAGTATGTCGTTCAGACCCAGTTGTACGGTGCGCAGGTGCGTGGGGGTATAAGCCACTGTGACGTGCTCATAGACGATAACTGGATCGATTTTCCAGAGGCGACACAGTTCGACGTGATGTACTTGATGCATCCTGACGTTGTCAGGGCGTACTACAAGTTACTCAGAGTCAACGGTGTTCTGCTCGTCGATTACACCTACCTTCAGAACATGCCACAGAAACTCTTCACGCTGACGAAAAAAGTGATAGCACTACCACTGGAAAGGATGGCCATAGATAAGTTCAAAACCCCTATCGTCTCGAACATGATAGGCCTGGGCGTGCTGGTCAAGGCAACGCGGCTGGTGAGCATAGAGTCGTTGCGCAAGGCTGTTGAAGAAACTGTCTCGGAAAGATACGTAAAGATGAACATCGAGGCGATCGAATATGGATACGAATCTGTCACGAAAGAGTACAGGATCAGATCCGAGCAGAAGGTTAGAACGCTCGGCTTTGAGTGAAATCCTCTCTTCGTTCACTCATGCAGTAGAAGGTTTCAGCGAAGCTATCAGGAAAGAACGGAACCTGAAAGTGCATTTCGTGATCGGTTGTCTTGTGCTGCTGATTTCTTACGTTCTCGAGCTCACAGCAAACGAGTTGCTCTGGCTCATTTTCGCAGTTTTCTCAGTGATCGGTATGGAATTGCTCAACACGCTCGTCGAATCCATCATGGATCTCTACGAGACCAAGCCCCACCCGGCGGTGAAGTTCGTGAAAGATGTGGCAGCGGGCATAGTTTTGTGGTATTCTCTCTTCGCAGTGGTCGTCGGCGTGATCGTTCTGGGTAAAGCTCTGTTCGGTTGGAACCAGTCCTTGGGTAAACTGATCGCGCTGATTTTCGTTCTGTTTTTTCCGTCGATCTCACTGGTTTGGAGGCTCGTGAGCTCATGGCGCAAAAAAGGATTAAGGTCGTAGTTGTGGACGACTCTGCATTCATGAGGATGGTTTTGAAGGATATCATCGACTCACAACCGGACATGCAGGTGGTCGGCGTGGCGAAGGACGGGCTCGAAGCGTTGCAGGTGATCGAGGAAAAGAGACCCGACGTCGTCACGCTGGACGTCGAAATGCCCAGAATGAACGGCATTGAGGCGCTGAAAAGGATCGTGCAGAAACACCCTGTCAGAGTCATCATGGTCAGCAGCTTGACAGAAGAGGGTGCCGAGATCACGATAACGGCTCTCACGCTGGGCGCCGTCGATTTCCTCACGAAACCTTCAGGTTCAACCTCTCTCACCTTCAGAGAGGTGGCAGACACGCTGATCAACAAAATCAGGAACGCGATGCTCGTTGATCCGAAAAGTGTTCTCACAAGGCAGATCGCCAGACCCACGATACCGAGGATCAAGATGCCTCTGTTGGGTAACAAAGCGGTGGTCATCGGTGCTTCGACCGGTGGGCCAAGATCGCTCGATGTGATCATACCCGCGTTGCCTGAAGATTTTCCTGCACCAATATTTCTGGTGCAACACATGCCACCCGTGTTCACGAAATCACTCGCCATGAGATTGAACTCCATTTCCAAAGTGAGCGTGAAGGAAGCCGAAGACGGTGAACCGGTGAAGAAGGGAACGGTCTACGTGGCGCCCGGTGATTTCCACCTCGGCGTTCAAACGATGAATTCAACAGTTCAACTGTACCTGGACAAATCCGAGAAGATCAACAACGTGAGGCCTGCCGTGGATTTCACGATGACAAAGGTCGCGGAAATCTACAAGAGCAACACCATCGCAGTCATACTGACTGGAATGGGAAGGGATGGCACCAAGGGTGCTTTCATGGTAAAGTACTATGGTGGGAAAGTCATCGCGGAGCACGAATCCACGTGTGTGGTCTATGGAATGCCGAAGGCCGTTGTGGAGGAAGGATACGCAGATTACATCTTACCCGCAGACAGGATAGCAGAAAAGCTGGTCGAGTTGGTTTGAAGAGGGGTCAGCTGGTATAATTAAACAAAAAGACAGAGGGGAGATGGGCGTGCAAAGGATTCTGTGTTTCTTGCTTCTGATATTTCTCCTTGGCGTTGCACTTGGGGGGTATTTGACGGTAACATATATCGTACAGCAGGGTGATACGCTTTATGACATCGCGCGCAAGTTCAAGGTTTCTCCCTCGACGATACTGGATTGGAACAGCATAAACCCTTTGCGGCTTTCTCCTGGCCAGAGGCTGCTGATACCGCAACCCGAGGGAGTGATGTACATTGTGAAGAAGGGCGATACCCTCTATTCCATAGCGAAGTCCTTCTTCACCACCGTTTCGGACATAAAGATGGCGAACGATCTAAATTCAGACAGCATCGCCGTTGGTCAAAAACTTTTCATCCCGATCAGCTGTATTGGAAAAGCCTTCAACGTTGAAAAAGGCTACATATGGCCGACTTACGGTGTGATATCCTCCCCATTCGGCTGGCGAAGACATCCCATAACCAAGCAGATGTCCTTCCACTCGGGTATAGACATTGCGGCACCTGAGGGGATGCCCGTCTTTGCCTCTGCACCTGGCATGGTGATCTTCGCCGGTGAAAAGTCGGGATACGGACTGCTCGTCGAGGTGAAAGGCTCAAAGGAGATTTTCAGGTACGCCCATCTATCCAAGATAACGGTGTATGTTGGACAGAGGGTTGACAGAGGCACATTGATCGGGCGTGTGGGCAGCACGGGTGTTAGTACGGGACCACACCTTCACTTCGAAATCGAGGTTCTGGCAAAGGCAGAAGTTGTAAACCCTCTGGCTTATCTACCCTCTTCGACGAAAGTTTATGTACTGAGAGAAAGCGCCGAAGAGGGTATGGGTGGTCAGTGAGATCAAAGGTGTGAATTCAGCCAGCTGAGAAGATCCAGTTTAAACACTTCGGCGTTGAACCTGTCTTCGAACAGCTCGTGGTAAGATCCCTCGTACACTTTGAGAACCCGGTCCTTCACCGTGAGGTTTTCAAAAAATTGCTTCGCTCCGCTGGGAAGCGTGACTCTGTCTTCACTTCCTATAGCAACAAAAACCGGAATCTTTATCCTGTGAGCTTCCTTCAAAGCCATCTGACTGTGCTTGAAAAGGTCTGCCGCAAGTCTTGCAGAAATTCTCCTGTGGACCAATGGGTCCGTCACGTACTTTTGAACTGCCTCTGGATTGGTGGAAAGGTCGTTCGGGTTTATCCCGTTGTCAAAAGTCAGTGCGGGTGCCAGGATCGAAAACACCGAAGCGATCGTTCTCAGAGCTAAGTTGCTGTTAGGAAGATGCAGTGCGGGTGAAGTGACTATCAAGCCCTTCACGCTGTTCCTCAATTCTACGTATCGGATCGCGATGAGTCCGCCCAGGCTGTGACCCATGAGCAAACAGCCAGGATGACGAGAGACCAGCTCGTCGATGATGCTGAAGATTTCTGAAAAAATCGCATGGCCACGCTTTCCCTCGCTCTCTCCGTGACCCGGCAAATCAAAGAGGGTCAGTCCGAACCGTGGGGTGAGCAAATCGACGAGCCACTGATAGCGCTTCGCGTGCTCACCAAGCCCGTGCACCAGAATTATGTGCCCTTCATTTCCTTGAAACTCTTTTATCCACACGTTCTTCTTTCCCCACCAGCTCGAAGTCTATCTCTCCAGCAATCTTGTCCGCACGCAGGACCCTGACTTTGAGTGTGTCACCTATTTTGAAGACTTTTCCAGTTCGTTCTCCCACGAGTATATTTTTTCGCTCATCGTAAAAGTAGTAATCATCGAGTGTGGAGATATGAACGAGCCCCGAAATGAGCTTGTCTGGTATTTCAACAAACAAACCGAACCGTGTGACGTTCGTCACGACTGCGTCAAAAACCTTGTCCATGTGCTTGCTTATGTACTCAACCTTTTTCATTGCCAAAAGGTCCCATTCAGCTTCATCCGCGATCCGTTCTCTCTTGCTGCAGTGCTGGGCTATCTTTGGCAAAAGCTTCGAATAGAGCTCGATCTGTTCTTCCGTGAATCTGTTCCCCTGCGCGAGGTAGAGTTTCAACAAACGGTGAACAACCAGATCGGGATACCTCCTGATCGGCGAGGTGAAGTGCGTGTACGCGTACGAAGCGAGTCCAAAATGCCCTATGTTCGTGAAGGAGTACATCGCGCGCTTCATGGACCTGACCATCAACTTCTCAACGCTGGAGCGCAGTGGATGATCCTTCACCAGCTCGAGCATCTTCTGCAGAATGCTCGGATGCATTGTCTTTGGAAATTTCACCTTCAGTCCGAGTGCCTCCACGTACTCCTTCAGCTGGAGAATGGTCTCCGGATCCGGCTCTTCGTGAACCCTGTAGACAAAAGGAAGCCCGGCGCTGTGAAAGATCTCGGCAACCGTCTCGTTCGCCCTTATCATGAATTCCTCAATCAGAATTTCAGCAGGTCCGCGCTTCCTCGGCACGATGTCCACAACCTGTCCTTTATCATCCATCACTACCTCAACTTCTCCACCCTCTATGTCCGTTATGGCACCTCGCCTTTGCCGAGCCTGCCTCAAGATCAAAGAAAGTTCGTGCATCGTTTTCAAAGAGTCAGCGATTTGTTTTCCAAGAACGCGCTCGATCGTTTCATCACCCTCGAGCAACCTGTTCACAACGGTGTAAGTCAGTCTCTTCTTGCTTCGTATAACGCTCGGCACGACATTGAAATCGAGCACCCGACCCTCTTTGTCTATGATCATCTCGACGGTGAAGGTGAGTCTATCCTTATCTTCCATGAGGCTGCACAGGTTGTTGGACAGTTTGAAGGGTAGCATCGGAATAACCGTGTCCAGCAGATACACGCTTGTTCCTCTGCGAAAGGCCTCTTTGTCGAGAGCCGTATTCTCCTTCACGTAATGGGAAACATCGGCGATGTGTACCCCAAGCAGATATTTCTCCTTGGGGAGTTTCTTTATCGACACGGCGTCGTCGAAATCTTTGGCGTCCTCACCGTCTATCGTGAAGATGATCTCGTCTCTGAGATCCGTTCTGCCTTTGATGTCTTCCTGCCTCACGTCGTCGGGAAGGTGCTCCAGCTCGGCGAGCACTTCGTCTGGGAATCGGTCCGTAAGATCGTACTTCGCCATCACGGCAGGTACGTCGGTTTTGGGATCGTCCACGTTGCCGAGAACGGTCTCGATACATGCCTCCGGATCCCTGCCCTTCCTCGGCCACTTCGTGATCTTCGCGATGACACGCTGATGGGGTCTTGCGCCGTTTATGCATTCAATGGGAACGTAAAAGTCATAGATTATCTTTGGATCATCCGGGATCACGAAGCCGCGGGTTCTTCTCACTTCGAAGACACCCACGATCTTTTCCTTACCGCGCTTCAAAACGCGCGTGACCTTCCCCATGGGCAGATTCCGCCACCGACCCACGATCTCGACCAAAACTTTGTCACCATGCATGGCGCTGGATGCGAATTCGACCGGTACCGCGATCTCTTGACCTTGATCGGTGGTGACGAAGGCAATGGTGCCTCTCCTGGAAAACTCGATGGTGCCAGCCACCAGGTTGCTCGACTCTGCCGAATGGTAATACCCTTTGCCGTCCCTGATCAATTGGCCCTCTTCGAGCAGTTGTCTGATCGTATCCCTTACCATGCGTTTTTCATCTTTAGATTTCGCCTTGAGCATCTTGTAGATGACCTTCAACGTGTACTTGCTATCAGCTTCGAAGAGCGACAGAATCTCTCTCTTCAAATCATCTGTAGACCGTGACACAGGCTTTACCCCTTTCCTTCGATATGTACATAGCTCTGTCAGCGAAACCGACGAGTTCATCGGGTTCGAGTACCTCATCTTCCGGATAACCCGCCACACCGAAACTCATGGTGATTCTGAAATCGAACGGGTTCATCGTTATCATCCCGCTCAGTATCTTTTGACAGACCAGTGCTGCACTCTCCTTGTCCGTGTTTGGCAGTATCAAGATGAATTCTTCTCCCCCATAGCGACCCACTATATCAGTCGTACGCGTGTAACTCCTCATCACGGATGCGATGAATTTCAGAACCTCGTCTCCGATTCTGTGACCGTAGGTGTCGTTCACCTTCTTGAAGTCGTCTATGTCAGCCATCACCACCGAGAAGCTACCACCGTACCTCTTGGCCCTTTCGAACTCTTCACGCAGTCTTTGAAGAAAGTACCACCTGGTGTAAAGACCCGTTAGAGGATCGGTTATGCTGCGTCTGTAAGAGATCGCGTTCTTCAGGATGTGCGTTGAGATCTCCTGCAAGTTCAAAACGATCCTCATCAGGTTCTCACCCTGAATCCTGTTGACGTAGAGTGACTTGTTCGCCAGGTACAGGCTCAATCTGTAGTTGTGTTCAAGCTGTATCGTGTGATAGACCTCGAACGGCTCATAAGATGCAACCGGGTTTTTTGGAATATCCTTCACGTTGAACTGCGAGAGCTCAACAATTCTTCCAGAACCATCGATCAATATCAACGCGGCTGAGTTCACAGGTAGAACGTTCATCATTCTGGAGAGCAAAAAATCCAGAATAGACCTCAAATCGTCTTGAATGTCCGCGACCTTGAGCGTGTCGAACGCGTACTGCGTGACAGCGTAGGCATCCACAAAACTTCTCACCAAAGATCTCAGATCGCCGAGCTTCACTCTGATATCTTTTTCCTTCAGAGAACCCATCTCGAGGGTTCGCATGAGTCTGCTCATTTCTGACTCCACGCCGAGCCTGTTTTCGAGCCAGTCCGCCGCGGCATCGAAACCGTGGGTCCTGTAAATTGTGGTCGCTCTCTCTGCGTAGTTCAGAGCGAGCAAATCTTCCCCCAACGTTTTGTAGGCCAGCGCCAGAGACTCAAGAACCTGGGCGAGCGAAAGAAAAGCGCCAGACTTTATCGCTTGCTTCTCAAGCCTCTCGGCAAAACTGAAGAAAGAGTCCCTGTCGAGCTGTGCAATCCTCGCTCCGAACACCTGACAGGCTTCTTCCATCCAGTAAAGACCTTCCTTGCTCAAAAACTTTTTCCAAGCTCTCAGGAATTCTTCATCATCCTCAGCAAGTAAAAGATCTCTGAATTCAACGAAAGTCGGATTGTTCAGAGCGGGATTGTCTATATTTTCCTTCAAAATTCTTCTTGCTTCATCGATGTTTCCACAAATCGCATGGGCGGAAACCATCGCACGCAGCCCACGCTCTTCTATACCCAGAGACTTCTCTATGGATCTTTCTTTTTCAAGATCCTCCAGAGCTTCTGCCAGCTGTTTGTTGTAGGTGTGGTACTGTGCTTCAACGAAGTACGTGTAGGCCTCAGTTGAGCCGTGTGAAGCCATTCTTGCAACGTCTCTGAGCTGATACATTGCACTGAACATCTTCTCGATCTCACCTCTGTACAGGTTGGTCCATATCATGTTACTGAGTGCAATCATCAACAGATCTTGAGAACCTATCTTGTTGGCGATTTCAACAACCTGCGAAAAGAGTCTCTGAGCCTCAGGTGTGGCCGTCAAACGCGTTCCAAGCAACAATAGCGTGTCCGCCAGAACGTCGTAGAAAGGCCCCTCTTCGGCGAGAGATCTGGCGGTGTTGAGCAACTCCAGACTGCGCATCGATTCGACGCCCCTGGCATGTGCAAGCACGTTCAGGGTGGAGGCCTTCAATTTTTTATGCAATGGCAGATCCAGCAAGTTCGAAACAAGCAGCGAGAGCTTCTTGATGAGGTCTTGACCGACTCTCTCGCCCGAGCGGAGAATCCTTCGAGCTTTGTAAATAAGTCTGGACAGTTCAGAATAAGAAGTTCTGCCTGAAAAATCGATCTTTTCTTCGAGTTCAGAAGCTTCTCTTATTTCACCCGCCATGACGAGCGCAGCGTATCTGAAGAAAACGAACTTTTCGTTCTTTTCAAGTTCCTTTGCGAAAAGCTTCAGGCTGTTAGATTGCCCTTTAATGCTCAGTGCCTTGAACTTCAAGCTGATGAGCGCATAGCTCTCTCTTCCCTCTGCCAGTTGCTGGGCACGGGCAAGACAATCCAGTGCTGCCGACACGTCGCCGTACGAACAGATCTCCTTACGAGCCGCCAGAAGGTACATGGCTGCCGCAGAAGTGGTCTTACCCAGCATCCTGAGGTGCCATGCCCTCTTCTCACGGTCAGTGACCTTCACGGCCAAAAAACTGTGCACCCTGTTTCTAATCGATGGTGCAACACTTTCATAGAGCGAACGCCAGATTTCCGGCAACGTGAACCTGAAGCGTTCGTTCTCGTAGTAGACCAGTCCATCCTTCATAAGTGTGTGTAGCAAACTACTTGGTTCGTCCTTAGCCAAATCGAGTGCCTCGGCGAGTATCCCCAGCTCATCGGGGAAAAATTTCTCGCCACAAAGACTCAGCAGGGCTTCGTTTGAAGAGGTGTACTTTTTCAGCGGCAACTCCAGCACATCATTCATGTCGCTCGCCAGGAACGTTCCGTCCACCTGAAGATTTCCCTCAGAAACAACCAGTTTGTTTTCTCTGACCAGAATCTTGAGAACTTCTATGATCTTTCCAGCCAGACCCTGCGTGACTGTGTACAGCCAGCGAAGGAACTCACCGGGTATCCTGCCTTCATCGATGGAGAGTGACTGGCCGATCAACGTTTTCATCTCTTCGAAGCTCAGCGGGCCCACTTCTGCCTTCAGATCAACAGGCAGGCCAACATCCTCGTTGATCGAAGCCAGAAGCAGCACATGTCCATGAGGATAAACGTATTCCTTCAATTGGTTCAAAAGAGTCTTCATGTTGACGCTCAGTTCGTGTGCGTCGTCCGCCACGAGGACCAGCGTTCGCATTCTGTTCAGAAGTTTGGCTACTGTGAGGATCACCTCGTCTGACAGCAGTCCCTGCGCCGAGAGGAATTTGGAAATGTTAGCCTTCGTCACATCGTCCAAACTCGAATACGTTTCATCATCCAGCAACTGAACCAGGTCCGTGACGAGCGCATCCACGCTGGTCAGCCAGATGGTTGGTACACCTGAATGTCTCAATTGATCAACGAGTGAACTCAGCAGAGTGGTCTTTCCGCTCCTCTGTGGTCCATAAAGCAAGACTGTGTTGAGTTTCGGTTTGAGGTTTCTGACAAAACCCAAAATCTTTTCTTCCTCACGACGAGTAAGAATGATTGGCCTGATCCTGACGTGTCCAAAGCTCCCCACCAGAGGATTCGATACAACGAAGTGCAACTTTCTCTTAGTGGGATCTTCCTGAACAAATTGACTGACGAGCTCTCTGATCGTCTCATCTTGAGAGAAAGAAAGGATCATCTTGCCGAACACGTAGGCCGTTGAAGCCACCGAAGCGACACCATAACTGGCAAACTCCGGTGCAACAAAGATGCCTTCTCCCTCGGGAATCTGTTTATGGTTGCGCCAGCACGGTGCGATCATGGAATAATCACCGTCTCGCTTCAGAAAATCCTCAAAACCAACGACGGGAATGACGATTCCGTGATGGACAAGTTCCCTCAGCAAAGCGAGCAAGAACATGGCAAACTCTTGCTTGTCCTTCGTTTCCTTCATCTCGACAGGTTCTGCGCCGTAGTAAGCGAACTGCACCTGAGGCAGTTCGGAACGAAAGTCTGATTCCTCGATCGGTGCGATCGCGGGATGTTTCATTCTTGAAAGCTTTGTGAGAAAATCGATGAGCTCTTCCCGCCCTTCCTCCACAGCTTCCTTTTTCACAACTTTGAGTCTTTTGTAAACGTTGTTCTCCACGATCAAGAACTCATCGCCACTGTAAGTTTGCCTCAGAAACCTAACCAACCTCATGCCTTCCTCCCACCATGGCTTCGCGCGTCAGGCTCAAAACCTCATCGATGACCTTCTCGAGCTCGACGCTCTTGTAAGAACAACCCGCCG
>DOKY01000024.1:0-13834 GCA_003510135.1 Pseudothermotoga sp.
CTGATCAAGCCACTTCTACGGGTTTAGAAAGATCCTATGAGGGATGGAAACCCTCTGTGAAGAGAACTTTTTCTTCCATTTTATTCACGTTTAGAAAGATCCTATGAGGGATGGAAACCCTTGCTTTTCCCTTGTGTAATGAGCAATCTCAAGTATGTTTAGAAAGATCCTATGAGGGATGGAAACACTTTCTTTTCCACCAACCACGGATGAACTCGATTCCTGTGTAATCGTGTTTAGAAAGATCCTATGAGGGATGGAAACGAATCTGTTGCCGTTAGCCAGGACACTTACGGAGTTAGGGTTTAGAAAGATCCTATGAGGGATGGAAACTTATATACTATGTCGCTAACTGCATCCCAGTGTACTTCTTGGTTTAGAAAGATCCTATGAGGGATGGAAACTGTCACGCCATCTGTTGACCCTTGCATCAAAATAGATAGTTTAGAAAGATCCTATGAGGGATGGAAACCCTGGCGCATAAAGCAAGGTAGGTACATACTTCGGTAATGTTTAGAAGGATCCTATGAGGGATGGAAACTTAGGATGATGCTTCAACGCCAGTTGTTTGTACGTGGCCTTGGTTTAGAAAGTTCTGTAAGGGACAGAAACGTACATCGCTGAGGTTGAATCTGACGTTTGGAAAGATACCATGAAGATAGAAGCTCGAGCACACTCTCAGTCATCATATGTTTCTGATTTTATTGAGATTCGTTCAGAAAAAATCCTGCGGGGAAAGAAAGTGTCGCTTGCATGAACGCATCTACTCAACAAGTGTATACCTTAAGGGATGCGATTGATCAAACTGTTTTGCGTCACGTAGTAGAATAAATTTAGAGGTGTGGTGGTGAACAAGCTTTTCCTTTTGATCACGGCGCTATTGTTGATCTTTGTGCTTTCTTCTTGCGATCCGAAGATTGCAAAGCGCGGGAAGAGATATCTGAACATGCGTTTTTATCGTTTCGAGGAGCTGGACGGTGTGAAGATTGCTTACCAGGAGCTTCAAGATCCGTCCAATCCCGCCCTGGTCATGATACACGGTTTAATGGGCAACCCGACGAATTTCGAAAAGTTGTTTCCACACCTTTCTGAGAACTTTCATCTGCTGGTGGTCGATCTTCCTGGATTCGGTCTGAGCGATAAACAGATATCGAAACCGCTCTCGCGCAGGTACATGGCGTGGGTCGTCGGCGAGCTTCTCGAGAAGAAGGGTATCGAAAAGTATCATGTGCTTCGAGGACGTGGCGTCTTTGATCTCAGTGAGCAGTTCGATCTGTGTGACGGGTGAAAACAGAAGTTTTTTGGACAACGTGTCTGTTCGAATCTTTCTCAGACTGGTTTTTATGAATTATCAGAACACTTTCAAGAGCTTGCTCGTGTCGTGCTCATTCTCTGGGGTGTGCAGGACTGCGTGACACCTGTGGAAGGTGCAGACTGTTTGGCACAAAGAATAGCAGAGAGCGAAGTAGTACTGCTGGACAACGCCGGTCATCTTCCGATGATCGATCAGCCTGAGAAGATGGTGCAGGCTGTTGAGCGGTTCGTCCTGAAAACGGTGTCGAAATGAAATGTGAAGGATCGAAATTCTTGGCCGTTGTGGGGGTGATTCTGTGCAGGGTGAAAGGCTCAGTTTGAAGACCAAGATCGGTTATGGTCTCGGCGATCTCTACGGTGGAGGGGCGTTCATCATTGTGGGTACGTACTATCTGCACTTTCTCACCGACGTGGTCAGAATCACACCCGTTCTGGCGGGTTTGATCATCATGATCAGCAAGATATGGGACGCGATCAGCGATCCTTTGATGGGCATCATATCGGATCGAACCAGAACGAGGTTTGGAAGAAGAAGACCTTACTTTTTGATGGGAATACCTCTGATCTTCATCTCTTTCTGGCTGCTGTGGTATCCTGTAGGCTTTGCTCAGGAGTGGCAAAGGTTCGCTTACATGCTCTTTTCTTATCTATTTTTTGTCACGGTGATCACGATGGTCATGATTCCTTACAACGCGCTCGCTCCGGAGCTCACACTCGACTACAACGAAAGAACTTCTCTGACGGCCTTCAGGATGTTTTTCTCCATGCTCTCTTCGGTCATCTGCGCGGTGCTGCCCCTGGAGATAGTCAAAAGGTTCGATTCTCCAAAAGCTGGCTACATGGCGATGGGCATGTTTTTCGGCGCCTTTTTCGCGATCCCGTTTTTGTTCACTTTCCTCGCGACAAGAGAAAGGAAGGAGTTTCGGCAGCAGGTTTTCAAGTTCTCCTTCAGAGAGTTTCTCGAGCCTTTCAGGAACAAAACTTTCGTCTACATACTGCTGATGTATCTTTTCAGTTTCCTGACAATGGACGTGATCATGAGCGTGCTGATCTACTACACGACCTATTATCTGGGGAAAGGTAACATAACCAACCTCGCGCTCGGAACGCTTCTGATCGTCGAGATAGCTTTCATACCTTTCTGGAGCTTCGTTGCGAAGAAATATGGAAAGCGCGTGGCCTTTCTTTCCAGCGTCATGGTTTGGATCGTGGCGATGTTCTACAGCTTGACCATCACACCAGCCAGTTCGACGCTGGTCATATACCTTTTCGCCGCGTTCAGTGGGATCGGAACGGGTGGAGTCGTCATAACGATCTATTCCATGTTCGCGGACGTTCCAGATGTGGACGAGCTGAAGAGTGGCCAAAGGCGTGAGGGAATCTATTCTGGACTTTTCACGTTCATGAGAAAGCTCAGCTCGGCGGTGGGATTGTTTCTGGTTTCGAGCATCATCTCCGCGGCGGGTTACAGACCGGGCCAGGAACAGAGCGAAACGTTTCTGCTTGTGCTCAGATTCGTGTTCGCCTTTCTGCCCGTGCTGCTTTTAACGATCGCTCTGCTCTTTGCGCTGAAGTATCCTCTCACGAGGCAGATGCACGACACTTTGAAAAAGATCCTGCAGATTAAAAGGCAGAATCTGCAGCTCGATGAAGAATTGAAGAGAGAAGAAGAGATGCTGAAGGTGAAACTGCTCGGAGAATGAAGCTTTTCTTTTCGCATCGAGCTTTCTGATCACTGAAAGTGTTTCAGTGCTGGCCGCGGTTTGAGACTTTTTTCAATGAAAAAAGCCCCCCGGAGGGGGCTAAAACCGATACAGTTCCAGAGATTCTTCCTCACACAAAACGAACCGAACTTTCTGATTCCTGTGTCTGACGAAGCTGAACGGATGGTTGTTGTGTTTGGGAGCGTTTTCTCCATCTTTGACCATGTTGAAGAGTTTTCTTCTGACGTACTGTTTCACATAGCCTGCTTCGTCCCCACGACCGTCGAAATCACTCAGCGCGATCAAAAGCAGATAGCACGCAGTCTGATAGAGGTCTTCGTAACTTTCTATGTTCCAGCCGTATCTTGCATAGATCACGTTGCACAGACTTCTCAGATACGGTTCGTACTTCTTCCAGTTCGAAAAATTTGAGATCGATTTTCTCACGTGGTTTGCTCCTTCCAGATGGTCTGGTTGAAGTACCTGACGATGTTGTCTATGGCGACGTCGAGGATCCAGTCGAACACGAACTGTGGCACGGGCAGTTTCACGTTGAATTGTTTGAGGAACGAATACACCATCTCTTTGACCTCTTGCTTTTTCTTCGCTCCATCCTTTGGCCTTTCAACCAGACAGATGGCGAGTGCCAGGAGCTTGGCTATGGTGTTCAGGACTTCCACGAAATTCACACGATCACCTCCTCTGGTTCGAAGAATTGATACGTCGAACTTCCACGCCCGTACGATCCGTTCACAGAACGGGCCGTCTTCAAGCTTTCTTTGGTTGGGGGAGCGCTCCCATAATATAATATACGAACGTATACTCCTACGGGAAAAACGGCACCGGTTAAGAAACGGTTCCTCTTGCGATAAAAGAATGTTTAACTGTCGACGTTCTAAAAACTCTTTCACCACGATAGAGCGTTGGAAAAAAGTTCGTGCTATCATCGTGCGGGAAGGATTGAGGAGGTCAGGTGGTGGAGAGCTTCACGTACGAATCGATCTTTGGACCCATATGCGTGAGTCTGAAAGACGGCAGAGTCTATCAGATAGAGCTTGGAAAAAGGTGTGCTGGTGCTCAGCCGGATTCAGAAATTGTTAAACAGCTGGAAGAATACTTCAGAGGTGTCAGAAAGCAACTCGACTTTCCTGTGGAAGTTCGCGGAACGGAGTTTCAACTGCGAGTCTGGCGGGCTTTGAGAAACGTACCTTACGGCTCGACGGTCAGCTACAAAGAACTTGCGAAGAGGCTCAACACGTCGGCCAGAGCGGTGGGTCAGGCTCTGAAGCGAAACCCGTTGCCGCTGTATTTTCCCTGTCACAGAGTCGTGAGTAAAGACTCTCTTGGGGGCTTCAGTGCCGGGTTGAATTGGAAGAAGAACTTGCTCGCGCTCGAGCGTGGTGAAAGATGCGCTGGAAACTCATAGGCTTTCTGTGTGGCTTTTTTCTGACGGTTTTCTTACTCTTCTACTTCTACGTCGATTTCACAAAAGATCTTGATCCGCCCGAGTCGAGGATTCCCACGGGCCTGCTGCTCATGTACTCGGATGGCACGCCTATGATGCTCCCAAGATCGTTCTGGATAGAGCTCGAAGATGTGCCACCTTACTTTCTGAACGCCTTGCTCGTTTCTGAAGACAAGCGCTTCTATTACCATGCGGGTGTGGATCCGATCGGGATTGCGAGGGCGATCGTGAGGAACATCAGCAACATGTCGATCAGTGAGGGTGGGAGCACGATCACCCAGCAGCTGGCACGTACTCTCTATCTGACACCGACCGTGACCTGGCAGAGGAAAGTGAAAGAGATGTTCATCGCGCTCTGGCTCGAAAGACACAGAACGAAGGAAGAGATCCTGCAGATGTACATAAACTCCGTCTACATGGGCAACGGCCTTTACGGTTTTGCCAGCGCCTCACGTTACTACTTTGGTAAAGAACTGAGCGATGTGACGCTGAACGAGGCCGCCATTTTGGTGGGAGTGGTGAGATCGCCAGAGAACTTCAACCCTCTGAGAAGCTGGCAAGTTTCGAAGCGCAAGGCGAAAACGGTTCTGGATGCTCTGCTCAGGGAAGGTTACATAAGCGAGTTGGTTCACGCAAAGGCTGTGGAAGAACTCGAAAACATGGATTACACACGCAAAGTTAGTATCGACATGGACGAAGAGATATTCTGGAGGGTCGCTAGAGAGCTCGACCGGCTCGGTTACGGATTGAACGAACTGAGACAGGGCTACAGGATCTACACGACTCTGGACAGCACGCTTTCCCGTGCAGCTCTGAGCTTACCGGCAACGGTTGTCGCCGAAGCGATCGATCCCATGTCCGGGGCCGTTCTGCTGTACAAGGGTGTGGGACTGACATATCCGGAAGGTAGAAGGTTGCTCGGTTCTGCGATAAAACCTTTCTATTATTATCTGGCGGTCCTGGAGGGCTGGTCGACCGACAGCGAGCTGGTGGATCTGCCGTTGAAGGTTGGAGACTGGACGCCCGAGAACTTCGACAAGAGTTATCGTGGGATCGTCACGATGAGACAGGCGCTGGTGGATTCTCTGAACATACCGTCGGTGAATCTGTTCATGCAGCTCGGCAGAGAAAACGTGGTGGATTTTCTCAAAAACGAGCTGAAGATCGCCGGTCACTATCCCGAAGATATGACGATCGCTCTGGGCACACTTGAAACGGCTCCAGAGGAGGTTCTCAAAGCATACTCTGCGATCTTCAACGGCGGAGTGGTTCTACAACCGTACGTCGTGAAGCGCATCGAGGACGTAAATGGAAGAACGATCTACGAAGCTTCGCCGAATGTGTTGAACATCGTTCGAGCAAGAAGGCTCAGTCCCATGGAGGCTTCCGCGGTTCTGCTGAGCGTCATGCGCGAGGTAGTCGAGAAGGGAACCGGCGTGCGTGCCAGGCAGAGAGTGCCGGTGGCAGGCAAGACCGGAACTTCGCTCAGAACAGCATGGTTCGTCGGGGGAGATCAAACCTTCATCATGACGGTCGCTGTGGACGGTGAGGATCTGATAGGAGGTGTGCACGCCGCGCCGGTCTGGTCTCAGCTGGTTTCCAACTACAGCTATTCTGGCAAGATGCCGAAGTGGAAGCCGCAGACTCAGCTCGCTGTGAAGACGACCCTGCCATCTCTGACGCTGGATGTGGACAGGCTCGTGCAGTGGTTGCGGGAGGGCACTCTGAGCATCGACGCGATGGTTGAAATCACATCGAGGCTGGACGGTTCTGCGTTGCTCGATTTTTTGAGCAGTATAAACGAACGTTCGCCACAGCTGGCGAAGGAGCTCTGGGAAAGGATCAAGGCCAGACGGTCCTGGTGAAACGATCTGGCGCCGGAAAGGAAATCGAATTGAAAGATGCTTCGTATAGAATATCAGTTATGTGGCTCAGAAAGTACAAATTCACGATTCTGGTCGTGATCGTCTGTGGAATTTTTGCAACGATCATCTATTCTAAGGCGCGCATCAACGCCAGTTATTTTGTCTTCCTTCCGGGCTACAGATCGGGAGCGAGCGTCGAGGAGATAGACAACGAGGAGCTCAGAGCTTTCTTCAAGATCGTACAGAAATTCAACGACGGCTCACAGTTCGTTGTGGTCCTGCACCATCCTGAAGGTTTTTTCTCTCCACAGGTTTTGTCGAGGGCCGTGGAACTTCAAGAGCGACTTTCCAGCCTTCCGTGCATGAAGAACCTGCTAAGCGTCATAAATTACAGTTTCAGAAAGCCCTATTTCGATGGCTCAACGCTGAATGAAGCAATCCTCGAGGACCCAGAGGCGAGTTCTTTTGTCTCGAAGGACGGAAAGTATTTGCTTCTGTACTGCACCCTGAGCGTTGACTGTGATGAGGACGAGGCTTTGAAAGCGATAGAAAAGGTTCTCGGCGATTTCAAGGATTTGAAAGCCCTCTCGTTTGGCCAGATCGTCATAAACAGGCATCTGTTTAGAGAGATCATACGGCAGGTCTTCGTCTATCCTGGAATCATCTTTCTGGTGATACTTTTCATTTTCTATCTTCAAACTCGGTCCTTGAAGGCGAGCTTTGTGTCTCTCACGATTCCTGTGCTTGCGAACGTGATAGTTTACGGCGTTGTGAGTCTGCTGGGTGTGGAGCTCAACACGCTGAGCGTGATGAGTGTGAGCTTTCTGATCATCATAGGTTCTGCCTACGGACTTCACTTTTACAACGGCGTGGTGAGGTTCGGAGAAAGAGTGAGAAAAGAGATGCTCACACCGATTTTCTTCTCCATGTTCACCACGAGCGTCGGGTTTCTTTCGTTTCTCTTCGTTGAAATAGCGGCCTTCAGGCATCTTGGCTTGATGGTCAGCTCAGGGCTCGCGCTGGTCTTCGTCATTCTGTTCAGCTCGGGTTACGAGCTGCTTCGAAGTGAAAAACCCATCAAGCGTGGAACGCTCTTGCTGCGTCTCAGGAGCGAGAACCTGGGTCAGATCATGCTCGTTTTCTCGCTGGTGTGTGCCGCATTAACTTTCCTTCTCCTTCCACGAATAGAGGTCGGGATGGACCAGGCTGCATATTTTTCGAAAAGCAGTGCTATCGGTCAGGCGTTGACGATTCTGACCGAAAAGTTTTCGTACCGGGAGCCCGTGTACGTGATGGTTGAAAAGCAAAGTCTGTTCAACGTCAAAGATTCGCAACGGATAAGCGAACTCGTTGAAGATCTGCGGCGGATCGATGGTGTGTCCTCGGTTCAGTTCCCCACAGCCTATCCAATACCGAGTCTGGTGCTCATGTCGCGGCTCCAGCCGGCGATCCATCAATTTGTTGCGGATGGACGAACGATCCGGATCGTTGTCAATCTCACCGAGGAAGGCTACAGAAAGGCAGCACAGCTAAAGGACAGATTGAGAGCGGTCCTCGAGAAGTATCCTGAATACACCTTCACGGTGGCGAGTGCGGCCTTCGTGGTGGAACAGATCAACACGAGGATCGTTGCAAGTCAGGTTCAGAGCCTCACGATCTCACTCCTGCTGATCTTTGGTTCGGTTCTGTTTGCGTTCAGAAACCTTTTGCTGTCACTCCTGATCGTTGTGCCAATCGTACTGACAGCGCTTTTGAACTTCTTCTTCATGGGTCTGTTTGGCCTGAGACTCGAGATCGCGACGTCCATCGTGGCGAGCATACTCGTGGGTCTGGTGGTGGACTACTCGATCCATCTCGCGCACGACATGAGAAGGACAAAGGATGTGTTCCGTTCCATCGAAAACATCTCGATGCCGGTGCTCGCGAACGGGTTGGGGTTGATCGGTGGTTTCTCGGTGCTCATGTTTTCAAAGCTCGCCCTTTTCAGAAACGTTTCGCTCTTGCTCATGCTCGGTATCGGTTTCGGGGTGGCCTTCACACTCTTTTCTCAGCCGCTGCTGATCAAAAGGTTCGCCAGGTCCGACGCTGTCTCTGTGTACAAAGATCGTCAAAGGTCCAAATGAGAGCCTGTATCGGAACAAAAAGCTGGCCATCCGCTCGGAACGGACGGCCAGCGAGGATGATTTTCTCGAATCACGTTCATTTGCTGATGTGGTAAATTCTGTGAACGAACGCGTGGTCGTACTCGTAGCCGTCAATTCTTTCAACGCGCCAGCCTTTTGGAAGAACCAGATTCACGCTGGTCTGTCTGTCTTCGAGGTTCACCAGATGGATCTTCAACATGCCGTCCTGTTCGAAACTGCTCACGATGAGAAAACCGTCTGCTTCCACGCTCCAGGGCTGGTGAGGCTTCACCAGTTCGATCAGCTGCTGCGCCTCGAACGGATGAACGAAGGCGTAACAGTAGTTGAGGTGGTTGAAGACCAAAAAGTTTGCCTTCTGCATCCTCTTTCTCCAGTCTGGATCGTTGAAGTAGGCGGAGAAGTTCAGCAATGAAAGGACCTGTTCGAGATAAAGCTGTTCTTCAGGCTTGGAAAGCTGTGCGAGTCTTTCGTAGGACTCTTTCCATATGGTCGTTTCGTTCTCGAACGGGGAGTATCCCAGAAAGATTTTCTTTCCTTTGAAGGCTTTGATCCTTTCGATCTCGTCCTTTTCGAAGATCGGGGGTACGAGCAGGATCTCAACGTTGTCAAAGTCGTCCCAGACTACCCTGTAGTCGATTCGATTCTTGATCAGTTCGTGTTGTGCTGCAAAAAACGGAAGATAGGTTCTTTCCCAGTGGAAGGTGAGCGAATCGTACGGTTGGAAGATCGCAATCTTTGTGGCCCTCTTTCCGTAGCAATCTTTCCACACGCCGTTCTCGCCCTTGAACCAGCTGTGGTAATCTGCGATCTGTTTTCGCACCTCTCCAAACTGTTCGTCGGTGATGAGCGTCCATTTTCCGTCGTGGAAATATTCAGTACCCTTCAGGACCATAACCGAATCGTTCGAGTAGGCTTCCGCCATTCCCTGCAGATAGTTTCTGATGGGATAGACTGTGTCTGTGCCGATGCCGAGCATGTAAGGAACCGAAGTGACCGGCTTTCCATGGGAGTGAGCGTGTGCGATCCTGTAGGTCATCGTGTTGAAGATCTGTAAGCCCTTGAACTTTCTTGGAAGCTGATGGTTCTCGATCATGACCCAGTCCTGAACTTCGAAGGCGTTTCTCAGATCCACCCCCGCCATGATCGCAAGTTTGCTCAGGCACGCTTCGAAGGAGTTGGAAGAGATGACCACGTTCGAATTGATGGACTTTGCAAGTTTTGCGAGCTCTTCTATGGTCTCCCAGAGAACCTTTCTTCTCCAGATCAAATACGCTCTCGATTCTTCGTTCTCCGACAAATACTCCGGAATACCGCGGACATTGAAGCCCAGAGATTTCGCGAATTCTTTGAACTGCTTCTGGCACCTATCACAGTAACACGGTCTGAAGCCGAACCATGAGCCAAAGACGTTGTCGAAAAACACCCCATCTGCTCCGACCTCGACGATTTCTTTGACAATGCTTGCAAGATGCTCCTTCCATTCTTCGTCCGTCGGACAGGTCAAATAACGACCGGAGTAATAGTTGATCTTGTTCCCAAACTGGTCCATCGCGTACCATCTCTTGGTGAGGTAGGAACCGTCGAAGACCGTGTTGGAAAACTGAACGTACCCCAGCACCCTCAAACCTTCTTCGTGGTATTCTTCCACCGTCCGTTTGAAGTATTCGTGATCTTCGTGCTCGATCTCAGGTGGGAAGCCCCAGTTGTACGTGCAATAGGCCCAGTTGTAGCCCATCTCTTTCAGTCTTCTCGCACCTATTTTCAATCCTCCCTCCATGTGGACCTTTTCGTCGATCGCGGTGCCCGGGAACTTCACTTTGTTTATCCTGATCGTTCCTGGTCCTGCCCACATGTAGACCGAAAAATGGTTCCATTTTTCCACCATCTTGATCACCTCCATTTCACCTTGATTGTGACATCACGGCCAGCGCGAAACTACTCCAGGCCTGGTGGAGCGATCCACGCGGATAGCACGGCGAATAGTATTCAACCAGGTTCACCCAGCCGTTCTCGAGCGAGTATCTCCACCAGCTCAGCAAAGGATACTCGTGGTCCAGATCGTATTTGAGCTTCGCGAGCGCATAGGCGCTGCTGAGATAAGGCCAGCAGCTTCCGTTGTGATATCTGTAAGGAAAGGCGCTCTTGCCGAACAGATGCGATCTTTTTTTGTAGTGCGGCCAGACGGCCATGACGCCCCAGTCACCGTAAGGTTGCGACGGATTGTTTCTGGTTTCCAAAAGCTTTTCCATCTTCAAAAGTGTGGATCTTGCTTTGTCTTCGTCGGCAACATCGAAGATAATAGAAACCACAGTGTCGAGTGCGAGATGGTCTTCCACGTAGCTTCCAATGAAATCAACGAAGTAACCTTTTCTCTTATCGAAGAGAAGTTCGTTGAACTTCTTTCTTGTTGAAAGATACCGAGATTCCCAGAACTCTCCTTGCTCGCGCTTGTTCATCATTTTCAAAAGCTTCGAAGCTTCCCTCAAAGCAGCCGCATGCAAGGCGGCGTCGTAGCTAACGAAACCGTCTCTGAATACGTTATCGGCCCAGTCGAGACAGTCGTGAGGTTTCTTGAAAAGATCTTTCTCAACGAAGTTTTCGGCGTAATTCAGCACTTTGAGTATTTTTTCGAGAACCGTGTCTGAATCGATACGTTCCTTCAGGATCGAAACATCCTGAGTTTTCTCAACGTACTTCGAGACCAGCAGCACGAAGAGAAAACCGGAATCGTGGTGTCCACTCCACCAGTCGTTTTCGTACTTCACACCCGCAGCGAGATCGGGATATTCCTTCTTCAGCTGGGCAAGAAGCATCTTTTCTTCGTCGGTCAGGAACATCACGCCGCTCGGACAGCCATCGTCGTGCACCGCACCAGCTAAGGCGAGAATCTGCTCTCTGACCAGATCTGCCCGCACGCCGAGCAAACTCAGACACGTCCAGAACGAGTCTCTGAAGTACGTTCTTGGTGGAAAGGAGTAGTTTACGCCGGCGGCGAAGGCATGGGCTTTTCCAAGATCTTTCCAGTTGCTGAGCGCGGTGTGGAGCGAAAAGATCGCCAGAGCGTTTTCAAGCTCGCTCAGGTTCTTGGAAGCGTGTTCTTTCAAGAATCGATTGTAGGAGAGATTCTCGGCTCGTTCATCAACAGCTGTTTTTTGCGTTGCAAAACGGATTTGAAGCTCTCCGCTTCCGCTCGAAAGCTTCAAACTCAAGATCTCGCCTTCTCTCTTCAGTTCATCAATCCTTCCGTTCAGGATCTCGATCGTGATCGAATTCGACAGATCTATCTTTGTACCTTCCACATCGACGTTCAAAGGTCTTTTGAAACTGTAGGTTTCTCCGAAAGGCACCTTGAACTGTTTTTCCAGCGGTGCTCTGAAAGAAAGCATCAATTTTTTCACACCGTTCAACTGCCACAGTACCGATCTTATCCAGGCCGATGTGAAGAAAGACCAAGAGCGATTTTCACCGAGAAACTCACAGCCGTTTGGCCAGAGTCGGGAACGCACCGGTCTTGGAAGTTCGACGCTGAGAAATTCCATCAGCAGACCGTTCCTCGACGAGAACAGTCTGTGTGGAAGCCCACCTTTGAGATGAAAGATGAGTTCGACGTTGGACAGCACGTAATCGTCGATACAGTTTTCGTAAACTATCTGTGCGTCCGAGATTCTGTAATACATGGTTCTCCCCTCACTTGATTGCACCCGTGGTGATACCCCTGACAAAGTATTTCTGAAGGGCTATGAAGACGATCAGAACCGGTACCATTGAGAGCACCGTCATCGCCAGCAGAGGTCCCCACTGAACGATGTGTTCGCCTGCGTAAAGTCCAAGGGCGAGTTGGATCGTGTAAAGCTTCGGTGAACCCACCACAATCAGGGGCCAGAGGAAGTCGTTCCAGCGCCAGGTGAAAGACAGTACTGCGAGAGCGGCGATCAGAGGCTGTGTCAAAGGCAGAATGATTCTGAAGAAAATCTTGATCTCGCTGGCTCCGTCGATCCTCGCGCTCTCTATCACAGAATCCGGTATTGCGGATATTATGTACTTCTGTGCCAGAAAGATCCCCGTGGGCGTTGCGGCCGGTGGGATGATGAGTCCCCAGAGCGTGTTCACCATGCCCAGCCTCGATAGCACGAGATATATGGGCACCATGATGACCTGCAGGGGTATCATCAACATCGAAAGGATGAAGGTCGAGACCTGGTTTTTGAACCTGAAATGGTACTTCGCAAGTGCGTATCCTCCCATAACGCTTATTATAACGGTAATCACGGTTGCCGACGCAGAGACCAGGAAGGAGTTTCTGAAGAACAGCGTGAACTGAGTCTGACGAACAACATTGCGGTAATTGATAAGCGTTGGTTTGCTGATCAACTTCGGTGGCCAGGCGAAAAGGTCCGCCTCTTCTTTGAAACTGGAGAGGATCGTCCAGACTATCGGTGAGACGTAGAGAAAGGCAAACAGATAAACCGCTAGGTTCAGCAGAATGATGATCAGCTTCTTCATGCCTCTTCCTCCAGAATCCTGATCTGTATTAGCGATAGCGTTATCAATATAGCAAACAGGATCACGGACATCGCTGATGCCAAACCCAGTTTGTATTCCTGAAACGCGGTATAGTAGATCCTTTGAGCGAGCACGGTTGTCGCTGTGCCGGGACCGCCTGCGGTGAAGACATAGATGATTTCGAAGCTTCTCATGGACATGATCGTGCTCAGGACTAAAACCAGGACCGCTGTGGGTTTAAGCAACGGGAAAATGATTTTCCAGAACCTCACCCATCGGTTCGCACCGTCCAAAGCGGCTGCTTCGTAGACTTCGGTTGGGATCGCGGTCAAAGCAGAATTGAACATGACCATGAAGTAGCCCGCAACGTTCCAGACGGTCACGAGCACGACACTCAAAAAGGCGAGTCTTCGATCGAGCAACCATGGAATCGGTGAAGCACCGTTCCTCAACAACAATATATTGATCAGTCCGGCATCGTAGTCCAAAAACCATTTCCACGAGACACCGATGATGGATGGAGAAAGCAGCCAGGGCCAGTAGAAGAGAGCCCTCAAGAACGCTTTGCCTCTGATCAGATCGGAGCTCGTGACCACGGCTAAGAAAAGCGAAGTGAAGAACGCGATCGGAACGACCATCGCCGAATAGGCGAAGGTTCTCAGCAAGACTTTTCCAAAATCACTCGCATTGCTGAAGAGGTAGCGAAAGTTTGAAAATCCGACAAACTTTCCGGAAAATCTGATCATGTCGTAGTCTGTGAGTGCGAGGAAGAAACTACTCAGCGCCGGGGTGACCACGAAGATGGTGAATATGACAAGGTTTGGTAACAGGAACAACCAC
>DOKY01000024.1:14156-14584 GCA_003510135.1 Pseudothermotoga sp.
TGGCGGCGGTATCCGGATCGTACCAGTCGGGAACCATGCTGCCACGCGTAGATTCGGCGAGATCTTTCATGACGACGGCGTACACTTCGTTGATCAGGGGATCTTCTATCTTGACCTTGTCTGCCAGGTCCTTGCGGTCCGGTATCAGATAGAGTTTGCCGGCGAACTCCGCAAGGTTCTCCTCGTTGGTCAGGAAGAACGCCAGCGCTGCACCTTTTTCCGTGAACGGGACTATGTACTTTCCGCCGGTCATGACCGCGCGCTCGCGCTTGTATGGCCACATGATGACGCCCCAGTCGAACTTCAGCTGTTCTCTGAACTGTGCGAGCATCCAGGTTCCAGAAACGTACATCGCCGCGAGACCGTTCTGGAAATATTTCGCCGGTGCATCGCCCGTTAGCCACACAGCCTTGGGTATGAGATCTTCA
>DOKY01000024.1:14936-37587 GCA_003510135.1 Pseudothermotoga sp.
TCTGTCCCAGATGCCACCGCCGAAGACGTACATCAAGTTTGAGAATCTGTAGGGACTGAAGTCGTAGACCAGTGCATACCTTGCAGCGCCACTCTGCTTGATCTTCTTCATGGCAGCGTACCACTCATCGATGGTCCACGGCCTGTCCTTTGGTGGTTCTATCCCGGCCTTTTTGAAGATCTCCTTGTTGTAAAAGATCGCGTGGGCATCTGAAGTGTAGGGAATACCAATGACCTTGCCGTACTTCTCGTAGAGCTTCTTGAAACCGGCTTTGTAGAACGAAACGTTCTCAAGCCATTCTTCAAACTTCATACCGGTGTACTTCTCCACCAGCGGTTTGAGATCGATCGCGTAGTCTATCCAGGGCAGCAGATCTGTTTCTCTCGCGACGTCGGGTGGTGAACCTGCCTTCGCCATCGCGGCGAGTTTGGGCTTGTACTCCAGATAGTACGGCAGGTTCAGTATAACCACCTTTTCACCCGTCTGCTTGGTGAATCTGTTGGTCTGTTCCGTGATCAGATCGAAGTCCGGACCGTCCGTGAACCACATGAGCACGGTGTCTGCGAAGAGTGAGAGCGCAACGATGACCATCAACAGAACCAACAACCTCTTCATACCAACACCTCCCCTTCAGCGAGAGTGATTTTTCACAAACGCATGAACCTCTGTTGGACCGCGAAGACTGCGCCGAGTGCGACATCGAACCTTTCAACTTGGCCCCTTTTCAGATTCAAATTCTCGTGGAACTGGCCAGGAAGAAGCTCTTTCAACGTCGAAAGCATGATCTTCGCGATGTACTCGTAATAGTTTTGCCCTATCCTTCCTTTGAGAATGATCAGCTGTGGATCGAACAGTAACACAGCGTTCGCAACGGCCGCGGCGATGTGTTTCAAACCTCCCTTCAACGATTCTCTCAGTTCTGCGTTGTGCGTTATCGCGTCGAAGATGCCTTCGTTGCTGAGCCCAAGACTCGCCAATCTCTTACTGATCGCATGACCCGAAAATCTTCTCGCCAGATGTCCGAAGCTTTCTTCTTTGCAAAGCTCCGGCTCGGAACGATCCAGGTCCGTGATCATCCAGCCGAACTCTCCAGCCTTGCCGTAGAAACCTTCGTAGATCTTTTCGTCCACCAGTACGGCACAACCAAGACCGCTGTCAATGAAGACGAACAGAACGTTCTGGAAACCTTGAGCAGCACCCAAGCGATGCTCAGCAAGGGCAGCGGCTTTCACCCTGTTCACAACGATCACGTCCAGATCCAGCTTTTCAGAGAGCTCTGACGCAAGATCGTAGTTCGTGAGCCCAATCGTCGGCGCAGTCCTCACGACGCGACTGGTTGGATCCACCATTCCGGCGATACCTATGCCGACACCGAGTATCTTTTCCTTAGGCAGATGATTTTTCTCGAGTATCTGTTCCACTCTCTCTTTGCAGAAAGAAACCAGAGAGTCTGGTTCGACCGATCTGGGAATTCTCTCTTCCTGTGAATCGATCACGCGTCCGGACAGGTCCGTGACGATCAGTTCAAAATACCTTTCTTCCAGTTCGATCCCGACACAGTACCACGCGTCCGGAACGAACCGCAAAGCTATCTTCGGTCTTCCCACCTTCGTTTTCTGTGTTCCACATTCCTCGACCAGACCTTTCGTGATGAGCCTTGCGACCACGTTAGTAACAACGGGCTTGCTGACACCTAATCTTTTGGCGATGTCCAGACGCGAGATGTTCGGATTTTCTCTTATCAGGCGCAACACTGAACCTTCGAGTTCGGTGAGCAAACCAGTCCCCCACTTAGTTAGCATCTATTAACCAATATGATCATAAGTCCGTCGTAACTTTCCTGTCAAGTCATTAGCCTGGTTGTCAACTTACACAAACTTTTATCAACACAAAGATTCAGTCCTTAATCGTCTGTAAAGGACAAAAAATCGTCTTGAAGCCAAGTTATTTGTGAAAATCAAAGTTTCGAAAGTGGCGAGACTCCATGATGTAATAACTCAGCGAGGTGATGCGTACGATCGATGTTCAAAAGCTCTGGCAGCTTTTTCAACCAAAACCGATAGGTGAACTGAGATCGTGCAGGAAAGTCAAGAGGCATCCAAAAAATCCCATTCTCACCAGACAGGATGTTCCTTATTCCTCTGCGCTGGTCTTCAACCCGGGCGTCTGCAGATACGAAGGAAAGTACGTCATGGTTTTTCGCAACGATTATGGATCTTTCGAAGAGCAAAGGCTTGAAGGCACGAACTTGGGACTCGCATTCAGCGACGATGGTATCGTATGGAAGGTCGAACCGAAACCTCTGCCCGTGTTCCTGAACGAACCAGATGTACTGAGGATCTACGATCCGAGGCTGAACATCGTCGAAGGTGAACTCATGATGACCTTCGCTGTTGATACTTTTCACGGCATCAGAGCGGGGATCGCGATCGTTCATGACTTTGAGAACTTCGAAGTGGTCCATCTGTCCATCCCAGACAACAGGAACGTCGTGCTCTTTCCCAGAAAGATCAACGGTCGTTACGTCAGGTTGGAAAGACCTTTCCCAGTCTATGGAAGACTCGGCATGGAGAGGTTCGACATGTGGATCGGTTTTTCACCGGATCTCAGGTTCTGGGGTAAAAGCAAATTGTTGCTCGCTGTTGAGGACGTACCGTTTGCGAACTGTAAAGTGGGGCCCGGTGCACCTCCCATCGAGACGGAGGCAGGATGGTTGGTGATCTTCCACGCAGTCGACGTAGATTCAAACAGGGGAAAGAACGGTTGGGAGGAAAAGTGGACCAAACGATACAGCGCGGGTGCGATGCTTCTGGATCTGAACGATCCAACCAAGGTTCTCGGTGTCTACAAACAGCCCATCCTTGCACCCGAGGCGGAGTACGAGGTCAGTGGAGGATTCAGAAACAACGTGATCTTTCCGACGGGCGCAGTTCTGGACAAAGAAGAGCTGAAGATCTACTACGGTGCAGCAGACACAACGATATGTCTTGCCACGGCGAAGGTTGAGGACCTGATCGAGCTGTGCTTGACTAACTCTTGATCGCGCCTTCTAAGATGCCCGAGATGATCCTCTTTTCGAATATGAGAAAGACAACGATGATGGGTAGTCCCGCTATCGTGGAAGCGGCCATGAGCGTGGGCCAGGTGAAGACGTTCAGTTTCTGATACAGCGCCAGTCCAATCTGCACCGTTCTCATCTCGCGGGAGGTTGTGAGGATCAAGGGATAGAACACATCGTTCCACGTGAGCACGAAGGTGTTTATACCAAGCACGGAGAGCGCAGGCTTGCTCAGAGGAAGCAGAACGTTCCAGAAGATTCTGAAGTCTCCCGCCCCGTCTATCTTCGCCGCCTGATCCAGCTCCAGAGGGAGCTGCTCGAAGTACTGACGCATGAGAAAGATCCCGAACGGTGTGACGAGGTTCGGAAGTATCAGTGCCCAGTAGGTGTTTATCAGGTTGAGCTTTCTCATCAGGATGAAAGTGGGAATGATCGTCACCTGTGGTGGGATCATCATCGTTGCCAGAACGATCGAAAAGAAGAGTTCCTTCATTCTGAAATGTTTTCTCGCAAACGCGTAGGCGACCAGAGAGCAGAAAAACAGATTTCCCAGAACGGAACAGACTGAAACAACTGTGCTGTTCAAGAGGTATCTTCCGAAGTAGTCCTCTCTCAGAACTTTGACAAAATTGTAGAACGTCGGGTATCTGTTCACAAGGGTCACATCGTCTATGTCGAGCGTTCCGTCACCTTCGATCGTCATTCTCAGCTGGGAAACGTGTAAGACATCGAGTTTCAACTTCTTCACGTCTATGTTCACTCTCAATGTTTTCCACTGAGACGACGGTTCCATGAGGAGCCTGGCGAATTCTTCCACGTTCTCCTTTATGTCCTTGAAACAGAGGCTCAATTTCAGCGCGCTCGAAGCCCTCACTTTGAAGATCAAGTGGGAAATTCTGTTGATGTCGGAGGAACCCATCGAGAAGGCCAGCCCCTTGACTTCTCTGGACGGATCCAGCCTCGCGAAATTGTTTTGTTCCTCCCTGACGAGTTCGAAAGCTTTCCCGATGGGACGAACCCTGGTCAGCAACACGGTTCTCGGAGCCTCGAAATCTGACACGATCTTCTCGATCGTTCTGTTGAACAGATCTCCCTCGGGTACGAACGCGGTGGAGAACATCAAAAACGTTGGAAAGAGTGAGATCACAAGGAAGAGCACAAGCAAAGAGTACACCAGCAGCTTCATAGTTGCTCACCCTTCAGGATCTTTCTTTGAAGCACCGTCATTGCCATCACGATGAAGAACAGCACGTAAGCGATTGCCGAACCGTAACCCATCTCGAACTTTCGAAACGAGACATCGTAGAGATAATGGACGATCGTCTGTGTCGAGTTGGCAGGACCACCACCGGTGAGTGTGAATATCTCGGTGAAGATCTGAAAGGAGCGGATCGAGTTTATTGAAACGACGAACAGGATCGTGGGCTTAAGCAGAGGAAGCGTTATGCTTTTAAAGATTTGCCACTTCGTGGCCCCGTCGATCTTGGCCGCTTCGTAGAGTTGCAACGGCAGGCTCTGAAGACCCGCAACAAAGAGCACGGTGTAATAACCCACGGCGGACCAGACGTCCATCACCATTATGGAACCGAGCGCAGTCTTTTCGGAAGCGAGCCAGCTTCGCGCTGGTACATCTATTCCAAGGGATCTCAACAACATGTTCAATGGTCCCGTGGCGCTGTAGATGTACAGCCACACCATTGAAATGACCACCATGGAGATCACGGACGGCAGAAAGTACCCGGCCTGAAAGAGCCTTTTGAACCTGATTCCACTTGTTAGCAGCACGGCGAGAAAGAGTGAGATCACCGTTGTGGCGGGCACCGTGATCAGTACGAAGAGAAAGGTGTTCGAGAGTGCTTTCAGGAAGACTCTATCTTTGAAGGCTCTGATGTAGTTTGACAGTCCAACGAAGTTCATGTTCCACGTCAAACCGGAATAGTCCGTCAGACTTACGTAGATGGAGAAGACGATGGGATAGAGAACAAAGATACAGAAGCTCAGCAACCAGGGTAGAATAAAAACGAACGTTGTGATCTTCTCTCTTTTTCTCACGTTTTCACCCCGGAGAACCGGGGGCATTCGCCCCCGGCTTTTTTCATTTCACCTCGTCGAGCACCCTCTGAATCTGCTCGTTGTAGTAATTCAGAACTTCGTCGACGTTTTTGTACTTGACTATGAGATCGTCCACGACGTTGGTAAGTATGTCTTCGATCTTCGGCCACGCCGGAGTGGGTGGCACCGGGAACGCCGTCTTCAACTGTTCGAAGAACACAAGATGCAAAGGATTGTCCTCGAACCAGGGATCTGAAGCGGCTCTTGGATCGGCAGGATAGACTCCGGGATAGTGCTTGGTTATGATCATCGCCACCTCCGGTCTCATGAGGTAGTTTATCAATTTTCTTGCCGCATCGACGTTCTTGCATTGGGAAGGTATCGCGAGCACCTCTCCGCCGAGGAACGAAGCGTGGATGCCTTCGGGCTTGTCAGGTTTCGGGATCAGGCAGACTCCGTAGTTCAGATTCGGATAGGACTGGGCAAGGGTTCCAATCGACCAGGCACCGCTGACGAGGAAACCAATTCTGCCTTCTCCGAACGCCTCACCGAGATCTTTCTGCTTACTCTTCAAAGCGTACTTCGAAAGCTCCTGATAGAACAGCGCGGTCTCTCTGTTCTGTGGCGAGTTCAGAACGGCCTTCTTCAGATCCTTCGACACGACGTCCCCACCGTTGCCCCAGATTGCGAGCAAGAACCACTCTTGCCAGGGACTGTATACCTCACCTGCGGGCAGTCCGATGCCGTAAACGTCTGGAAGCGCCGATATCTTCTTCACCGCTTCGAGCAGCTCAGACCAGGTTTCCGGTGGCCTGTCTGGATCCAGGCCTGCTTTGATCATGAGATCGACGTTGTAGAACATGGCGCGTGTTCCGAGCAACCATGGATAACCGTAGTACTTTCCCATGTACTCGGCACAGTTGGCGCCCGGAAAGTCTTTGTACTTGGCGAGGTCCTCTGGATGCATCTCGAGCAACACGTTCTTAGAAGCGAAGCTCGCAACCCAGGTGTTCCCGAGTTCCACAACGTCTGGTGCGGCGCCGGCTGCGATCGCCGTCACGATCTTGTCAAAACCTGTGGACCAGGACAGTTGAACGACCTCAACCTCGATGTCTGGATACTCCTTCTCGAAGCCAGCCAGAACCTCCTTCGCGAGCGCATCGTCCATCATGAACTGCCAGAACGCAAGCTTCGTCTTTCCGAGACTCAGGACGGTGGCGAGAACCAGTACCACGAGCAGTACCTTTCTCAACATCCTAAACACCCCCTTGTGAGAGTTGTGCAAGCTTTCTGAAAACGAACCCCATTACCAGCGGACTCAACGAGTGTGTGACCACGTGAGGCCTGTCGCTGAAGTACTCTGCAAGATGCGGGTTTCTCGTGATGATGTGAACTGTCGGAAATCTCTTTGAGAGTTCTCTGTGCAGTGAAATTTCATCCTCAGACGCGTCGACGATGAGATCCAGAATCAGATGATTTGAGTCGACAGAGCGAAGTTGGCTGAAGGAAATGCATCGTGCGTTGAGATAGCGGCGTGCCTGTTTCTTGATCGTCGCAACGTAAGAGTTTGAAACGTCTGCCCGGCTGTACGAGACCCCGTCTGGCAGAACCAACAACGTTGGTAAGGGTTTCAGACTCGGAACCTTTATCTCCACAGCCTTTTCGATCGCCTCGAACAGGCAAGCCACATCGCTTTGAACCCGCACGAGCTTCGACGTTACTCTGTCCAGAGCGTTTTCGAGCGTCTTTTTTGAGATCTTTCCAGCCTTCGAGTTTTCCTCAATCGCCTCAGCGTAACTTTTTACGTTTTTCACCCTCGAAACGATCAGCATGTCGCCCGATGCGTTGAAAAACTCCCGAACGATTTCGCCGGGTTTGAACCTCTTCGAAAGCGCCTTCATTTCGACGGCGTCGCTGAGGACTATACCTTCGAAGGAGAGCTGTTCTCTGAGAATTTCTCGAACGACTTTTCTCGAAATCGAAGCGGGTTTCGTATCGAGTGAACTGTAAACTAAGTGCGCCAGCATGACGAAGTCAACTTTTTCGTCGATCGCCTCTTTGAACGGAAACAGGTCCTCCTGGAGTTCTTCGATGCTCACCTCGATGGTTTCGAGCTCTTCGTGGCTGTCCTTTCTGGATCTTCCATGCCCAGGAAAATGCTTCGCGCACGAAAACAGGCCAGCCGCTCTGTAACCCTGGATGGATGCTCTGGCCATCTTGGCAACGAGCTTCGGCTCTTCCCCAAAGCTGCGATACCCCACCACGGCGTTCGAGTAAGGTCTCTTCACATCGAGCACGGGTGCGAAGACGCTGTTGAATCCCAAACCTTTGAGGAACTTTCCCGCCATCTCGCAGTAGTTTCGCACGAACCTCGTTTCAGTTCTGCCCAGAAGCAGATTTCCCGGTGAAGGTGGCACGAACGGCACGGTTTCGAGCTGACCTCCCTCGTGATCGCAGGAGACGAAGACTTTGCGCCCGTTGAGAAGATTCATGGCCTCCACAAACTGTGAGACGTCTTCAAACAGTCCGGGATAGATGAGAATTCCGCCAGCTTTGAGATCGAGCACGGCGTGCAGATCCTCCAGACTGGACACACCACAGAAGAGAAGCTTTGCAAAGTTCATAATCCTGCACCCTTTCTGTCGATCACGTGGCGCGCGAAATTGAGATCGCTGAAGAATCGTTCGTAGAAGGCTCTTACGGCACCGGTTGCAACGGTTCTCGAACCGTTCTCGTCGATCTGCCAGTTCAGCGTCTTAACCTTTCTCACCGTGACCTGCTCTTCCACCCTTCGAACGATGCGTCGCAGAATCGTTTCGGGCAGAAGTTTGAAGTCTCCACCAAGAGCGAACAGCTCGGGATCGACAAGGTTGATGGCCGTCGCGATCTTGAATGCAGTGTTTTCAACGAACTGATCCAGAGTCTCTTCGTCTTCGAAAAGGACTGCGGGGTCTTTCTCGAGATCTTCCAGACTCACGTTTTTTCGCGTGAGTGGCACTCCTTCACCGAGCTCACCCGCGGAATGGTTGCTGCCTTCATAGATTTTTCTGCCGATGATCAAACCCGCGCCGAGCCCAACGGGCTTTGAAAGCTCGTACGGTATTGAGAGCAAGAAGTACACCAAGTTCTTCGCCCTGCTCAGATAATTCGCCGCGGCCGCGTTGGCATCGTTGATCAAAAGGAAGGGTTTTTCTATCAGGCCGTCGAGGACGAAGTTTTTCAGCTCGAGCGCCTGAGAGATGACCACGGTGTTCGCGGTTGAATCGATCAGACCCGGCATTGCTATAGCGGCGGCGTCGAACTGACCGGCAGATTCGAAAATCTGTCTCAGTAACTGAACCAGATTTTTCTGATTCACATCAACGGTGCGCTTTTCACACGAAACAACGTTCGATGCGAAGTCCGCCAGAGCCCAGCAGACCTCACCCTGTTCCACAGAAACACCCAGCACCCTGAGCCAACCTGGATTGAGCGATAGCACACGCGTCTTTCTGCCACCAAACTGTGTGGCGGGAAGATAGCCCTTCACCACAACGATCCTCTGTTGAAGCAAAGGTCTTAGATTCCTCGAAACTGTCGATTCATCAACTGAAAGGATCGCGCCGATTTGCCGTGCCGTGGATTCGTGTTCTTTCGCAAGAACGCTCAGAATTGAATGTTGTAACTCGTTGATGTGGATCGCCTCCTATTAGTTGATTGCATCCTGCAACTAACATACCCCATTGTCTCCATACAGTCAAGGTCCAAAAACACACTTCGTTGACAATTTCACCCAGCTTCGGACGATCATCAGCGCCCATCGATCTTTTTCGCCATATTGCTCTTCTTATCTTTCTCTTTCTCTTGTTACTGTCTGTGGCGCTCAGAATCTCTATACGCTGTAACCTTCTCGCTCGACAGATCAATGACGGTCCGTCTCGAACCTTGAAGTCTTCTGCACTATTCGCTATTTTCTTTCCAGCTTTGAATTGGAACACATTCAGGTTCCTTTTGGCGAGAAAAATCGATGCGAGTATAATCGTTTGGACGATCCATTTACTTGGAGGTGAACCGCTTTGAAGAAAGGACTAGTATTTTGGCTGCCGAGATTGCTTTCTATCTTGTTTCTGCTTTTCCTTTTTATGCTCTCTTTTGATGTCTTTGAAGAAGGACGAAGCACGGCAGAGACGTTCATAGGATTTCTCATCCACAATATTCCTGTCTTTGCGCTGCTCGTTCCGGTTCTCCTGGCATGGAAGAGAGATCTCGTGGGCGCTATCACCTTTCTTGTGGTCGGTCTGCTGTTCATCGTTTTTGTCACTTACAACGTTCTTTTCAGAGAGGAAGTATCATGGGATGATCCAATCCTTTCGATTCTGACCATCAGTGGACCGGCATTTTTGACGGCGTTTTTATACTTCAAAAGCTGGAAAAGCAGGCGGGATACTGCCGTCAAGGATTGAAGGTGACCTTTTCCCACTACTGAAGTAGTGGGCTTTCCACCTCAACATTAACATCCCTATCGCAGTTCCAACCACATCCGCACTTAATAACTCTATCTGCAAGGGAAAGTCTGTGTCTTTTCCCGCAGGCAAAACACTCTTGGCTGTCGGAGTTTTGAAGACTCAATATTAGTAGTAAAAATAGATGGATTTTTGAAGAATGAACGCGCACTACAGATACTGTTAAAAACTTCCATGAGCAAAGGACTTTTCATACAGATCTCAGGTTGAAGCGATGATTGTTATGTTTAGGAAATGTTGTGATAAAATTAAATTCGTACGGCATTCAGTCAGTGGGGGGAACATATGAGAATAGAAATCGTGTTCAAGACTCCTACAGCCTCTATCCCAATAAACTACCAGTATCAACTGTGTTCCTTTATCTACAAAAGGCTGAGGCACGTTGACAGGAATTTCGGCTCGTTCTTACATGAAAAGGGATACAAAGGATTCAAGCTTTTCACCTTTTCGCAGTTGTTTTTTGAAAAATCGGCCGTAAGGTTTGGCTCACTTTTATTATGGCCTGCGAGAGGTAGGTGGTACATATCCTCTGTTAGCGAAGAGTTCATCATGAACTTTTTCTCGTCTCTCATACAGGTACCACAGATAGAGATAGAGGGAACCTTTTTTCCAATCGAGCAGATCAATCTCTTGCGCGAGCCTAACTTTGAAGGGTACGCAGAGTTCTTCGTGCTTTCACCTCTCGTCGTGAGTATTCCTGTTGATCGGAATGGAAAGATCTATCATAAGTACCTTATGCCAGGTGACGAAGAATTCGAATCGACACTGGTCAAGAATTTGGTCAAGAAGTACGAAGCTTTCTATGGGGAAAAACTTGACCCGCAACTTTCAATAGAACCAGACTGGGATTACATACGGAAACGAGAGAGGATCACCAAACTTATAGACATAAGGGGAATAAAGATAAAGGGGACGGTTTTCCCATTCAAAGCAAGAGGCGACAGCAGACTAATAAAAATCGGTTATGAGGCAGGTTTCGGAGAAAGGAACAGCCTCGGATTTGGAATGGTGGCACCTTTAATTTCAGAAACACCCGTCAAGAAACTCTTTGATTCAGGCACGCAGTGATTCTCGTAGTCACAGGGACGGTTCTGCTGAGCTCAACTGTCTGTGACAGAGAAGCATGGTTGATAGCTAAAAACATAGAGCCAGATCAGTACAACCCCTTCATAGAAATAGGAAGATGGATACACACGGAGAGCTACAAGAACAATCAGATCAGGGAAATATCTTTACCAGGCATGAAGATAGACATGATCTACGAGCAAGGACAAATGATTATCGTCGGCGAAATCAAAAAGTCATCGAAGTTTCTTAAAGGTGCTCGTATTCAGTTACTTTACTATCTGAGTGAAATGAAGAAAAGAGGAGTCAACGCCACCGGAAAGATACTGATCCCAAAAGAGAAAAAGCAAGTAATCGTCGTACTCGACGAACAGTCCGCTGTGGAACTGAATGAAGCCATTGATAAAGCCGAAAGAATAATTTCTTTACCAAGACCTCCACAGAAGAAAAGGATATCTTTTTGCTCCAAGTGTGGGTATCAAGAATTCTGCTGGTCCTGAGGTGATCTCATGGCGGAACCAATTTATGTTTTTTCTGATGGTATCCTGAAGCGCAAAGAGAACACGATTGTACTTGAAACCAGTCATGGAAAAAAGCATATACCGGTAGAAAACGTTTCAGAGATAAACATCTTTTCCGAAGTCGAGTTAAACAAGAAGCTGCTCGAGTTTTTGACCAAAAAACAGATAATAGTACACTTCTTTAACCATTTTGGATATTACGTTGGAAGCTACTACCCGAGAGAGTTTCTCAATTCTGGCCTTGTGATACTCAAACAAGCCGAACATTACTTGGATAAGGACAAGAGACTCTTTCTGGCACGAATGTTCGTGAGTGGTGCTCTGTCTAACATCATCAATACTTTGAAAAAGCGCAACGACAACGATCAATTCACTGGGAAAATTGAAAGTATAAGAGCCCACATTGACAACTTGATCGTGTGCTCCGAAATAGATCAGTTGATGGCCCTCGAGGGAAATGCACGCGAAATATATTACAGCTGCTTTGATCAGATGATCAAATCGGACGATTTTGAATTTGGTTCCCGCACTAAGAGACCCCCGGAAAACGAATTGAACGCACTTATGAGCTTTGCAAACAGCCTACTTTACGCTACGGTTCTGTCACAGATATACAGAACTCATCTTGACCCAAGAATCGGCTATTTGCATTCAACCAACAACAGAAGATTCACTTTAAATCTTGACATAGCCGAGATCTTCAAACCCATCATCGTAGACAGACTGATACTTGCACTGATCAACAGAAGGCAAATCAAGTTGACAGATTTTCACCAAATAACTGGTGGTGTGTCTCTGAAAGAGAACGCAAAGAAACTGCTGATTCAGAGTTTTGAGGAGAAGCTCAAAAGCACACTGTACCACTCGAGGCTGAAAAGACAAGTTTCGTATCGGTCGCTGATAAGAATGGAAGCCTACAAGGTGGAAAAGCACATCTTGGAGGATGAAGAGTACGAACCTTATGAGGGGTGATTATTGTGTACGTTATAGTCACCTATGACGTCGAACAAGAACGCGTCGGCAGGATTCTGAAAATATGTAGAAAGTACCTAAACTGGGTTCAAAACTCCGTTTTTGAAGGTGGGATAACCGAGGCCAAATTCGAGAAACTGAAATCGGAGCTTCAGAGGAGCATCGAAAAATCTAAAGATTCCGTCAGGTTCTACAAAGTCAAAGACAGAGCTTTGATCGATCTTGAGGTACTTGGTCTTGAAAAGGGTATAACGAATTTCATGTATTGATGGGGGTGAACCGCGTGTTAACGAAGGTCATAGAAATAGGTCGTCTCATGAAACACACAGACTTATATCGGAATTTCACAAAGCCGATTAAGCACGGTACCGGGTTGGCTTTGCGCGTCGGTTTGGAACCGATTGAGTACAAAGGTGTTGTAGTTCTTGAGACACCACGTTCGGATCAAGTACATCTGCTACTTTACACAGATCAAATGGGAAATGTTTCAGGAAAATCACCAACAGTGACTCTGTCCGTGGGCCGCAACAAACCGGAAGAGATAAGAAAAAACATTGAGAAAACCTTCCAGAGATTTCAAAGGTTTTTTCAAGGCGAGGAAGCAACGAAGGACCTGGAAAAACTCCTCGCTGAAAACTATGAAAGGATTATCAAAGACATCGAGGAACAGATCGCAAGCATGTCTGAAAAAAGCACGTACCTCACCATAATCTTGTTGAAAGGCAATGAAGAGCTAAAACCCGCAGAATACGAACCATTGAGAGAAGTTTTCGTCAGGAGAGCTCTCGAAAAAACCATCAGCACTGGGGTTGAAGGCATTTGCCACTTTTGTGGCAGATCAAAAGTCGTTTCTGCAACTGTCAACGAGGTTTTCAAGTTTGCAACGTTTGACAAACCTGGATTCTGCCCGAATTTGAAGAAGGAGGACGCCATAAAGATTTTACCAATTTGCGAAGATTGTAAAACAAACCTCCAAAACGGAGCAAACGTCGTGACCCAAGATCTCAAGTTCGACTTTCTCGGAAACACCATCTGGTTGATCCCTTCACTGATAAACAAAGACGACTCAATCCTGAGGCGTGTGATCGAGAAAGTGAAGGAAAATTCAGTGACATTGAAAGATTTTGCTCGAAATGAAGAAGAGATCGAAACGGCTCTCGCTGATCAGGATGAAATCGTTCATTACGATTTTCTTTTCATGGACATAAATAAGAACCAGCAAAGGATAGAGCTGCACTTGACCGAAGTATCTCCCACAAGGCTCAGGAAGCTGGTCACAGAAAGAAGAGAAGCCGCGAGGAGGACAAACATCGAAAATTTGCCCGAACCGACGCTTAGATTGCTGTGGGAACTGTACGAAAAACCGAATTCGAGGAGTGAAGCAAGAAAAGAGTATTTTCAGTTGATAAGATCGATCTTTTATGGGGAAACTTACAATCCGCATAGATTCCTCTGGTACTGTATGCGAAAAATCAGGAAGGCTCTGCAAGAAGATTCAGGAGAACCAGGATGGCGTACACTCAGTTATTTGAGTTTTGCGGCTATCTTGTTTCTAAACCAGATAGGGGTTTTCCATACGAGAAAGGAGGTGGAATTGGTGAATAACAACGAGCTGAACGGATTTTTCGAAAAGTATCCGGAGTTTTTCAACAAGCCGTGGAAGAGGGCAGTTTTTTTGACAGGGGTTCTTGCCGGAAAGGTCCTGGCTGTCCAGTACGTCAAACGTCAGGCGGCACCGTTCTTCAGCAAGCTGAAGGGTCTCAAGATGAACATACGAGACGTTCAAGGTCTTTTACCGGAAATTCGGAACAAGCTCGAGCAGTACAGGAGTTACGGGCAGAGGACGGACCTGATCATGAAGGCTGCCGCGGAATACTATTTGTCGTCTAATGAACGAAACATCGCCATTGATGAACTTAATTTTGTTTTCACCCTCGGACTGGCTTACTCGAACAAAGAACCTTTTAAAGCTGAGGTTGAGGAGGTTGTGGAAAATGAAGAACAGGTCTGAAATTCTCTTCTTGTACGATGTCAAGTGGGCGAATCCTAACGGAGATCCACTGGATGAAAACAAGCCGAGGATAGACGAAGAAACCGAAAGATGTATTGTAACTGACGTGAGGCTTAAAAGAACAATCAGAGACGAATGGCTGTCTTGGGGAGAGACCATTTGGGTATCTGGTGAAGCTGTGAGTCCTGATGAACGTCGCAAAGACCTTGACATTGAGAAGAAAGAAGACGCATTGAAATGCTTGGACGTCAGATTGTTTGGCGCGGTGATTCCGATATCAAAGCAAGCTGACACATCTTACACCGGCCCGGTGCAGTTCAGACCTGGCACATCGCTTCATGCGGTCAAGGTGGTTTTCCAACAGGGCACAGCAGCTTTCACGAGTCAAGCTCAGGCACAACAGCGAAGCTTCAGGGAGGAGTATTTGATACCTTATTCTCTGATAGCTTTCTACGGTATCGCGAACGAAAACGCCGCTAAGATTACCGGAGCAACTGAAGAAGACATGCAAAAACTTCTGAAAGCCATTTGGGATGGCACGAAGAACCTGATCACCCGCTCTAAGATGGAACACAATCCAAGGCTTCTGATGAGAATAGTCTACAAGGAAGGTATGAACTATCACATCGGCGAGCTTGATTCTTATTTGGAGCTTCAGTGTGCTGTCGATGAAAAAAGCATCAGGGACATATCGGAAGTTCAGTTGAAGGTTGATCGACTTCTTGAAAAACTCAACCAGAACAAGGATCGAATAGATCGAATCGAGCTCAAACAGAGTGATCGACTTGTAGTTTTGAAGGATGGCGCTCCGATTAGGCTTGTCGATGAGCTGACAGGAATGGAGATCGAGGTAGTGAATCTATCATGAAGGTTTTGGTTTTTGATGTCTTTGGAAAGTATGCCCTGTTCAGAAGGAGCTACACAACAACCAGCTCGACTTCGTACTGTTTTCCTCCAAGAACTGCAATTTGTGGACTGTTGGGGGCTATATTGGGCATATGTAACCCAACGAGCGACAGCAGTGAACATCTGAGATCCTTTGATAGTGCGCATTTTGCCGTAAGGCTATTGAACCCGGTCAGAAAAATAAACATAGCGACGAATTACGTGGAAACCAAGAGTGGACAGAAAAATCCAAGAACGCAAATTCTCTTGGAACTGATCAAGGACCCAGCTTACAGAATATACGTGTCAGAGTTCGAGAAATATGAAGAGCTCCAGCGTTATCTGCAGAACAAGATTTGTGTTTTCACACCATATCTTGGCCAAGCGCAGATGATAGCAGATTTCAGGTATGTAGGATCGTTCGAAGCTGCCTCAGTATCACCACCGTTAGAGGTGCACACCGTGATCAAGATTTTAGATGGCACGAAGATATTTCCAAAAGCTGAGCAAGTGTTCATCCAAGAACGAATGACGCTGAATATGGATAACAAACGAAAACCCACAGTCTTTGCTTCGTACTGGGTTGAAAAAAACGCGCTACCAATCAAGGTGTTGCAGTATAACGAGCCGATCTATGCTATAAGGGAGCTCGGTGAAAACGTATGTTGGATAGACTGAAATCTCATCCTGACAGGCTCTTGCTGAATCATCTTGTTGGTACAACGCAAAGGGCTTCGAAGAAGGCCGAGGAAATTTACTGGGAGCCCTTCGGTATCAGTAGAGAGAAGGCTCTGAAGTTGGTTCGAATTTGCAGCATGTGCCACGACTTCGCAAAAGCAGCTGAAGAATTTCAAGATTACATAATCCATCCCGAGCGGGGGCATGTAACACACGCCCCCCTTTCTTCCTTAGTGACATATCACGTCTTGCTGAATAATGGGTTCGACCATAAACTCGCCGCTTTCGGCTATTTTGTTGTTAGGCATCACCATGACCGTCTTACCAATTTCGGCTTCATGGACGAGAATTTGAGCAAGCTGGAGAAACAGTTTCAGTCGATTCCCAAGGATTTCGTCGAATGGCTTGAGGATCAAACGGATAGTCGTTTGTCGCATATAGATGTCAAAGATATATGGCAAAAAGCCAAAGTCCAGATTTCAAAGCTCAATTTCTTTGCTGATTTCACACTCAAGGACTACATCCTGTTACACACATTGGCCTCCATCGTGACAAGCTCTGACCGTGAGGACGCCGCACTGAAAGATATGGTCATAGAAATAGAACCAAAGATCACCATCGACTTGATTGAGAACTATGTCGCAAAAATACCGAAGGATAGTCAAATCTATCCGTTGCGTCGGAAATTCCACCAGGAGATAGATCAATCACTCAAAGAAATTGACAGCAGGATTCTCTCCATTACTGCCCCAACGGGCCTGGGAAAGACCTTGGCAAACATAAAGGTGGCACTATCTATGGCACGGAGAAATTCTGTAATCGTATATGCGCTGCCTTTCATAAGCATAATAGATCAGACAACCGATTTGATGTACAAGATACTGGACGAAGTCAACCACGACGCCACCGTTCTTTTGCCTTACCATCATCTGGCGGACCAGCCGTTCAGGGGCAAGGAATACGAGCAACCATCAATACAGCGTGTAATAGTAGAAAACTGGCACACGCAGATGGTGGTAACGACATTTGTTTCTCTCTTTGAATCACTGTTCACAAACAGGAGGATACCGTTTTTCTACAAGCTGTTGAATTCTGTGATCATCTTAGACGAAGTGCAATCGATACCACACAAATACTGGGACCCGATTTCAAGAATTCTGACCGAGCTCACTGAGTTTGGTAGTACTGTGATCCTTTCCACGGCTACTCGCCCAGCGCTGTTGAAAAATGCGAAGGGCCTTGTGAAAGGGGTCTACAGTGCAGATCTCAATCGTACGAAAATACATTTTCATGGGGAGATAGAGTATGAGGAATTCTTCAACGTTGTAACACGTGAAGTGGGAGAATCCGTGAAAAGCGGCAAAAAACTTCTTATCGTCTTGAACACGATAAAGCATTCAAAGGAGATTTTTGAACGTGTTCTCAAGGAGTCTGGTTTGGAAAATCTTTTCTATCTGTCGTCCAACGTGATACCAAAGCAGAGATTAGAACGGCTGAAAATAATGAAAGAGTTTGTCCATGGACCGTTGATCTGTGTGAGTACACAGGTAATCGAGGCCGGCGTGGACATATCCTTTGATAAAGTTATTAGAGACTATGCCCCTTTGGACAGTATTATACAAGCAGCCGGACGATGTAACCGGACTTTTGAAAAGCCGATTGGAGACGTTGATGTGTACACAGTGATAGGACCGAAAGGAAGCAGGAGCCTCGCTTCGTATGTGTACGATTCTTTCTTGTTGAAAATAACGGAAGAAGTGGTGTCTGACAAGCAAACATACGAAGAAAAGGAATTCTCTGAGTTGGTGCAGAGATACTTTAGAGCGATCGAGAATCGTGGCAACACTGACAAGGAGAATCTAATGGGCTCTTTTAAATCATTGAAGTTCGAAGAAGTGGCCACCTTTCAACTCATCGAAGATAAATCCGAAACTGTACCCATCTATATCGAATACGACGATCACGCGGTACAACTTAGGGAACAGTTCAATTCGTTTCTGAGAAACAGCACTCTCGGAAAATTTGAAAAACTTGCGTCGATCAAAAAATTGCTCCAAAAGATGTCGTTGTATACGATAGAGGTTCGAGCAAACAGAGAGGAACTAACGGGAGCTCTTATTGTAGAGAATGGTTTCGTAGTGATCACAAAGGACAACTTGTCATACTGGTATAACGATCTAACAGGTTTTCAGAGGCGTGAGGAAACGATGATTGTGTAGCAAAAATGAGTCCTTGCGTGCGCAACATTTTCTTAATAGTGAAGCAATCTTTAACGAATGAATGTGGATCTCTGTTTGAGAATAAGCTCAAGGATGGGAAAAAAGCGATGTGATGTTAAATTGATTCTCATTTGTGAAGTGATCCACAGTATTCAGCAGCGAGGACAACATTAAGTCTCTGAAAAACGACGAAAAGCAGCAATAGTGAAATTTCACAAGCATATGCGTCAGTTGTCAACATTAACGACGAACATCGCGTTGATGGCTGTAAACCTCGGATAAATGAAAAATATCGAGAGGTTTGAAATGAAATAAGAAGACCTGTTTTTCTTGTTCCTCCAGCAATCGTGACACTTAAGGTTACTTCGCCGGTGAACAGAGTGCCCTTGAAACTCAGCAGCAACTTTTGATAGAATAAAGTAAAAATGGGTTTCAATCGAATCTAAGAGGAATGGAAACTCGAAATCAGGACGCCCCCAACAGGTATCGAATACGGTTTCAATCGAATCTAAGAGGAATGGAAACTACATTCCGTTTTGCCTCCTTTAGGAGCTTGATGAACGTTTCAATCGAATCTAAGAGGAATGGAAACAAGAGAATCTCTTTCTTTTCGCGACTGAAGGCGAGAGTTTCAATCGAATCTAAGAGGAATGGAAACACCTGTTCACTCTTCATTAGATTGAGAGCCTCAGCCAAGTTTCAATCGAATCTAAGAGGAATGGAAACAGTACTCGAGTATCTCTTCGAATAAGGCCTTGCCTTGTTTCAATCGAATCTAAGANNTAAAAGGAACAAGGAATTGATACCAGAGTTTCAATCGAATCTAAGAGGAATGGAAACTCGATGCCAACTTCAAGGATATAACGAAGGAGCTCTGTTTCAATCGAATCTAAGAGGAATGGAAACTCTTCCTTGGTGACATTCTAGACAACGCCCTGATCGAGTTTCAATCGAATCTAAGAGGAATGGAAACTTTCTTAGTTCGTCCCATCCGAGCCCCCGCGCGCTTGTTTCAATCGAATCTAAGAGGAATGGAAACTCTTGAAGCGCGGATAAATGCGCGCCAACACACTCTGTTTCAATCGAATCTAAGAGGAATGGAAACTGGTGAAACAATCGAAAAACAACTATTCCAAGCTATGGTTTCAATCGAATCTAAGAGGAATGGAAACTCTGTAACGACTTGGATATTCCTTATTCTGATGATAGTTTCAATCGAATCTAAGAGGAATGGAAACCTATTCCAGCTTGGACAGATAGTAAATACCGCAGACAGGTTTCAATCGAATCTAAGAGGAATGGAAACAGTGCTTCGATACGACGTATAAGCTTTCGCTGACAGGTTTCAATCGAATCTAAGAGGAATGGAAACTACAAACAGACAGAGAATCACGTATGGCACTTCTCGGTTTCAATCGAATCTAAGAGGAATGGAAACTGTATTCGTCTACCTTCTTGAGAAGTGAATCTACTGGTTTCAATCGAATCTAAGAGGAATGGAAACTTCTCTGGTAAGTTACGTGCCTTTTCCCTATTTCTTTGTTTCAATCGAATCTAAGAGGAATGGAAACTGACGCTCGCCCCTACACAACAATTATTTCAGAAGCAGTTTCAATCGAATCTAAGAGGAATGGAAACTTCCGACGGTGTTTGAGTTCTGGAGACGGTGCGCACGTTTCAATCGAATCTAAGAGGAATGGAAACTAATTCTCCAATTCGATTCTCGAAAGAGTGGGATAGGAGTTTCAATCGAATCTAAGAGGAATGGAAACTTTTGAACCAATTGCTGAATGATCTCTTTGGATGTGGTTTCAATCGAATCTAAGAGGAATGGAAACAAGAAGGCTTGGATCGCCAGATTGACAAGCAAGTAAAGTTTCAATCGAATCTAAGAGGAATGGAAACCGTAAAAATTATTTCGTCATTATCGCTTTCGACAGTTTCAATCGAATCTAAGAGGAATGGAAACTGCTCCGGATCATCAGAACCCTCCACATCAACAACCCAGTTTCAATCGAATCTAAGAGGAATGGAAACCTGTTTCTTTTGCAAAGCTTGAGGACGTACAGGTTGGAGGGTTTCAATCGAATCTAAGAGGAATGGAAACCGATAATTCAGCTGGTAGTACACCACCCTCTTGGAGGTTTCAATCGAATCTAAGAGGAATGGAAACTTCTTCTGGAGACGGTTAGGAGACTCTCGGCATACTAGTTTCAATCGAATCTAAGAGGAATGGAAACACGCTGATGAACTCAGCTCCTCTTTCAGTTTCTCATCGTTTCAATCGAATCTAAGAGGAATGGAAACTGTCCACCGTCTGAGAATGAAAAGAAAACTCCGTCGCGTTTCAATCGAATCTAAGAGGAATGGAAACACTTTTCCGTAGCGAAAACCATCATCGTTCTTATAACCCGTTTCAATCGAATCTAAGAGGAATGGAAACAACTCATCCGCTGACGTGACTCCACTTTCTCCTGTAAGTTTCAATCGAATCTAAGAGGAATGGAAACTAGATTTTCTCCGCCAGCGTTTTGTTCCCTGTAGCCAGTTTCAATCGAATCTAAGAAGAATGGAAACCGATGTAGCTCCAGGGTCTTCTGTTGAATCGTTCAAAGTTTCAATCGAATCTAAGAGGAATGGAAACACAACTTTGAAAAGTACCAGGACGTTCTGGATGGCATGTTTCAATCGAATCTAAGAGGAATGGAAACCACTGATTGACGGTCGCTGGTACAATCAAGTTCGCGTTTCAATCGAATCTAAGAGGAATGGAAACAAGAAATCATCTGGAAGTTTTTCAAACCTCGTAGTAAGTTTCAATCGAATCTAAGAGGAATGGAAACCCACTTGCTCTGAGGGCTACTTCACCTGCTGAGCCGCGTTTCAATCGAATCTAAGAGGAATGGAAACAGTCTTCTACTTTGCCCGAATCGTGTCATGCGCATAGTTTCAATCGAATCTAAGAGGAATGGAAACTGATTTCCGCTTACAGCTGCCAGTATCTTTTCACGGGTTTCAATCGCATCTAAGAGGAATGGAAACATGGCAAGCTTCACATCATTGTCTATCTGCTGCTCCAGGTTTCAATCGAATCTAAGAGGAATGGAAACTAGAAAAAGCTTACATAATCTCTGAATATATTCGCACCTGTTTCAATCGAATCTAAGAGGAATGGAAACTAGCCTATCACCACGCTTTACCATGGACCTGCCATGAGGTTTCAATCGAATCTAAGAGGAATGGAAACACATCTGTTTCGGAAGGCTTATAATATTCTGGAGTCGTTTCAATCGAATCTAAGAGGAATGGAAACTTCCGACGGTGTTTGAGTTCTGGAGACGGTGCGCACGTTTCAATCGAATCTAAGAGGAATGGAAACTAGACAAACCGCTTAGTGAGCGTATGGCATCGACTATGTTTCAATCGAATCTAAGAGGAATGGAAACAGGAATTTAAGACGGAGTTTGAGTTTTACGAAACAGGTTTCAATCGAATCTAAGAGGAATGGAAACGTTTTTCCGTCTCTTCGAGATCTTGCACAACACAGAGTTTCAATCGAATCTAAGAGGAATGGAAACTTTCGTGAGTCGTATTCTTCAACGGCTGGTGTGGTAATCGTTTCAATCGAATCTAAGAGGAATGGAAACACATAAAACGCCCAGTCTCCGACACGGTTCCACCATCGTTTCAATCGAATCTAAGAGGAATGAGAGTGCAAAAAGAAAAGCCCCCGTGTTGTACGGGGGCTAGATGTGATAAAGACAAAAGTTCAGTTTTCTCTTTGTGGAGCTTCTCTTCAGAGTCAGGTCCGCCTTTCGAAGATCACAAATCCACTATGAACTTTCCCAGCGGAGAGCGTGTTTCAACGGCTTAGACCAAGGCCAATGTACGAATTTCATGTTGAGGTCAGTGCACTTTCCTCAGGGGCGCTCCCATACATAGATATACGGACATGATCCTTGAGACATTGTAACGATACGGTGTGAAAAAGAAGACACCCCTTCGAAAAGGGGGTGTCTTCAGGAAATTTTTCGATTTCAGGCCTTCTCACTGCGATGTATCACGAGCGTTCCCACCAGATCACCCGTCACGTTCAGACAGGTCCTTCCCATGTCTAAGATCCTGTCCACACCTGCGATCAAAGCGATACCCTCCATGGGTAGTCCAACGGACGTGAGAACCATGGTGAGCATGATCAAGCCGGCACCGGGCACCCCAGCAGTGCCTATGGACGCCAGGGTCGCCGTGAGGACTATGGTGAGCTGCTGGGAAAAGCTCAGGGAAATGCCGAAGATTTGGGCGACGAACAGTGCGCATATACCTTGATACAGCGCCGTTCCATCCATGTTTATCGTCGCGCCAAGGGGCAGTGTGAAGCTGCTTATGGACTTTGGAACGTTCAGTTCCTTTTCAGCCACATTCATCGTGACGGGCAGCGTGGCGGAACTGCTGCTCGTTGTGAAGGCAACCAGCATGGCGGGTGCAACCTTCTTGAAGAATTCTCCAGGATTCATCTTCCCCATCGTTTTTACCAGCAGAGAATAAACCACACCCGCGTGTATCGCAAGACCTATGTAGAGTGCGATGATCAGTTTCAACAGTGGCAGGAGTACCTTCGCACCGTGCGTGGCGACGGTGGGGACGATCAATGCGAACACACCTATTGGTGCGTACCACATGATGATGCG
>DOKY01000030.1:0-1787 GCA_003510135.1 Pseudothermotoga sp.
TAGTCTTCACGCAAGTTTTGAACTATGCTCGCTCTCGTGACTCTGTAAAAGACAGGAAGCTGTATTAGTAGAAGCGTGAAGACCGGCAAGAACAAATGGTGCAGATAGTCCAAAACCTTTCTGAAGCCTTCGTAGGATGCCCTCATATCGAACATGCCGGAAGTTGGAAACCACTTGAGTTTCGATGCAAATACCAAGATCAGAATGAGACCTAACCAGAAAGATGGCATCGCGTAGAGTATGTACGAAATCAGCGACAGAAAAAGATCACCGAATTTCCTTCTCAGCCTACTCGCGAGCACAGCGAGATAGGTCCCCAGGACAAATGCGAGGATGCTCGCGGTGACGGTTATCGACAGAGTGGGAAAAACCCTCGGGCCTATCAATTTCCAAGAAGGTTGATCGTAAACGTAGGAGAATCCCAGATCACCCCTCAAAAGGTTGGTCATGTACTTGAGATACTGTACCACGAGGGGTTTGTCCAAACCGTATTTCCTCTTTAAAGCTTCTATGATCTGAGGCGAAGGGTTCTCGAGTCCCGTCATGATCGTTGCTGGATCACCAGGTGCGAGATGGATTATAAAGAAATTGATCGTTATGACCAGAACGATTAGAAGGACAGCTGAAAGGATCCTTCTGGACAGATATTTGACGAACAGAACATCCATCAAATTCACCTCTTACAGAGATGGGCCACCCCGCAAAAGCAGGGTGGCCCTTGAACAATCATTACTTGTCCAGCCAGGTTTTAGCGTAGTTGTTTATTCCAACCTTTCCAACAAGTTCGTAAGGCATGTTCTTCACGTACTTCTTGTGCACGAAGTTCGCGGCGACTTCTCCGATAGGATAAAACGGCAGGTCCTGCGCGAGTATTTCTTGAACCTCGAAGTAGTACTTCTGTCTTTCTTCCAGGTTCGAAACCTTTGCAGCTTTGTCCAAGAGTTCATCCACTTTCGAATTTGAATAGCCCATGACGTTGATGTCTCCGCCCGTTCCGACTCTCAGTTTCAGGTTGTCTGGATCTGGCCCCTGAAAGCCGTTCAGAACTGTCAGATCGAAATCTCCAGCTTTCAGAACCTTTTCAATGTAAGCCGCAATCTCGTACTCTTCGAGCTTGACCTTTATTCCAACCTTGTCCAGCTGTTCCTTTATCACGGCAGCCATGTCGGCCCAAACCTGACCCTGGAAGTAGACGAGAACCGCCTCGAATCTGTAGCCATCCTTTCCTCTCGGATAACCTGCCTCGTCCAGAAGCTTCTCCGCCAACTTCGGATCGTATCCAGGCGCCTTGGCGTTGGGATTGTAAGCCCACGGAATCGCCGGGGTGTAGAAACCATCGCTCACAGAACCATACCTTATCGCTTTGTCGAATATCTCTTGTCTGTTCAGGGCGTAAGACGCTGCGAACCTCACCTTGACATCGTTGAAGGGCGAAGGTCTCCTCGCCACGTTGAAGCCCATGTAGTACCTGCTCGGAGCGGGTCGCTGCAAAGCCACAGTATCAGGTGATTTTTGGTACAGAGGGATATGTGCGTTGCTCACATTGCCGTTCACATCCACTTCTCCAGCCATGAACGCCTGGAACGCTGTGTTTTGATCGGGTATGATCTTGAACACGATCTTGTCGAGGTACGGTTCGCCCATGTAGTAATCTGGGTTCTTCACGAGTGTGACATGGTCTCCCTTCACCCATTCGACGAACTTGAAAGGTCCGGTGCCGATCGGTTTCTGGTTGGCGGGATTGTCCAACCAGTCTACGGGCTGGCCGTCCTTGGTTATGTCGTAGA
>DOKY01000030.1:2121-5926 GCA_003510135.1 Pseudothermotoga sp.
TGTGGCTCGGACATCTTGATGACCACAGTGTGATCGTCTGGTGCTTCGATCGCTGTGACCTTCTCGAAATGCTTGGATGCAGGTGCTTCAGGATGGTTCTTGATCTGTGTGAGCGTCCAAACGACGTCAGCAGATGTGAAGGGTTGTCCATCGTGCCACTTGACACCTTTTCTCAGATGGAACGTGTAGGTCAATCCGTCCGGCGAAACTTCCCAGCTCTCTGCAAGATCTGGAATAACGTTGTAGTCATGATCAAGGGTTACGAGCTTGCTGAATATACAATGGTATATACCGTAGCCTGCGTCGTCGATCTTGGCGCAGGGGTTGAAAGAGATCGGATCTGACCAATGTGCGATGACCAACGTTCCGCCCTTCTTGGGCGTTTGTGCAAAGAACAAGACGGCGGTCATTAGCAAGAATGCCACGACCAGGAACTTCCTCATACCAACACCTCCCTCTCAGAAGTTTCTCAACACCACTTTTCCATCGACGACCACACAGATTGGATAGGAACTCGGCCTCAGCGGATGATCGTTCCAAACAACCAAATCCGCATCTTTCCCAACCTCGATCGTGCCCACAGAATCATCCATGTGCAGGATCTTCGCCGGATTCACCGTGATCATTTTGAGAGCTTCATCGTAGGATGCACCATTTCTCACCGCAACGGTGGCGAGCAGTCTGAGATGCTTTTGAGGTATAACTGGATGATCGGTCATGAGGGCTACCAAGACACCGTGTTTCGAGAGTTCTACTGGGATTCTATCATTGACGTATTTGAAACCCGAATAGAGTCTGCTGAGCATCATGGGACCGTAGACAACTGGTATGCCAGCTCTTTTGATTTCCTCAGCGAGGAGGTCCCCACCAAAAACGTGATCTATGCTGGCGTCCAGATTGTATTCCTTGATCAAACGAATCGCTGCCGTTATCTCGTCCGGAGATGTAGATAAATGGATTTTCACGGGAAGTTCACGCCGTAAGGCTCGAGCCACGATTGCGTAGACATGCCTCTTGCCTTGATCCACTTTGTTTGGTTCCTCCATCCAGAGTCTCGTTTCTTCCAAAACCTGCTTGAGCAAAGCCACGCTTCCCATGCGAGTGCTCGGATAGGGCTCTTTCGATCTGTACTCTCTCGATCTCTTCGGTCCCAGCGCAGCCTTCAATGCTGCTTCTTCTTTCATGACGCGTCCGGTGGTTTTCAATATCAAGCCAATCCCACCGATCACGTTCGCACTGCCTGGACCCGTGTAAACTGTGGTGACTCCGCCGTTCAAAGCATCCGAAAAGGCTGCGTCTCTGAGATCTATCGCGTCGATGGCCCGCATCTGGGGCGTGATCGGTCCATAAAAATCGTTCACATCGCTGTATTCCCAATCCAAACCCTCTGGGATCAACCCAATGTGGCTGTGTGCGTCTATCAAGCCGGGTGTCACGAACTTTCCATGCGCATCGATAACATCACAACCGTACGGGATGCTGACATTTTGACCCACAGCCGCGATCTTCTTATCTTCTATGAGAACAACACCGTTTTCAATTGTGTCGATACCAGTCCAAACGGTTCCACCTTTGATCGCTATCATTCACGCTCACCCGCCTTGAACGCGATTCGGCCGTCGACGATCGTCATGATGACTTTTGTTTCAGGTTCAAGAGGTTTTCCCGAGAGAAGGACAAGGTCTGCATCTTTGCCGACCTCAACTGAGCCTATCCTTTCCTCCAAACCCAAGACTCGCGCGGCATTGATGGTGACAAGCTGGAGTGCTTCTTTCAAGTTGTAACCATGGGCCAGTGCCAGTGAGCAGAGCAAATCGAGGTACTGGATGGGTATTGTTGGATGATCTGTAGTGAGAGAAAACTGAAGTTCTCTCATCCTGGAAAGATTCGCACTGTCAAGATTTTTCAACTCCACACCCCTTCTGGCAAAGACGATGGGACCATATACTATGGGCACATTACGCAATGAATCGGACAGCATATAAGCTTCCGTGGCGTGATCGAGAACGACACGGATGCCAAACTCGTTGGCGAGTCTTAGAACGGACTGAATATCTCTTTCAACATGAACGTGCACACGAAGGGGAATCTCCCCCTTTAGGAGTGGTATCAAGGCTTCCAGCTTGGGATCTTTCTTGTCTTTCTTCTCTGATTCGGCGTACTCTTTCGCCTTCGTCAGGATGGCTCTCAACTCTGCCATGATACCCATCCTCGTGGTGGGGACAGCCTTTTGTTCGGAAAGAAACCTCTTTGCGTGCTCACCCACGGCGGCTTTGAAGCAAGCAGTTCTTTCGATCAACTTTCCGTTGGTCTTGTACACGCTACCCTGACCAGGCATGATCGTGATTCTTTCGACGGGGGATCCGAACGACATGTACGAGCCTGGCAAGATCCCCACGCAAGTGATACCGGCCGAGAGTGCGTCTTTAAACGCAGGATCGAACAGATCCACCGCATCTGAAACGTTCAAGTGTGGTGTGACAGGATCATTAATTTCAAAGCCGTGATCACCCGCTTCGTTTTCGAGTCTGTAGAGTCCCATGTGGGTATGCGGATCGATCAAACCTGGTATCACGTATTCTGCTTCGATGATATTGTCATCATTACCAGTCGTGGATGGACGCACCTCTTTGATCTTTTCTCCGTCGATCAGTACATCAACGTTCCTCAATTCTTCGAACGGAGTGAACAACACCCCACAGCGAACGATCATTCAACTCATCCTCTCGAGTTTATGATTAGCTTTGATAATTATTTTGTAGTCATTCTACAGCCAAAACGTGCCACGAAACATGAACCAGTGGTTAAGCGTTGGTGAATCAAAATCGACATCATCTGGCTGTTCTGAAATTCCTCATCAAAAGTGGCAGAGAGTATCTCAACGTCACAGACAAAAGCACGATGGTACCGCCGAGTAAGGCCCATTTGCCTGGTCTTTCACCGTAAGCCAGAAAGACCCAGATGGGGTTCAAGATGGGTTCGATGATCGGAATCAGTATCGCTTCCAGTGCTTCGACGTACTTGATTGCGATCGAATAGAGGATGTATGAGAAACCGAGTTGCACGGTGCCAAGCAACACTATGCCGAGGATGTTTCGAAGTTCAAAGCTCTGATTGAAGATGAACACGAATCCGACCAACGCCGTCAAGATGTTTCCAAGTAAGGTTGATTCTATTGGAGAAGCATCTTTCTGTTTCCTCATGAAGATGATGTACAATGCGAAAGAAACTCCACTCGCGATGGCGACGAGTATGCCAACGACGTTCTCGATCTTCAGTTCGTCGAAGAAAAAGAGCACCATTCCGAACAGTGCGAACGATATGGCGAGCCAGTCCACAGCTCTGGTCTTCTCTTTCAAAATCATGGGTGCGAAGATCGCGACGTAGATGGGCGCGCCGTACTGCAGAAGTATCGCATTCGCAGCCGTCGTCAACTTGTTCGCGGTCACAAAGAGCGTGACGGTGCCAAAATAGAATAAAGCGGCAAGAAGTTGATCCTTACACCAAGTGAACTTGGGTTTCTTCACGTACGCGAGAATCAGAAGTGCAGAGATAGCGCTTCGACCTGCAGCGATGGCGATGGGATTCCAATCGACGAGCTTGATCAACAACCCACCGAGGCTCCAAAGAACGGAGGTCAGAATCAGATAGAACACCGCTCTGGTGCGGCTCAATCTTCCCACCTCAGAGCGATTTTAACGCAACTGATTTAAAATGAATGAAAGGGGTGGTGACATTGAAGCTCGCCAGAAGAAAAAGGATCGCGCTGATCGCGCACGATCGAATGAAAAAAGATCTCATCGAA
>DOKY01000030.1:6257-6867 GCA_003510135.1 Pseudothermotoga sp.
TGATCGAAGAAAGGACGAATCTGAAGGTTCACAAGTTCAAGAGTGGTCCTCTCGGAGGCGATCAACAGATAGGTGCGAAGATCGCGGAGGGTGAGATAGACATACTCATATTCTTCTGGGATCCTCTCGAGCCACTCGCACACGATGTGGACATCAAAGCTTTGATAAGGCTCGCGACGGTCTACAACATACCCGTGGCGATCAATCGTTCCACGGCGGACTTTTTGATCTCTTCTCCTTTGTTCGAACAAGAGTATGAAAAGATTCAACCTGATTACGAAACTCAACTGCGTGAACGCATCATGAAGGTGGTTGGCGAAGTCAAGCACAGCGATTGAAAGTCGATGTTGTCTGAGTCTCACGGGAAGATTTAAAGCTGAGAAGACTATCAAAGGCTTAAACCACGACAAAATATGTTATAATTTTAGCGGTGAAACCATGAGGGAAGGTTCAGTGCTCGTTGTGAGCCTCGTTGTGGTGATATTTCTTGCCTTGACAGTCCTATTGGTGTTGGCCATCTACGCTCAAGTGACCAACAACTATGCGTTGCAGCAGAAAAAATTGCTCGTTTCCAACGTTGCAAAGAGCGCAGCTTACACGATGGCTGAGA
>DOKY01000030.1:7222-14369 GCA_003510135.1 Pseudothermotoga sp.
TGCCTGAGTTTCGTGGAACGATCGAATGCAGTCTGATTCCTATCTCAAATGGTTACGAAGTAAAATGTAAGGCGATCCTTGATAAAGTTGAGGACAGCTACAGTTTGGCTTTGATTTTGAGGGGTGGATTGACCTTCAGGTATGCAATCGATACAGTGACGATGGAAGTCAAAAACAACAATCTGAAAATCGTGGGGGATGTACTCGTCAGAGATGGATCGCTGGATACTGGTAACAACTCAGCTGTTACGGGGAACGTCTATCTAATGAATGGGTCGCTGAGTATCGGTGAGAACTCGGTTGTCACAGGTAACGTGTATCTAATGGATGGATCGTTGAATATCACTAACAACTCGGCCGTTACAGGCAATGTGTACTTAGCGAATGGGAACTTGACTATGGGCAACAAGAGCGTCGTCGAAGAAGATGTTTTAGCCATTGGAAACGTGACAGGTACAGGCACAATAAGGCGCAACGCTGTTGTTACTGGAACCATAGAAAGTGGTGTTACAGTGCTGGGAGATAAAACAGAGAACGCGTCGAGTACGTACGTTCTTGACGAAATCTCGAGGCGCGTGAACACAAGTCCACCAACGAGTCCACCTTTGCCTGCGACACCGACGTTTTTCCCAGATCCTGCAGTCAAACTCACTGATACGGTGATTTCTGAGAGCAATCGGACGTACTACACAGGTAGCGCTACTGAAAATGGTTTGAGCATCGACAACAACGAGACACTGACTCTCAAAATACCGAGCGATGGGGTACTTTCGTTCGCCGTGAAAAAACTCAACTTCGGTAACAACGTGACGATCGAAGTCGAAGGCAACGGTGTCGTGATGATTTACGTCGAAGATGACATCACTGCTGGCAACAAGCTTGATATAATACCTAAACCCAATACTCAAAGTCAGTTTCGATTGCTCATTTACTCGAATAAACCTGGCAGTTTTGATTTCGGAAACAATCTTTTTGTTGGCGAGGGGGGTGGATTTTACATATATGCGCCAGAAAAGTCGGTGAAAATAGGCAACAGTCCAAACCAATCAGAAGTGGATGTCTACGGAGCTATAGTAGCCAATAAAATCGAGGTGCAGAACAATCTTTATCTCGCGCTTCCAGATAATCCCTCGGGAACACAGATCCCTTGGTTCCCGATACGGTTCGATCCATCAGCCACCAGCACGGGTCCTTATGGTTCGTACGTGGAATACAGGAGCTGGGGTCAATGAAGCGAGGTTACACGCTCACCGAAGTCATAGCGGCTCTGGTGATCATAGCCATAGGTGCGCTCGCACTCTTTGGAGTGCTCAGCAACGCTTTGACTGGTATAGGAAGGGTTTATCGCGAATCGAGAAAAACATTTGAAGCGAACGCGAAATTGGAAGAGTATTTCTCCAAAGGCGACTCATCCCAAGTCGAACCTCAGTTTTCGACGTTGACCATAACTTCCTTGGCCACGTCGATCGAAGTGAAGATCGTAAAACCTAAATCCGATCAATTTGGAAACACCGCTCTGTTCATCTTTGAGCCTGCAACACAGTGAAGTTTCAAATGGAGGACGTCGAAATGTCAAAACTCACCCTTTCTTCAAAAAGTGGTTTCACCTTGATAGAACTCTTGATCGTGTTGATAATCCTCGGTGTCGTTTTTGCGATAATTTCGATGCTCTTCTATCTTCCCATCAAGAATGCGCAGTTCACACAGCAAGAATACACGACCTTCGAAGAAATGCGAAAGGTGCTCGAGATACTCAGAAAAGAACTGACGCTGGCAGAGGACGCAAACGCCACCACTACGTCGATACAAGAGATAACACTCACCGCGACTGAACTTGCTTTCGGTTATGAAAACGGAGCGTTCTACGTCAAGACTTCGACGAATTCAACGCCAACGCTCATAGCCGAAATCAATCTTTCTTCGACTTCGACTGTGTTCTTTGTCGAGACCATCAACTCTCCTCCTCCGAAACCAAAGAAGTACGTGAAGGTGACCTTGATCCACGAGAATCCCTCTGTGAAGTTGGAAGCCACGATCAACCTTCTGAATTCGTTTCGGTTGAATAATCCGAGCACCGCCACAACGAGCGGGAACACGCTCATCGTGACGAAGAACGAATGAGTTTCACACTGTGTTCATGGCCGTTCTCGATTCGAAATGGAAAGCTCGCTTGAACCACTCGAGTGCGTCTTTCAACGAATCCTCTATGGGCCTCGGTGTGTATCCGAGCTCTTTTGAAGCCTTCGTGTGTGAATAAACATAGTTCCTGCTGAGCGTGTAGACTGCGTAGGGTGTGAAGATGCTCTTTTTGCCGAACAGTTGTGCGAGTGATGTGAAACTCGAAACGATGTATGCGAGCCAGATGGGAAGGAACATCTTAACAGAACGTTTGGGCTCTATCTTGTCCAAGGTTTGAACGAGTGCCTTCACGGTGACATGTGTACCACCGACGATGTAAATTTCTCCAGTCTTTGCAATTTTGGATGCCGACACCAATGCGTCCGCAACGTCTCTCACATCGACGAAATCGAAGCTTCCTTCGACCGCGACCTTGAGCCTACCTCTCAGATGGAGCAAGAGTAAATTCCCCATCTCTGAGATACGCCAATCGTAAGGACCTACTATCCCGGTGGGACAGACCACGACGGCGTCGAGCCCGCGTTTGGTCGCCTCGAGAACCAGGTTCGTGGCGATCGCTTTCGATTTGGCGTAGCACCCTGTGACCTTAGCTGGATCTATGGGCACAGTTTCGTCTATGAGCGAACCTTTGGAAAGTTCGGCGAAAGCGTGGACCGAACTCACATAGACGAGTTTGGAGTTGTTTTTGAGGCAGGCTTCAACGATGTTTCTCGTCCCGTTCATGTTCACATCGTAAACGAGTTTTCTTCTTCCAAATATGGAGATGACAGCCGCGAGGTGAAAGACCGTTCGTGCACCTTCGCAGAACCTCTCGATGGTTTGCCGATCCCTTATGTCACCTTTGAAAATCTCGACGTTCAAACCTTCCAATGGTTTAGTGTCCTCGAACGGCGCCACGAGTGCGCGGACGTTTTCACCCATGCCGACCAATTTTCTCACGAGCACGTTTCCCAAATGTCCAGTAGCCCCGGTGACTGCGATCATACTTCCGCCCCCTTGGAATCGATGAAGATCGCAAGGAACTTTTCGAAACCTTTGGATATGAGCATCGAATCGTCTGGATCGAGTTCAGCCACAACTCTGTCAACAAGCTTCGATAGTTCCTCGATCAGCTCGTTGTAGACTCTTTCACCATGCTGTGTGACGCGAAGTTGTATCACCCTGCGGTCAGATTCGTCGGGTGTTCTTTTCACGAACCCTTTCTTCTCCAGGACGTCGACGAGGTGCGTCACGTTCGCTTTTGTCATCGAGAGTGCGTCCGCGAGCTCTTTCATCTTGCAGGGTCCATACTTGATCAGGTAGAAGAGCGCGTAAAGTTCCACCGCTCGAAGTTTCTCCAGCTCTGGGTGAAACTTTATCATCTGCGAAAACCTCAACGTGATTTCCACAATGGACTCGATCATTCTTCTGCTATCCACATCGATCACCATGGAGATTATATGGTTAAAAGTTTTGACTGTCAAGTACTTAAACTTTATGAACCTATAGTCACAGAATGTCTTGATCCAAGCTCGACACGCCTTGTCAATCTCGAAAATGAACACTTTCACCGTTCTTTGTCCGCATACAAAGTTATGGGGAACGCTCCTTGAGAATCTGAACCGTTCAGAGGGTGGGATCGTACATTGACCTTGGTCTGAAATGACGTTTTCTTCGTTGAAAAGTTAAGAGAAAATCGCACTCCCCAGCATGAAAGATCAAGACGATCTCTCAAATGAAACGTGAGAAGTTAAAAAATCGGAAATAGTACCCTCAACAGCGTGTGCAACATTTGATCGAACGAGACGAGCAACACGAACAGATGAATGTTGAAGTTCCAGCCCCAAAACGAGGCTTTTTGTTTTTTTCATCGATCTTGCCTGAAAGTACGTTGTATACTCACTTCGGTGATCGCACTGCTGAAGGATCTGAAAGAGAGTTTCAAATGCACCTGTGGAAAAGTCCACAGCGTACCGAACATAGAGATCGTTTTTGAAGAGAACGCGTTCAAGCACATCGACGATTTCTTTGAGAACCCCACTTACCTGGTGGATGAAAACACCGCAAAGTTGGTACGAACCGCGCCTGGGAGGACCATTCAACTCGAAGGTTCTCCCAGAGTTCTGGCCACGATGGAGAACGTCGAGAAAGCGATGTCACAACTCAGAAGTGATCTGATCGTCTCGGTCGGTTCCGGTAGCTTGACGGACATCGCCAAGTACGCTGCGCATCTGGCTGGTAAAAGTTTTTCATGCTTTCCCACCGCTCCCTCCGTGGATGGGTACACCTCTCGTGTCGCAGCGATACTCGTCAATGGTGAAAAAACGACAGTACAGGCAACTGTTCCAAAGAAAGTTGTGCTAGACATGAAGGTGCTCAGCGAAGCTCCAGTTGATCTTTTGAGGGCTGGGATAGGTGACATCGCGGCGAAGGTCACGGCGAGATTGGATTGGTTGCTCAGCAACCTTCTGATCGATGAGCCCATCTGCGAGTTCGCTTGGGATCAACTGAGAGATGAACTCGAGGCCGTTTTGGATGATTCGAAGAGAGTACTCGACAGAAACAAAGAGGCTGTTTTGAAGCTCATGAAGGTCCTTTTGGTCTCGGGTTTGAACATCACCGTCGTTGGTAATTCCCGACCAGCATCTGGGGCAGAGCATTTGATTTCTCACACGCTCGAGATGTACCACGAAGCTATAAACGAAATACCACCGTTCCATGGGCTTTCCGTGGCAATGGGAACCTACGTCACGTTGAAGGCGTACAGGGTGATCTTCGAGGATGTCAGATTGAAAAGAACATGCTTGACGAGTGAGAAAAGGTATCACGTTCTTTCAGATTTCTTTGGCGAGGAGAAAGCGAAGAGGTTCATGAACCTGTACGAGAGGAAGATCGTGCCCAAGCAGATAGACCTCGATCACGTGAGGAGAACCTTGAAGCCCACGTACGAGAAATTCCTCGAAAAAGTTGAATCAGCGCTCGAAGCGATCCGTGTCGAAGAGTTGTTCGCACAGTACGATCCCGAATTCATTGTGAAACTGATCTTGGTTTCCAACACGATAAGGGAAAGATGCACCGTTCTCGATTTGCTCGATCAACTGTGCCTCCTCAAAGATTTCGCACGCAAGGTGTTCGAAGTTTAGTCGCCTCCCTCAACTGTTCTCGAGCCTGCTCGTCCTCTATTGACACTATATGGCGTTTACTATAATTAAATCAAAACGAGGGAGGTCTTCTCTTGATCTGCTTCATCACCATCGGAGAGACACCGCGGGACGATGTGATACCGGAACTGTTGAACTTGATGGGTAAACCGGACCTACCTTACAGAGAGATAGGACTCATAGACGGTGTGGATCCGAGCATCTACAAACCTTCGAACGACGACGATTTGCTGGTGAGCAGAAAACGTGACGGTTCTGTTGCCTACATCTCCCACCGCTGGGTTGTTGAACAACTTTCCCAGATCGAGTGCGAAGGTCTGTGTGTGCTTCTCTGTACGGGTGAGTTTGAAAGTGAGCGTTTCATATTGCCTTACAGGGTTATCGATTCCTTTTTCTCGGCTATGCCCAAGTTGGACCGAGTCACAGTTGTCGTGCCTGAACTGCAGCAGTGTGCGAGTGCCATGAAACGTTGGTCGAAGGTCGGATCGAGAACGAACTGCGTTGCCTTCTCACCCTATCGAAGTTCCGAACTGAGCGTGGATTTGTCGCAAGAACAGCTCGTTTATCTCGATTGCATGGGTTTTGGATTGAAACACGAAGAATTCTTCAGAACCAAAACCTCTGGTATCGTGCTGAGTGCACGCAGAATTCTTGCGAACTATCTTAGGAATTTTCTACTTTGAGAGGGGGTGTGTGGTGTGAAAAGGTTGATAGTGTCCTTGATCGTGCTGGCATTCTTCGCATCACTCGTTGCTGCACCGAGTTACGACTCTGTGATCCGTGTGGGTTCGGATCAGAACCCAACAACGATGGATCCAGCGATGTACCAGGACCTCGCCTCAGCCCAGGTCATGAGGAACGTCTTCGAAACGCTCGTCGCCTACGACGCGGATGTCAAACAGATCCATCCGTTGCTCGCGGAATCTTGGGAAGTCAGCCCAGATTTGAAGGAATGGACCTTCAAACTGAGAAAGGGTGTTCGATTCCAGAAGGGCAAGTTCCAGGACGGTAGAGAAGTGACGGCAGAAGACGTCAAGTACAGCTTTGAGAGAGCAATCACCATTTCACCGATGGTGAGGTTGTACATGGTTGACCACGTCGAAGTGCTCGATCGCTACACGGTGAAAGTCGTACTGAAATACCCGTACGCACCTTTCCTGACAGTGCTCACCGACGTCGGAGCTGCCATCGTGCCGAAGGAGGAGTGTGAAGGTTGGAAGGACCAGTTCACGTTGCATCCCGTTGGGACGGGCCCGTTCAAGATGGTCGAATGGGTCAAGGACAGCCACATGGTGTTCGAAAGGAACGAAGATTATTGGGGAGAAAGGCCCTACTTGAAGCAGATCATCTACAAGTTCATACCCGACAAGTCCGTGTTGACCATGGCGTTGCTCAGTGGAGAGGTGGACATCACCAGCGATGTGCTGGACCAAGACATACCGAAGGTGAACGCGAACCCCAACGTTCAGGCGATGGCGGTGGGTGGCTGCAACGTCTATGCCGTGTACATGAACTCGATGAAAGGTCCCACGACGGACAAGAGAGTCAGAGAAGCTTTCTTCAGAGGTATAGATATCGAACAGCTCGTCAAGGTCATATTCCCCAACGGAACGGGGATCGCTGCTTACGGTCCGATACCACCCGGCTCTTGGGCGTACAATCCGAACGTGAAATCCTTCTACACAGGATACGATCCAGAGAAGGCCAAGCAGTTGTTGAAAGAGGCAGGATACGACGGCAAACCTGTGAAGATGACCATATACACGCCCGAAGATCCGAACAGGAGAAAGGCTGCAGTTATTATCCAATCCATTTTGAAGAAAGGAGGGTTCGAAATCGAAGTTCAGTCACTCGAGTGGGGTAGTTTC
>DOKY01000001.1:0-51833 GCA_003510135.1 Pseudothermotoga sp.
CTTCTGCAAGGAATCGGCTTTGCTCACAATTTACTTTCCCTTCTGTTGTACATTACCATCATTAGAAAAACTGCAATATATCTAACGAAAAAGCTGCCTTTCATTCCACCCTTGAAAGAGTACACTTTCACGGCGGGCTTTCGTAACGGCCGCTTCATACTGTAAGGATGATCTTTTCTTTTTAGTGCGGTTGCTAAGCCAGGCCGAGCCTTCGATACCTTTCACCTGACCTGAGAACTGTCGTTGATTTCCTCCAGCTGTTTGAAGGAAATCAGCTTTCCGGCGTGGCTATCGAGATCAGCATGAGCATGGCTATTGGTACAGTTGCAAGCGACGTCAAGAACATTCCAGGAGGTTGGGAACTGAAACAATCTTATCGCACCTTTCAGGTGAGAAGACCTCCTGAAGACATTTTGTCCTCCTATAGGAATGCCACAAGAGGAGTTCGAACGAATCACCCAGGCGAATCACCGAAAGGCGAGAAACAGGTTCACAAGGATCGGCACGAGCATCGTCACAATGAAACCATGTGCGAACGCCAGGAGTGATGTTTCCCTGTCCGTGTAATGCGAGATGGGTCCGAGCAGCGTGTCCATCGAAGTTGCTCCTGCAATTGATACAACCGCCGCTCTGGAATATTTCGAGAGGACCGGTGTCAGCACGATGGCGAACAGTTCTCTCATGACGTTTGAAAAGAATGCAATGGCACCCAGCTGGGCACTGTGAAGGTTAGAAATGATGATCGCAGACAAACTGTACCAACCGAATCCGGAGGCGACGGCGAGAACTTCAAAACGTTTCATAGGAGAAAAGAAAGACAGTGCCAACGCCCCTGCGTAGGTTCCAAGCACGGTTGCCACGACGCTGAGCAGAACTTTCTTGATCACGTCGAATCGAACCTTTTCTTTACTCAGATCCACGCCAACCAGAAAAACTATGACGTAGAGAACCGCGTTGACAGACCAATCAGGAAGTCTCAAGCCGGTCCATCGGCCCGCAAGTACGCCAGCCACAACAGAGCTCAAAAGCAGGAGCACCATCACTTCTTCGACACCCTCTCGAAGATGATTGCAAAGATGAAGCTCCCCAGGACAGCGAAACTCGACACCGCGAAAGATGAAAGGAGAATGCTCTCAAGCTTCGAGACGACATCGTTGTTCGAGCCGATCTCGACGCCGAGCGCAAAGAGGAGCAGGAAAGTCAGGAATATCAAAACTCTGTACTTTCTAATCCAGTCAGTTCTTAAAAAGCGCCCAGTGAGAAAGCCCGCAAAGAACAACAGAATAAGAACGAACAACACGTTTGACACCCCTCACAACTCGATGCCCACCCTTGCGGGAATGAATCTGTCTTGGAATCTCTTTCGGAAAATCTCAACGGCCTCTCGGCCCGTGCAATGGCACGGCATGATCCTCTTAACGTTCAGTCCTTCTATCTCATCAGCGATCTGCGATATTTCCGAGGCTTCTTTGTCCAGCAGATGAAACCCTCCAGCCAGAAGACCGATCGGCTTTCCAAAGCGCTCCATCACGGTGCGCATCATGTTGACGGCACCCGGATGGCAGCATCCAACCAGCACATCTACGAACTCTCCATGGTCTACAACCAAACATTGTTCGAAGATCGTACTGCCGCTGTACTTTCCCTCGATCTGGCCAGAAGAGTGAATACCCGGTGCCACTTGCAGTGGATCTCTGATTCTGATAATTTCAACAGGAAACCTGTCCTTGAGATCGCTTTCGAACCTCCGACTGAACCCTTCGCAGATGTAGACCTTGATGTTCGGATTCGTTTTCAGAAGGTCTTCAAGTCCGCCGGTGTGATCCCAGTGTTCATGCGATAGAACGACGTGCTCAATTTTCGATGGATTGACGCGCAACCTTTTCATATTCCTCAACAGGATTCGAGCACTGGAGAACGTGTCAAACAGGACGTTTTCACCGACCAGGAACGAAACTCCCCAGATTTTGAAGACACGCTGAATTTTCGTTGAGGCCTCCGCGATGAGGACAATGTTCATGCACTCTCCCTCACGATCAGATTGACGTCGAGGAGCACTCGTTTTGGACTCGTTCGAAGGTTCATCAGCCTTTCGTAGAGCATCTCGAAGGCCACGATTCCCTCCTGGTACTTGTCGATTCTGACGGTTGTGAGGGAGGGCTGAACGAACTCCGCGTACGAAATGTCGTCGTAACCAACCACCGCTACGTCCTCCGGCACTTTCTTTCCGAGCAACCTCAGCGCCTTCAACGCGGCGATCGCAAAAACGTCGTTGAAACAGAACAAACCATCAAAGTCAATGTCTCTCAATTCCATGATCTTGTTGAAAGCGGACTCGTAGCCTTCTTCAATCTCAACCATGGCATAAGGCTGCAGGCCGAACTCTCTCAGAGCTTCCACGTAACCTTCGTACCTCATGCGAGCCACGGACTTGTACATGAAAGCGTTGAGCATCAGGATCTTCCTTCTACCTTTCAAAAGCAGATGTTTCGTCGCAAGATAACCACCTTTCACGTCGTTCGAGTAGACTTCGTCGAGCTCATCGTTCTCGAAGTGGACCCCGAGTATCACGAACGGAAAGTTGAGCTTGACGAGCTTCTCTATATCCTTACTGTCGAACTGCGTTGGAGAGATGATGATACCATCAACGCGCTTCTGCAGGAGTGTGTCCACAGCCTGCATTTCGTTTATGTAATCCCTCTCCGTGTTCATCAGAATCACCTGATAACCGTACTTTCGTGCGCTCACCTCGATTCCTTTGAAGACTTCCGCGTAGAAAGGGTTGGAACTATCTTCGAACACCACTCCTATGGTCTTCGTCGTACCCTTTCTGAAAAGAACCGCATCGGAATTTCTTATGTAGCCCAGCTTCCTCGCGATCTCCAGCACCTTCTTCCTGGTCTGTGGGCTCACATCGGGCTTGTTGTTTAAAGCCCTGGAGACCGTGTTCACAGAAACTCCCGCTTCCTCAGCTATATCCTTTATCGTGATGAACCTCTTTGCCAAAGCTCAAACCTCCCGATTCTCGAAAGCTCCCAGAACGATTTTTTTGTTCGACATCCAGACCGCACTCTCATGGTCCCGAACGTTCAGAAGAATCAGTCCCTCCCGCGTCTGAATAGCATCCACCCCGTCGCCAATGAACTTCGCCGGCAAAAGGCTGCCCAGCAGGAATGTGTAGAAGAACTCGTCAGCCACCGTCGCAACGTAGTACTTGTTGCCTCGTCTCGTGACACATGGCATCTCAGCGAATGGGCCCGTTTTGAAGGACCCCAGCACCTCTGCATCTTTGACCTTGATTTTATCACACCAGAAGTTTCCACTCAACTGTAAACCTGAAACGTTCATGTCCACTTTTTCCGTGCCCGCAAAATCAACGATCTCCAGACCGAGGAGTCGCTGCAGACCGTACGGGAAATCCGCTCTCATCCAGTTGTATTCATCCTTGATAGAAGTCATGCAGGTGATCAGGACGTTAGCCTGAAAGCTTTCAAGCTTTTCGATGAACTTCTCTGGCAGATACATCGCGTAGGGAACGATCAACAACCTGTACGAGTCGACCTCGTCATCCTCGAACACGAAATCGACGTTGTAACCCAGCCTCCTAACGGCTCTATAGATGCTCATTATCGATTCCCAGTAATTGAAGTTGCGGTTCAGATGGTTTATCCTGTGAATCCATGCGTTCTCGTAGGAGAAGTAAATGGCAACTTCTTTTTCCGGAACCATGACTCCCTGTGTTTCTCGTTTGGCCTGTGCAAACTCTTCGCACCTGTCGGTCCTTTTCCCCGCGTAATCCAACAACGCACCGTGGAATTGTTCTGCACCCCATCGGATCTGATCGAACCTGAACACGATCACACCGAGCGCGCCATGCAAATGCGCTTGTTTGGTCCACAGCTTCAGATACCCTCCGGGATACTGTTCGTTGATCGTTTTCCAGTTCACTCTGCCTGGTTGCTGCTCCATCACAAGAAAAGGTTTCCTCTTCAAAGACCTCATCAAATCGTGATTGGCAGCCTGCCTGAAGGGATCGTAGACCTTCGTCGAAACGTAGTTGTCCCAGCTCACAAGATCTATGTACTCAGCAAGCTTTTTGTAGTCGAGATCGAAAAAGTCCACCATGAAGTTATGGGTTATCGGTTTGTCGGAATATTTTCTTATGATCTCACTCTGCATGTTCATGTAATCGATGTGAACGTCAGTCGAAAACCTGAAGAAATCAAGCATCATGTGAGGGTTTTCAAACGCAGGTGTGTTGATGGGCAGGACAATTTCATCCCAGTCGCTGACGGTCTGGCTCCAGAATCTGTTGCCCCAGCGATAGTTGAGCTCATCTATGGAAACGTATCTTCTTTTCAACCATTCGATGAACGCCTTCCGTGTCGACTCACAGTAGCAAAGCGTCGTGTCGTGACAGCCGAATTCATTGTCAATCTGCCACATGTCTGCATAGGTCGAGAGATGCTGAGCGTACTTTTCAACGATCTTCCTTGAGTACTCACGGTACACCTCGTTTGCGGGACAATAATGTCTCCTGCTCCCCGCACCTTTCCGTCTTCCGAACCTGTCAACGGGCAGTATGTGTGGATGTTTCTTGACCAACCACAGGGGTGGTGCGGCGGTGGGCGTGCCGACGATGATCTTTATACCGGCATCCTTCAAGATTTTTAAAGGCTTTTCGAGCTTCGAAAAATCGAACCGGCCTTCCTCCGGCTCGACGATCGACCAGGAGAATTCACCAACCCTCACCCACTCAACACCGATTTCCTTCATCGTTTTTACGTGCCGTTCCCAGACGGACTCGTCCCAATGCTCCGGATAGTAATCAGCACCGTAGATCTGCATCGAATCCCTCCTCAACCTTTTATGCTACCCAAAGTGAGACCCTGAATGAAGTAGCGCTGGAAGATCAGAAAAACTATAACAGGAACCGTCGCGGCGAGTAAGGCACCAGCGGCTATGACGTTCCAGCTGCTGATCCATTGACCCTGCAGCGTCGTCAGGCCTATCGTAACGGTTTTCTTCGCGTCGCTCTGAAGTAAGATCAGGGACCAGAGATAATCGTTCCATATCCAGGTGAATTCGAGGATACTCAGAGCGGCAACGGCGGGCTTCACCAGCGGCATTATGATCTTGGAATAGATCCTGAAAGCCCCGGCTCCATCAATCCTTGCGGCATCAAAGAGGCTCGATGGTATCGTCACCATGAAGTTCCTCAGAAAGAACGTGCAGAAACCAAGCTGGAAGGCAACGTGAAACAGTATCACACCAATCAGCGTGTCGTACAGACCGGTCACAACCGAGAACCTGTAAACCGGGATGAGCAACATCTGAAAGGGTATCAGCATGCCCGAGACGAAAATCATCAAGATCGTCGTGCGCAGTTTGAACTCGTACCACGCGAGTGCGTAAGCGCTCAGGCTCGACAGCAACAGCGTGCCCGCAACGGAAACTGCTGTGACGATTGCGGTGTTGATGAAGTAACGAGCCATCCGACCTTCGATCCAGGCGATCTTGAAGTTCTCAAACGTCCACGTTTTTGGAGGAGACCAGAAGTTTCTGAGCATGAAGATCTCGTCCATGGTCTTGAACGCGGTGAAGAACGCCACCACGAAGGGTACCATCCACAGAACCACGATCAACGTACACAGAACGTAGAAGAGCGTAGCCCTGAAGGTCTTCTTCATAACCTTTCCTCCCTCTTGAGTACGTTGAGCACGTATATGAGGATGAAACCAAGCGTGATCAAGAATTGTATCACGGCGATGGACGCGCCGTAACCCATTCTGTAGTTATGAAAAGCCTGGATGTACATGTAATTGGCCATCACGCTCGAAGAGTAGTAGGGTCCTCCTCTGGTCATGACGAACACTATGTCGAAGGCACGCAGCGAATCTATGATGTTCACGGTTATCGTTATCACTATTGCGGGCCTGAGCTCTGGAAGTATCACATACCAGAATCTCTGAAACGCGTTCGCGCCATCGACTATGGCCGCTTCGACGTGTTCCTTATCGACACTCTGAAGGCCTGCGAGAAAAAGGACCATCGCGTAGGGAATCTGCCTCCACAGCGCGGCCCATATGAGTGAGTAGGTGACGATCTTCGGATCGCTCAGCCAGGGTTTCGCGAGACCTTCGAGCCCTATCCAGCGCAGAAACGCGTTCACAACACCACCGGAAGGTTCGAGTACCCACGACCATATCTGACCAATAACAACGAAGGATAGCGCCATGGGCAGGTATACCAGAGATTTGTAGACCTTGTGACCAGGGTACTTTTGGTCCATAAGCATCGCGAAGAGAAGCCCTAAAGGAATGGAAAGTATGACAAAGCCGATCATCCACTTGAGATTGTTCAGAAGGGAAAGGATGAAATAACGATCGTTGAAGAGACGAACAAAATTCTCCCAACCGACGAACCTTGACTTCGTCATGCCGTCCCAGCGCGTGAAACTCACCAGAAAGGTTCGAAAGATTGGGTATATGACCCAGATGGAATAAAGGGTCAGAGGACCTGCAAGAAAGAGATAAGGTGTCAGCTTTTTTCTCATTCGATCACCTCAGAAAGCCCACGGGCAGGACGCCCGTGGGTGGGGCTCACTTGCCGTAGATTCTCTTTCTTTCAGCCTCGAGTCTCTTGAGTATGTCGTTGATCCTGTCGGGATTTTGCATGAACTCTATGAATGCGTTCATTCCGACTTCAGCCATTTCGGGGTTGGTGTCCCTGTCGTAGAACTGTGCTACACCGGCCGAGGCGAGGATCATGTCGAGGCCCTTCTTCGCGTGTGCGTCTGGCGGTGCGACCTCCACGTTTGCAGCCAGTCTGCCAAGGTCCTTTGCGAATTTCTCCTGAGCCTCTTTCGAAGCGATGAATCTCAGGAACACGATGGCACCTTTCTTGTTGGGTGCGTTCGCCGGGATCATGAAACCGTCGATCGGTGTTTCTTCGTACGGCGCGACGGCCGGATCGATGATGGGGAACCTGAAGAAGTCCAGATCGTCTTTCACTTCAGCGGGAGCGACATCCTTGATGAACTGTCCCATGTAGTACATGCCAGCCTGACCTCTGAACAGGAACGTCGCTGCTTCCTGCCATTCGTAAGCAGTGTGGTTCGGGAGCAGGTATCCTTTGTCTATTATCTGTCTCCAGTATTCGAACACCTTCAGAAGCTTTGGATCGGTGTATGGAACTTCTCCGGCGGTGAGGGCGATGTGATAATCGAGTCCGTTGATCCTCAAGTTCAGGATGTCAAACCAACCCGCCGCAGTCCACGGAAACTTGGTACCAATGGTGATCGGAACGATGCCGTTCTTCTTCAGCGTCTCGCACACCTGTAAGAAATCGTCCCAGGTCTTCGGTTCCTTGATGCCGAACTTTTCGAAAACGGATTTCCTATAGTACACGCCCCACCAGTACCAACTCTGCGGGATGAAGTAGATCTTGTCCTTGTAAGAACAGGTGCTTCTGAACGCTTCGGGGAAGTAGTCCTCCCACTTCGCACCTTCGAAGACTTCCTCAACGGGGACTATCAGCCCCATCTCTGCGAAATAGCGCATTCTCTCGCCGGCAAACCAGGTGACGACGTCTGCCGTACCCTTAGGTGAAGCAAGCCAGGTTCTCAAGAGCACTTTGAAGTCCTCGTGTGCAAACGTGTTCACAACGACTTCGTACTCAGGATACTTCTGCTGGAAAATTTCTACGAGCTCTGCCAGAGCCTTTCTGGGAGCAGGGTCGGACATGTAGCTGTTGATGACGATCCTTTCCTTTGCGAAGACGAAGACCATAATCGTGACAAGGACGAGGACAACAAACTTCTTCATAAAACATCCCCCCTCACTTTGTGCCGGTAACGTTACCGGCACGATCTCTGACCAGAATAAGCCACAAATAAAGAACATTGTCAAGCCCGGGAAATCTGCGAAACTAACCAAATCTTGCCCTATAATCGCTTCATGGGCTCTTGTTTTCGAAAAATTCACCAGATCTTCTTGTTGCTCCTTCTTTCGTCTTAAGTTAACAAAAAGGGTGGGCGGTGCCCACCCCGAACGTTTCCGATCCTCAATACAGGACTGGTCCAGCGATAATGGGTTCCTTCTGAATGGGGTAAGTGAGAGGGCAACCCATCAACCGAGCGATAATCCTTGGAACATCGGTGTTGTCGAGCCAACCCGTGAAATGCTCAGAACCAGGCCCAAAGGCGAAAATAGGAACAGGATCACTCGTGTGATCGAAGGTAGTCCAGCCAAGCAACACTTTCGAACTGATGTACCGCCCGAACGCGTTGGGCAAATCGTACGCACTCTTTGCGGTTTTCTTTATGTTCAGAAGCTGTGCGTAGTCTTCCTCGCTCACATCGATACCGTAGAATTCTTTCACAGCAGCTATGAACTTTTCTTTATCCTCAACGTTGTACCTGGCTAAGAACCAGTCAGTGTTGGCTTTGAACTCTCTGAGTTTATCTACATCAAGTGCGTAGGATCCTGTGGAAGTCGAGAGACCTCCAGTCTCGTGATCAGCGGTGACAACAATGAGCGTATCTGGATTTTTCTTTGCGAACTCGAGCGCCACACCAATCGCCTCATCGAACTCGACTACTTCTTTCCAGACTCCGTATGGATCATTACCGTGAGCTTCCCAGTCGATCTGGGACCCTTCCACCATCAGGAAGAAAGGCTCGCCATCCCTGGATAGCAATTCAAGCGCCTTTTCCACCATTTCATAGAGCATCGGTTGGTCATCTGGCCTTTCACTTGCTGGGGCAAGATGGCTTGAAGCGAACAGTGCCAGTACTTTTCCGCTTTCAACCTGTGCCAGTTCACTCTTTTTGGTGACCACGGTGTAACCACGTTCCCTTGCAATAGCTATCAGGTCCTTACCGTCATTCCTCTTACTACCCTTTTCTGATGCCGGGATGAAGTGCCTCATGCCTCCACCCATAACGACGTCGAAGTCACTCTCTATCAGCTGTTCGGCAAGCTCATTCTCCATGTCCCTGTCAGGGACGTGCCCGTAAAACGCTGCGGGTGTGGCGTGAGTGACTCTGCAGGTAACTACGATACCAACTTTCACACCGTAGGACTTGAGTATCTCAGCTATGGAAGGTACCAGCTCTCCGTTTGGAAGCATGCCAATCATACCGTTGTTCGTCTTGAAGCCGGTCGCGAGTGCGGTACCAGCGGCGGCCGAGTCGGTCACCCAGGTGTTAGCAGAAAAAGTTTTGACGATCCCAACATGCTGGCTCTTCATCATGTTGAGCGGCCTTCCTTCGAGGATACTTGCAAAGTACACGTGATTGAAGCCCATTCCATCGCCTATGAAATAGATCACGTTTTTCACATAGGATGCGGTGACAAAAGTTACGAGCAATACCAACATGAGGATAATCAACAACCTTTTCATATGCACACCCCCTCCTGAAGTCTCTACTGATTTTTATTCTAGCAAAGATTCGCCCGAAAAAGCATCGGAAGAACTAAAATTATGATGGAGGGAGCATCATGGAAATCATCATCGCGCTTTTACTTGGCTATTCACTCGGCAGCTTCTTACCAGCGTACTTCATAACCAGAATGGTGATCGGTGCCGACATACGCCAGATTGGTACCAGACACGCCGGGACGACGAACGTCTACAGAAACGTTGGTCTCTGGCCGGCCGTTTTCACAGCTCTGTACGATACTTCCAAGGGCGTGCTCGCGTTCAAGTTGAGCTCGCTCTTGGGTTTCCCCGAACAGATTTGCCTCGTCTCAGCGACGGCCGCCGTCGTCGGTCATGTGTTTCCCTTCTATCTTCAGTTCAGGGGTGGCCGGGGTGCGGCAACAGCGGTGGGCATACTTTTGTACTTTCTGTCAACGGAGTGGCTGAAGCTTCCGCTTGCTACAGTGCTCTTCGATCTCTCGGTTTTGGCATTGCTTGTGTTCGTCCTCTTTCCTATTTCAAAGAAGGGCGATGTGGTTGGCCTGTTCGTTCTACCGGCACTCGCGCTGCTCGTCATGCTGAGAATGCCTGATCGTTCATATCTCATCGTGTTGCCTGTGTTTGTGCTCTTAGCCATCAACGTTTACAACATCATCAGCTGGAAGTTGATTAAGTTCAAGGAAGGCGTCAGACCCTGGCGTGTGCTCATACGGCCCGCGGCCTTTTTGCTCCTCATTCTCGCTTCACACGTCGAAAAAGCCACCTTTATGCTCCTGATGGCAGTCCTGCTTGGTGTTTTTCTCACACTCGACCTCGTGAGACTCTCTCACAGAAGGGTCGAAAGGTTCTTCCACGATGAATTCAAGTTCAAGATGTTCAAAGAAACCGAGAGGAAGCGTCTCTCTTCGATGACCCTTTTTCTGCTTGGTGTAACGCTGAGCTATCTGTTCTTCGAAGACACACTTGCAATAGCTGCATGCTCTTTTCTGATTTTGGGAGATCTGGCGGCGAAGATCATCGGTATGAACTATGGCAAAAGGAGACTCTTCCACAAGACGGTTGAGGGAACGCTCGCACATTTTGCACTGTGTATCTACGCAGCTTATGTACTGCACGTCATAGGGTTCGTACCGCTGAAGGTTGGATTGCCCGGAGTGGTCGCGGCGACCATATGTGAAGTTTTGCCTTTAGCGATCAACGACAACGTTTCCGTGCCACTCTTTTCTGGGATTGTCATGAACGTTGTGAAAGGCATAGTCAGGGGGTAAAAGCGTGCGAGAAGACTTCGCACGTCCGAGGCTTGTTTTCTCAGCATGTTTGAACTTTGAACCTGTCAGGTACAACGGGCGAGTTGTTGAAGATGAGTTCTGCAAAAGGCTTGCAGAACATGTTGATGTGATCAAAGTGTGCCCCGAGGTTAGCATTGGCTTAGCTGTCCCACGCCCACCAATAAGGATCGTTTTCGATCGCACCAAGCGTGTTGTGCAGGATGGCACGGGTGAGGACCTGACAGAGAGATTGAATAAGTTCAGCGTGGATTTTTTAGAGAGTCTGAATGAGGTTGATGGATTCGTGCTCAAAAGAAAATCCCCATCCTGCGCTCTTTCGGACGCCACAGCGTACAGGCTGTCTCGAAACAGGAAGTTGCTTGTCAAGACGTCCGGCATCTTTGCGCAGACAGCAATGGAAAAATTTCCCGGGGCGGCGTTCGTAGACGAGTTCAGGTTGAGAAATTTCTGGCTCCGAGATCATTTCCTCTGCAGGATCTTTGCCACCGCGGAGCTCAGAGAAACGCTCAAGAGCAACTGTACGAAGATGGACATACTGAATTTGCACGAACGGTACAAGTACCTACTCATGTCACACAGTCCATCGCTTCTGAAGAAGCTTGGAAGACTTGTCTCGAATTTGAGCGTCCTGTCCCTGCTCGAGCTCATCCATGACTATGCTGATCTCTTCGTCAAAGCCGTTTCGGTTAAACCCACAAAAGCCAAGCATTTTAACGTCCTGCAGCACATTTACGGATACTTCAAGGACAGAGTCAACGAGGGCGAGAAGAGGAAGCTGCTGAGATTGCTCAACGATTATGCCACAGGTTCGGTGAACTTGACGAGGCTCAGAAAGATCTTCAGAGAATACGCACGCCAGTTTCACATCGATTATCTCTTGAGACAGCGTTATTTAAACCCATACCCATCGGAATTGAGCAACAATGAGTGAAAACAACCGTTGGTTATCTCAGAGAAAGCTATGGTAGAATTGAAGTTGGCGAGCCGTTGCCGGAAAAATAGAGTGCACAAGTATGAACCGTATTCGTCCATGGTTAAACCGTCTTTGAGTTTTTTGTTGTGGGCGTACGTACTTTTGAAGAAGTATGTATGAATTAAAACAAAAGGAGGTGAGGCTGTGAAAAAATGGCTGCTGATTTCCATCGCTCTGGCCGTGTTCATGTCACTCGTCGCGTGCACGATTCTGTCCGATGGTTCAAGTTCATCGAGTGATTCAAATCCACCTAGTGGTTCAAATCCATCAAATGGTTCACATCTTTCAAAGAGCGTGGATGTTTACCTGACCGACGCGGTGCTTCCCATCGATCAGGTTGAAAGCATTCTTGTGACGATCGAGAGAATATTGCTCTTGAGCGATGAGGCGACCGTGGTCGTGAGCGATGAAGCGATGACTGTGAACCTCCTCGAGCTTGCTGGAGAGGACCTGCACGTTGGTTCTGTCCCTCCTGGAACATACGGTCAATTGCGTTTTGAGATCTCCAGCGCCACGATCACCGTGGATGGAACAGACCATTCGTTGAGGATCGCTTCAGGATCTTTGAAGTACAACCTTCAAGGCTTCGAAGTCACAGAAGGCTCAAAGATCGTTCTGGATTTCGATCTTTCAAGATCCATCAAGGTCACAGGGCCGGCAACGAGCAGTCAGCATGGACACAACCCCGTGAAGTATCACATGACTCCCGTGATCCACGTGCGCCACGGACAACTCTACGACGTGACAGGACGAGTTGTCGATCAAAACAGCAACGGAGTTCCTCACGTTCTCGTTGCGCTCTTTGAAACTGATCAGCCAAGTCCGACGGCGGTGACGCTTACACACAAAAAATCAAACAAATGGGAGGAAGGCGAGTTCAGATTTTGCAAAGTGCAACCTGGCACTTACGATCTGAAGGTCTACATTGACTGGCAATCTTCGCAGGATCCTGATAACATCTTCCACACAGAGCCAGCGACGAGGATCCAAGTGAACGTGACGAGGCAAGACGTCAACCTGGGTGATATACCGATCAACCCCTGAAAAAAATGAAGGGGCCTTGCGCCCCTTCATTTGAGGTGCTTTTCGAACCAACCGAGGATTTCTTTGAGTCTTCTGATTCTGTGCAAGGGTTTTCCACTCCTGCTCAGTTCATGGTTTTCCCCTCTGAACATGACGAGCTTTGTTTCCACCCCATGGTATTTCAACGATGTGAACATCTGGATGCCTTCAACGAGCCAGCATCTGTAGTCTTCCTCTGAGTGAATGAACAGCGTGGGCGTCTTAACTCTGTCTGCATACCTCATCGGTGAATGCCACCACAGTTTTTCGAAGTCACTCCAGGGTGTGGCCAGGTGCTGGTCCTCAACGAAGAAGTAGCCTATGTCCGTGGTTCCGAATTTGCTTATCCAGTTCGCTATGCTGCGTTGAGACACAGCGGCCTTGAAGCGATCCGTGTGGCCGATGATCCAGTTCGTCATGAAGCCCCCGTAAGATCCACCTGTGACGCCGAGCCTGTCCTGATTTATGAAGGGAAACCTTTTCAAAGACTCGTCCACGAACTGCATTATGTCCTCGTAATCGATCGTTCCGTACTTGCCACGGATGTCCGCGAACTCGTTTCCTCTGCCGTCGCTCCCACGAGGGTTGCAGTACAGCACAACGTAACCTTCGCTTGCGAGTAGTTGCATTTCGTGGAAAAAGACCTCTCCGTACACGGTCTTTGGGCCCCCATGGATCTCCAGGATCGCTGGATACTTTTTTCCGGGTTCAAAGCCGAAGGGTTTCATGATCCAGCCTTCGATCGTGACACCATCGCTCGTATTGAACGTGAAACGTTCCGGCTTCGAGATGTGTCTTTCTTTTTGAACCCACTCGTTGAACTCGCTGATCTGTTTTTCTTCCCCGGCAACGAGCTCGTAGAGTTCTTGAAGCTTCATGTTCCTCAAACCGACGAAGAAGATCCTTGCACTCAGCACGTCAAAACCGTCGATGGAGCCTTTACTGAACGTGAGCTGTTCGATTCTTCCTGAGCCATCCAGCCTGTACATCTGAGCATCGTGCCACTGAGTGCTCACAAAGTACAGATATTTCCCGTCAGCCTTCACGGTTTTGCTGGAGCCGAACCTGCAGTCACTGTTGACGCTGTTGTAAAGGCTCGCATCGAAATCGGGTGTGAGCAGTTTCAGCTGTCCGGTCGAAGGATCGAACAGGTAAAACTTGGGATTTTCGTTGATTCCATAATTCTTCATATCGGTTCCCGCGAAGATGATCTTTCCATCCACAAACTCTGCCAGGATGTATCTGAAGTTATCGACATGCGTAAGCTTTATCGATTCGTTCTTCTCCACATCGTAGAGGTACAGATCGTTGGATCGTTTCATCACGTGTTCGAATCGGTTCGCCACATAGAGAATTGCCTTCCCATCCGCGCTGTCTGAAAAGTATTCGACGTTCGAAAGTTCATCGCTGATGGGTACGATCTGTCCGGTTTGAACGTTGTAGCTGAAAAGTCTGATCCTCTTTTTGTTGGTGAAACCAGAGCCATTGGACCAGAAAGGTATCTCATCGAGCACTTCGTAGTCTTTCTCCTCTTTCAACGTTTTGAGTTTTCTTTCTCTTTCGTCGTCAGACAGCTTCCAGAAATCCTTCAGCCTGTGATCATAAACAGCTGTGAATAAGAGCGTATTTTCGTTCAGCTTCCTGAACTGTTTCACGAAGAATGGCAGTTCGAAAGCGCGTATTGCCTCACCCCGGTTCACATTGATTGTGTAGAATGGCGTCAAGGGTTCGCCATTTTCTTTTCTTTCTCTGTCTTTCTCATTTCTCCACGACACAAACAGAAGCTTTGAATCGCTCAGCCAGAGGGGTGAACTGTCCTGGTTCGACGAGGTGAGCTGAGAAAGTTGATCCGTTTGAGCATCGTAGAGCCAGATGTTCGAGTTGTACCTGTTTTCATCCTGGTTCGTCTCGTGCACAACGATGGCGACTTTTTTCGCGTCTGGTGAAATCGTCAGACCCGAGAGGAATTTGAACCTGAGAAGATCCTCCAGCTTGATTCTCTCCAAGAAGGTCACCTCCGATTGGTTCGCATCTGGTACTATTAGTATAGCAGGGAGGTGCGACAGATGATACTGTTCAAAACGGCGGGTGAACCCAACACGGAATCCACTCTGAAGATCGCGATAGAGGAGGCCTTGAGGACAAATTCAAAGAAGCTGCTCATATCATCTTCACGGGGTTACAGTGCAGAAAAGGCGTTGGCGATGATCCCCGAAGGAATCAAACTCATCGTTGTTACGCACCACGTGGGTTTTAAAGAGCCAGACCAGGACGAGTTCTCCGCTGAGGTGAAAAAACGTCTCATAGAGGCGGGCCATGTCGTTCACACCGCAACCCATGCGCTCTCGAGCGTGGAAAGGGCGTTCAGAAGAAAATATGGAGGAATACACGCGGCGGAAATAGTCTCCGACGCACTCCGTTTGATCAGTCAGGGGTTCAAAGTGTGCGTCGAGATCTCACTGATGGCCGCCGATGCCGGACTCGTCAAGTGTGACGAATGGGTAGTTGCATGCGGTGGTTCCAGCAGGGGTCTTGACACCGCAGTGGTGATAAAGCCGGCAAACTCTTCCAGATTGTTCGAGCTGAAGATAGGAAAGATCCTGTGCATGCCATCCGAGTACGACGACGGGCACACCAAGGATCGCGCTGTGAACTGACCTATTCTTCTGACTCGTTCTCCGTGTGCTTTGGCAACTTGGAAAGTTTGATCGCGATGTAGTTTTCGTTTTTTTCGAATATCGCGAAGCGGTTTCTGTTTTTCACCACGATCTCGATGAGGTTGTAACCTTCTTTCACCTTCGCCTCGATCTTCTTTCGGTCCCTCTCATTGAACTGCACACCACTCATCTCCCAAAGAAGAACTCTTTCGGTCTGAGATAGCTCAGTTCAAAACAGAGTTCGACGGCTTCTTTCAGAGGTATCTGACCGCGCTCAACCATGTTTCCAACGACGTCGCAGAGGACTCTTCTGAACATCTCCGTTCTTGAACCGTAAGACATGAGCTTTCTCGAATCAGTGACCATGCCGACGAAGTTACTCAGCAGATCCACCGAGGCGATGTATTCAAGATGCGATCGCATGCCTAAAGGACTGTCGTTGAACCACCACGGGGCCCCCAGAAAAACGTTCTCAAAAGATCTCGCTATGGTCGTCATAACAGGTAAGTAGCTCATGTCCATACAGTAGAGAACGATCCTGACCTTTCCGTCGAAATCGTTGAAGAAGTCCTTCATACCCCTCGCCACGTCCACGAAACCGGCTATTATATCGCCGCCACTGTCCGGACCAAGCCTTTCAAATAGTTTGATCCTGTAATCCCTCATGGCTCCAATGTGCAGCTGCATCACCCAGTTCTTTTCGGCGTTCATCTCTGCAAACCTGTACATCATGAAGGACTGGAATCTCAGATACTCTTCGTAAGATACATCCGATTTCAAGGCCTTATCGAATATCTCGGACGCCGTCTTTTCATCGATTCTCTGAGCGATGGGCTCGAGCAAGGCATGATCACTGCACACACAACCTGTTTCACCAAAGTGATCGTGAGTTTTCTTCAGCGCGTCAAGGAAATCGGAAAGCTTTGTGATAGAAACGTTCGTACGCTCCTCAAGCTGTGCGACGAAGTTCTTAAAGTCTGGCGAGTGGACCTTGCAGAATCTGTCGGGGCGCCACGTCGGCAGTATCTTCGTTCCCTTAACCTTTTCCCGTGCGACGATATGATAATGGAGATCTTCCGCCGGATCGTTGGTCGTGCACATGATCTCAACACCCATGTTTTGCAAAAGCTTCTGCGGCTTCATGTCATCACTCTGAAGTTTTTCTTTTGCCTTGTTCCAGATGACCTGCGCAGTGTCTTTCGAAATGATTTCATGGATACCGAAACGTCTTCTCAGATCCAGATGGATCCATTCATAGGTTGGGTTGCCGGCGAATTTCGGGAAGACCTCAGCAAGTGCGAGCCATTTTTCGTAATTGCTTGCCTTTCCCGTGATCTTCTCTTCCGGAACGTTTCTTCTCCTCATCAATTCCCACACGTAGTGGTCCGTTGCGGCCTCCGCTTCCCATATGTCGTTCCAGCCTCTGTTCTCAACGATCTCTCTGGCATCGCTGTGGTTGTGCGCATCTACTATCGGAAGATCCTTCACCAAGGGATAGATTTCCCTCGCGGTCGAATTGGTCAGAAGATAGTTCTCATCCAAGAAGGCCATTCACACAACCTCCCTCACACGTAAATCTTTTCAACGTGAGGACACGTCATCGCTCTCAACAGAGCTGCATACGTGAGTCTGAAGTTCATCGTATCACCCACGTGGACGCATCTTTCCACATCGCTGATATCAACGATTGTGTGATCGCTCGATGCGTGTATAATTTCTACCCTCTCATCCAACGGTTTTAACTGGCCCGGCACAGTGTCTTGCTCTCCAAGGGCGAGGATCGCCCTTCGCCGCCAACCTCTGTTGACAAAGTTCGGACGTCTTCCGAAGGCATCGAACCCCGTTTCACCCACTGGAACGGACGGTTTAGTCTTCAGCTCTATCACTTCTGCCTCAAGTATGAACGCATCTTTCTCAAGCCAGCTTATTTCTCTGTTGTTCGTCACATCTGTACCCAGATAGATCGCCTCTCCCACTCTGAACTGATTCACACCCTGTGGGAGCCTGCCTTCCTCAACTAACTTCAGAGCTGACGTGTTCCCACCAGAAACAACAGATAAGGACTTTTTCGTGAGTCTTTCGACGTTATCTCTGATGTTCAACAACAACTTCATATTTTCCTCGCTTGGCAACACTCCACCGTAACAACCAAGGTTCGTCCCCACACCACACACTTCAGCCCAGTCACATATTTTTGTGGCCTGTACCACTTCTTCCACCGCGTTTTCGTACCAGACTCCCTCCCTGAGATCACCCACGTCGATCATGTAAATCAACTTCACCCTGCGTTTCTTTTCTTTGCAGAGTTTTTCTATTCTTCTCACAACATCGAGCTCGGAAACCAAAATGTAGTCGCACAGACTGACGATCCTGTCAAGCTCGCTGAGCTGGGGTATCCTGAGCATCATGAAGGGGCCAGTCACACCATTCGAAATCAATCTTTCAACGTTTTGAATTCTCGATTCACCTATGACCCGAACGCCTGCTTCACGGAGCACCCTCGCAATGTTTGGATCACCCAGTGTGACCTTCGTGACAGCCACCAGATCGATCTGGTGTTTCGAGAGAAGCCCGAGCACCCTTTCCGCGTTGGCGCGTATCCTGGAAAGGTTTATGTACAGTCTAGGTCTCATCGCAGATCATCCTTCATCCCTATCTCGTTCAGGATTATGAAATCTTTGTCGCGCCAGTTCTTCTTGACCTTCACGTGCAGATCGAGGTATATCTTTTTACCCGTGATCTGCTCCATCTCGAGCCTGGCGAGCGTGCCGATTTGCTTTATCATCCTGCCGTCCTTGCCTATGAGTATTCCTTTCTGCGATTCTCTCTCGACGTAAATTGTTGCTGCCACGTACGTTACACCGTTTTCCCTCTCGGTTACCTCATCCACGATCACCGCAACACAGTGCGGAACTTCATCTCTCGTGAGCAACAGAACCTTTTCGCGGATGATCTCCGCAAACTGGAAAGAGAGTGGACGGTCCGTAACCGTGTCGGGCGGAAAGTACATTGGACCTTCCGGCATAGCTGACTTGACAGCTTCGAACAGTTCTGCGATTCCCTCGTTTTTGACCACACTGGTGAAGAAAACCTTTTCAAATTCGTATTTCTGCTGGGCCAGCTCCGCCCACCGATGATAATCATCAGCGAGGTCTATCTTGTTGATCACCAGGAACGTTCTGTTCTTGGAAGCCTTGAGGAGTTCAACGATACGTTCTTCAGGCTCCCCCAGGCCCTTTGTCGCGTCCACAACGAACAGTATCAGATCCACACCCTTCATCGCCTGTATCGCGGCCTCGACCATGAAGTGTCCCAGTCTGTGTATGGGCTTATGAATGCCGGGTGTGTCGGTGAAGACGATCTGGTGTTCAGAATCGGTGTAGATACAGCGTATACGATTACGCGTCGTTTGTGGTTTCTCAGTCACGATGAGAACCTTTCTTCCCATGAAACTGTTGATCAAACTGGACTTGCCAACGTTTGGTCTCCCGACGAGTGTGACAAAACCAGACCTCAAATTCATCCCTCCCTGAGTTTGAAGGCACGTGGCAGAAGCTCAGAGACTCGGGTCCTTACCACTTCTCCCCTCAGGTTCACGAGCAAGACTTCAAAATCTCCGAACTCGCTCATGACCTGCCTGCACGCACCACATGGACTTGCGGGCGAGTCTGTGTTCGCGACAACAACGAGCTTTTCAAATCTCATTTCACCAGCCGATACGGCCGAGAATATGGCCACCCGCTCCGCACAAACCGACAGGCCGAACGACGCATTCTCCACGTTGCAACCTGTGAAGACCTTGCCAGACTTGGTCAAAAGTGCCGCGCCAACCTTGAAGTTAGAGTAGGGAGCGTAGGCTTTGCTCATCGCTTCAATCGCTTTTTCTATCAACTTTGTCTCGTTCATCCGTTTCTCCCCTCTTTATCGTCATCAAAACTCTTTCTATCTTACTCTTAGTCGCAGCGACGATTTTGAAATGAAAACCGTTCACGTCCAGCTCTTCGCCGACGGAAGGGATCCTTTGAAACTGTTCGAGCAAATAACCGGCGAGCGTTTCGTGCTCGGTTGGCGGAAACTCAACGTCGAGTTCTCTTTCAATGTCGTTCAAAGGTGTCGTGCCCCTCACCATGTAACTGTTTTCCGCGACCTTCTTTATTCCGCTCGTTTCATCGTAATCGTATTCGTCCATGATCTCTCCCACGAGTTCTTCGAGGATATCCTCCAGCGTTACGATACCTGCGGTGCCACCGAATTCGTCCACCACGATCGCCATGTGCATCTTTTTCTCCTTGAATACTCTCAACAACGTACTCACTTTCATGGTTTCCGGCACAAATATGGGTTCCCTCATGATTTCCGACACCTTCTTCTTTCTGGCAACCTCCCATCCCAGCTCTTCCACGAGCCCCACAGCATCCTTCACATAACAGATGCCTACGATCTCGTCGATGTCTCCTCTGTACACGGGAATGCGTGAATAACCCTCCTCGTTCACAAGTTTGATGAATTCTTCTATCGTGGCACTCTCACTGATGGCAACCACATCCACCCTGGGTGTCATGATCTCCCTTATGTTGGTCTCGCTCATTTCGAAAGTACGTTCGACAATCATTCCCTCCTGTTTGCTTATCGTACCACCTTCGGTGCCAGCACTGACAGCGTTTATGATGTCCTCACTGGTTATGAACGGTGTTTTCCCGGCAGCTTGACCTCCCAGCAGGCGCACCAGCAGGTTACTGATGCGGAGCAGAGGGCTTATCAAAGGAGAAAGGACACGATCCAGGAATCTCAATAGCCTGTTCACGCGCTGGTAAACACGCTCGGAGTATTCCCTCGCGTAAATCTTCGGTGAAATCTCCCCCACCACGAGGACGATGAAGGTGACGAAGATCGTTCCAAGCAAAGCCACGAGACCTTCGTTGAAGTTCCTGAACAGCCTGACGAAGAGCAAAGTGGCGACGGATGAAAGCATGAGGTTGACGAAATTGTTCATGATCAAAACCGCAGTCAACATACGGTTGACCCTGTGGATCAATTCTTGCTCGTTTCTCTTGATCAGTCTCAGTCTGCTCAAGGACGTCAGGGCCGTCTCTGACGCCGAGAAGATCGCTGAGAGGCCCAGTAGCAGGATCATTATCAACAGCTGCAGCAAACTACCGTAAGGATCCTCCACCAGAAAACCACCTCCAGTTTAATAATGATACTTCTGGTTGCTCAGGATCTTGAAACCTCTGAACAGTTGCTCCAGAAGAACTATCGTTGCGATTCGATGCGTCAGCGTCATCTTTGAAAGGGAAATTCTTTCGTTCGCCCTCTTCCTTAAGCTGTCATCCACACCGAAAGGCCCACCCACCAGGAAAACGAGCTTGCCTCTCGTCGTGATGAGTTCAGAGATGTGGTGAGCGAAGGAAATCGAATCAAAATCCTTACCGTGCTCATCCAGAAGGATGAGATAGTCATCGTCTCTCAGCATTCTCAAGACTTTCGCGGCATCTCTCCTCAAAGAGGAGTCGTTTTCAATATTCTCGTGCCCCAGCTCGAGCAACCTCACTTCAACGAACTGCGATAGCATTTTGATGTATTCTTTAGCGATTCTCGAGAAATCCTTCATCTTGCCCAAGACGAACACATCAATTCTCAAAAACCTGACCTCTCTTCACGACGGCCTTGGGACTCAGACCAATCAAGTACGGAAGTGTGAGAAGACTCGCCTCATCGTAGAGGACCAGATCTGCCTGCTTTCCAACTTCAACCGTTCCGAGTCTTTCGGAAAGACCGAGTACGGAAGCTGCGTTTAATGTGTAGGCCGTCAACACTTCTTCCGGGGACATCTTCAGATACCTCACGGCCAGGTGCATGACGAACGTCGGCTCCAGCGTGGGACTCGAACCAGGATTGAAGTCGCTCGCGATAGCTACAGGTACGTTCGATTCGATGAGCTTTCGTGCCGGTGCATACGTTTCATTCAAATGAAAGCTCGTTGAAGGCATCAAGACTGCGATCGTGCCCGAGCTGGCCAACGCTCGGATGGCATCTTCGTCTATCTTCAAGAGATGATCCGCGGAGACGGCTTTCAGCTCCGCAGCGAGCCTGCTCGCTCCTATGTTCGAGATCTCGTCCGCGTGCATGCGCAACTTGAAACCTTTTTCCGACGCCTTCATGAGCAAAGTTCTTGCTGATTCCACGTTGAAGGCCCCAACTTCGCAGAAGATATCAACAAAGTTTGTGTAGTTCTTGACCTCGTCAAGCACGTTGATCAGCTGATCGACATACTCACTCTCACTCAGGCCTTTGGGAACGGCGTGCGCACCGAGGAAGGTGCAAACGATGTCCTGAGGAACGATTCTGGAAAGTTTGTCGATCACGTTCAACTGCTTCAGCTCGTTTTCCCTGTCGAGTCCATAACCGCTCTTGCACTCCACAGTTGTTACGCCTTTCTTCAAGAGTTCCCTCAGAAACCTAAGGTTGAACTTCAAAAGGTCCCTTTCTGAAGCTTTCCTCACTTTCTCGACGGTCTCAAACAACCCCCCACCCGAGCTGTGCAGCTGCAGGTAAGTCGCACCACCCACGCGCTTGAGAAAGTCGTTCTCCCTGAAACCGTAGAACGGTATGTGCGTGTGACAGTCCACAAATCCGGGAACTACCAGACCCGCCGTGACAAACCTGGCAAAGCTCTTTGGTTTCGATGTGGAGATTTCCACTATTTTTCCACTCTCGATCCAGATGTACACACCTTCCAGAAGCTCGACACGGGACATGTCCTGCCCTGACTTCGGGCCGTTACCCTTCGGTGTACAGAGTTTGTCCGCAGCTACAACGAGTTCTATCATCGACCCACCTCTTTCAGTTTGTTGGCGAGTATCTCGAGAATCTTGTTCTCTATGATCCTGTTCGCGTCAAAATCATCGAGCTGCAAGTAAAACTGGGCAACTTGAAGCATCGCTTGCATCGGAACCATGCCTATGATCTCCGTACCCACAACGGGCACGCCGTATCTTTCCGCTTCTCGCTTTATCGTTTCGAAGACCCTGAACAACGGACTCTTTTTGTAATTTGTCATGTTCATAGATACCTGAACCATGCTTTTTTCCTTCAGATCCACGGCGATTGCTTTGACGTACCTGTAACCACCACTGATGTGTCGCACCGCTTTCGCAATCTTCTCGGCGACCTCTATCCTCGTCGTTCCCAGATTCACATTGAACGCTATCAGATACTCCCTCGCTCCCACCGCGGTTACACCCGCTGTTGGGTGCACCTCTTCCGGGCCGAAGTCTGGTTTCCAGCGCGGATCTTTGATCTTCTCGAAGAAGCCTTCGAACTCGCCTTTCCTTATGTCTGCCAGATTTTCCCTGTGGGGTGCCGTCGCTGACCTTTCGTAAAGAAAAACGGGTACATTCAGTTCGTCGCCGATCCGCTTTCCAAGTCTTTTCGACAGTTCCACGCATTCTTCCATCGTGATGTTCATCACCGGCACCAGAGGTATAACGTCCGTCGCGCCCATGCGCGGATGTTCTCCCTTGTGCGTCCTCAGATCGATGAGTTCCATGGCCTTTTTGGTCATCCTGAAGAGCGCCTCCAAAAGTGGCTCGGGTGAACCCACCAGCGTCACCACGGACCTGTTGTGATCAACGTCCATTGACCAGTCCAAGATCCACACATCCTGAATTCCTTCAGCCTCAGCAATTATTTGCCTGACAATCTCTTCTCTTCTTCCCTCACTGAAGTTTGGTGCAGATTCGACTATCTTCACACACTTCACCTCCCAGTTTCACTAATGTGATTATACTCGAAACACTGTGCTATTATGATGTTTGGAGGTGCATGCGGATGGCCGTGATCGTTAAGTTGATCAAGACCGCAATTACAGTAGCCGTTGCTTATGGTGCGTACCGGTTATTATATGTAACCATACTCAGAGGCGCAGAAAAACTTGGTAAAGAGCTGCGACTGAAGAACACGCTTCGAATCATACTCCTCACGATTGCCTCCGTTATCGCTCTCATGGTTATCCTTGACATCTGGCAGGTGAACCTGTTACCTTACCTGACGGCCCTTGGAATCGGTGGAATTGCGGTAGGTTTGGCAATCCAGGAACCACTTTCGAACTTCATCAGCGGTTTGTTAGTGATACTCACAGGGAAACTACGCGAGAGCGATGTCGTCGAGATAGACGGTATCACCGGCATCGTCGAGGTTGTGAACTACAACCATACGGTACTGAGGACTTTCGATGGGAAGCACGTCCTGGTGCCCAACAAACAGGTGTGGAACCAAAGACTCACCAATTACTGGCCTACCAACGTTAGAAGATTCACCCTGAAGGTTTCAGTTTCCTACGGAAGCGACCTCGAAAAAGTCCTGGAAATACTCACAAAATGCATTGAAGAAGAACCACTGGTTGAGAAATCTCCGGAGCGTTCCAACTCGATAGTTTTCGCCGAATTCGGCCCGTCCTCGATAGACTTCAACGTGAATTTCTGGGTCCAGCGTCAGAACTATTTCGACGCTTTCAACAGCCTGGCGAACAGAATCAAGAGAGAGCTCGAGGCCAACGGCATCGTAATACCTTTCCCACAACTCGATGTACACATCAAGGAGAGAGCGAGTTGAGAACGAGACCGACGGATCTCATCTTCTGCGCCATGGACACCGAAACAACGGGTACTGATCCTCTGGCTGGCGATCGCATAATAGAAGTCGCCATGGTGCCCATCTACAAGGGTAAGATTCTCTACAGAGGGATCTACCATTCTTTGGTGAACCCGCAGATACGGGTTCCAGCAACAATCGAAAAGGTGCATGGTATAGGGAACGAACAGTTACAGAACGCACCGACCATGGACGAAGTTTTCGACAAGATTCGCAGTTACGTGAGCAGGTCGGTCATGATCTTTCATCGTGCACAGTTCGATCTGACCTTTCTCGATTTCACGGCCAAGGATGTCGGAACTTTCCTTCCCACTGTGCGCTTCCTGGACACCTACGAAATTGCCGAACTGCTCTTCAGAGGGAGAAGGACACTCTCCTGGCTCGCAAGACATTACGATTTGCCAGCACCCACGCACAGAGCTCTGGATGATGCGATCATCACTGCGAAGATCTTTTTGAGAATGACTCGTGATCTCAGGATGGACATTACCGAACTGGTGAAGACGTGGAGTGGTGGTTGATGGTCAAGAACTACGTCCTGGACACCAACGTTTTGGTCCACGATCCAGAGAGCATCTACAGTTTCGAGGATAACAACATCATCATACCTCTTCCAGTTCTCGAAGAGCTCGATTCGCTCAAGAGAAGGTCCGACTCGGTGGGAAGGTCGGCAAGGCAAGTGGTGAGAGAACTGGACAAACTCAGACAGTCCGGAGATCTTTCCAAAGGCGTGCGTCTGGAAAACGGAGGAACGCTGACGGTGATGAGCCTAACGAACCTCAGAGAAGATTTCGTCGAGTATTTTCGATCCAAGTACATAGACAACTGGATACTCGCGTATGTCGTGAGACTTAACAGAACGAGCTCGATCCCGACGATACTGGTGAGTAAGGACATAAGTCTGCGAGTGAAGGCATCGGCACTGGGCATACAGGCACAAGATTATCTGACGGACAGATCCAATCTCGCGTTGCTTCCAGATGGCTACAGAACGTCTGAAAGAACCGTCTCGGAAGGGGAATCGCTGAACGGTCTGCTCGAGAACGAGTATGTCAAAGGTCCAAACGGGTATTTCAAGGTCAAAGAAGGTAAGGCTGTGAGATTATCCTTAGACCTTTCAAGTACGATCTGGGGCATTCAACCTTTGAACGATGAGCAACTTTACGCCATGGATGCACTTATGGACGACAGCGTTCCTCTGGTGACACTGGTGGGGATCGCCGGCACAGGTAAGACACTCATAGCGCTCGCCTGCGCCCTTGAGAAGACAATCAACCAGAAGAAGTACAGAAGAATCATCGTCGCACGTCCTTTGATCCCCATGGGTAAAGACGTGGGCTTTTTGCCCGGCTCGCTCGAAGAGAAGCTTGAACCCTGGATGCAACCCATCATGGATAATCTGGAATTTCTCTTCGATCGCGCGGGAATGAGTCTGAAAGAGTTTCTGAGGAAAGGTATCATGGAAATAGAAGCGCTCAGCTTCATAAGAGGAAGGTCCATACCAAACCAGTTCCTGATCATAGATGAGGCTCAGAATCTGACACCGCATGAGGTGAAAACCATTCTCACAAGAGTTGGCAACAACACAAAGGTGGTTTTGGCCGGGGATCCTTACCAGATAGATACACCTTATCTGGACAAGGACAGTAACGGTTTAATCTACGCTGCTTCCAGGTTGATCGGAAATCCACTCGTCGCACACATCACTTTGAAGAGGGGTGTGCGATCGCTCCTTGCAAGCCTGGCCGCGGAGAAGCTTTAGGAGGGACGTGATGGGAAACATCGTCGTAGAGGCGCAGAACCTGGTAAAAAAGTTTGGAAAGGTCTGTGCGGTTAAAGATCTGAACCTCAAGGTCTTTCAGGGTGAAATCTACGGTTTTCTCGGTCCGAACGGTGCCGGAAAGACTACAACGATCAGATTGCTCACCGGAACACTCAAACCCACTTCCGGGACTGTTCGCGTACTCGGCATGGACATGAAGCAGGACGAGATAAAGATCAAGAGATCGATCGGCGTCGTTCCCGACGAACCACGTATGTATTCGAACCTGAAAGGCTATGAGTTCCTGAACTTCATCATCGAGATATTTGGCCTGGACAAGCGAACGATGCATGACAGGATCGAAGAGCTCTCCACAGCATTCGAGGTGAACTATCTCGATAAGTACATCGCTGACATGTCACACGGAATGAAACAGAAACTGCTTCTGATGAGCGTGTTGATGAGAAAACCTAAGGTGATCTTTCTGGATGAACCGACCGTTGGATTAGATGCCAGGTCTGCGAAGATACTGAAGTTGTTGCTCACGAAGTACGCATCGGAAGGTTGCACGATCTTCATGACGACACACGTACTCGAGATAGCAGAAAAGATGTGCTCGCGGATAGGCATCATAGACAAAGGTTCGCTCATCGCGGAAGGCTCGATGGACGAGCTGAGGAAGCTTGTGGAAGACAACGTGGCGAGCTTGGAAGACGTGTTTCTGCGCCTGACTGCGACAGAGCAAGACATACTTCAGATCGTCGAGGAGCTCTGACTCATGCGCCAGTTGATCGTGCTGTTGAAATACGGTCTGTGGACAAACTATCGTCAAAGACGCGGCAGGGCGCGGCGGTTGCCCGGTTTTCTCGTCATGATCGCTGCGTCTTTCATGATCGGTTTTCCGCTCGGTTCGATTTTTCTCGAAATGTTCAAGACTTTATCGTCCGTGACGATGGCTTCTCACACGCTTTCGACCCTGTTGGCCCTCCAGTGGACGTTGCTGAACGGTTTTCTCTTCCTAACCTCGTTCGTACCGAGTTTGATCAACTCGTTCTCACGAAACGAAGAAATTCAATTGTTGCTGACATTTCCTCTGAGACGCTGGACGATCGTGGTCTATCAGATGGTTCTGACGCTCTCGCTGCAATCTTTTTCTGTTGTGATGTATCTGTTCGTATTCCCCGCTTACGCTGTGGCACGTGGGAAGAACCTTTTGCTGGGCCTGCTCGTGGCCTTTCTGTTTGTGCTTCTCATGCTCTCGATCTCTGTGCTGCTCTCCTGTGTCTTTGGCTTGTTCCTGAGCAGGTCGGTCGCAAGACGGATCACGGTGGTGGGCTTGATAGCCACCGTGGTGACGTTTTTCCTCGCAACGCAGTTTCTGCCAAACTACATCCGAACCCTACTCGCACGCGATCCTGCGGTTTTATCAGCGGTACTCGTCAAGCTGATGCATCCTCTGAACGTCTTCGCGTGGCCCATCAAAGCCCTGGATGAACCAGTGTATTCTCTGCTGATGCTGGCGCTTTGCCTTCTGTTAGCCTCGCTCTCGTCACCTGTGGCCGAGAAACTGAGTTTCGAACAGACCAGCTCTACGAGGAAGGCAAGGAACAAAGGTTTCAACGGTGGCAAAATGTTCTGGAAGGACTTCAAACTCGTGTTGAGAAGCGAACAGAGTCTGTTCACGCTCGTCTATCCGGTCATCTTTGCCGTTCTGTTCGGGCTTTCGTTCAAATCTCCCACTCCTGCCATCGTGATCTCGCTGGTGTTGAGCGGAACATACGTTGCGTACAATTCCGCCATGCTGACCAAGCAGGAACTCGCTGTTTGGCCCTTGCCTGCAGTTCTTCCCTTGAGGGATACAGACATCCTACTGCCGAAGCTGTTCGTACCATCTTTTATGTACTGGAGCCTGTTTTCAGCACTGCTGGTGTTTTTCAAATTCTGGTTCTCCATGTCTGCCGCGGCCTTCTTGCTTGTGCCAGTGGTCTTCGTTACGTTCGTCTTTTCTTCCGCACAGGGTATGTTCTTCTACCTCCAACAGCCTTCGAAGGCTGATCCTTCCAACCCCTCCCGTGTTTTGAGCACCACAAAGGCCTTGATCGTTCAGGGATTGTTGTTGCTGACTTCGCTGGTTTACATCCTGCCAGTGCTGCCATCCCTTCAACTCGCACTGCTCGAGTTTCTCAAGGTTCAAACCATTGTTTCGTTCATCGTTTACATGGGGCCCGTGGGTTGTGCCCTGACGCTTGCCTTCTTTTCGAAAAAACTCTTTACGCGAGCGAAAGAGCTGTTTCAAAGAATCGAATAGTTTTTGAAGCGAACTTTCTGATAGAATCTTTCCGAGGTGAATTTGGTGGACAAACTCGTGGAGAGCTTGGTCGAACTGTGTTCTGTTCCAGGGGTGTCCGGGAGAGAGGAAAGCGTTCGGCAACGTCTGATCGAGAAGCTGAAGGTTCCTCACCGTGTGGACAACGTTGGGAACCTCATCGTGGAACTCGGTGAAGGAGAAGAGGCTGTTGCGCTCATGGCGCACATGGACGAAATCGGTCTGATCGTCACGGGAGTGAACAACGACGGAACACTGAATTTCAGAAAAATAGGAGGCTTTGACGACAGGATTCTCGCCGGCTCACACGTACAACTCGTGACAGAATCAGGAATGCTGGAAGGTGTGATCGGGCTCACACCACCACATCTTTCAAGCCAACAAACGACTGAGAATCTGAGAATAGACATCGGTTGTAGGAGTAAAGAGGAAGCCGAAGCGCTTGGTGTAAAGGTGCTGGACTACGCAGTCTTCAAAAAACACGCGAGTTTGCTGAACGGTGAATTCTTTGCGATGAGATCGCTCGACGATCGTTTCGGCTGTCTGGCGTTGCTTGAAACCCTGGAAAGAGTGAAGGATGAGAAACTGACGAAAAAGGTCTACTTCGTCTGGACGGTTCAGGAGGAGATAGGCCTTAAGGGCGCCAAAGCGTTCGTGTCGAATCACAGGGTGGACGTGTGTTACGCGATCGATTCTTTCGCGTGCTGTTCAGTCCTCACTGGAGACGTCACCCCGGGCAAAGGACCAGTGTTGAGAATGCTCGACAACAGCGCCTTTGCGAACTACGATCTCATGAGACAGATTCTGAGCCTGGCCCAGAGGAACAACCTTCCGGTGCAGGTTGGTGTGACAGGTGGAGGCACGGATGGTTCTGTAGCGATGGAGTTCGGAGCGAAAATGGTGCCCGTAACGCTTGCAGTCAGATACCTGCACACGCCTGCGGAATACATTTCGATCAACGATTTGAAGAACCTGATAGAGCTTCTGACTGTTCTCGTTACAGAAAGTACATAGGAGGAATGCGCCTTGCTGTACTTTCTCGTATTTCTTTCTGGAATCGCATCAGGCTTTCTGAACGTTGTGGGCGGTGGTGGAAGTCTCATAACTTTGCCACTGTTGACTTTGCTGGGTATGGATCTGAGCATAGCAAACGGCACGAACAGAATCGCCATTCTAATGCAGAACATAGCGGCGGTGCGAAGCTTTTACAAGGACAAAGTGTTGCCCGTAAAATTATCCTTGCTATGCGCCATTCCTGCGACGACAGGCTCGATCGTGGGGACTTACGTGGTGGTGAACATACCTCAGACTCTTCTAAAAAAGACTGTAGGTGTGGTGCTGCTCGTGATGGCCTTCTTCATTATTGCAAAGCCTTCCATGTGGTCCGGGAAGAAAAAAGAGCGACTGAACTTTCCGCTCATCGCTCTGGCCTTCTTTGGCATCGGCTTCTACGGTGGCTTCATTCAGGCGGGAGTTGGCTTCTTCTTCGTCTTTTTCACCGCCGTGCTGCTTGGACTCGACCTGGTCAGGAACAATGCCCTGAAGGTTTTCATAGTTCTGTTGTACACACCGTTCTCATTGCTCATATTTCTTCTTAACGGGAAGGTGCAGCCACTGGCTGGCCTCGTCCTCGGTGTGGGCAGCATGATAGGAGCGCAGCTTGGAGCGAAGTTCGCCGTTAAAAAGGGCGTCACCTGGCTCCGCTACATCTTGCTCGCAACAGTCATTGCAAGTGGTGTGAGTTATCTGACGTGAGAAAGACTCTCCAGATCGAGCTGTAACGATTTAACAGTTTTTCTGGTGAGGAAGTACGCGATCATCGCGAAGGCCAGCACCCCGTACGTGTTTCTTATCCCGATCGCGTTTGCTAACAGACCGAAGAGGAAGGTACCGACAGGTGAACCTCCGGTGTTAATGAGCGCATAGATAGACATGGTCCTGCCGCGCATGTGTGAAGGCGAAAGATATTGAGTTCTTGTATTTGCCGTGTTGAAGAAGATCGTTTGTGCGGCACCGTTCACGAAAGACATAACGTACGCTGCTGGAGGATAAAGGAACGAAACTAAGGTGCTCAATCCAATCCACAGTATGAAATGTTCCTCTTTGAATTTTACCACCGTGTCAGCTTCGAGAGAGCCTGCAAGCATGGCTCCCACGAGCGCTCCAAGTCCCATCGATCCCATGATCAACCCATAGCCCGTGAGACCAGTCCTCACAGCACCTTTTGCGAACGCCTGCATCAGCATGCTGTAAGGCATGCCGAAGACAGCGTAAATCGTCGAGGAAAGGAAAGTGATCAGCAGAACCCTGCTGGACGCCACGTAGCGTATGCCAGCCTTGAGATCTGCAAAGAAATCCCTTCGAACGTGCTGCTGAACGGGTTTTTGCACTCTTATGAACATCAAAGAAACGATCAATGGCAAGAACGTCAGGGCGTTTACCACAAAGCCGAACTCCAGGCCTTTGTATTCGACGACGAACCCAGCTATGGAAGGCCCTATCATCCTTGCCAAGTTGAATATCATCGCATGCAGCGCAAGTGCGTTGGAAAGCAGGTTTCTGGGCACGATGGATCCAACGAAGCTGTTACGCGAGGGCAAATAGAAGGCCTGGGAAATTCCCATTACGACACTGAGTACAAGTAGCTGAACGGCGTTCAAAATATTTCTATAAACCAAATATGCCATGAGCGTCGCGTTGAGTGCATCCACGATTTGCGTCAAAAGCAGAACGTTTTTGGGACCAAACCAGTCTATGATCACGCCACACGCAGGAGAAAGAATTACCGTGGGAAGTCCTTTGAGCAGGGCAATCAAACCGATAAACCCCGCTGCCTTGTTCTCTTCAAACAGGTTGACGGCAACCCAGCCCCTGAGCGTGGTATCAATCCGGGTGCCGATCAGAGAGATACTCTGTGGTAACCAAAAAAGGAAGTAATCCCTGTTCTTAAGTGCACGAAAAGGATTCGAATACTTCGCCATGCGAACCATTTATACACCACTCTTGTTAATTGATGCGGCACGAGAGATTGACATTTTCTTGAAAGCCAGGGGCAGACACTGTGACAATGAGGATGCGAAACTGTGTGGATTAAGTTAATTCACACAATTATCGTGTGATGATTGTAACATAGAAGCGTCACATTCGTTTCCAACTCTACCCTTCACTTAATTGATTTGGATCACGATGTGACGTATCATCAGAAGAGGTGTTGCCCATGTTTGAAACCCTTCAGGAGAAACTTTTAAAGATCTTCAAAACGATAACCGGACAGGGAAGACTGACAGAAAAAAACATCAACGAAGCTGTGAGGCAGGTCAAGCTGTCCCTGCTCGAGGCCGACGTTAACTACAAAGTGGTCAAAGAGTTTATTGAGAAGGTGAAGCAGAAAGCGCTGGGGGAAGAAGTTCTCAAGAGCTTCACTCCAGACCAGCAATTCATAAAGATCGTCAGAGACGAACTCATCAACATAATGGGACGTGCCAACGCACCCCTAGAGCTAAAGCATTACCCTTCCGTGATTATGCTGGTTGGCCTTCAGGGCAGTGGAAAAACCACGACTGCAGGCAAGCTTGCACTTCATCTGAGAAAGCAAGGTAGAAGTCCCATGCTTGTCTCCGCCGACACGTACAGACCTGCAGCCATAGAGCAACTGGAGAAACTCGGTAAGAGCATCAACATCCCTGTGTTCTCTGGAGACAGGAAGGATGCGATCCAGATAGTCAAAGGTGCCATGAAGGCTGCGCAGGAGCTTCGCTGCAACGTTCTGGTGCTTGACACCGCCGGAAGGCTTCACATCGACGACGAAATGATGAAAGAGCTTGAAGATATAAAGGCACTAACCAATCCGGACGAGATACTCATGGTCATCGACGCGATGGTTGGACAGGACGCCGTGAACTCGGCGGTGGAATTCGACAGAAGACTCTCTCTAACAGGCTTCATCGTGACGAAGCTGGATGGTGATGCGCGCGGTGGCGTGATCCTTTCGATAAACTACGTCACTGGGAAACCCGTCAAGTTCATTGGCGTCGGAGAAAAGCTCGACGCGTTGGAGCCTTTCTATCCGGACAGGATTGCGAGCAGGATCCTGGGCATGGGTGACGTGCTGAGCTTGATAGAGAAAGCTGAAAAAGAGCTCGACAGAGAAAAGATGGAAGCAACGGCAAGAAAATTGCTTCAGGCACAGTTCACTCTGGAAGACTTTCGTGAGCAGCTCAGAGAAGTCAAAAAACTTGGGCCGCTCAGCTCGGTGTTCGAGATGTTGCCCGGTGCTCCGAAAATCGATGTGGATGCGAGCGAAAAGGAGCTTAAGAAAATTGAAGCAATCATCAACTCCATGACCCCCGAAGAGAGAAGAAATCCAAGGATCCTCAACGCCAGCAGAAAATTGAGGATCGCGAAAGGTAGTGGAACAACGGTTCAAGACGTCAACAAACTGTTGAAGTCTTACGAGCAGATGAGGGAACTCATGCAGAGGTTCAAACACGGAAAACTGAAACTGCCCTTCGGGCTCTGAGGAGGTGTTCGCGTGGTAAGGATCAGACTCACGAGGTTAGGAAAGAGGCATATGCCTTTCTACAGGATTGTTGTGGTTGACTCCAGAAAAAGGCGCGACGGAGCGTACATCGAATCGCTGGGTTATTACAACCCCCTGCGCAATCCAGCGGAGATAAAGGTCAACGTGGAAAGAGCCGTCGAGTGGATCCTGAAGGGTGCGCAACCCAGCGACACGGCAAGGGACATACTCAGTAAGGCCGGCGTGATGAAGAGGGTGCACGAGATCAAGTATGGCAAGAGAGAAGCCACAGATGAAACAGGTGCTTGAACACATCGTCAAGGGAATAGTCAAGCATCCTGAGGACGTCGTTGTCGTTGAGTTCGACGAAGCCAACAGTAAGGTCCTCGAGATCGTTGTGAACGAAGAAGACGTAGGCCAGGTCATAGGAAAAGACGGCAGGACCATTAAGTCGTTGAAGGTCCTGTTGTCGGCACTCTTTGATGTGGAAAATTTCACTTTGCGGGTGGTAAGGTGAGCGAGTACATCGTGATCGGCAAGATCACGCGAACTCATGGTTTATTTGGTAACGTCAAGGTTTTTCCGTTGACCAACGTGAGAGAGGTTTTCTCCAACCTCAAACAGGTGTTCATAAAGGACGAGGCCCGCAATGGAATTTACAGAGTCACAGTTCAGAGGCTGAAAAAGGTTGGTAAAGAGTACTTGCTGAAGATCGAAGGCATAGACAGTTTGGAAAAAGCCAAGAAGATCGTAGGATTACAGCTTGCGATAAGACTGGAGGATTTGCCCAAACTCAAAACCAACGAATACTATTTCTATCAGCTGTTGAATGTGGAAGTGTACGACGTGCATGGCAGGAGATTGGGCAAAGTGGTCGACATCATAGAGACCGGTTCGAACGATGTTGCAGTGGTGAAAAGTGACAGTGCCGAGATCTTGGTACCCATGACAAAAGAGTGCGTCGTGGAATTCGAGCCTCAGAAGAAGCTTGTGGTAAGACTTCTGGAGTGGATGTGATGAGGATTATAATTGCAACGATCTTCCCCGACTTCGTGAGGGTCGTCAAAGAGTACGGTGTGATCGCACAGGCTGTGGAAGAAGGAAAGATCGACATAGAAATAATGAATCTTCGAGACTTCACGCACGATCGACACAGAACCGTGGATGATTATCCTTACGGTGGCGGGCCGGGCATGGTTATGAAACCGGAGCCCTTTTTCGAGCTGTACGATCATTGCAAGCAGCGGTTCAAGGATCTATACACGATTCTCACATCACCGCAGGGGGTCACACTGAACAACAAACTGGCGATGGAGCTCTCGCGAAAGGAGAACCTCCTTATACTCTGTGGCAGATACGAAGGTATCGACGAGCGAGTCAAAAGTCTGGTGGATCTGGAAGTTTCCATAGGTGACTATGTGCTCAGCGGGGGAGAACTGGCAGCGATGGTGATCTGCGACGTCGTCAGTAGGTTCGTTCCAGGAGTGGTCGAGGAGGAATCGGTGAAGAGAGATTCTTTCTACAACGATTTGCTCGATCATCCTCAGTACACGAGGCCCGTCGAGTACAGAGGTTTACGCGTTCCTGAGGTGTTGCTGAGCGGGAACCACGAAATGGTGCAGCTGTGGAGGACCGCGGAGAGCCTGAAGCTGACGGCATTGAGGAGACCGGACCTCTTCCTCGCAAGGCAGTTTTCTGTCGAAGAGAAAAAGGCCCTCATCCATTTGATACGGGAGCTGGTGGAATGTGTTGAACGACATCAGGATAGCCCTGATTCATTACCCGGTTCTGGGAAAAGATGGTAAGATAGTTTCCAGTGCGGTGACGAACCTGGACGTACACGATATCGCGAGGACAGCGCGAAGCTACGGGATCAGGAAGTACTACATCGTCACGAACCTGCCAGCACAGCAGGAAGTGGTGAAGGCTGTTCTGAACTACTGGGTTGAAGGAGACGGTAGAGAATACAACATCAGCAGGACGGAGGCACTCAAGCTTGTCGAGTTGAAGTCCTACATAGAAGACGTCTTGGACGCGATAAAGCAAGACACGGGCAAGGAACCTTTGCTGTTTTTCACATCGGCCAGGAAGAGGCCAAACAGCATCAGTTACAAAGAGGGCGCTGAAATAATAAGAAGAACTGAGAGGCCTGCACTCATATTATTCGGAACGAGCTGGGGCATGCCACAGGAAGTGGCGGACATGTCTCATTACATTCTCGAACCTGTTCGTCAAAAATCTGATTACAACCATCTTTCGGTGAGAGCGGCTGTCGCAATAATCATAGACAGGTTGATAGGAGAGGAGGTATGAACCGTGAGCATGGACAACGTTGTGAGACTGATCGAGAAGGATCAGTACAGACAGCTTCCTGAGTTCAGACCGGGTGATACCGTCAGGGTTCACGTAAAGGTCGTGGAAGGAGGAAAAGAGCGGATTCAGATCTTCGAAGGTATCGTCATCAAGATTAGAGGCTCTGGGCTCAGCAAAACGTTCACAGTACGCAAGATTGCAAGTGGAGGTATAGGTGTCGAGAGGATCTTCCCCTACCACTCGCCAGTCGTTGAGAAACTGGAGGTTATCAGGAGGGCCCGAACAAGGAGAGCAAAGCTCTACTACCTGCGCGACGTGAAGGGAAAGATCAGGCTGAAAGAAAAAAGAGAGTGACGTTCGTGGTAAAGAAAAAAGCCGCGACGGAGGAAAAGAGACCAAAGCCGATATCGATCAACAGAGAAAAACTGAAAAAACACACCCTGGATTGGTTGAAATCTTTAGCTTACGCGATCGTCGCCGCAACGATCATCAGACTGTACGTCTTCGAGACAATGCTGGTACCAACCGGATCTATGATACCCACGATAAACGTGGGTGACAGGTTGTTCATAGAGAAGATAACTTACACGGTTAGAGAGCCACAGAAAGGCGACATAGTTGTTTTCTGGGCCCCATTCATAGATGAGCGGGCGCTGACCATGCTGAGACCCTTCGACAAGTTCATGGATCTGTTCGCTCCAAGTAGGTTCAGAGGAAGGGTCAAGTACATCAAGCGCCTGGTCGGTGAAGAAGGAGACGTTTTGCAGATCAAGCTTTCGGAGGACGGCAAGTATCATCTATACGTGAACGGAGAGCTGGACGAGAAGTTGAAGGACATCGTTTACGCACCAGAAGGAATCTTCAAATATCCGGAGCTTCTCAACTGGTTCGTCGAAGCGAGCCGGTTAAGAAAGAACCAGACAGCATACAGGCAGTATCTGCAACAGCTCGCGCAGAGAGATATCGAGGCTGCAAATCTGGTGTTCTCCGTCGTTGGAGGCATGTATCCCGTGCCACTGGGCGTTCCTTTCGATCGCACGTTCTCGGACATCTACAAAGACATCGACTTGAGCAAGTACATTAGAAGAACTCCTGAGGGTGTCGAGGTCGAAGTTCCAAAGGGATTCTACTTCTTTATGGGTGACAACACGAACGATAGTTTCGACAGTCGTTACTTTGGTTTTGTACCTAAGGATCACATCATCGGAAAACCCATATTGCGCATATGGCCATTGCAAAACTTTGGTCCATTACAAGGGAGCTGAACGCTCCCTTTTATTTTGCTTTGAGGGAGGGTTCAGATCATGTTCAACGTTGTGGATCATCCACTCATAAAGCACAAGCTCACCATTATGAGGAACAAGGACACTGGTCCTAAGGAGTTCAGAGAACTCCTTAGGGAAATAACCTTCCTTCTCGCATACGAAGCAACACGCAATGTTGAAACAATCGAGGTTGACGTTGAAACTCCGCTGGAAAGAACCAGAGGTCATGCGATCGAGGACAAAAAGATGGTCGTCGTACCCATCTTGCGTGCAGGTTTGGGCATGGTCGACAGTATTCTCGAACTGATGCCCAACGCATCTGTGGGGCACATTGGCGTCTACAGAGATCCGCAAACTTTGAGGCCCGTACAGTACTACTGCAAGCTGCCAAAGATAGAGGAAAAGAGCGTCGTTTTCTTGCTCGACCCGATGCTGGCAACAGGTTTTTCTGCGATCCATGCTGCGAACATTTTGAAGCAGCATGGGGCAAGGAACATCGTCCTAGTTTGCTTGATTGCCGCGCCCGAGGGGGTTCGAGCACTGGAAGAACATCATCCGGATCTGCATGTGTATGCGGCCGCACTGGATAGACAGCTCAACGACCACGGTTATATCCTGCCCGGCCTGGGCGACGCAGGCGACAGACTGTACAGAACCAAATGAGCGAGACCCAGGTGACTGTCATTTTTCGTAAACAGAACGCAATCCCTTTGCAAATATAATCTGCACGTAAAGGGATAAAATTTTTTTTGGTACGCAACACGAGATACCAGCAAGTGTTATCCTCGGATTTGGACTTATTTTCTCTGACTGTGAAGTTTTCGCGCGGTTTTGAGCTAACGTTGTGGTGGGGGTCTTCCAAAAAAAATATTTCCAAAATGGGGAGGGGTGCACATGAGATCAAGAGTTTTGCTCGCGGTACTCTTGATAGGTGTTCTGGCGTTCTCGCAGGCGAATTTTCCAACTAGACCTGTAACAATTATCGTTCCCTGGTCTGCTGGTGGCGCTACGGACTTACTCTTCAGGACTGTCGCATCCGTGTTTCCAAAGTACGCCAATGGCCAGCCACTCGTGATCAACAACATTCCAGGCGCCGGTGCAGTGACGGGCACTATGGAGTTCCTCAAGGCTGAACCCGACGGTTACACACTATTGTCTTTGGCCACACCGATTATCACGAAGATTCACTGGAGCAACGTGAAGTTCACCGTGGACGACTTCATACCGGTGATCAACATCGTGAACGATCCAAGCTACATACTCGTCAACGCAAACTCGCCGTACAAGACCTTGGAGGACCTTCTGAAGGCTGCACGAGCAAACCCAGAGACCATCACAATGGGTAACGGTGGTGCGGGTGGTGGTAACCACCTGGTGGCACTCGCGTTCGAAGACTTTGTGGGTGTGAAATTCGTTCACGTGCCTTACAACGGCGGTGCACCAGCGATCGCAGACCTGGTCGCTGGTCACATTGATGCGGTGATGGCCGCCGCACCAGAGGGTGTGACACAGGTTCAAGCAGGCCAACTGAGATGCCTGGCAGTTCTTGGTACACAGAGGCTCAACGTATTTCCGAACGTGCCAACAGCTAAGGAACAGGGCTACGACTTCACGCTGGGAATGTGGCGGGGCGTAGCAGTCCAGAGAGGAACACCTCCAGAGATCGTTCAGGCACTCCACGACATCTTTTACAAGTGCATCAAAGATCCAGAGTTCCTGGCAAAAGTTAAGGAAATGGGAAGCGTGATCCACTACATGGACACGGTGACGTACACCAAGTTCGTGCGCGAACAAAATGCGTTCTGGGAGAATCTGATGAAGATCAAGAAAGTCGGCGAGAAGTACGGAAAATGAACTGCTCCCCGCCCTTCGGGGCGGGGTCTTTCGGTGATTAACATGTCGAGAAAGGGAGATTTGCTGTCAGGTTCGATCGTATTCGCCGCGGGTCTGGTTTTCCTTTTGAGCACGATTGGGATGAAAAAACCAAGAATCGGACTCGGTTCGGCAGGTTTTCCACGCTTGGTCACGATGTGTCTGATCGTGTGTGGCATCATTCTCGTGCTGAGGAGTCTGTTGTCAAAGAAAAATCTCTCTCAGTCCATGGGCATCGACAAGAAATTTGTGTTGAACCTCGTCGGTCTTGTTGTTTCATTCATCCTTTATCTCTACTTCTTCAAAATAATTGGATTTCTCATCACGACAGCATCGCTTCTGTTCTTTACAATGTGCGTTTTCGGTTACAGGAAGTACTTGATGAACGCCGTTCTCAGCGTAATTACGTCCACCGTGATTTACTACGTCTTCACGATAATATTCAAAGTACCTTTGCCAAGACTACCGCTGTGAGGTGTGAGCTCGAATGATCAACTATTGGTTGGACGGCCTCAGAATAGTGTTTCAACCCTTCAACCTGCTGATCATGTTGATTGCTGTCGCGAGTGGCATCGTCGTTGGTGGGCTTCCGGGTGTCACTTCGTCGATGGGCATAATCCTGCTTCTACCCTTCACTTACTACATGAAGCCCGAGACAGCTTTGCTCATGTTGACCGGCATGTACTGTTCCTCGATGTTCGGTGGCTCCATTTCTGCAATCCTCTTGAGAACGCCCGGTACGCCATCCGCGGCGGCGACGGCCATCGATGGCTATCCATTGGCCCAGCAAGGAAAAGCAGGTAAAGCGATCTCCGCGGCGCTCATCGGTTCGTTCGTTGGTGGTATTGCAAGTGGTGTCTGCATGGTTTTTTTGGCTCCCTTGCTCGCCAAGTTCGCCCTCAAATTTGGTCCGCCTGAATACTTCGCTCTGGCCGTGTTTGGCTTGACCATCATCGCGAGTGTCTCGGGGAAAGATTTGGTCAAGGGTCTCATCGCTGGACTCATAGGCCTTCTGTTGTCGTTGATAGGTATCGATAACATAACCGGCTCTCAGCGTTTAACACTGGGTATCGATATTCTCGCCAACGGGTTCGATTTCTTGCCCGTCATGATTGGAGTTTTCGCAGTCTCAGAAGTTTTGGATAAGCTCGAGAGAAAAGCGGGCCGAGTTCAGATCACCTCCTCTTTGGGCCAGCTACTACTCACTCGGCAAGAGATGAAGAGCCTGATCATACCTATCATCGTCGGTGTCGTAATCGGTACTCTGATAGGTGTCTTACCGGGCACAGGCGGTGCGATCGCAACTTTCCTTGCTTACAACGAATTGAAAAGATGGTCCAAGAACAAGGAAAAGTTTGGTCAGGGTGCACTCGAAGGTGTCGCGGTGTGTGAGGCTACCAACAATGCCGTGACCGGCGGAGCCATGGTGCCAACGCTGGCATTCGGAGTGCCCGGTGATGCGGTGACCGCTGTGATGCTTGGCGCATTCGTGCTCATCGGAGTACGTCCTGGCCCGTTGATGTTCACTCAACAAGCCAACATTGTCTACTCTTTCTTCGCAGGTTGGTTCGTCGTTCAGTTCATGATGCTCGTAGTTGGGTTCGTGTCCATCATTCTTGCTCCAAACATTCTCAAGATCAGAGATGAGATACTGATGCCCATTGTGCTGGTTTTGTGCATTATAGGTTCTTTCTCACTGAGAAACAGTGTATACGATGTTGGTGTGGCGCTTTGTTTTGGTGTACTGGGATATCTCATGAGGAAGTCAGGTTTCCCCATGCCACCGTTGGTACTTGGTTTGATACTTGGTCCCATGGCCGAACAGAACCTTAACAGAACGCTCCTCATCGCAAAGAACGACTGGACCATCCTCTTCAAAAGGCCAATCTCGTTGACTTTACTCTTGGCAGCCTTCGTTTCTGTGACCTTCTCTTTGATAGGAGCGTACAGAGCTTCGAAAAAGGAGGTCACAAGGTCATGACCAGGACAGAAGAAGTAAAGATAAAGTTGGACCGTGTGAGGGAATTCCTCGAAAGAAAGGGCCTATCTGCGATGTTGATGAAGAAGCAACCCAACTTTTCTTGGATCACCGCCGGCGGTTTGAACATGGTCGGCGTCGCAACGGAAATGGGTGTGGCTTCAGTTTTCGTTACAAGGGACAACTGCTATGTCATAGCGAACAAGATCGAAGCACCCAGGATGAGAGACGAAGAGGTCGCAGAACTTGGTTTCGAGATCCTCTCCTACGAGTGGTACGAGAACAAAGAGCTTGAAATCGTCAGAAAGATCGCCGGGGACAAGGTTGGGTGCGATACCCCTGTACCGGGCCTGATACACGTCGAAGCAGAGTTCAACGAGCTCAGGTACGAGTTGACGCAAGCTGAGGTAGAACGATACTTGTACCTCGGAGAGAAGTTGTCCAGAGCCCTGGAAAGTGTTCTTCTTTTCACAAGACCTGGTGATACGGAAGCCGAGATAGCAGGAAGAATCAGCGCTGAGCTTTGGAAGTACAGAATCGATCCAACTGGTTTCATGGTTGCAGCGGACGAGAGGGCGAAACTCTACAGGCATCCGATACCCACTGTGAGGAAGATTGAACGGCTCGTGATGGTTTCTGTCAACGCGAGGTACAAGGGATTGATCACAACAGTGACACGAATGGTCCACTTCGGAGAACCACGGAAGCAGCTGTTGAAACAATACAGAGAGAACGTGGAGATCGAGTGTGTAATGATCGCAAAAACGAAAATCGGAGAAAAAATGAACGTGCCTGTGCTCGCAGCGATAGAAGAGTACGAAAAGAGAGGTTACCACGACGAATGGAAGTTGCACCATCAAGGCGGGCCCATGGGTTACTACGCGAGAGATTTGAGGGTAACACCTGATTGTCAACAGATCGTGAGGCGAAACCAAGCTTTCTGTTGGAATCCAACGATCAGCGGAACGAAATCAGAAGATGGTTTCATCGTCACCGAAGAAGGTCCCATCATGATTACCAAGCCTTTCGTCTTTTCGACGCTGAAGCTCGAAGTGGAGGGAATCTCCTTCGTGAGGCCCGACATGCTCGTTCTGTGAGGAGGTTGTGCGCGTGAAGAGAGTCAGAATTGGCATCGTGGGTGCCGGTTTCATCGCGAAGATCCACATGGCAGCTTTCAGGCAGAATCATCAAATCGTTGACGTGGTGGGTGTCTGCGCAGGGCACAGAGAGAACGCCGAAAGATTTGCGAAGGAACACGGAATTTTTCGCGTGTTCGACAACTTTGAGCAGCTGTGTGCGAGCCCTGAAGTGGACGTGGTTGATGTTTGCACACCAACCAACCTGCACGATGATGTGATACTCTGCGCAGTTGAAAATCACAAGCATGTGATTTGCGAGAAACCCCTCACGGGTTACTTCGGTGAGGATATGCCCGAGGTTGAGGATGTCGGCAAGATCTCAAAAGCGCACATGTACGAGAAAGTGAAAGAGAAGGTCGCACTCTTGGAAGATAAGATCAAGAAGGCTAACGTCAAATTCATGTACGCGGAGAACTGGGTGTACGCACCGGCGATCGAAAAGATGAAGAGAATGTTGAAAGCCTCCGACATGGTGTGCTTCGAACTGCGCGCTGAGTGTAGTCATTCAGGCTCTCAAGCAACTTACTCACGCAGATGGAAAACCTCCGGTGGGGGAAGCCTGATGCGCTTAGGTTCGCATCCCATAGCCACGGTGATCCATTTGAAGCATTACGAGGGATACGTCAGAAATGGCAAGCCCATAAAGCCCAAGGCAGTACTGGCGAACATCACCAACCTCACGAAGATGGAAGTTTTGAAGGACAAGCCTTGCTACGTTGTCAGCTCGTGGCAAGACGTTGAGGATTGGTCGGTTGTGATATTGGAATTCGAGGATGGCTCCAGAGCCACGGTGTTTTCAACCGACGTGAGTCTAGGAGGGGTGAAGAACAGAATAGAGCTCTACGGCTCTAAAGGTATGATAGTGGCCAACATCACACCGAACAACGCCATGGTTGCGTTCGCTCCGAACGAATCTGTGTGGGGTGATGAATACATCAGCGAAAAACTCGAGACGAAGGCAGGTTACAGTTTTCCCTCACCCGACGAATTCTGGACCAGGGGATATCCACAGGAAATGGCAGATTTCGCGATGGCAGTGCTGGAAAATAGGAGCGTTCTGAGCAGTTTTGATTTGGCGAAAGAAACCACGTTGGTTATGTACGCAGCTTACGTCTCGGCAGAACTTGGGAAGCAGGTTTTCGTTGAATGATGTGAGGAGTGTATCGAAGGGGAAAGTTCTCAGATAGGGGGTGTTGGTTGTGAGGAAACTTTTCGTTCTCTCACTCGCTTTGATTGTTACGGCTGTGTTCGGGTTTCAAATCGTCTTGAAGGCCACAACACCGTTCCAGGAAGGTCACATCCTCGCAGAGGCCATGAAGCAGTTCAAAGAGAAGATCGAAGCTGCGACAAACAAAACGATAGTGGTGGAGCTTCAGATCGGTGTGGTGTCGGAGGAAGAAGCGAACAACCAGTGCGCCAAAGGGATAGTCGATTTGCAGTTCACCGGTGGCCGACCTGTGGAGGTGTTTGCACCCGAATACTTCTTCGTGAACGCACCGTTTGTCATCAAAGACTACGAGCACTTCTTGAGGGTCTGGAACGGACCAATCGGTGAGAGGGCCAAAGCACTCATCGCTGAGAAAGGCAATATGGTCTGCCTCGGTACAGTCTATCGTGGCTACAGACAGATGACCGCGAACAAACCCATCTACGGTCCTTCGGACATCAAAGACTTGAAGTTGAGACTACCCGTCGTACCCACGTGGGTCAAGATCTGGGAAGCGATCGGTGCAAAAGCTGTGCCGGTGCCATTGACAGAACTGTACCAAGCTTTGAAAGAAGGTAGGGCCGAAGCTTCCGAAGGTGACGTGACTCAGATATCTTCCTTCAAGCTTTACGAAGTACAGACTTATCTCATCATTACGAACCATCAGTGTGGTGTCGGCTGGATCACTATGAACAAAACTGCCTACGAAAGACTGACCCCTGAAGAAAGACAGCTCGTTCACAAGATCATGGACGAAGTGTGCACTTGGGCCACGGAGAAACTCAGAGCGAGCGAGGGAGACATCATCAAATTTCTTCAGGACAAGGGCATGAAAGTGATCAAACTCGATGAAGCAGCCCTGAGAGCGATCAGGGAGCTCGCGGCACCAGCAGTTGAAGAACTCTTCAAGACCACCTGGCCTGTCACGACGTGGGCAGAAGTTCTGGCTCAGTGAATATACCTTGAAGTTGAGCCCGGCCTGATCGTCGGGCTTCTTCTTTGATATCCTCATAGACATGTAAGGCTAACTGAGTTTGCGAGAAATGAATCCGAAAGTTCTTCCTGCTCTCTGCGCGACCATCTGCAAGGTTCGTACGACGATGTTTGTGTTCAGCAAAAAATAGGGGACCCTTTCGGATGTCCCCTAATGCACGCTTATAAGACCTGGTAGCCCCACGGGGAGTCGAACCCCGACCTTCGGACTGAGAATCCGATGGACTAGCCGTTATCCTATGGGGCCACATTAGTTATTATAGCACAAGGTACAACAAGTCAAGCCATCAGTTTGTGGACCATCCCGACGAGACTCAAACTATACCTTTGTAAGATCGATACCACACTATAATTTTACCACACATAGTCGTTTCGTTGTCAACACACTTACCTCCACACGTTCTCACAGCGTCTGAAGTTCTACAATCTCTATAATCAATTTGACAGACTATTCACAGGGGGAACCTCACCATGAAAGAAGACGTGCTCCTCTTGGACTTCGAAGGGGTATATCTCTTTCAACCCAGGCTTCTTGAAAGATCGAAACACTTGGACTTGAGACATCTCAGGTCGGTCAAGTACATGTGTGACCAAACCACACTGACGCTCGTCGGAAAGCTGGTCGAACGAGCCAAGGTGGTCTTTCTGGGTGATTCCGCTTACCATCACTTCTCCTACATTTTCTTGACCCTGATCGATACACCCTTCGAGCTCGTCGTTTTCGACAACCACAGAGACGATATGAGAAAGAACTCAACGCTGCTCCCGTGTGATGGATGGATCAGAGTTGCGAAAAAGTTGAGAAACCTTGAAGCAGTGCACATCGTGAGAAGAAAGAATGACCTTCCCAAATGCTTGGAACATCCAATTTATTTGAGCATAGACAAGGATGTGCTCTCGGATCGTTTCCTCAAGCTGGGTTGGGATCAGGGTACTATGAAACCCGAAGAGCTTTTGGAGGCTGTGAAATTGTTGTGCAAAGAATTCGAAATCGTTGGTGTGGACATCAGTGGTGAACCGAGAGATGCGCTGCAAATGAAGCGTAGCGAGGACATCAATCTGGAGTTGCTCACCATAATTTTGAAGCATAGCTATGGCGAGAGCTTGAGCCTCAAACCTTCCCTACACGATCGCCGCGTTTGACAAAACTCACAGTGATCGAGGAGCAGATCACGAAAATCGCTGCGAAGTTGAACAATACTCGATATCCGAAGACGTCCATGACCAGACCCGTGAGCGGTGGCGAGATTATGTTTGCCAGCATGGAGGCAAAATAATACAGCCCGGTGTAACCACCCAGCTTTCGTTTGGGAGCCATGTCTAGCACCATTGGCAAGGAATTAACGTTCGTCAGCGCCCAACCCATTCCACCGATTATGAACAGCACCAAAAAAGGTTTGATTATTGCCTCACCGCTGGTCAGTGAAGCAACCAGCGTTCCCACAAAGAGACAGCCGGCTGTGATGATCAGTCCCAGAACGATCGATCTCTTTCTACCGATCCTCGCACCTATATAACCTGCAGGGACTGCGAAAAGCATGAAAGCCAGCGACAGCACTCCGAGCATGCCCGTGGCAATCTGTTCAGGCAGTTTCAGATAGAACTTCGCATAACTCGTGAAGAACGTTTCCAGCGCATTGAAACCGGTGAACCAGATGAAAATAGACACGAGCATGAACAGCAAGCTCTTTTCCGGAGACAAGGCCACCTCTTTGAGGTTTTCAAGTAACTCCACATGGCTTTTTCTGAACGTCTCTTTGACCGAGAATTCGCTTTTCACACTTCCGCAAGCAGGTTCCTTCACGAACAGAATCACAAGCGTGTTTGACAGAAGCAACAAGACAGATCCCACGAAAAAGGGAAACACGGGCGATGCTTCGTACAGAAACCTTCCAGAAAGATAAGCGAGCATCGCACCGAGTCCACCCATGAAATTGATGATCCCGTTGGCCTGACTTCTGAACTGCGAAGGCGTCGTGTCGGGCATGAGGGCAATCAAAGGCGATCTGAAAAGCGCCATCGCCAGGTTCATGAAAATGATGCTGAACGTGACGGCCAGGAAGTTGTGTTTTGTCCAAAAAACTGGTATCAGAAAGAAGAACAGTGCAGCCAGCGGGGCTCCGATCAGAATGTAGGGTTTCCTTTTTCCCAGTTTCGTCACCGTCTGATCGCTCAGCGCACCGACGTAGGGTGAGAGCACCAGTGCGAAGATGTTGTCTATGGTCATGTATCCACCAACGACGAAGGATGAGAGACCAAAGGACTTGAGAAATATTGGAACGTACGCGTTGTACAGCGGCCAGACTGTGTTTATACCGAAGAAGCCAAAGCCGAGCAACCAGAGTCTCATCATAGCTCACACTATCGCTCGATCCAGATCTTCAGGGACAATGACCCTGCCATTGAGTATCTCTTCAGCTTCGCATGTGAGCTCGCACAGATGTTCTTCCAGTTCCGGTCCGAGGTGAACCAGACACAGGTTCTTAACCCCTGCTTGCTTCGCGATCCGTGCGGCATCCTCCACACAGCTGTGACCTTCTTTTCTTCCGGTCACAGTCTCAGCACACGTCGCTTCATGTATGAGCACATCCGCATTTTTCGCCTGCTCAATCACTTCCTCACAGGGTTCCGTGTCGCTCGTGTACACGACGCACGAGCTAGAGGTTGAGAACTTGAGGCCAAAGTTAGGAACACTGTGTTTCACGGGGAAGGTTTCGATTCTCAAAGAGCCTTCGAAGAGAGCACAGCCATCAACTCGGATGGGTACCATTTCTAAAGGAAAGTCTTCGCGGATCAATCCGTACGTGCTCAGGATCTGCCTCATTTCGAAGAAAAAGTCTTCGTTGATGCATATTTTCAGCGGTTCTTCTTTACCGGAGAGTCTGAGCATCTCCAGCAGCGAGGGTAAGCCGTAAGAATGGTCGACGTGTCTGTGCGTGATGATTATCGTTCGAAGCCTCAGCGGCTCGTACCCAGCCCTGACCATCTTGCCGAACGCGTTTCCCGGGCAATCGACAAGCACATCGTCGACCAAAAGACATGTGTTGTCCCTCTTGTTACTCGAAACGGCTGCGGAGGTCCCCAGAAAAACGATCCTCAAGAGCATCACCCGAAGTGGATTATAATCCAGCAGGTTGCATAGTCGAACCAAGGCCCGCCGTGTTGGAACAGTTGGAATGGATATAAAATTGTGTTGGATCTCAAATTTCTTCTGGAGGTGACGGAATGAGGTACGACGTCGTGGTCGTTGGAGGAGGGCCCGCTGGATTGGTCGCGGCCCTGACTATCAGGAGGTTTTACAAAGACAAGAAGGTGCTCGTGATCAAAAAGACAGAGAAGGAACTGGTCCCATGTGGCATTCCTTACGTCTTTCACACGCTTGGTGGCGTGGAAAACGACTTCATGGGAGTGGAAGAAAGATTTCAAAAGGCAGGAATCGACCTGCTGATAGATGAAGTCGTCGGCGGTGACACAGATCAAAAGAAGATCGTCACTAAAACAGGAAAAGAGATCATTTATGAGAAACTCATTCTCGCAACCGGTTCAATCCCGGCAGTTCCCAGAATCGCTGGGATAGATCTTTCAAACGTCTTCACGATCTCTAAGGACGCAAAATATTTGAGCTCAGTGCTCGAGAAGACCAGAACTTGTAGAAACATCGCCATCATCGGTGGTGGGTTCATAGGCATCGAGGTAGCCGACGAACTGAAGCGGGTCGGAAAGAACGTAACCGTCGTAGAAATCATGGATTGTCTGCTGCCCGTGTCTTTCGATCCAGACTTTGGAGAGCTGGCACGCAAAGAGATCGAAGCAGAAAATCTGAAGGTCTACACAGGGAGGAAGGTTGTGGAAATCTACGGGTCCAAATCCGTCGAAGGTGTGAAGCTGGACAATGGAGAAAACATACCCGCAGACGCCGTCATACTGGCAACGGGTTACAAACCCAACACAGAACTAGCCCGTCAACTGGGTCTCAAGATCACAGAGTACGGTTTCATAGAAACGGACGAATACATGAGAACATCCAGGCCAGATGTCTTCGCGGCAGGTGATTGCGTACAACACAGAGATTTTCTGACTGGCAAGCCTTCGAGGCTCATGCTGGCATCTGCCGCCGTTTTCGACGCGAGGATCGTGGCGTCCAATTTGTATGGACTGAAGGTTATCAGAACGAACAAAGGTTCGCTGAACGCCTATTCCACTGTCATAGGACACAAAGCGTTCGGTTCCGTGGGAATAACCGAAAGAACCGCGAAGGAAGAAGGTTTCGAAGTGGTCGTTGCAAGGGCCGAAGGTATCGACAGACACCCGGGTAAGTTTGACGACACGAGTAAACTCATTGTGAAACTCATATTCTCTCAGGACAGTAGGATCCTGCTCGGGGCACAACTCTACGGTGGAAAAAGCGTTGGAGAGATCGTGAACATATTGAGCCTTGGCGTTCAGAAGGGTATAACCGCAAACGATTTGTTCACCATGCAGATTGGAACCCATCCACTGCTGACTTCTGCCCCCACATCCTATCCCCTCACGATCGCGGCGGAGCAGGTTCTGCACTGAAAGTTTTTTCATAAAGATGACGCCCCTCCGATGGAGGGGCGTTTTGTGATCATCGTCCGCACCCACGTGTGAAAGAGAAGGATTTTGTCTCAAGATTTTTGAGATACTTGACCACGTGGTCAATCTGTGGTATGATCCTGTTGACCACATGGTCAAGGAGGTGTGAAGATGTCTGTCATAGAAACCAGAAACCTGTGCAAGTACTATGGGAAGCACAGGGGAATAGTTGACGTTAGTTTCTCCGTTGAGGAAGGAGAGATCTTCGGCTTCATTGGTCCGAACGGTGCAGGAAAAACCACGACAATAAGGATTCTCCTCGGTTTGATATTCCCAACCTCTGGTACCGCAAGGATCTTTGGTAAAGACTGCACAAGAGAAGGTCATGAAATAAGAAAAGAGATCGGGTACGTTCCAGGCGAAGTGAATTATTATTCGAGCGTCACTGTTGATGAACTGCTCAACTACTCGGCGAGCTTTTACGACAGAGTTGATAAAAAATACATCAAGGAGTTGTGCGAAATTTTCGAACTCGATCCGAAAAAGAAGTTTCGAGAACTGTCTACGGGTAATAAGAAAAAGGTCGCTATAGTACAGGCCCTTCTACACAAACCAAAGCTGCTCATATGTGATGAGCCGACCAACGGGCTCGATCCAATCATGCAGAACAGACTGTTCGAAATAATCCGAGAACTGAAAGGGCAGGGTACGACGATCTTTTTTTCTTCACACATACTGAGTGAAGTTCAAAAGCTGTGTGATGAATTCGCGATGATCAAAGAGGGCAAAGTGGTGAAGACAGGAAAAATAGAGCAGCTGGCCGGGTTCAACTACAAATCCATCACCCTTCAATCGAGGCAGATAGACGAACTCGAAAGGACCCTGAAAATCCCACATCGAAGGATCGACGACTCAACGATCAGTTTCAAATACAGTGGAGACATTAACGAGCTTTTGAAGAAACTTTCAGAGATTCAGATCGAGAACATATGGATCGAGGATCCTTCGCTTGAGGAACTCTTTCTATCCTTTTACGAGGAGGGGGAAAGATGAACGTCTACACGTGGGAGATGAAGAGGAACATCAAGACGACTATCGTTTGGATGGTTGCACTCGTGCTCGTGCAGTTGATGTACATATCGGTTTATCCATCCATGGTGAAAGATACCGAGCTTTTGACAAGAATGATGAAGCTCATGCCCAAAGCTTTCCTGAGGATCTTCGGTCTGGAAGATCTCGATTTTTCCAACATTTTGAACTATCAGGCCAGCATTTCCAGCATCTACGTGACCCTGGTTGGAAGCATCTTCGCGGTTCTTCTGACCTGCAAAGTGCTCGCCAAAGAAGAGAGCGAGAAAACCGCCGAATTTCTCCTCTCAAAACCAGTCAAAAGATCTAACGTTCTTTTGCAAAAGATTTCGAGCACACTGACTTTGATCTTGACGTTCGATCTCGTAATTTGTGTATCTTCACTTTTGATGGTCGAATTCTTTAAGCAAGGTGCGGTCGATTACACCAAGTTTTGGCTCTTATGGCTCTCACAGATTCTTCTGCATCTCACCGTCTCAAATCTGGTTTTTGCCGTCATCGTTCTTGCTAAACGTCAGGACAGCACCACCTCATTTAGCATTGGTATGACGTTCGTTTTGTACATCCTTGCCATGGCAAGCAAACTCACGGAGAAGCTCGAGCTCTTGAAATATCTAACGCCCTTCTATTACTCCGAAGGAATCAGAATAGTGAAGTACGGGAGGATGGAACCCGTCTTCTTAGTGATATATTTCTTTCTGAACCTTGCGCTGGTTCTTTCTTCGCTTTTCTTTTACTCGAAAAAGGACATCTATTTGTGAAGAAGGTGGTGTAGTGCACGAAGTCGTGGAGCGAATCTTGAAGGCTTCCATAGAAGAATTCTCGGAAAAAGGTTACGCAGCCGCTTCGACAAATTCGATCGCTAAGAAAGCGAAAGTGTCGAAAGGTTTGTTGTTTCATTACTTCAAGAGCAAGGAAAATTTGTACATCGAATGCTACAAGCACGTTCTTTCCTGGTCTAAGAAAAAATTTGAAGAGTTCGCCAAACAAGTAAAAAACGAGGATTTTTTCGAATTCATCAAGAAATGGGGCTTGCAGAAGATCACTCTGGCAATCGAGAATCCCGTCTATTCGAAGTTCCTCCTCACAGTAACGAATCTTTCTCCAAAGCTGCGCGCGATCGTACTGGGTTTGATCAGGGAAGCTCTTCTGGATTCGAGAGAGATCTTGCTTGAGAAGATCAAATCCGTGAAATTAAGACGAGGCATCAGTGAGGAAGATGCTTTAAAATTTATCACGGCAGTTTTCGATGGTGTAGCTAACAGTTATTTGGATCAGTATCGAGACAAACCCGAGGAACTTTTGAACAACCTGGAGAGAATCATGGTCGAATCGGACAAGCTGATGGATCTGATAAAATTTGGTATCCTCGACAGAGAGCCGCAACAATTACACAGGGAGGTGTGAAAATGCAATACAGAACCTTCAAAAACGTGCGCTGTTCCATCTTAGGCTTCGGAGCAATGAGGTTACCCACACTCAACAACGATGATTCACAAATCGATGAAGATAAGGCTATAGAAATGATCAGATACGCGATCGATCACGGAGTCAACTACGTCGATACCGCTTATCCTTACCACAGGGGAAGGAGCGAGATACTCGTTGGTAAGGCGCTGAAAGACGGCTACAGAGAAAAGACTTTTCTGGCCACGAAGTCCCCTGTTTGGCAAGTGGAAAGTCATGAAGATTTCTACAAATTCCTCGACGAACAGCTGGAAAAACTCCAAACCGATCACATCGACATGTACCTGATGCACGCTTTGAGTAAAGAGAGATGGGAAAAGATCAAGAGCCTGAGGTTTGACAAATTCTTCGAACGAGCGAAGGCAGAGGGAAAGCTTAGATTCGCGGGCTTTTCCTTTCACGACAAATACCCCATCTTCAAAAAAATCATCGACGAATACGATGGCTGGGACTTCTGTCAGATTCAATTGAACTACATGGACATAAACTACCAAGCCGGCTTGAGGGGTCTGAAGTACGCAGCCTCGAAGGGCTTACCCGTCGTGATAATGGAACCACTAAAGGGTGGGAAGCTTGCGAGGTTGCCCGACAGAGCCATGAGCGTTCTCAGAAAAAGCGGAAAGAACTGGTCCGCCGTGGAATGGAGTCTAAGGTGGCTTGCGAACTTTCCAGAGGTATCTGTCATTCTTAGTGGGATGAGCACTTTCGAACAGGTGAAAGAGAACGTTGAAATAGCAGAGCAGCTGGTACCCAACAACTTGACGGAAGAAGAACTCCGTTTGATCGACGAGTTGAGAAAAACTTTGGAGTCCTACGCAGTGATAAACTGTACCGAGTGTGGTTATTGCATGCCATGTCCCCATGGTGTGGATATTCCTGCGAACTTCAGGTTGTACAACGAAGCGATCATGTTCGAAAATTTCGAGATGGCGAAAGGTGAGTATCGCTGGTTCAGTAGCCAGAAAATCTCTGCAGCCTTCTGCACCGAATGCGGCGAATGCCTGAGCAAATGCCCGCAGAAACTACAGATACCAGCTTTGATGAAGAAAATCAACGCAGAATTGAAGTGAAAGCTTGATCGCGCGGCGTTTTAGTTTCTTGGTATCCATACCTCCGGAGGAAAAAGAATAGGAAGCAGCTGCGGTACAACGGAGCAAAGCGTTGAACCATCGACGCTTTAAAAGCGTATTCAAGCGCAAAAAGAAACATCTTGCGGGCTGGATGATTCCTGGTATGGGTGAAGCGAAGCTTTTGAAAAACGTCAAAGGCGGGCAAAAGCCCGCCTTTTCA
>DOKY01000001.1:52112-52867 GCA_003510135.1 Pseudothermotoga sp.
TCGTTGTTGAAGATCATTTCAGTTGGGAAAAATCAACTTTTGCTCGTGTACACACAGAACTTATTCAGCTCTCTTATCATTGCGAATGTTCACAATCTCAATCTATGCTCGAATCATGAGCTGAGCTGCGTCGGAATAGACCTATCCCAATTTACGTTTGACCTCTCAAGGATCCTGCTCGGCGCGCCCTTCTATCTATCTATATACGATCCAACAAGAAAAACTAACACTCGAGACAGTCTCTGTCCGGAAGCGCTTTGAAGCTTGATGGTGTTTGAACACGTCCTGACAGAAAACAATAGAACCAGTTGCGTGCTGGACGGTCTTTGTAACTGGCTCTGGAGGAAGAATCTCTCAAACGCTTTCCTTCTTGAGATTCACAAACGATCGCTTCCGTCAACAAACACTCAGGTGTCCTATCGATAATCTCGATCAACATTCATTCTTCCTCTGGCAGACGTAACAGCCCAGTCTGATCGCCTGCTGCACCACACCGTAACAGCAACGCAGAGAACAATCGATCCAGCGAAATTTTGTAACGTAGCGTAATGTGAAGAAAACAGAAGTAGCAGGAAGAAAACTTAAGCATGCTGAACGTAAAGTTGTCTTATGGGTGATAATCCTTACTTTTCCACTGTAAATTCTGTCTGATCGAGTTTGAAGTTAACGTTGCAATAGTGTATGATTTATTTCTGAGAAAGATATTCAAAGACGAATGGAGGGCCCTTCGGCGCACACTAAATTGAATCCCATTT
>DOKY01000005.1 GCA_003510135.1 Pseudothermotoga sp.
TTTCCGATCTAACCAGAGGTTGCTTACCAGTTCGAAATGACGATCAACGGACTGAGCGACGCCGCCTCAGCGCTGAGCGTTCCTGTGGTGAGCGGGAATGTGAGTTTCTACAACGAGACAGAAACGAGCAGGGTCCATCCCACACCAATTGTAGGTATGGTGGGACTCTTAGAGGATGCTTCGCGGGTGTGCTCCGCGAGCTTTAAGAATCCTGGAGACATCATAGTTCTTCTTGGACCTATCGAGACCAAGCAGCACCTGTGTGAGTACACGAGGTTGATCCACAGGATCGAGGACATACTCCCACCAAAGATCGATCTGGAACTTGAGAAGAGAATTCAACGATGCTGCTTAAAGGCGATCAGAGACGGGTTGCTGAGCTCCGCGCACGATCTTTCTGAAGGTGGCCTGGCAGTCGCTATCGCCGAGTCGTGCATTCTGGGAAACATCGGGGCATTGTGTGAGCTCTGGAGCAATTCTCGAGCCGATTTTCTACTGTTCGGGGAAGAACAGTCTCGAATACTTGTCAGCTTGCCCGCAAAGAATCTTGAAAAATTGGTTGAACTCGCCACAGATGAGAAAGTACCTTTAACGGTGCTCGGGAAGGTCATGGGTGACAGACTCGTCATAAAACTGAACGGGAGAAAGCTCATCGACCAGCCAGTGAAGAACATCAAACAGGTCTACGAGTCCTCCTTAGAGAGGCTGGTGAACCAATGAGAGAATCATGTGGACTGTTTGGAATCTTTTCTCCAAAACCTGATCCGAAAATTTCCAGAACTGTCTACTATGGTCTCATCGCCCTCCAGCACAGGGGTCAGGAAAGTGCGGGCATCGCGGTGGGTGACGGAAAGAAGATCAAGTATCATAAAGGTTTGGGACTGGTCAACGACGTCTTCGACGAGGAAGTGCTTGGTGAGCTTTCCGGACACGTTGCAATTGGCCACGTGAGGTATTCGACGACGGGCTCAAACGTGTTCGAGAACGCCCAGCCCATAGTCATAACAGATCGGCGAGGCACCCTGGCGGTGGCACACAATGGAAACATAATCAACACACGTGAGCTCAGGAGTCGACTTGAAAAGAAAGGATTACCTTTTCGTTCGACCACCGACAGTGAGATCATCGCGCTGCTTTTGATTGAGCATGGTCCCAACATATTACATGCCTGCCTCGATGTGACACGTTCCCTACAGGGTGCGTACTGCTTGCTTGTCATGGACCGAAAGAGTTTGATCGCCATCAGAGACCCACTTGGCTTTAGGCCACTGTGCATGGGCAGACTGGACGACTGCGTGGTGTTCGCCTCGGAAACGGTCGCACTGGATGCCGTGGGAGCCCAGTTCGTCAGAGACATCGAGCCCGGAGAGATTGTTCTGGTGAACGAAAGCGGTGTGGAATCTCACACGACGGCTTTTTCAAGGAGCGCATTCTGCGTTTTCGAGTTCGTATACTTCGCCAGGCCCGACAGTGTTCTGGAGAGCGTGAGCGTTTATGCTGCACGGGAGCGAGCCGGCAGGATACTGGCAATCGAACAACCTGCTGATGCAGACCTTGTCGTAGGCGTGCCGGACTCTGGCACCGTTGCCGCCATAGGTTATTCCAACCAGAGTGGTATCCCGTACGGAATGGGTCTGATCAAAAACAAATACATCGGTAGGACGTTCATACAACCATCACAGAAGCTCAGGAACCTGGGGGTCAGACTGAAACTGAACGCTTTGAGAGAACTCGTGAGAGGAAAAAGTGTCGTGCTGGTTGACGATTCCATCGTGAGGGGTACGACGATGGGACAAATAGTGAAAATGTTGAGAACTGCCGGAGCAAGGTCGATTCACGTTCGCATCGCTTCGCCCCCCATACGGTACGGTTGTTATTTCGGAGTCGACACATCCGACAGGAGGGAACTCATCGCGGCAGTTCTCGAAGAAAAGAAGATCGAGCGGCTCATAGGAGCTGATTCGCTCGGCTATCTGAGCCTCGATGGGCTGGTGAAGGCAGTTGGGCTGCCTCCGGGCCGTCTCTGTCTTGCGTGCTTCAACGGTGCTTACCCTTTGGAGGTTCCGAGCTTCTGCACGAAGTACCTTTTTGAAAAGGAGTGACAAGCTTGATGAGATCTTACAAGGAAGCAGGCGTGGATCAGGAAGCGGCCGATGAAAGTGTGGAAAGGATCAAACGCTTGGCGCGGCTCACATACGTACCGCAAGTGCTCGGTGGGATAGGCTCCTTCGGTGGTTTCTTCGAATTGCCCTCGAATTACCGCCAACCGGTGCTCGTGGCCAGCACGGACGGTGTGGGAACGAAACTGAAGATCGCCTTCATGATGGACAAGCACGATACTGTGGGAATAGATTGTGTGGCGATGTGTGTCAACGATGTTCTGGTGCACGCCGCAAAACCGCTCTTCTTTCTTGATTATCTCGCGGTGGGGAAGCTGAAAGTTGAACGTGTGGAACAGATCGTCTCGGGAATCGCGAAAGGTTGCGTGGAAGCCGGTTGCGCACTCATAGGGGGAGAAACGGCACAAATGCCTGATTTTTATGGCGAGGACGAGTACGACTTGGCTGGCTTTGCGGTCGGTATCGTCGAGAAAGATCAGCTCCTCGATGGTTCAAAGGTCAGTGAGGGTGATCTCGTACTCGGGCTGGCTTCGAGCGGGCTTCACAGCAACGGTTTCTCTCTGGCAAGGAAGATTCTCTTGAGTCATTACAGAGTAGATTCTTACGTCGACGAACTTGGCAGAACTATCGGTGAGGAAATGCTCACGCCAACGAAGATCTACGTGAAGAGTGTGTTGAAAGTTCTGGATGGTTCTATCCACGCGATGGCGCACATCACAGGTGGGGGTATCCCTGGAAACCTTCCCAGAGTGATACCTACTGGTCTGGAGGCTCGAATCGACAAAAATTCCTGGCCGGTACCGACCATATTCAGCTTGATCCAGCGGCTCGGGATGATCGACGAGTCGGAGATGTTCAGAACCTTCAACATGGGAATAGGTTTCATGCTGATCGTTGAGAGAGACTCTGCGGACAGAATCGCCACAGCACTGAAGAATCTCGGTGAAGAGGCATGGCTTGTCGGTGAGATCAGGAGAGGTGAAAGGAGGATCGTTCTTTGAGGAAAGCTTCCTTAGGCATTCTCGTGTCCGGGACCGGTACGAACATGCTGTCGATCGCGAAGAAATGCCTGAGTGGGGAATTGCCTGCAATCGTTTCAGTCGTCATAAGCAGCAGAGAGAATGCTCCAGCCCTGGAGAAAGCGAGATCCTTAGGCATACCCTCGTACGTCGTCAGGAAGAAGGACTTTCAGAGTCAGATCGAATTCGAGGACAAAATGATAGCCATTCTCAAGGCACACAAAGTTGATCTGGTCGTTCTAGCTGGTTTTTTGAACATACTCTCTCCGTATTTCATCGACGCCTTCAGATGGAAGATCATCAACGTGCATCCCTCTTTGATCCCCGCCTTCTGCGGACCAGGCTACTATGGGATGAAGGTCCATGAGGCCGTGATCCAATACGGGGTCAAGATCACGGGTGTGACGGTCCATTTCGTTGACGAAAGCGTCGATGGGGGTCCGATCATACTGCAGAAACCCATCGAAGTTGATGATGACGATACCCCCGAAACTCTCGCAGAAAAAGTGAAGCACGTAGAGCACGAGGTGTTGCCAGAAGCGATCAGGTTGATCGTGGAAAACAAACTGCGCATAGTCGGTAGGAAAGTCCTCATTAGGAGGGGAAACGATGCCTAAAGCACTGATTTCGGTTTGGGACAAAACCGGGATAGTGGAGATTGCGCGCGAACTTGCGGCGCTTGGATTCACACTTATGAGTACAGGTGGAACGGCCGAATTCCTTTCCAAAAACGGCGTGAACGTTGTTCCCACCTCTAACGTCACATCCTTCAACCAGCTGCTGGGAGGCAGGGTGAAGAGTTTGCATCCCTATATCCACGCGGCGATCCTTGCGAACCGTGACGATCCCTCTCAGATGAAAGAACTTGAACAGCTTGGGATAGAACCCATCGATGTGGTGATCGTGAACTTCTATCCCTTCCCGTGTGCGGTACATGAAAGAGGAAATCTCGACGAACTGGTAGAGTTCATAGATATCGGAGGGCCTGCAATGCTTCGGGCCGCAGCCAAGAACTTCAAACATGTTGCTGTCCTGTGCGATGTGTCTGATTACGAATGGTTCGTTGAGAAGATGAAGGCCAATTCTTTAACGCTGAGCGACAGAGTGAGACTAGCTTCGAAGGCTTTTCAGTACAGCGCCTGGCACGACGCTACGATCGCTCAGTACTTTTCCCGTCTCGCCGGTGAACTCTTTCCGAGGTATCTCACGTTACCTTACGAGAAGCTGTGCGAACTTCGCTATGGTGAAAATCCACACCAGCAGGCAGCCCTGTACAAGGATGTACTCGTTCCGTCTGGAATCGTCAACGCAAAACAGCTCCATGGAAAGGAACTTTCCTTCAACAACTACCTCGATGCCGACGCCGCTTTCTCGGTTGTGAGAGATTTTGAAGAGATCGCCTGCGTCGTTGTCAAGCACACCAATCCCTGCGCTGTCGCCTGTGCAAATTCAACTCTTGAGGCTTTCGAGAAGGCAAGGTCAGCCGACCCGGTTTCCATTTTTGGAGGGATCGTGGCGTTCAATAGACCTCTTGACACCGAGACTGCTAAGAAGCTTTCTGAAATCTTTCTCGAGGTGATACTGGCGCCAGATTTCGACGCTGAAGCACTTGAGATCTTGAAAAAGAAAAAGAACCTGAGGCTCCTTCGGATTGATTTGAATCAGAGGAGTGAAACCCATGATCTGCGAAGGATCTCTGGGGGAGTGCTCTTTCAAACACCCGACCTCACTGACTACGAACAGTTGAAAGTGGTGACTGAACGTGCGCCGGACGAGGAAGAGCTGAAAGATCTGCTCTTCGCCTGGAAAGTTGTCAAGCATGTGAAATCCAATGCGATCGTGCTGGCAAAGAATCGCACTACGCTCGCCATCGGTGCTGGACAACCCAACAGGTTATGGCCAACCGAACACTGTGTCAGACAGGCTGGGGAGAAGGCAAAAGGCTCAGTGCTGGCCTCCGATGCGTTCTTCCCATTCCCTGACGCCGTCGAGATTGCTGCAAAAGCGGGCGTTTCAGCCATCATACAACCCGGTGGCTCGGTGAGGGACCAGGAGGTCATCGAGATGGCGAACAGATACGGTGTGGCCATGGTTTTCACGGCCACACGCCACTTCAAGCACTGAGGTGATAGAATGAGGGCGCTCGTCATAGGCTCGGGTGGTCGCGAACATGCCTTGGTTTGGAAACTCCGCCAGGAAGGATTCGAAGTGTTCTGCGCCCCGGGTAACGGGGGAATTTCTCTGGATGCGACCTGCCACGAGGCGAAAAGTGTGGATGAATTGTTGCAGCTCGCTTTGAGAGAGAGGATAGATCTGACTGTCGTGGGTCCGGAGGCGTATCTGGCACAGGGTGTGGTTGATGCTTTCGAATCGTGCGGTCTCAAAATCTTCGGGCCAAGCAAAAGGGCGTCTCAACTTGAGTGCAGTAAAGTCTACGCGAAGCTGCTCATGGACGAGTGTGGGATACCGACGGCACGGTTCAGGTTGTTCGACGACCCTGTTCAGGCGGAAAGGTATGTTGAACGCTGTGAATTTCCAATCGTTATAAAGGCGGACGGCTTGGCTCAAGGTAAGGGAAGCTACGTGGTGATGAGTCGTGAAGAGGCGTTCAATGTGATTGATTTGTTGATGAGGAAAAAAGTCTTTGGAGAGTCTGGCGAAAGGATCGTCATCGAAGAGTTCCTCAAAGGAAGAGAGGTAAGCCTGATGGTCCTCACGGATGGCAAAACTTGCGTTCCCATGCTGAGCGCGATGGATTACAAGAAAGTTTACGATGAAGACAGGGGACCTAACACGGGTGGGATGGGTGCGATCGCACCAGCACCACATCACAGTGAGGAACTGTGGCGAAGTGTGAAAGAAAGAATCATAGACAAGCTTTTCCCAGCCCTTGAAAAGCAGAACGTGATTTACAAGGGTGTCCTTTACTTGGGTTTGATGGTCACACAGGATGGTCCCAAAGTTCTCGAATTTAACTGCAGATTCGGTGATCCGGAGATTCAGGCTCTTTTGCCATTGCTTCAGAGCAAGCTTGCCGAAGTCTGTTTCGCTGTCATCGAAGAAAACCTGGCGAGCCTGCCCATCGTCTGGCGAGAGGAAAAAAGCGTGTGTGTCGTGATCGCAAGCGGAGGTTATCCGAACGATTACAAAGTAGGATTCGAGATACACGGCCTTGAATCGGTCGAAGGCGTAGTAGTTTTCCACGCGGGAACCAAGCGTCAGAATGGTCAGTTTGTCACCAGCGGGGGCAGGGTCCTGAACGTTTGTGCGACGGGCCGCACTTACGAGGAAGCTCGCAGAAGAGTGTACTCCGAGATCGAGAAAATTTACTTTGAAGGCATGTACTTTCGCAGAGACATAGGCCTGGTCTAAGCTTTGAGTCCCGTCAATGTGATACCCTTTATGAGGTATCTCTGCCCTATCAGGAAAGCTACCACGGACGGGAGAATACCCATCACGGCTGCGGCCATAAGCAGGTTCCATGTCGTACCGTACATCCCTTGGAAACTCGCAAGCCCTATGGTTATGGTCTTCATTGAGTCCTTGCTCACCACAACGAGCGGCCAGAGCGAGTTGTTCCACTGGAACACGAACGTGAGAACCACAATAGTTCTCAACGTGGTCTCCATTTTGGACGTGTCAATTTCGTTGTGGGTGGGACAGCGTTCAACATCAGCGAGAGATTACTCTCGAAGGTGGAGGCCCAGGTTAAACGGCACTTCTATGGATTCGACGTCGAAGTGAGAAGGTCCACTAACGATCCCGATGTCATGTTGACGGGTGCTATGGAGTACCTGATAGAAAACGTTCTCACGAATCTGTGATCAGTCAACGTCGAGGAACTTCTTGAACACGTTCACAACTTCGTGGAACTTTTCATCTCTCAACCACTCGGTCCAGCCGTTTTTGCGGTAGATATTTTCCACGTACCACGGATAGTTGAGCTTGTCGAAAGAGATTCTGCCCACATACTTCGATAAGAGACTCGCCAGATTCGCGGGGTTCATGGGTAATATGGGTCCCACAAAGACCGATACATCAACGTTGGACTCCCGAAGCTTTCGTACAGTTTCGATCCGTTCGTCTATCGGTGCAGCGTTAGGCTCCAGGATTTTTCTCACCCGCTCGTCATCCGTGGTAATGGTTATGGTGACACTCACGTTCGCGTTTCGGAGTATGTCGAGATCTCTCAGAATCAAACTCGACTTTGTGAAGATATGCACGTTTCTGAATCGGTCCAGAGCGATTTTCAGCAGTGTCCTCGTCAGCTGATATTTCTTCTCGATCGGCTGATACGGATCGCAAATGCTCGAGAAAAGTATGCTTCCCTTCAGTTTGTACAGTTCTCGCTCAAAAACTTCAGGTGCGTTGATCTTAACGAAGACGTCCCTTCCCCACACACCAGACGTGTTCTTGAATGGGCCTATGAACTGTGCGTAACAGTACTTGCACCCATGTCCACATCCAATGTAGGGATTGACAACGTGTCTGGCTATCGGGATTTTCGTTTTTGTTACCAGCTTTTTGACCTGCACCTCGCGCACCATATCAGATACAATTAAACTACAGAAAGACGGGAAAAAGTTTCTGAAGGGGGAATCACATGATCGCAGTTGTTGGGAGCAACAACGTTGATCTTGTGCTCACGGTCGATCATTTCACGCAGCCTGGGGAAACCCAGAGGTGCCTTTCGTACGAACGTTTTCCGGGCGGTAAAGGAGCAAACCAGGCTGTGGCCTGTAAGAAACTCACCGCCGAAGTCTACTTTCTGACCTGCATTGGTAACGATGGAAATGGTGAATTCTCCTTCGAAACGTTGACGCGAGCAGGGCTCAGAGACGGTCTGGTCAAGGTCGGCCTTCCAAACGGCTTTGCAATGATCGAGGTGACACGCGACGGCCAAAACAGAATCATCATCTTTCCCGGTGCCAACGCAGCAATGAATGTGCAACTCGTTCAGGACCATCTGGACGAGCTTTTGGAAGCCGACATCCTCCTGCTCCAAAACGAAATTCCGTTCGAAGTGAACCTGGAAATCGCAAGACGGTTCAAAGAGAAAGAAAAGCTCGTCATTTTCGATCCGGCACCTGCCGCGGGTGTGGAGGACGAGATCTACCAGTACGTGGACATAATCACGCCAAACGAGTCCGAGGCACACCAGCTTACAGGCAAATTCGGCGAGGCCGCCGCACGGGAACTCCTCAAAAAAGGTTGTGCAAACGTGCTGCTCAAGATGGGTGACAAGGGTTGCTATTTCACGGGAAAGCTTGGAACGTTCAGAGTAGATGCTTTCAAGGTTAACGCTGTTGACAGCACCGCAGCGGGCGACGTGTTCAACGCGGCGTTCGCGGTCTGGTTTGAAAAGAGTAAGGATGTACAGAAATCGTTAGTTTTCGCAACGGCCGCGGCAGCCATAAGCGTGACGAGACTTGGTGCTCAGAGCTCAATACCAACATTCGAAGAGGTTCTGAACTTCTTGAAGGAAAGAAGGATCGGGGGATTCGACAGATGAGATACGAAATGGTTTATTTCGATCTCGACGGCACCCTGCTGGATTTCGCAAAGGCCGAGAGAGAAGCGATAAGCACCGTACTTGCGGAGTTCGGTATTCCTTTGAGCGATGATCAGATACGGATGTACGTTGAGATCAACAAAAAATGGTGGCGGTTTCTGTCGGAAGGCAAGGCCTCGAAAGACAGGATCGTGATCGCAAGGTTCGAGGAATTCCTGTCCTGGTTGAGACATACGGAGATTTCTCCGGCTGAGGTCTCAGAGAGATACCTGGAGAGGTTATCCAACTGCGGCTATTTTTTGCCGGGAGCTGAGGAGTTCTTGAAGAAGATGAAAGCTCTGAACGTCAGGATGGCCGCGCTCACGAACGGTGTTCATTCGGTGCAGGAAAGAAGGGCGAAACTCTTGAAGCTCGAACGTTTTTTCGAGTTCATGATAACTTCGGAGCTTTGCGGCAAACCGAAGCCGGACCCGGCGATGTTCCTGCTCGCCGCAAGCAAGAGCGGAGTTCCTCTGACACAGTCGGTGTACGTTGGTGACGATCCTGTGACCGATTATCTTGCAGCTAAGAACGCTGAGGCAGATTTCATCCTGCTGGATCTTGATTCAGTTCATCCCGACTTTGATGGTCTCAGAGCAACATCTTACGACGAACTCTTCGATCTGCTGACCTGTGAATCGATCATTTCGTAGAGCCATTTACGAAAGCCCGCCGTGAAAGTGTACTCTTTCAAGGGAGGGATGAAAGGCAGCTTTTTCGTTAGATATATTGCAGTTTTTCTAATGATGGTAATGTACAACAGAAGAACAGAAGGGAAAGTAAATTGTGAGCAAAGCCGATTCCCTGCAGATAGAGCTATTAAGTGTGAATGTGGTTGGAACTGCGATAGGGATGTTAATGTTGAAGGGGAAAGCCCACTACTTCAGTAGTGGGAGGA
>DOKY01000003.1:0-204 GCA_003510135.1 Pseudothermotoga sp.
CTCGCGCGATGGAACAGTCTGTATGATTCCGTCTCTGAGGACACGCGCGACAGGCGCAGCCATCTTCTTGAGGAGCTGTAAAGACTTCTCCGCCTTGGTTTCTTGTATCGTACTCAACGTCGCGTTCAGTACCACGATGATCATGATGAGTATCGCGTCCACAGCTTCACCGACGACGATGGAAATACCCGCTGCGGCGAGCAA
>DOKY01000003.1:453-14566 GCA_003510135.1 Pseudothermotoga sp.
TCAACGCACCATCACCCCTCACTCTTGATCCAAGTTAAAGTCTAAGGTCGAATCGTTGCACGATTCTTGCGAAAGCATGTCTTAAACTCGACACACGTGAGACTTGCCCCTGTAGTATATTGAATGGATGTGGAAATCGTTCCGCGAGTGGAGGGATCGTAGAAATGAAAAAGATGGGCATTGTGGGCTTTGGAGCGGCGGCGATCGGTTTTCTACAAGGTTTGATCGAATCGAAAAAGATCGATGATTACGAGATCGTGGTGTTTGAAAGAGGGAAGGACCACGCCCACAACACTATTTCCGGTGTGCGGATGGATGGAAAGATCTTTGTGAGCAGAGGCATGGGTGGCGAACTCGATATACCTTTACAGGTGCAGTACAAGATCGTCGAGTTGTACCTGAGCCATTCAGGTTATCGACCAACGTTGAAGGATAGGATCGATCCGATAGAGTATCTTAAATCTTTCGAGAAGGATGGAAAGAAGATAGAGTTCGGTGAATCGTTCGCGGATGAAGAGACCTACAGGAAGTTTTACGATCATGGATTTGAACCGATCAAGGCTTATTTCTTCCACTTGGGAACGGATGTGCTCAAAGAGACGAACAGCAATCTGTTCGAACACTTCTCATCCTTCAAGAACGTGCACTTCATGTTCGATACGATGGTCGAAGATGTCGAACTCGGTTCAAAGCACAAGATCGTAACGAACAAAGGCGAGTTCGTGTTTGACGAACTCGTGATCGCCGTCGGTAGGAGTGGCCACAGATTGATGGACCGCATCAAGGAGAAGTATCCGCAGCTGGTCAGGGAGAATTATTACGTTGACATAGGTGTCAGGTACGAACTTCCGAACCACGTGATGGAAGAATTCTCAGACATGTACGGGGTGAAGGTCAGATACAAAACCAGGACCGGTTACACGTGCAGATTGTTCTGTCAAAACCCCGCGGGTAAAGTGACGCTTGAAAAGTATGAGGATTTCACCACCGTAAACGGTTATTCCGACACCCATCACAAGACGCAGAACACGAACTTCGCGGCTCTCGTCACCACGAGATTCACAGAACCCTTCAAGGATCCAACAGGCTACGGTAAGAACCTGGCCAAGCTTGCGAACATTCTCGCAGGCGACAGAGAAAAAGTTATCCTGCAAACTTACGGAGATTTCAAGGAATACAGAAGAACAAAACGACTCGGAAGGGTTCAGCCGACGCTACACGAAGACAGTTTCATACTGGGAGATGCGAATCTTGTATTTCCATCGAAGATACGAGAATCGCTCGTGGACTTCATAGACAACCTCGATCGAGTGATAAGAGGTGTCGCGTACTTCGACAATTTGCTGTACGCGGTTGAGGTGAAATTCTACTCCAACAAGTTCTGTAACGATGTGGTGGAACATTTGCACGTGATAGGTGATTGCAGCGGTTGGACCAGATCGATTCAGTACGCAACTTCGATGGGTTACATGAGGGCGATGAAGCTCTGAATCGCTTGAAACGTTCGATATGAACAAAAAAGAAAGGCCCCAAAAGGGACCTTCAAAAGATCTTTGTTGATTTGTCCGAGCGTTTCGTTAAAAATCGTTCTCGCTTTTTCTAGATGCGAATCTGCAAAATATTTTCATCGTTGATGGATCTGAATATGAGCTTGCTGCGGTCGCTGTGACTCGAACTTTCTAAAATCCATAAGATACTTGGGAGTACCCGTGTCACGACGAATTAGAATGAGGGCTATCTTGAGATCCTAGATCTCGCCATGTCATCTTTCTGAGAGCGCTCCCATTAATATGTATACGGACCACGCCGTTGCAGACACGAAACGATCCTGTGAACTCACTACTGCGATACGGGTTTTTCTTCCATCGAGAAGAAACCGACCATGGCGACGATCACGCCTGCAAACATGAGTATCGCGCCGATACCGAACACGATCAGCAAGATCGCACCCCACTTGTACAGGTTCGCCACGGTGTTGAAGATGTTCATGTTCGTCACCTGTGCGAGCAATCTGTACGCTTTAACGTACGAGATCAAACTGATGATCAAGAGAACCACAGAAACAACTATCACCAGAATCGTCGTAACTCCGAGTGAACCAATGCCGAAGCCACCTGTCATCATCGTACGCATCACCGAACCGATCACCATGATGGAGGCTATGGTGATCCCAACGAAGCCGAGGATCACGGGAAGCAAGAAAAGATTGAAGATCTCCCTTTGCCCTGTCAACTGTGAGATCTTGTGGACTCCAACCAGGAACAAAACCAGTCCAACGATCGAGAAGATCCATCCTGCGCCGGGTATCATGGAAAGAAGGTAAGAGAACAGCAATCCTACACCTGCCAGCAAACCAGCCTGCTTCATACCCTCACCCCCCAGTTTTGTTAACTTTATTCTACCACGCAAATTCGTTCGCTGGTTGTTCGAAATTCAGATACTCGTGTATAATATCCCTGGTGCCACGGTAGGCGGGGGGCTGGCGGTCCCCTGTACCCGAAATCCGCCACACGCGGGGCCGAATCCCCACTGGAGGCGGTCCATGTCGAGACACAGGCTGGGCGGAAGGCGATGAAGGCTGGGTCCTGTGCAACGGTGCGCCGTGAACCTGGTCAGGTCCGGAAGGAAGCAGCCATAAGCGGTAGCGCCGTGTGCCGCAGGGAAGCCTGGCTGGAGCTGGAAGCTCGGTTATGCCTCGGTTTGGGCTTGTCGAAGGTGGGTCCGTGGCACCATTTTTCGTGAGAAAGAGCGGCTCGCGCCGCTCACTGGTGTATCTCGCTGTGGTACAAAAAGCACGCAACGGAATGATCCTCTTTCACGTTCATTAACCTCGGTCTGAACTCTTTACACTCTTTCATTCTTGAGGCACACCTGTCGAAGAACGGACAACCCCTGGTGATGTTGGCCAGTGATGGTACCTCGCTGACGTCGATAGAGAACTTCATCCTCTTTTCTGGATCGGGAACAGGGATCGAACTGAACAGGAGCTTTGTATAAGGATGGAGCGTTTCTCTGATCACAGTCTCCGCCGCTCCCATCTCCACGATCTGGCCAAGGTACATCACCGCGATCCTGTCACTCAAAAACTGGATGATGGAAAGATCGTGGGAGATGAAAAGATACGTCAGCTTCAGCTTTTCCTTGAGCTCCTTCAACAGGTTCGCTATCTGAGCCTGAACGGAAACATCGAGAGCGCTGGTCGGTTCATCCAGAACGATGAACTTCGGTTTGGTTATTATCGCCCTGGCGATCGCTATCCTCTGCCTTTGCCCGCCAGAGAACTCGTGTGGGAATCTGCCAAGATGTTCTGATTTGAGTCCCACGCTCTCGAGCGTCGAAACGATGAGATCCTTCTCTTCAAATTTCGGTACGACCCTGTGTATGCGCAACGGCCTTGAGAGCGTGTCGTAAACTGTCATCCTCGGGTTGAGAGACGAAAAGGGATCCTGAAAAACGATCTGCATGTTTCTTCTGAAGTTCCTGAACTGTCTTTCCTTGAGGTTTGTGATGTCCACACCATCGAAGTAGATCTTTCCCCCGTTTGGTTCGTAGAGCCTTATGACCGTCCGGCCCAACGTGGTCTTCCCACAACCGGACTCTCCTACAACACCGAGCGTTTCACCCTCCTCTATCTCGAAGGAAACATCGTTGATTGGTCTTATCACGTGCTTGCCTCCGAAGAATCCCAGTTTGATCGAAAAGTCCTTGATCAGTCTTTCGACCTTCAGCAGCTTCATTTGCTACCACCACCGTTGTACGGGTTGAAACACGCAACCATATGTTCATCGCCCGCAAGCTTCGGCGCCTCGACGTCGCACACGCCCGGCACGAACCTCTCACACCTGGGATGGAAGCGACAACCACTGGGTGGCTCGATGAGGTTTGGCACACTGCCTTCTATGATCCTGAGCCTTTCAACCTTTCTGTCTATCGGAGGTATCGCGCTCAGCAGACCTCGCGTGTATGGATGTCGTGGACGGGCGAAAATCTCTTTTATGTTTGCGATCTCCACAACATAACCTGCGTACATGACTGCGACCTTGTCGCAGATCTGAGCGACGATGCCGAAGTTGTGGGTGATGAGCAGAACGCTAAGTTTGAGTTGTTCGTTCATTCGCTTGATCAACCCAAGGATCTGCGCCTGTATGGTGACGTCCAGTGCTGTGGTTGCCTCATCCGCGATCAGAAGTTTCGGATTGCAGAGCAACGCCATGGCGATCATCACACGCTGGCGCATGCCTCCAGAAAGTTGATGAGGATACTTGTCCAAAAGTGCCACAGGATCCTGCATCCTCACCAGTTTAAAAACTTCGACTATCTTCTCGATCGCTTCTTTTTTCTCGATCCTTTCATGGGTCATCAGCACATCGCAGAGCTGTTCTCCAACGGTGAAAGTGGGATTCAGTGAAGTCATGGGTTCCTGGAATATCATCGCAATCTTTTTACCGCGAATTTCTCTCATCTTCTCCTCGTCGAAAGAGCTTATTTCCTGACCATCGAACCAGACCTTGCCTGAGAGCATCCTCGCGGGTGGAGTGGGTATGAGTTTGAGAATGCTCATCGCCGTTATGGACTTGCCACTGCCCGTTTCGCCCACGACACCGACGATCTCCCCTTCTTTCACGCTCAGATTCACATCTTCCAGAGCCTTGACCGTTCCCTCCTCGGTGTCGAAGTAGAGTCTCAAATTCTCTATTCTCAAAAGCTCCTTCATGCTCATCACCTGTCCTTCAGGCGAGGGTTCAGCGCGTCGTTCAGGCCGTCGCCAAAAAGGTTGAAGCCAAGCACCGTCAGGAACAACGCCAGACCAGGAAAGATGCCCAGATGCGGTGCTATTTCGAGGTACACCCTCGCCATGGCAAGGTCCGTTCCCCATTCCGCCTCGGGCGGTTTCACCCCGAGCCCGAGAAAGCTCAGGCCTGAGATGGTGAGCACGGCGGTCGCCATCCTTAAAGTTGCCTGCACGAGCAGCGGTGCCAGCGCGTTGGGCAGAACGTACCTCACCATTATGGAGAAGCTGGACTCTCCGATCGCCTTTGCTGCTTCTACGTACTCGGAATTTTTTATCGTCAACGCGGAAGCGCGCATGACCCTTGCGAACTGTGGAAAGGAATATATTGCGATCGCCACCACCAGATTGATCTTCCCGGGACCCAGTGCAGCAACTATCGCGATAGCCAGGAGTATGTCCGGAAACGCCATGAGCACATCGAGAAATCTCATCAGCACTTCGTCCAGCACGCCGCCGAAATACCCCGCAACGGTACCAACGCTGGCTCCAAGCACGAAGGCTATCAGGACCGCGAGAGCCGAGATCGAGAGCGATGTCCTGGCTCCATAAATCACCCTGCTCAATACGTCCCTGCCGAACACGTCCGTGCCGAAGGGATGTTTCCAGGACGGTGGCTCCAAACTCGCCAGCAGATCCTGCTTGTAGGGATCTTTTGGAGCGACGACGGGCGCAAAGATGGCCACGAAAACGATGAGAAGAACGACGATCAGACCGAAGATCGCGCCCTTGTTCCTCGCCATGCGTTTGAGTATGATCAAAGAAGAAGTCCTCTTCTTCATACGCATCAACCCCGCCTCAACCTTGGATCTATGAGTGCGTACACAAGATCCACGAGCAGGTTCACGAGCACGAAGCTCGTTGCGATCATCATTATTCCAACCTGCACCGCGATGTAGTCTCTGCTGAAGATCGAATCGACCACGAACCTTCCAAGGCCAGGCCAGCCGAAGACGCTCTCAGTGAGCACCGCACCGCCCAGAAGGTATCCGAACTGAAGACCTATCACGGTTACGACGGGTATCATCGCATTCCTCAGAACGTATTTGTAAATCACTTTTCTCCTTGGAAGTCCGAACGCCACGACGGTCCTGACGTAGTCCTGGTTCAACACTTCAAGCATGCTCGCACGCGTCATCCTCGCTATGATCGCCGAAGTCGCCAGACCAAGTGTCAGTGCCGGCAGTATCAGATGCTCGATACCGCCCTTTCCACCGGATGGAAGCCATCTGAGTGTGACCGCGAAGAGAATGATCAGGAGGATTCCGAGCCAGAAGATGGGCATCGAAACACCGACCAGAGAGAAAACCATAGAGAACGTGTCGATCCAGCTGTTCCGTTTCACCGCGGAAACTATGCCGAGTGTCACACCGATCACGGATGAAATGACTATGCTCACGAGCGCTAACTGAGCCGTGTTCGCGAACCTCGGAAGCAACTCGGTGAGTATGGGTCTTTCTGTTCTGATGGATCTCAAGTCGTTCGTGATTATTCCCTTCATGAACCTGAGGTACTGCTCGATCAAGGGTCTGTCCAGACCGTACTTTGTTCGTATCGACATGATGTCCTCGATCGTTGCGCCTTCACCCGCGATGATACGCGCCGGATCACCCGGAATCATGTGCATGATGGAGAAAGAGACAATTGAAACGCCTATGACGACAGGTATCAGAAGCAAAAGTCTTCTGACGACGAACTTTAGCAAGGCCGATCACCTTCCTTCAATGAGGGTGGCGGGTGCCACCCTCGATATCAGTGCTCGATCCAGGCTTCTGCCAGGCTCACACGTTCGGTGGGATAGATTTTCACGCCCTGTAATTCTTTGCGCATCACTGCAGCGATGTTCATTTCGTAGAGGAAGATCCAGGGAGCATCCTGAACAACGAGCTTCTGTGCTTCCTTGAAATATTCTAAAAGCTTTTTCTCATCTGTTTCCACCGCGATCTTGTCTATAAGTTCGTCAACCTTCGGGTTGCTGTAGAAGCTGTTGTTGTAGGCCATCGTCGCGTTGGGATTGTCCATGCGGTTTGAAGAGTGGAAGAGAGGGAACAGCACCTGGTGACCCTCTGCGGTTCCAGGGGCCCAGCCGAGTAAGAACATCTGATAATCCCAATCTTCAGGTTTTCTCGAAAGAATCTTGCTGACGTAACTTCCCCATTCTATCGGCTTGACGTCCACTGTAACACCCACTTCTTTGAGCATGCCCTGAATGGCCACCGCGGTTTCGTAATCGTTGAGGTACCTTCCTTTGGGTGTGATGAGCTCGAGTTTCAAGTTTTCATAACCTGCTTCTTTCAGCAGCTGCCTTGCCCTCTCAGGATTGTACGGATAACCTCCAGTTGAATAATAGCCGAAAGTCCTGCTCGAAAGCGGTGAATCCGATGGCTTTGCTAGGCCTTTCATGAGTACCCTGCAGAGCTTTTCTTTGTCCACAGCGTAGTTGAGCGCCTGTCTGACCCTCACGTCGCTCAAAGGAGGTCTCAAGGTGTTCAAACCTATGAAGATCGTCCTCACGGTTGGCACGACCTCGACTTTCAGCGATTTGTCCTGCTGAAGTGCCGCAAACAGGGCAGGTGGTGGGTTGTACATGAAGTCTGCGTCTCCTGCCCTGACCTGGTTCACGCGTGAAACGTCCTCCGCGACGACTCTGAAGATTATTCTGTCCAGGTAAGGCAAACCCTGACGCCAGTAGTTCGGATTCTTCACAAGTTCGACGCTTTCTCCTGCCTTCCACTCCTTGAACATGAATGGGCCTGTACCAACAGGGTTCTTGGACATCAGGGCAGGGTCGCTCCCGTACTTTTCAATGGCCTGAGGAGAAACTATCCAGCCGGTTGACTGAGCCAACCTGTAAAGGATGGATGAGTTTGGCGCAAAGAGCACAATCTTAACTGTGTAATCGTCGATCACCTGAACTTCCTTGATGATGCCTTTGTACTGACCGGCGTTCCTGAGGTTTGCAGAGAAGAGATAATCAAAGTTCTTCTTCACAGCGTAGGCGTTGAAATCTGCTCCATCGTGAAACTTGACGTTCCTGCGAAGATGAAACACGTAGGCGGTACCGTTGTCCAGAATTTCCCAGCTCTCGGCGAGTGCGGGGATGATTCTGAGGTTTTCGTCGATGTCAACGAGCCCTTCAAAGATGTGCATCCCAACGATGGTGCTGATGGAATCCGGGATGTTTCCGGGCAGAAGTGTGGTGACGTCCACTCCGATGAGAAACCTCACCGTTCCTCCGTACTTCGCCGCGAAGCTGACCACACAGAGAAGAGCCAGAAGCAACACCAAAAACCTACGCACTCACACCTCACCTCCTCAACAGAAGTTATTTGGCACCTATTCTATCACGTCGTTTTGAAGATTGTCAAGCAAGAAACACGTATTTGATGGTGGATTCACGTTTGTGTTAATCACACGAAACGTTATTAGCGAGTGCTGTGTTATAAACGAAATAAAGGAGGAGAAGGGATGGATTGGTTCACCAACGAAGATTTTTGGAAAAACATGTACGACTGGCTGTTCCCACCAGCGCGTTTCCAGTCGGCAAAAGAAGAGGTCGAAAAGATCCTTGTTTTGAGCGGTGTTCAAAAGGGGAACGTCCTTGATCTCTGTTGTGGGCCAGGAAGGCATGCCTTTGAGTTAGCAAGGCTTGGGTTCAACGTGACCGGCGTCGATGCATCAAGCTTTCTTCTGGGCAAAGCCAGAGAATTGTGTTCGGGCCTCGAGAACGTGGAGTTCGTTCACACGGACATGAGAGACTTCGTGAGGCCAGGATGCTTTGATCTTGTGATCAACATGTTCACCTCGTTCGGGTACTTTGAAGATCAGGAAGAAAACATGAAGGTGCTGAGAAACATCAAGAGCTCTTTGAAGAGCGATGGCAAGTTGCTGATGGAAATGGCGTCAAAGGAAGTGCTCTTGCGGAACTATAAAGACTCAATCGTGACAGAACGCAGCTCGAAGATGCTCGTGGAAAAGCACAGCTTTGAGCCGGGAATGGCAAGAATGAAGAATCAGTGGATCGTTTTGGACGCAGGTAGCTACAGGGTGTACAGTCTGGAACACTACGTGTACAGCGGTCAGGAGCTCAAGATGATGCTTCAGATGTGTGGTTTCACGAACGTTGAGCTTTTCGGATCACTGGACGGAACGCCCTACGATTTGAATGCCAGAAGGCTCGTCGCAGTTGCTTCGTGATGAAAATCAGTTGTAGAGACCTCGGTGCTAAAATACTGGAGCGACTTGAGCATGGGTGATTCACGAATGAGGTGAAAGGATGCCAAAGTCTGCTCCGTTTCTGATAGCGATCTTGGTGTTCGTCGTTGTGATTGTGATCTTTTATTTCGACGGAAAGGCTCGCTTCGAATCTCACGTGCAGGATCTGGCAATGTTTTTTACCGAGTCTGTGAATGAGTATGCCAAGTACGTGAGTTTATCTTACTTTCAGTGGGACGAGATGTACGAGCTTCTGAAGGAAAACATATTGACGGAAATTTCGTTCTGGTTCGAGGATTTGAAGTCAAACTTTCCAGAGGTTGAGGAAGTCAAAGTTTTGAACGAATCGGACGATTTCGATTATTTCAAGATCGATTCAAAAAGTGGGAAACTCCACATGTATTTCAAGATCTACAACGACGATCTCAGCGATTTTGTTCCAGACAGAATCGTGCTTGCGGTTGTTGACGCGCAGAACCTTCTGGACAAATTTGGTGTGCGCCAGATCAGGATCTCTTCGACGGGAAAAGAATTTGCTTACGGATTGAAATGTGTACCAGCCCAACGGATTTTGAGGATCTCTTCGATCTTTTATTCCATTGTTCTTTCTTTGGGAACTTTCCTGGCGTTTGAAGCAGCCCGTTTGAGAATCGGTCTGTCTCACGAGAGGAAGTTCAGAAAGCTCCATGAAGCTTTGACGCAGATCAGCGAGTATTACTTGCAGGGTCAAGGTGGTGAAAGGCTTTATCAGCTGATCCTCGAGAAGGCCATCGAGGTTGTTCCGAACGCTCAGGCTGGAAGTGTTCTTCTGAAGAAGCAGGACAAACACGTTTATGTCGCGGCGGTCGGATACGATCTGAAGGAGCTTTCGAGGATAGAGTATCCCGAATCGGTCCAGGAGAAATGGCTTGAAAAGCCCATAAAGAGGAAGAGTGATATGGTGAGTTTCAACAGGGAGGACGAAAAGACACTCGAGATTTTGAAAAAGCACGGGAGAATCGAGGAGATCAAATGCAGTCTGGCCCTGCCGGTCCGGATCGGAAAAGAGATCGTTTTGAGTTTCAACCTCGAAAACTTCGAACGGGAAGATGCGTTCAATGAGGAATCTCTTCAGATCGCGAAGCTCTTTGCAAACTACGTAGGTATCGTTTTTCTCAAGATCAGGCAGGATGAGCAAATCGTTCAGCAGCAGAGAATGATGGAATACCTCTACAACCACGATCCATTGACCGGTTTGTTGAACAGGCGAGCGTTCGAAGAGTACGGTGAAAAACTTTTGTCACTGGCGAAGCGAGAGCAAAAACGAGTCGCACTGCTGTTCATGGATCTGGTCAGGTTCAAGGAGATCAACGATGAGCACGGCCACGAGATAGGCGATGCGGTGTTGAAGATCATCGGTTCGAAAATTGAGAAAATGTTCAGAGAAAGTGACGTTGTTGCGAGGTTCGGGGGAGACGAATTCGTCGCGCTGTTGTACGACTGCAACGGTAACAGCCTGACGCAACTTCTGGACAGGATGTTTCAGGCCGTCGAGGAACCGATTCAACTGGGAGACAAAACTTTCAAAATCGGTGTGAACATAGGAGTTGCGATCTATCCGAAAGACACTTGCGAGCTCGATCAGTTGATCAGGCTTGCGGATATAGCCATGTATCACGCCAAGAGAAAGAATCTGAAGTATGCCATGGCGAGCGATCTCGTAACTGAAGCTTGATCGGGACACAGCTCTTTCGCGGGGTTAAACGAACGCCGGCCCGGGGCCGGCAAGGTTTGATCGATACGCGCCTCAAGAATTTTTCCTCGACTCCTGGCTGGTGCCTCTCTCTCCAGCCCTGTATGGTACAGGTATGTACTGAACCGAAGGTCTTCTCTGCTCGGTCTGTTTGTAGAGGTCCATGAGCTGATAGACTTCCTGTGGCATGTTTTCAGAAACGGGTATTCCCATCTGCCTGAGCGCGTCGACAGTGAGGGGATAATCATGCGTCCATTTGCCGCTGCACAGAGCTTCTGCCAGCTGCTTCGCCTTCTCTTCGCCGACTTTCTCTTTCAACAGGCACGTCACGAAATCCATCACCTGGTTCATCGCCTTCTTAGCGATGTCGGCAAGGATCAGGGTTTGATCGTCTATCTCGTTGATGTCTTTCTTTTCGAGCACGCTCAGTATAGAGGGGGCCGGATACCCGCCCAGTTGTGGATCGAGCGGTCCCAGCACGGCGTTCGGGTCCATGACGATCTCGTCTGCCGCGAGGGCTATCATGGTTCCGCCAGACATCGCATAGTGTGGAACGAACACGGTGACTTTACCCTTGTGCTTGATCAGGGCACGCGCAATTTGCTCTGCGGCCAGCACCAGTCCACCGGGGGTGTGCAGGATCAAGTCGATCGGCATATCCGGTGGGGTCAGCTTTATCGCCCTCAAGATTTCTTCGGAATCTTCTATGGTTATATACCTTCCGAAGGTGAGACCGAAGAAGCTCATCGACTCCTGTCTGTGGATGAGTGTTATGACTCTGCTCTTGCGTTTCACTTCGAGCTGTCTTATCAAGGCTTCTCTTGCACTCCTTTGACTGTAAGCTTTGAAGAATGGTATGAACATGCTGAGGATGAAGATCATCAAGAAAAGTTCGAATATGAACGAGTACATTTCTACTCCTCCTCACAGTACAACTATGTCAGGCCTTTTCAGCGTTAACGAACCGATTTGCAGGTTCAGTGCGGGCCAGCAACTTGACTCAGGATAGGAGAAACATTCCAGGCCGTTTTCGAGTATCAGGAACGTGTCTTCGGACTTCGTACCGGTTATGGTTGGATTCCATGCCACGACGTTTCCGACGTTCAGTACGTAATCTGTATCCTCGTTCGCGATGACTTCGCGCGCGTTGTAACCCGCAAGTCCACCCTGATGGTGCAGGAACCACTCGTGTGGTTTGTTCACCGCCACGTAGGCTTTCTTGATTTCTTCGAACACCTCGTTCAATTTCCTGCCCGGTTTTGAGTTTTCGAGTGCCACCGCTTCAACGTAACAGTTGTCCCTGTGTTGTTTGATCCAGTTCTCGTTTCTACCGAACAGAACGGATCTCGTTGAGGAGAGCACCAATCCTTTCTTTCTGACACACACGCTCACGAAAAGTTTCTTTCCCACCCTCACGTTCCTGGAAAGGTTGTGTCTGTAGAGCTGTGCACTCTCCTCACCGAACACCAAGATGAGTATCGGTTCGATGCCGCGTTCGAAGAATGCCTTCGCCATTTCTGACTGAACTTGCCATTCCGTCATCTCGAATGAAAACTTCGGCATCGTGCTGGAGAAGATCTCGTCACAGTTCCTACCGAGCCATCTGTAGGTCTCGATCTCCGGCTCGCTCATGACGAGCCTCAGATTCTTCAGCTGCTCGGAAACGTTCCTCGAATCGAACCAGCCGGTGTCGGAAAGGAGCTTTTTCCCTTGAACGAAGGATTTGAGCACGTCCCACAGGTCCTTGGACCACATGTACTCGGCGAATTCCACATCGCCCAGAACGTCTTCGTTCAACTCTTCCTGCTCGATCCTCTTTCGCTCGATGTTGTTCGTGAGGATGTAGATCGAATTTTCCACTAGCAGAAGATGAACGCTTCCAACCTCGCTGTTGATCGTCACGTAGTTCCTCGCACCGAGTGTGGCCCAGGCGAAGTTATCGCAGCGTGAGATCAGCAATGCTTCGGCCTGCTCATTTTCGATGAGCTTTCTCAGCGTGTTGATCCTTTCTCTGAACACTTCCCTCACCAAACAGGATCACCGTCCTGACAGGTATGGAATATTTGTCTTCACACACGATTCTGACTTTTTCATCAGTGATGCCCTGGTTCAATAGAACAGTCTCAAAACACTCTGGCGCGACAGGTTCGAGTGGATCATGTTGATCAAGGAAGATTGCTGTAAAAGCTGTGTCTTGAAAAGTTCCATCGTGCTTCTGGCAAAATCTGTGTCTGCGAGTCTGCTCACACTCGAAGTCAAATTGATCATAGTGCCACTCATTTCGTTGATCGCAGAGAGCAATCTGTTCGTGGTGGCTCCAACGTAAGAACGTGTCCTCGAAACGCTCTCCGTGGCCTGATCAATCGCTTCGAGTGCCAGCTGAGCGTTCTCGATGCTGGCGATATTCGTACTGGAAAGGCCCAACCTTTCGCTGTCCACCGCGGGAATCGTGATGCTCATTCTCTGACCTTCGTTCGGTCCCGTTTGAACGGTGAAGTTCGTCACTTCTCCTGCGAGCACCCTGATGTTGTTGTAACTCACGTTCTGCGATACTGAGTTGATCTGCTGCAACAGTTGGGAATATTCTTCCTGCAGAACGGATCTGTCAGAATCGCTGAGCGTGGGGCTGGAGGCCTGAACAGCGAGCTGTCTGAGTCTGTTCAGAGCAGAATGGATCGATCCCAGGCCCGCCTCGGCGGTGGAAAGCATGCCTGTGGCGTTGTGCGATTCGTACATGGCCCTCTGATAACCGCTGATCTGTGTCTTCAACCTTTCGGCGATCGCTGAGGAGGAAACGTCCTGATTGAAGGGTATCGTGGCGCGCGAAAGCTGATCGATCAAGCCAGATTGCTGACCTGAGAGCAGCTGCAGCTGACGTATTGCCCATATGCCACTGATCTCGTTGATTCTCATATGTTGTTCCTCCCAGCATAAATTTTAGCATGTGTCGTAAAATATTGAACGTGAGATGAAAAAACAGGAGGTGGAATCGCGTTGAAGTTCAAGATGAAAAATGTCTGGCACACGCGCGACAGAAATGAGATCGAGCAGTTCAGCAGGCAGTACGCCGATTTCATGAACACGGCCAGAACCGAACGCATGGTGATCTGGGAAGCTGAAAAGATGCTTAAAGAAGCTGGTTTCGTGGATATCGAGCACTTCGATGGAACCCAGGACAAAGTTTACGCCGTGAATAGGGCGAAATCACTCGTTGCCCTCAGGCTGGTTGGAAAACTTCAGGATGGCCTGAACCTGGTGGTAGCACACGTAGATTCACCTAGGCTGGATTTCAAACCCCAACCGATCTTCGAAGAAGAGAACGTCGCTCTGGCGCGCACACACTACTACGGTGGTGTGAAGAAATACCAATGGTTCAG
>DOKY01000003.1:14914-18134 GCA_003510135.1 Pseudothermotoga sp.
TGGGCCAGTGTGGCGAAGATCCCGTTTTTGTGATTCCCGATCTTCTCCCACACCTCGATAAAGAGGACGGTCTGGTGAGTCAGAAGTTCGACGCAGAGAAACTTTCCGTGATTCTCGGAACAATACCTCTGGCCGGTCAGGAGAAAGAGGCTGTGAAGATGTACGTTCTGAAGATCCTCAAGGAACGCTACGGCATCGAAGAGGAAGATTTCGTGAGTGCGGAGTTTCAGTTGGTACCTGCGCTGAAAGCTCGAAGCGTTGGTCTGGATGAAAGCCTGCTGGGTGCTTACGGTCACGACGATCGCGTGTGTGGTTACACAGCCTTGAGAGCGCTCATCGATGCAGAGAATTCAAAACGCTCATGCGGCGTGATCCTGTTCGACAGGGAAGAGATAGGCAGTGAAGGAAACGCGGCGGCGAAGGCGAACTTCTACGTGCTGTTCCTCAAGAAGATTCTGAAAGCACAAGGCTGCACCGATACATCTCTCGGCATAGATGAGCTGTTTGCGAAGACCAACGTGATCTCTGCTGACGTCTGTCCCGGGGTCGATCCCATGTTCAAGGACGTTCACGACGTTCAGAATGCGGCGAAACTTGGCTACGGTGTGGGATTGGTCAGATACACCGGAAGCAGGGGAAAGTCTGGTGCGAGCGAGGCGCACGCGGAGTTCGTGGCGAAGGTGAGAAAGGTTCTGAACGAAGAGAAAATCGCGTGGCAGGTAGCGACGCTTGGTAAAGTGGATCGAGGCGGCGGCGGAACCGTAGCGAAGTTTTTGGCAGAGAAAGGAGCTTGCGTTTTGGACATGGGACCCGCGTTGCTCGGAATGCATTCACCGTTCGAGCTGGTTTCGAAGGCAGATCTTTTTGAGACCTACAGAGCTTACAGAGCCTTGCTCGAGAAACTCGAATGAAAGGGGCCGAAAGGCCCCCTTTCTTTCAGAACCTGGCGGAAAGGCTCAGCGTGTACTTTCTTTCTCCCATCAACCCCGCGTTCGGTGAGAAATCCACTACGTACGTGCTGAAGGCCACATTGAAGAAAGGTACATCCAGCTTCAAGCCACCTGTGAGCCAGCCTGCGTGCAAACCTGCGTAGAGTTTAAGAAATCCAAAGTCGGTCTCCAGACCGAGGTTCATCTTCCTGTAGAAGGACTTCTGTGTGTTCAAAATGTCCTCCACTTCGAAAGCCAGCTTCAAGATCTTCAGATCGTAAGAAACACCGGCCGAAAGAACCTGTGAAGGTGCGTTGATCAGCACGTTGTTAGAGTTGTAATGAAAAACCACGCCCAGAGAAAGATCGTTCCACCTATAGAGAGCGCCGACGTTGAACACGAAGAACGGTGTGTCAACGTAACTGAAGAGTTTCGACACGTCCGGAAGAACTGAGTTCAAAGAATCCTCGTCCATCACGTTGATCGTCGCGGGATAGGACGTATCGGTGGCAGGTATGATCGTTCCGCTCATTCCAAAGCCAGCGGAGAGACCAACCGTCAGGTCTTTCATCAGTTTCAAAGAGCCTCCGAACATTCCGAAATAAGATGTCCACGCACCGAGCTCGACTTCGTCCAGACTCATGAGCGACAGGTTCCAGAACAGCTCCGATTGAAAAGCCGCGAGGCCTCCGACGCTCGCCCACATCACGTTCGTTCCGTAACCGCCGTAGAGTTCAAGACCATAACTGTGAACACCCTGAACGGCGCTGAGGAACTCGGTGTCGCTGGCAAGTTGAGTCACCTTGTCGGGATTCTTCAAAAGTTCGAATAGCTTGGGCGCTATCGTTACAACGTTTTCCGACATGTTCAGGTTCACTCCAACAGCACCATCCGGTACGAAGAGAGCAGGATTCAGCAACAAAGATTCGATGCCTTCCGCCATCGTGACGTACGTTCCACCCATCGCCAGGTTCTGCATTGGTTTGAAGAAACCGGGCCACGTTTCCCACTGATAGGAGAAACCGAGCAGAGTGAACAGAACGAGCAACAGCGACAGAGTTCTTTTCATTTCCCATCACTCTCCAAACAGGATCTGGAAAACGTCTGAGATGTATGGTTTTTGAGAAAGGCTTGTCGCATCGAGAGTTGAAAAACTTGCTTGAATCTGAAGAATTTCGAACATTTCTTTCAATACGTCGTAAGCCCAGACGAATTCAAGACAGTCGTCGATATCTTGGTACAAACCGCTGGTAGCTTCCTGCGAGAATTCTACGATCGAAGCGGGATTGGTTATGACGTTTGTGACGAACTGTTCATCCGTCACGTTGCCGTCGTCATCAAGGTCCAGAAGCAAGTTGAACATGTAACCGATGTCGTAGAAGCTGCACAGTGCTGCGTGGAGAATCTTGGAAGAGTCCTTTGCGATGAAGTAATAACCACTGGCGAGCAGTTTCAGGGCGGATCTTTGATCGAACGTTTCTGCGAGGAATTTTACAATCGTTCCGGCGCTGGTTTCGAACTCTGTCCAAAAATCGGATTCAACCTGTTTGCTCCTGCTGGAATCAGGATAGATACCGAGCTCTTGCAGGATTTGAATCGCCTCGCCTCCCAGACTCGAGATATCCTTTTTCGTCTTGAATGCGACAGCCTCGACCAAGATATTCACCGCGCCGAGCAGATCGTCTGTGACCGTGGCGTTTTCAAGCGCTTGAACCAGCTCGTAGACAGTGGGAGTGGAATCGAGAAGTTTTTCCAGATCTTCGATCCTCAGATTGAGCCCAAGCTCTTCGTTGATCACAGACGCAGCCAGCGCGATCGCAGCGTCGTAGTTACCGGACGAAAGCGCGTTCGATGCCGTTTCAAGTTTCTGTTTGGTTGTTCCGCTCGTCAGCAGATCTCTCAGTTCAAAGCTCGCGAAGAGATTGAACGCACAGGAACTGAGCAGAACCAAAAGAGTTGTGGTGAGACAGAGAATCAACCAGCTTCTCCCCCTCAAATTTCATCACCCCCTGTGAAGTTTTTCAACTAAATTCTATCAAAAAGACGATGATAGAATACGACGCAGAGAAGCTAACGTCGCTGATCGAAGGATTGCAGGCGACAAAAGTTAAGTTCGAATCACCGTCAGCTGGCAGGACAGATCGAAGAGATATCTTCGGGTGAGCTGAGAAGCAGCGAGATGAAGGTACAACAGGAACTCGATCTCACGGAAGGAGACATCCTGTTGATCCCCGCAGGCGTTCCCCACAGAACGATCGCGGCCAGTTTCTATCCGCAGTGGGCGTTCAAGA
>DOKY01000025.1 GCA_003510135.1 Pseudothermotoga sp.
CCCCGTTTGGTGACATTTTTCTGAGTGAGAGTTTCGACATGGTCGACTGGGGCAACCATAGGTGGGTGATGGGAAGAAGTAGCAACAACTGGTGGGAAAACTTGAAGATAGGAGCAGGGCCTGTACCGATAGAGACAAGCGAAGGATGGCTCTTGATCTATCATGGTGTGACATTGACTTGCAACGGCTACGTTTACAGTTTCGGTGCAGCGCTGCTGGATTTGGATGACCCCGCGAAGGTTTTGTACAGGAGCAAGTATTATTTGCTGACACCCGAAGAAGACTACGAAGTGTGTGGTTTCGTTCCTAATGTGGTCTTTCCGTGCGCGGCGCTGTGCGATGGAAAAACTGGAAGGCTTGCGATTTACTACGGTGCTGCAGACACCTACGTGGCTCTCGCCTTTGGTTATGTTCAAGAGATCGTGGAGTTCATCAAGGAGAATTCGGACTGAAACCGGGAGGGAATGGAAGTGGAGATATTCGGAAAGAAAATGGTGGAAGGCGAATATTCGATTGAAACGAAGGACTTTTCTTTGAAAGCCGAACTTCGAAGGACTGAGTTCGGCTGGATGCTGGGTGGATGGTTGAAGGGCAGAGTCGGAAGGATCGAGGTCTTCAGAGCCGAGGCGCCCAGGCGAGCTCTTCTGAACAACTGGCAGTCGTGGGGTCCGTGTAGAATGGTGGATCTTGGGCATTTCCAGGTTGGCAGTGTGGACAAAGACTGGCGGTACGCAGTATCTTTGGTGCCTGAGCTGCTGGAAAGAACGCTTCTGAGTGATTATTTTGTGGCAGAGGACGGAAAGCTGTATGGTTTTCTCACCTCGCAGTTTGCACATCCGTTCTTTGCGTTCGAGAATCAGGATTTGGTTGCCTACTTGGAGTATTTCGATACGTTTTTTGAAGACTACGTTCCCCTCGAACCCTTCGTTTTGATAGAGAATCGCGACAACTACGAACTGCTCACTGAGTACGGCGAGATGGTGGCGAAGCAGAATGAAGCGCGTTTCAAAGAAGATCGGTTCACTGGATGGTGCAGCTGGTATCACTACTTTCTGGACTTGACTTGGCCAGAAGTTTTGAAGAATCTGAAGCTGGCGAGGAAATATTCACTGAAGGTCTTTCAGATCGACGATGGCTATGAGGCAGACATAGGAGACTGGCTGGATACGAAGGAGAACTTTCCAAGCCTTGATGGCATCGCCAGTACAATCCTTGAACAGGGCTTGGAACCCGGCATATGGACGGCGCCGTTCAGCGTCTCCGAGACTTCTAAGTTGTTTCAGCAGCACCCAGACTGGGTGGTGAGGGAGAACGGTTCACCGAAACAGGTGTACAGGAACTGGAACAGAACGATCTACGCGCTTGATTTGAGCAGAGAGGACGTCAAGCAATGGCTGTTCGACTTGTTCAGATCGCTCCGAAACATGGGTTTTTCCTACTTCAAGATCGACTTTCTTTTTGCAGGCGCGATGCCCGGTGAAAGGTTCGCACGAATCAGCCCAGTTGAGGCTTTCAGAGAGGGCTTGAGAGTCATACGAAGTGCCGTCAAAGATGCCTTCGTGCTGGGATGTGGCTCGCCTTTGATCCCTGCGGTCGGTTTGGTGGACGGAATGAGGATAGGTCCAGACACCGCACCGTACTGGGGAGAGGATCTGCCCGATCGCGGTCTTCCTGCAGCGAAATGGGCTCTGAGGAACGTGATAACGCGATCTTTCATGAACAGAAGACTCTGGCAGAACGATCCAGATTGCCTTTTGCTCAGATCACAGAAAACAGAGCTGAGTCAGGTTGAGCGAGAGATCTATGCTTACACCTGTGCTGCGCTGGATAACATGATAATTCTGAGCGACGATCTGTCACTCTACGACGAATCATCTGAAAGGATCTTCCAGCAGACACTTCGGCTACTCGGTGGAAGGGCGAAGGTAGTTAACATTTTCAACGATGAGCCTTCTTATTCGATCGAGTCTTTCGGCACAAGGTCGGGTGATGTGAAACTCGAGGTGGATCTAAAAAACAAGACTTTCGCGTTGAAAAGGCTATGAGATCAGGAGGTGGTAGCCGTGAAGATCTCCATAATAGGCGCAGGAAGCGTGAGGTTCGCCCAGCAGATCATAGGTGATATAGCGCAGACGGAGGAGCTCTCCAGGAGTGATACGCACATCTATTTGATGGACATCAACGAGGAGAGATTGAACGCATCGTACGTTCTCGCCAGAAAGTACGTTCACGAGCTCGATTCGCCGGTCAGGATCGTCAAGACGTCCCGGATGGACGAAGCCATCGAGGGAGCAGACTTTGTGATAAACACAGCTTTTCCATACGATCCCAAATACCACGAGGATGGATTTCAGAGGTGGGACAGCGTTACAGAAATTGCCGAGAAGCATGGCTATTACAGGGGTATAGACAGTCAGGAACTGAGCATGGTTTCGACGTACACCTACGTTCTGGCGTCTTATCCGGATGTAAAGCTTGCGATCGACATCGCAAAAACGATGGAAAAACTGGCACCGAGGGCCTATCTCATGCAGACTGCAAATCCTGTTTTTGAAATCACGCAGGCGGTGAGACGAACCACGAAAGTCAACATCGTGGGGTTTTGTCACGGTGTCGCTGGGGTGTACGAGGTCTTCGAGAGGTTGAAGCTCGAGCCAGAAAAAGTCGACTGGCAGGTTGCCGGTGTGAATCACGGCATCTGGTTGAACAGGTTCAGATACGAAGGAAAGGACGCATATCCACTTCTGGATGAATGGATAGAGAAAGAGCTTTCGAACTGGAAGGCGAGAAGCCCCTGGGACGTTCAAATGTCGCCCGGCGCGATGGACATGTACAGGTTCTACGGCATGCTGCCGATAGGTGACACCGTGAGGAACGGGACATGGAAGTATCACTACAATCTCGAGACGAAAAAGAGATGGTTCGGCAATTTTGGAGGAATAGACAACGAAGTGGAGCGACCCAAGCTTCATGAATCACTCAGGAATGCCAGAAAACGGTTAATAGAGCTCGCACGACAGGTTGAGCTCGATCCGGGCGTGAGGGTGACGGAAGCTTTTGCGGAGATCTTCAGAAAGGGCAGAATGAGCGGAGAGCAGCACGTTCCTTTCATCAACGCGATTTCGAACGGCAGAAAGGTCAGGTTGTTTCTGAATGTGGAGAACCAGGGAACGTTGAAGGATTTCCCCGACGATCTGGTGATGGAACTGCCCGTGTGGGTGGACAGAGAAGGGATTCACAGAGAGAAAGTCGAACCGGATTTGACGGAAAGGATAAAGAAATTCTACCTCTGGCCTCGAATATTGAGGATGGAATGGAACCTGGAGGCATTCTTCTCGAGAGACAGAAGAGTGCTGGAAGAGATTCTCATCAGAGACCCACGAACCAGATCGTACCAGCAGGTCGTTGCGGTCATCGATGAGATCCTGAACTTGCCGTTCAACGAAGAGCTGAGAAAGCACTGTTCGTTTGAGGTATAATTGTTGTGAAAGCCTCTTGCGGGGTGAGAATCTGTGTACAAGAGTGCCTTCGACTGCCTTGTTCAAGGTGTCTACATAGTTTCTACTTGTACGGAGAGCGAAAGGGCTGGCCTTGCTGCTGCATGGGTGATGCAGTCTTCTTTCAAACCGGCCATGCTGGCCGTCGCGCTCGGACCGACAAGAAAAACGGCGGAAGTCATAGAGAAGAGCAAGAAATTTTCGATCCAGGTGTTGGACAAAAAGCAGAAAGAGATCGGCGAACTCTTCGGGTATCATTCAAGCAGGAACGTCGATAAGTTTTCAAAGGTTCAGTGGTTCGAAAGCGAGAAGTTGAAGTTGCCAATTGTCGAAGGCGTGATCGCGTACTTCGAGTGTGAGCTCGTTGGCAGATTTGAAAGTGGAGATCATGTGATCTACAACGGTCTGGTCGTGAACCACAAGCTGTTGAACCCTCACGGAGAGCCAATGCTCTTTTCCATGAGAGACTGGTTCTGATTGGAAGTGAACGGTATGTTTGTACAGGTCGCGAAAGGCGTGTTCGTGAACGTTGACAGGATCAGGGCGATAGTTCCCGTCAACAACATGACGGCCAAGCAACTCAGAGAAAACGCAACCTACTCGAACAAGATGGTGAACCTGACCTACGGTTCACAGGCCAGAAGCGCCATCTACATTGACAGTGGACACGTGCTGATTTTGTCAGAAAGAGCAACGAGAATAAGGCAGAAATTGCTCAAAAAGAAAGGTATGGAACGGCGTTCAAGCTGAGATCGGAAAACATTCCTCTACGCACGAGTTCTATCGCGGCCCGAGCGATCATGGCCGCGTTGTCCATACAGAGTTCTACAGGTGGAACGTAGAATTCGTAGCTTCTCTTCGAACATTCCTCCGCGAGTCTTTCCCTCAATTTGAGGTTGGCAGCCACGCCACCCACCAGGACCAACCTCTTCACCTTCTTCAGCTCCGCGGCGCACAAGGTTTTCCAAACGAGCACATCCACCACAGCCTCCTGAAACGAGGCCGCCACATCAGATCTGTTCGCGTTCGGTTCGTCCTTGAGCAGGTACAGCACCGCTGTCTTCAAACCAGAGAAGCTGAAATTCAAATTGTCCTTCTCCAGCATCGCCCTTGGTAAACGATAACGATGCGGATCTCCAGATCTGGCTGCCCTCTCTATCGCGGGTCCGCCGGGATAACCCAGCTGGAGCAATCTCGCAACCTTGTCGAAGGCCTCTCCCGCAGCATCATCCACAGTTCGCCCAATCAGCTCGGGTCTGGTGGGATCCTCCGTGAAGAGGAGCAACTCGGTGTGTCCGCCGCTAACGAGCAGGGCAAGGAACGGTGGTTCAAGCTGTGGGAAACTCAACTTCGCTGCGTAGACGTGCCCCAACAGGTGGTTCACGCCGACGATGGGTTTTTCTAAAGCAAGGCTGAGGCCCTTGGCAAAGGAAACACCGACCATCAGTGCACCAATGAGCCCGGGACCATGGGTGACAGCAACAAGATCGATCTCGTTCAGATTGAGCTTCGCATCCTCGACAGCTTTCTGAAAGATCCGAGGTAAATTCCTCAAATGGTGTCTCGCTGCAACTTCTGGAACAACCCCGCCGAAGGGTTCGTGTACCTTCACCTGAGATGATACAACGTTTGAAAGGATCTTATCCTCATCGATCACTGCGACTGAAGTTTCGTCGCACGAAGTCTCCACGGCAAGGACCAGCATCACGCGATCTCCCGCATTACCAGTTTTGGTTTTTCCTTCCCTTCAACTGCCGCCGCAGTGATGATAATCTTTTCGACGTCGTGTGAGGAAGGCAGCTCGAACATCGCGTCTATCATGATCTCTTCAAAAACGTTTCTCAGAGCCCTTGCACCTGTGCCAAGAGACAGAGCCTTTCTCGCGATAGCAGTCAGCGCCTCGGGCTCTATCTCGAGCTGGACGTTGTCGAGTTCGAACAGTTTTTTGTACTGTTTTATCAGCGCATTCTTCGGCTCACTGAGTATCCTCACGAGATCCTCTTCAGTGAGATCGTCCAAGGTTGCGATAACGGGGAAGCGTCCCACGAACTCGGGAATCAGACCGTACTGGACAAGATCATCTGGCGTGACGTGTGCGAGGATCTCGCCGATCCTCATTTGTTTCTTACTCTTTATCTCGGCTCCAAAACCCATTGACGAGCTCTGTATCCTTCTTTTGATGATCTCTTCCAGCCCGTCAAAGGCTCCACCCACTATGAACAGTATGTTCCTCGTGTCCACCTTGATGAACTCCTGATACGGGTGTTTCCTCCCACCCTGGGGTGGTACGTTCGCAATGGTGCCTTCAACGATCTTCAACAATCCCTGCTGTACACCTTCGCCGGAAACATCCCTCGTTATCGAAGGGTTCGGTGATTTCTTAGCGATCTTGTCGATCTCATCTATGTAGATGATCCCGTATTGGGCCCTCTCTATGTCGAAGTTTGTGACTTCCAGCAGGCGCAGTATAACGTTCTCGACGTCCTCACCCACGTAACCGGCTTCAGTGAGAGGGGTCGCATCGGCTATGGCGAAAGGTACATCCAGTATCTTTGCCAGAACGCGGGCTATCAACGTTTTACCGCACCCGGTGGGACCTATCATCATGATGTTCGATTTTTCCATTTCAACGTCGTCGAAGTTGGCGCCGTAAAAAACCCTTTTGTAGTGGTTGTACACGGCCACGGAGATGATTCTTTTAGCCCTCTCCTGACCGATCACGTACTTGTCGAGCTCCGCCTTTATCTCAGCGGGCTTTGGAAGTGGTTTCCTGCGTTCTCTTCTGACACGCTTGTCGTTTGCCAAGAGATCGTGGAACAATTCCACGCACTCGTCACATATGTAAGCATTTGGACCAGCTATCAACTTTCCAACCTGGCTCGCAGGTCTACCACAGAAAGAACAGAACTTCTCCGGCAACGAAAATCCCTCCGCGAAAACATTGTAACACGATCACCGTGATGTCAGTTTAACAACGTTTCACGAAAACTATAACGATCTGCCCATCGAACTTGTGCTCAGGCTTCCGAAATCAGTTCACGGGACAGTTGTTCCTGCTTCTGCCAGTAGCCGTCGAGTTTTCCTTCAGACGCGAGCCTGGACAGACTCTTCTTGAGCCAGGCGGGTAAACGAGCAAAGCCAGCCTTCTCCAATCCCGTGCCAGGCAAGGGTAAAAAGCTGTGCGCGTGGATTCTACATCCCAGCTGGACCAGCTTCTCGATGAATTGCATCGTCTCGTGTTGATCGTCCTGAGTTTCGAAGGGAAAACCGAATATGAAGTCCACGTGTGGAGTGAAGCCATGTCTCAGCAAAACTTCGACGGCGATCAGGACGTCCTCTTTGCTGTGTCCCCTCTTAAGAATCCTCAAGATCCTATCGCTGCCACTCTGGGCCCCGATCGTTACGCTCTTGTTGTTCACGTACCTTTTGATCATGCTCACAACCTCGTCGTTCACCGAATCTGGTCTCACGTCCGATGGAAAGGTGCCGAAGTATATCTCTCGCATGCCTATCTTTCTCAGGTTGAAGAGCAAAGATTCCAGGCAGTCCACGTTCGGTGTCACTCCATCCTTTGAGCCGTAACCAAAGGCGTTGGGCGCTATGAACCTCGCCACGTACTTGTGCTTTTTCAGACCGAGCTGACAGTAATGAACTATTTGCTCAACACTTCTGTGTCGAACGACCCTTCCAGCGATCAAAGAAGTTTCACAGTAAGCACAGTTGAATGGACAGCCTCTGCTGATTTCAATGGGCATGAACTGCGACAGTTCCACGCAGAAAGGAGGATAATCGTTCAGATCAACCCTTTTGCTCAGGCCATCGAAAATGGGTTTTCTTTCCCCCTTCAGGAACTCGATCAGGTTCTCCTCCCCATCACCCACGAAGACGTGATCGAAGCCCATTTTGAGACAATCTTCTGCTCGCGCCGTGGCGTGAGGTCCTCCAGCCAAAAGGGTGTAACCCTTCGACTTGAGTATCTTGACTTCTTCCCAAACCTGTTTCAAATCGAAACTCATGAAGGAATACGCTACGAAGCTGTCCTTGGGTTGGGTCAGGATATCTTCGATCTTTTTTGCGATGTGGACCTCAACACAATCAAGCTTGCTCACAACCGCACTGAGCAAAGCCACAACGCTGTAACGGTTGAATTTCGTCTGCCTGAAGATCAACCTCATGCGCCTTCACCGATGATCTGTCGAACCTGATCTAAAAAACTGTGGATCGCTAAGTTCGGTGTGGAACTGCTCTTCACCGTCAGATCGAGCCAGTAGAGTCTATCCAGAATCTTCTCAACTTTTTCGGTGTCGTACAGCGTCATGTGGTTCAAAACTCTGTCACCACCTTTGAAGGAGAAGCCAAGAAATCTGGCCGTTTTTCCGAGCCCTATACCGAGACTTTCGGAGGTCTTCTTTATCACGGGCCAGGGATAACTTTCTCTGTTTTCGACAAAGAGCACAAGTTTATACAAATCAAGGAAATGTCTGGCAAGCACTGAGACCACAACCACCGCTTCGGTGTTTTTGAGAATCGAACTCAACAGCTGATGAGTTGCTTCAAAGTTTCCCATCGAGACCATGAAGCACAATTCCTCGATGTCGGTCCTCGAATGAAGAGAAACTATCTGTTCAACGAGCTCTTCGGTGGGCTGGCTCGTCACACAAGCCAGTTTCTCTATCTCCCTCTCCAGAAGCTCGTCGTTCGGCCCGACCCTCTCGAAGATCAGTTCTACCACGCTTTGATGAGCGGATATTCCGTGCTTTTCCAGTCGTTCCTTGACGTACTTCATCCATTTTTCGCGTTCCCACGGCTTGGGTAATGACATAACGAGGACATTCTTAGATTTCGCAGTCTCTTCGGTCCTCACGACCACATCGATTTTCACCGCTTCTGCCAGTTCCAAAAGTTTCTTCCGCTCGTCCTTTTTCCAGTCATCGAAGTCAACGATGTCGAGCAGAAAGTCACCGAAGAAGAGGTCTCCCTGAGACAGCAAATTGAACGCTGCCTCCTTCTCTTCGATAGACACCTTCATTCTTCTGAGTTTCTTCTTTTCACAGATCTCCCTCACGTACTCGTCTTTCAGAACCTTCGCGTTACCGGCAAGAAAGACTGCTGGCAACAGCCTCACTTCCCCTCTTCAGTTGCTTGACCTGCGCGATGAACGCGTCCAACCTCGCCTCTATGGATGGTGTGAAAGGATTACCGTCCAGCTCGATGGATATGAACGGCACGGACTTTCCGAGCTTTCTCTTCTTGTCTTCGACGGCTTTCTTGAGTATGGACTCGGCAATGCGACTCGGCATACACGCGAAAGGTCCCACCGCCACAACGCCATCGTAATATTCACCGATCTCGGCTAGGGTGCTTCCTATGGTCAAAATGGCCTCTCCCGTCAGAGTTGGCGAAAGATAAGCTTCTGCCGTTTCCACCACGTGTGCCACGTTCAGCATGCGTGCATCGCACAATCCCGCCCGCTCGAAAGAGCGCTTGATCTTTCGCTCGAAGTGCCTCAAAACTTGCATTTCTACACGCTTCTTCATTCTTTCAACAACTGTGGAGTCTTTGCTCACGAGTTTCTGTATGAAAATGTAGTAAGTGTAATAGATCCATTCGTGTATCGGTGAGATCTGCAGGATGATGCCCTCCTGGGCAAACAGATCCTCCATCTTCTTTCTGCTGAATTCGTCCCATCGTACGTATATCTCTCCGGTCATCATCACTCTGGCAGACCTTTCGTAAGCATCCTTCAGGCGAAGCGATTCGAGTTCGTCGCAGATTCTGTCTACCGTCTTGAAGAAACCCGAGAACGAATCTTTCTGCAGACTTTCGAGGATCATCTTGTGGTGTTTCTCAATGAGAGATCGCACGTATTGTTCGTCTTTGATCAGGGTCTTCAAAGATTTTTCCACGTTCGAGTAAAGGTCCGATACGAGTATCGCGAGCCATGCGCGCAAGGTGAAGCTCACGCCCAAACCTCCGTAAGCGTTCTCGGAGTTCAACGAGACCAGACCGACGTCCTTGACGCCGTTCTGCTCGAGCCACAGCTTCATGTAGTTGCTGTACTGACCGAACCTGCATGGGCCAGACGTCGTGGGCATGAAGTACAGGGTGATCTCATCTTTCGGCCTTTCTTGAAGGTAATTTATCAGCGAACCAAGCGTCAGGTGCAAAGGCAAGCATTCCTTGGACAGTGAGTTGCCCCTGCCCAGTTTGAATTCGAGCTCGCCCGGCGGTGGGCAAACGTGGGTTCGAACACCAAAACGCGCGATCGCTGCGGCCAAGCATCTGGCTCCAAACGCACCCATCGTTGGAAAGACCAGCCTCACCCTCGGATCGGTCCAGGAGATCTTCTCCTCACCTTTCAGGATGAAAACGCCACTTTTGTCGATCGTGACTTCCAGCGGTTTGGCCTTTGAAGCCTGTTTCTTCTTCTCTTTTCTGCATTTGACGATGTCCAGAAACGCCTCGATGCGCGTCTCGAGACCGGCGTCCGCGGTGTGGCTGTCGAGTTCCAAAACGAGGGTGGGCTTCTCTTGCATGATCGATTTGAAGTACGAAAGGATGAACGAGTCGGGTCCACAGCTGAAATTCGTTATGAAGACAGGATAGAGTTTCGGATGGTCCTTGATGTACCTGGCTGCCTTCAAGATCATTTCTCCCCAGGTCCAGTACATGTTCTCGTAACCTTGCCGGGTTTCGAACGGAAGGACATCGAAGCTTGCCGCAGGAACGTTGTAGCTGGCGATTTTTCTTGGAACACCCAAATTTGCATGACTCTGGAAGGCGTTGTAGGCTCTCCCAACGATAACAACACCCATTCCTATCTCTTCTACTTTCTTCAGGAACTCCTCACCAATCCGTTTTAGATCCTTTTCGAAACTCTTCTGACGGTTCTTAGCTTCCTCGAAGGCAATTCTGACCTTTTCTCTATCGAAGCCGAGGGTTTTGAACATGTTGAATATGTTTTCGAACACAACATCTTCCGGGTCGTTGAAATCGATGTTGCACGTCAAAACTTTGACATTGTTGAGCTCTTCAATATCTGCTCTCAACCAATCAGGCTCGCTCTGAACAAACGGGCAGTACACGCCGTTCTTGTCCCAAACGGCAGGCCTGGTTCCTCGAATTCTCGGCAGGAAGACGAAGTCGACGTTCTTCTTCAAAAGAGAGAGTACAAAACCGTGCGACAGTTCAACAGGAAAACAGAACTCCGAACCCATTCTGTCTTTGCCCGACTCGTCAGGCTCGTCGGGCAGAACGATCTCGAATCCCAGTCTTGTGAACAGGGTCGAGAAGAACGGGAAAAACACGTTCATCCCAAACGATCTGCTGATCCCCACGCGCTTTCCATGAGTGTTTTCCTTGATCTCGAACGCTTTCTTTTCCCTCTTCGCAACGAAATCGAGTTCCGAGGCGTCGAAGACGTGCTCCCTGAACGCTTCGTAACGGTTGCACGCACCACCATAGGGTATTCTCTTCCCGCTCACTTCTATCACGCTGATGGTGCATTTTCTGTCGCAACCCGTTCTTCCACCCATGCACGTGAACGGCTTCAGGTACTTCACTTCACGGTTCGCGAGTTCTCGAAGATCATAACAACCTTTTTCCAGCAAGCCTTTTTCTATGTTTTCGAGCGTCATCAATGCAACGCCGTAGGCTCCCATGAGCCCCGGTTCGGGGGGAACTATCACTTTTTTCCCTGTCAGCGCCGCCATGGCGAGTGGAACAGCTCTGTTATAGCACGTGCCTCCCTGAGCGAAGACCTTGTTCCCTACGGGTCTGTTACCCTTCACCCTGTTGAGATAATTCATGCAGACAGAGTAAACCAGACCGGCGCATATGTCCTCGGCCGACATGCCTTCCTGGATCGCCGTCTTTATGTCGCTGTTTATGAAGGCCGCACACTGGTCGCTGAAGTTTGGGGGATTGTTTGCTTTCAATGCGTAGTCTGCGATCTGTCTGTAGTCTATGTTCAGCGACTCGCGCGCCGCTTCTTCCAGGAAAGAACCTGTTCCAGCCGAACATGCCTCGTTCATCGCGTAGTCGTAGGGTACACCTTCGTTCAAGTAAGTGTACTTGGCATCCTGGCCACCTATCTCGAAGATCGTGTCCACTTCTGGATCAAAATGCGCCGCAGCTTTCGCGTGCGCCATGATCTCGTTGTACACGGCCCTGGTCTGCGCATGCAAACCGACGATTTTTCTTCCGGAGCCTGTAACGCCGATTCCCACGATCCTGACGGCGACATCGAGTTGTGAACGGATCTCTTCGTAACATTTTTTCGCAGCGCCGATGGGATCGCCGAGTGTTCTGAGATAACTGCTCGCGAGTATCTTCTTATCTCTCACTCTCAAAAGCACAGCCTTCGTTGTGGTCGAGCCAACGTCGACACCCAGAATGCACTCGTCGTTCGCCTCGGCCTTGGCCCTCTCCATGGTTTTGAACTCGACCATCGGTGCATATTTTGACAGCGGGGGAAGTCTGAGGAAAGCCGATGGTATCTCATTCGGTATAACGTGGTATTTTTTGATCTTCTGATTCGAATTCTCTATCAACCACAGATAAGCCCCGTAAGCTTCGAAGTATGTCGCTTCGTCCGGAATCACATAGTCTATGCGACCGTCCAGGTGTTTCAGCATGAGTTTGTTTTTTGTGCTGCCTCCGACCAGAAGGATCCTGCTCACCTTTGCGTTGCTCACGAGCTGTAAGATCTTATCTGCCATGACCCTGCCGAGGCCGTTGAGCACGAGCTCTTTTGGAATACCCTTGTTCAAGGCGTGAGTACAATCGCTCTTGCAGAAGACCGTGCAGCGCGAAGAGAGTCTGTAATAACCATGAACGCCTACCGAATCTATCGCTGAAAGGTCCAGTCCCATCCTTTTCAACTGTTGAAGGAAAAACTCTCCGGTGCCCGATGCACACTTGCTTCCAACGTGTATCATGCTCACTTCACCGTTCTCATCCAGTTGATAAAGCACGAAGTTTTCTCCGCCAGCACTGACGATACCATCGCAGTGGCCGTATTTCTCTCTGAGTTTTCTGTAGGCGTACTGTACGGCAAGCGACTCGGGGATGTTCGGGGCTTTGAAAATCTTTCTCAGCTTTCTGCCTGTGAAGACGAGTTCGAGCTCTTCAGGTGAATCTTCCAGGATTCTCCTAACGGTCCCAACAGGATCGCCGCTGTGCGGAATCCACAGCCATCCCTGTTCTCCAAAGGTTGATACGCTGGAAGAACCCACACAGATGGCAAGGCGCATCTGTGTTATCACCCCCGATCCAGCTCGCTTATCAGTCCGCACAGCTCTTCTACCACTTTTTTGACCTCAGTCTCGTCCTTTCCCTCCACCATGACCCGGACCAACCTCTCGGTGCCTGAGGCCCTGACAACAATCCTGAAGCGCCCGAGATACTTTTCGATCTCTCTCTTGAGTGCTGGGTGCTCCGCTACGGACTTGTCCTCGACTGGTACGTTCAACAACAGCTGTGGATAGTCCTCCACCTCTCTCGAGAGCTCTGCAGCAGCCCTGTTCATCGAGAGCATCAGCCTCAGAAACTCCAGAGCAGTTATGAGTCCATCGCCAGTCGTGGATCTGTCCAGAAAGATGATGTGGCCAGATCTTTCTCCTCCAAAGCTCGCACCGAACCGCTGCATTCCCTCGAGGACGTACCTGTCTCCAACCTTCACTCTAGTGAGTTTTATACCCCTATCCAGTAAATAATCCTCTAAACCTTTGTTACTCATTATCGTCGCCACAACCATGTCGTTGCGAAGCCTGCCTTCGCGTTTCATCTGGATTGCAACGACTCCCATGATCTTGTCTCCGTGTATCTCTTCGGCATTCTCACCGAGCAGGATACACCTGTCGGCGTCCCCATCGTGCAGGATCCCGAGATCGAATCCTTTCATGTGCTGGGCGAGGAATTCTGGATGCTGAGAACCACAGTTTTCGTTTATGTTCTTTCCGTTCGGTTCTTTCGAAAAACACGTTACGTTCGCGCCGAGAGCGTTCAGAACCTCTGGTGTGGTCATGATGGCGGCTCCGTTGGCCAGGTCCACGGCGATTCTCAAACCGGACAGATCGAGCCCGTGGAAGGACTTCAAAAGCGCCTCTATGTAGAGTTCACGAAGATGCGGATCAAACTCTGCAAAACCTTTCTCCACACCCGCTGAGACTGTCTCCATGACGAGTTCGATCTTTCTTTCTTCTTCGTCCGGCAGTTTGAAACCGAATCTGAGGATCTTTATTCCGTTGTACTGGTAAGGATTGTGGGATGCGGAGATCACGATGCCAAAACAGTTCAGGATCTTGGTGATCATGGCCACCGCGGGAGTGGGTAGAACGCCCGCAAGCTTGACTTTCGCACCTTTTTCCAGCAAACCTTTCACGATAGCTTTCTGCAAAGGTTCCGCAGACTCTCTCGTGTCGTGTCCCACGACGAACAAGGATGGACCGTAAAGTTCCCCCAGAGCCAGGCCAAGTCTGTAGGCAAGTTCATCTGTCAGATCGTCCCCGTAAATGCCCCTCAGTCCGTCTGTTCCAAACAGGTTCTTCATTGCTCCACGACCCCCTCGTAGATCTTTCTCAGTTCCTCGGCCTTCGCGTCTTCTCCAGTTTGTCTATAGAGATCTATCAACAGCTTGACTGCCTGATTTCTGTAAAACGAATTCGGCATATTGATCACAGTACTGAGCTGGGTCTTCGCTTCGACAAGGCGTCCGGCTTTCACCAGGCTCTGGCCCATGAGATAGACCACTTCTGCTCGCCTTTCATCCTGCTGCGGCAGTTGCTGCAACGCCTTTTTGAAATCTTCGTAGGCCGAAGAGAAATCGCCCGCGTTCAGCTTCGTAACACCTGAGGTGTAGTACTTCTCAAACAACCTTCGCTTCAAACTGTCTTTGAGGTTCTTCAACTCTTTGAGATCGTTCTTTTCAACGTATCGTTCGAAATTCTCGTAGTCTTCACTTACGTACATTCTGTAAGCCTCCAGCATCTTCTCGCTCCTCTTCAGCTGAGACCTCACGGACACGAACGCCTGAAAGCTGAGCAAAAAGAGGAGGGCAAAAACCGTGAGCAGAATCAAAAGGAACCGCTCGAGGTTCATTTTCACGTTCAGCACCTACCAGATATCGACTTCCGGTTCAAGCGCCACGTTGAAATGCTTTTCGACGAGTCCCTTCACTGTCTGTGCAAGCGAGATGACGTCCCTCGCCGTCGCCGAACCAAGGTTGACTATGAAACCTGCGTGCTTCGTTGAGATCTGCGCATCTCCGATTCTGAAACCTTTCAGGCCCAGCTGTTCTATAGCCTTTCCCACATAGAAATTGTCGCGCGGACGTTTGAAGAAACTGCCTGCACTTGGAACATCCAGTGGCTGTGTTTCTAAGCGTCTTTTCATGATTTCTTCCATCTTCGAACGGACCGCTTCGGGGTCAGATTTCGTCAATCTCAGGCAGGCTCTCAGCACCAGCCATTTTCTCTTCTTGAAAACGCTGTCCCTGTAAGAAAACTCCAGCTGATTGCGCTGGAGAACCCTTACTCGCTCTCCATCGAAACATTCAACCCATTCTACCACGTCGGCCATCTGGGCTCCGTATGCACCTGCATTCATGAAGATCGCCCCACCGATTGTACCGGGTATGCCGTAAAGCAGCTCGAGTCCGGAAAGACCACGCTCTGCCGATTCAACGCACAGTTTACTGAGCAAAACCCCGGCTTCACTCATCACAAGGTTCTCATCGAAGCGAAACTTGTTCAGGCCCAGCGTACTTATCACCACGTCAACACCTTCGTCAGGCGCGAGAACGTTCGTGCCCTTACCCAACAACCTCGCTCCAGGGAACGACTTCAATGCACACAGCAGCTGTTCCACAGATTCTGGCACCAGGAACAGTCTTGCTGGGCCACCGATTCTGAAACTCGTGTGTAGACTCAGTGGCTCGTCGAAAAACTGACGGCACATGTCACGCTCCCTCGGCCCGTTCAGACTTCTTCAACGCGTTCACGAAGAGCTCAACCTGGTTCGTTATGACCGCATCGATATGCTTCTCGATCCGCTGATACTTTTCAAGATCGTCCAACGTCCAGACGTAGATCTTCACGCCAGCTTTCTTTAGCATCTTCACGATCTTTCTGAAAACCATCGGATAATCGAACAATTGGTGCGGCACGTGCATAGAATAAGGTTTGTGCTGGAGCAGTTTATCTACCAGGCCGACGGGATCGTTCCTCAGCTCTTCTCCCACGAGAAAACCGAACTTCATGTCCGGTCTCTTTCTGATCAGATGCGTGATGAGTTCGTGGTCAAAGGATGAAATGACGGTGCTATCAGTCAGGCGAAACTCGTCTATGAGCTGCAAAGCTCTTTCCGCAACGTTCGCTTCCTTGATCTCCGCGTTCAGAATGTGCCTGTCATCGAGAATCGAAAGCACCTCTTCAAAGCTCGGTATGGTCTCGCCGTTCAGCCTGTATCCTTTCAGTTCTTCGAGAGTAACTTCGGAGACCTTCACATCCACCTGGCACAACCTCTTCAGGTTTTCGTCATGGATGACAACAACTCTGCCGTCTTTCGTACCTCTCAAATCCAGTTCGATGCCATCCGCACCAAGCTCGAGAGCTTTTTTGAAGGCGATCATCGTGTTTTCAGGATAACGCGCCGAATAGCCCCTGTGAGCGAGCACGATCATCTCAGCATACCTCCCAGTCGAGCAAAGGCGTCCATCGTATCCTTCACGAAACCTCTGGGATTACCCTTCGATTCAACGACAAACAGCCACACATCCTTCCACCACGCGACAACATGTTTGCCCTTCTTTTCGACGCTGTAATAACCAACCGATGGAAGATCGATGTAGACCCCAAGATTCCAGACACCGTACTTCTTGACGATAGATTTCCAGGCCTTCTTCGGCTCATCATCGAAGCTCTTAAAACCGTAGAGCAGATACATCGACCCATCTGGGCCTTCGTAAACAGCGACCATGCCTTTCAACTCGATATCTTCGTAGCCTGATACACTCTCGAGGTGTAGCAGTGCGTACTTACCGCTGGGAATTTGCACTGCGGATTCGAGCGAATAGACCCTCGGAGGAACTTCTGCGATTCTCATCACACAGCCACTCAAGAACAGCAAGATCGCCAGCGCAAAAAAGATCTTCTTCACCTTTCTTCCTCCCTGAGAAACAAGTTGTTCCTCAAAACCTCCTCGACCGTTCCGATCTCACCATGGCCCGGAAGCACGAGCTCGTTCGGTTTCAAAGAACTCAAGAGCTTTTTTACCAGAGTCAGCGTTTTCCTCATTGCTGTCTCATCGCCACCTGGAAGATCCGTTCTTCCGATGCTGTCTAAAAAGATTGTATCACCGCTGAATATGATCCCGCCGGTTTTGAACATCACGGAGCCCGGGGTGTGTCCGGGTGTGCGGTACACCTTGAAGTCAAATTTTCCCACCGTGAAGTTCTCCGGCAGGTACTCGACTTCGTGATCGAAAACGAAACGCTCTTTGAAGCACAGTGACAGGTTCAGAGAAGGATCAACCAACCACGATGCGTCGTGTTCAGAGATGTAAAGTTTCTTGACCTGTAACTCCTTCAGACCACAGATATGGTCGAAATGACCGTGAGTGAGCAGCACGATACAGGGCTTCTGAACGAACGCTCCTATACCATAACCCGGATCTATGACCACGCTGGGTTCTGCGTCGATCACATAGCTGTTCGTACCGATAGGTCCTGTGACAACACAGAGAACCGAATCGTTGATGCGTAAAATGCGCACGCACATCACCTCGGCTTATAATATAGACCATGAAAGCGCTACTGCTGTGTTTTGTGGCAGTTTCATCTTTCTGCGTTCAGATCATGTTCACACCGCTGCAGTCGACGGACTGGCTCTGTGAACTGGTGGACCAGGCTTCACACTCTGTCTACGTCTGCAGTTATTCGCTTGACGAGGAAAGTTTTCTGCACACCCTAAGTGAAGCGGCACGTCGCGGTGTCGATGTGAGGGTGATCTTCGAGACGGGTACGGCACCCAAGAACGTTCGCGTTAGAATGGATGTTGAGAGTTCTCTGCTGCATCTCAAGTTTGTCGTGGTCGATGAGGAAAGGATCGTTGTGGGTTCGGCAAACTTCACGGAAAACAGCCTGAAAAGATCAATCAACGATCTTCTGTACATCGAAGATCGCGCGGTTGGCCCTCAACTTGCGAGTTTCTTCGATGCCCTGTGGAACGGGGAACTGAAACGGTTTGAAGTGTCACACGGCAAAATTCTGCTGAGAAATTTTGATCTTGAAGATCTCCTGCTGAAGGAACTCTCTAAGGCGCGCAGGACTGTCGATGTTGCGATGTTTGCTTTGACGCATCCAAAGGTTTGGTCGATGCTCAAGGTCCTTTCAAGCAGGAACGTGAGGGTCAGGTTACTCGTCGATCGCTGGTTCTTGACCAACTCCGCGCTGAAGAATCTTCCAGACTCCGGTATCGAACTGAGAGTCTTTGAACCCTTCACACTGCACACGAAATTGTTTATAATCGACGGGCGAGTGGTCGTGAGCGGTTCGGCCAACGCGACCAGGAGTGCTTACGGGAGAAACGCGGAACTGATGATGGTGATTCGAGAAAAGTCCCTGGTACGGCATTATCAGGAGTTGTTCGAAAACATATGGCAGGAGGGGAACGAACCTTGAAGGTGTTTGTCTTCGATCTGGACGGAACGATACTGATGGATTCTCACAGCATCCACCCTTCGAATCTGAAAGCCATAGGCTTGCTGCTTGAGAAAAACAAAAAGATCGTCTTCGCCAGTGGCAGGATGCTCCCTTCGGTCAGAAAACTCTTGCAGCGTTACTTCGACAAGGAGTTTCCCATCATCGCGTACAACGGCTCCGTCGTGTGGACACCTGAGCATGGCAAGATCATGGAATTAAAAATAAAACCACAGCGTGCCTCCCAGATAGTTCGAAAGCTCAGATCTTTGAATGTTCACAGACAAGCCTACGTGGATGACAAGCTCGTGGTGGAGGAGGACAACGAGCACGCGAGGGCGTACAGCGAACATTCAGGGATCGAGCTGACCTTCGTGGACGATCTTGCAGAACTCGTCGAACAGCACGGTGCGACGAAATTGCTTGCGATTGCTGAACCAGAAAGGCTCGATGCGATCATTCCAGAGCTCAGACAAGAGTTTGAAGACGTTCTTATCTTCAAATCTTTCAGCAACTATCTCGATTTTGTACCGTCTCAGACGGACAAAGGACGTGCGCTGAAAGTCCTGGCTGAGAAACTCGGCTTCGATCTTCGAGAAGCTGTGGCTTTCGGTGACAACGACAACGACGTGGCACTCTTGAGGAGCGTCGGTCTCGGAGTGGCGGTGCGCAACGGCACGAAGAGCCTGAAGGAGGTGGCGGATGTCGTTGTCGAGGAGAATTTTCTTGGTGGTCCTGGCAATTTCCTTCTCGATTTGTTCGATCGCGGCTGGTTCGATTGAACTGTGTGATCAGCTTTCATTCTGTGAGAAATCCTGTGTTTTGAACGTTCCTCTGGAGAAGCTTTTGAAGGATGTATCTTTGCTGGCACTCGGCTGTAATCAGAATATGGAGATTGCGAAGGACGTCGCGTACGCTGCGGGCATGGTGGCGCGCTCTTATGGCTTTGACTGCGTTGTCTTTGGAACACTCGATGTGCTGAGAGACAGCGATGCAGATCCGCTGCGTAAGATCTCTCGATCTCCTTTCATAACCGCGCAGGTGCTCTCTTACATGATAGAAGGCTTCGTCTCGGCGGGTGTAGTGCCCATACTGAACGCGACCGGGAAGGTCAATCCCGATGTGGTCAGATCGTTGCTGACTCGAAAGATGAGTTGTCCAACCTTGGTGGAGGACGAGGAGAAAGCGAAAACACTGCGAGAAATGGGGTTCGATGTTGTGTTCGTGACGGGCAAGGGTGAGTTGCTTGGAAAGTTGCCGGTTTTGAACGTGAAGCCGCCTATAGATCTTTCGGACGTCGAGCGGATCAGAAGGAAGGCCCTCGAGGGGGCGATCGTGCTTTTGAATCGATCTGTGAAAAAGATCTCGGTGAACGATCCCTTCGCGGCGGGGGGTGTGCTCGTCTTCAGTGATGAAGAATGGATCTTGAAGCTTGCCGAGCAGGTGTTGAAGGGCGAAAGGCCATCAACCGGAAGGGCTCCTTGAGATCAGGCAGACGGCAATTGCCGAAGCCCCTTCACTCGCTTCGAAGCCCAGGCCGTTGGCTGTCTTGAACTTCACATTCACACTTTCCATATCGATTCCGAGGCTGCTTGCGAGCGTCTCGATCATTTTTTCTCTGAAAGGTGAGAGCTTCACAGCTCCACAGGTTACTGTCACGTCGACATTCACTATGGTCCAGCCTTTCTGCGCCAAGAGCTCTTTTGTTTGTTTTAGCATCACCAGACTGGAAGCGCCCCGCCAGCGTTCGCTCTGATCAAAGTACTCACCGATGTCCCCAATGCCCGCCGCCCCAAACAGCGCGTCGATCAGCGCGTGACAGACCACATCCGCATCTGAATGGCCTTCGAGACCCACCTCCTCGCTCACGACGGTGCCTCCGAGTACCATCCTTCCAGGTTTTTTCAGCGGGTGACGATCGGTGCCTATCCCCACCCTTAGGTTCATTCCACCTCGATCCTTTCCACTTCGTAAAATGAAGCCGTCTGTGGTTCGAACATCAGCTTCACCGTGCCTATGGGTCCGTTCCTCTGCTTTCCAATGATGATCTCAGCTTCATGAGGTTCGTGCAGCTTTTCACTCTTCTTGTAGTACTCTTCTCGATAAATGAACAGCACCGTATCGGCATCTTGTTCTATCGCTCCAGATTCTCTCAGATCACTCAACCTTGGCCTTTTGTCCTCGCGGGTTTCCACGGCTCGCGAAAGCTGAGAAAGCGCGACAACGGCGATGTCGAGTTCTCTCGCGAGCAGCTTCAATGATCTTGAAATCTCGGATATTTCCTGTTGTCTGCTTTCCTGACCACCCCGCGTGTGCATCAACTGAAGATAGTCCACGAAGATGGCGTCGACGTTGTATTCTCGTTTCATTCTCCTTGCCTTCGCACGCAGAGTGCGCGGATCCAGAGAAGGTTCATCGTCCACAATGATGTTGGCTTTGTAAAGTTTTGAAGCACCTATGGTCAGTCTTTCCCACTCCTGATCGCTCAAATAACCGGTTCTGATCTTATGCAGATCCACCCTCGATTCACTGCACAGGAGTCTCTGCGCGAGTTGTTCTTTGGACATTTCCAGACTGAATATGCCCACGGACAGGTTGAACTTGACCGCCATGTTGCGCGCTATTGTGAGTGCGAAGGCGGTCTTACCCACGGATGGTCTTGCTGCGATGATGATCAGATCGGATTTGTGGAAACCGGAGGTTTGTCTATCCAGCGCTCTGAAACCGGTAGGCAAACCGCTCACGACTGCCCCGGGTTCAGGAACTGATGAACCTTTCAACCTGAGTTCTTCAAGGTTTTCGAAAACTGCGTGCATTATCGATCCAATGTGATCATAAGTTTTCGTGGCCCTCGATTCGGCGATGTCGAAGACGATCCTTTCGGCCTCGTCTAAGATCTCGTCCACCTCGCGTTCCTCGTAGGCCGATTCGACGATGTTTCTGCCAGCCTCTATCAAGCTTCTCAGGATCGATTTGTCTCGCACGATCTTGGCATAATGCATCACGTGCGCGGAGGTCGGCACAGCCTCTGCAAGTCTTGCAACATCCAGTTCGCTACCGACGAACTTCATCTGTCCCGTTCTCTTCAGTTCTTCGCACACCGACAGCACGTCGATCGGATCGCCACGCTCGTACATCTTCTCCATGGCAGCGAATATTGCTTGATGTTTTTTCGAATAGAAATCGCTGCTCCTGAGAACTTCCATCACGTCGTTCACAACGCTCGGATCGATTAATATGCTTCCGATGACCGCTTCCTCTGCTTCCAGGTTGTGCGGGGGTAAGAGTGGCATGAAAGATCACCTCAATGAGATGATACAAAAAAACGGGGCGATTCTGCCCCGCTTGGTGGAGCCGATGGGATTCGAACCCACGACTTCTACCTTGCGAAGGTAGCGCTCTCCCAGCTGAGCTACGGCCCCAGCAACTCAAATTATAGACCAACATCCACCACAATGCAAGGGGAGAAATCGACTTTGCCGAGTGTATAATTTTTTCGAGCATACCTAGCACTCGTGAGAGGTGATCGTATGAACATTGAGGTGGTCCAGCTGAACATACCTGAAGGGGCCAACATCATCTTGGGTCACTCACACTTCATCAAGACAGTTGAGGATCTCTACGAAGTTGTGGTCACGACCAACCCAAACATGAACTTTGGCCTCGCGTTCAACGAAGCGAGTGGACCGTGTTTAGTGAGGTACGAAGGGAACGATCAGGAGCTCATCGACGTGGCCATCGACAACGCGAGAAGAATCGGAGCAGGCCATCTGTTTGTGCTTTTGATCAGGAACGGTTATCCCATCAACATCCTCAATCAGATCAAGAACGTTCAGGAAGTCTGCAGGATATTTGCTGCCACTGCAAATCCCCTGCAGGTGCTCGTGGTACAGACCGACCAGGGTAGGTCGGTCATAGGTGTGGTGGACGGTTTCGCCGTCAAGGGAGTTGAATCGGAAAAGGACAGAGAATGGAGGCACAACTTCTTGAGGCAGATCACCAAGTACAAGAAGTGATCGTGAACATACCGACCGAGTGACCCGCCCACAGGGCGGGTTTCTTTTTGGAAAAATCGAACCTATGGTTCAAAGATATTGATATGAAGACTGGGGTACTAATATATATTTAGACTGGTTATTGATATTTTCGATTCGTACTTGACAAAATCTGAGGGACGTGATAAACTTATTCACGGAGGTGAGAACATGTTGGAGTACATGTTGGCGAAGCTCAGGCATGAGGAGCTCATCAAGGAAGCAGAGAAAGAAAGGGTTCTGAGAGAAGCAAGACAGCTCAAAGTCCTCTACGGTTCCAACGCTCAACAGGAGCAGGCACGGAGGGAAAGGAAGGCTGCTTTGAAGGGCTGAGTTTTACAAAGAGATCTTGCAATCGTCGCAGCCTCAGTTCTATAATTTTTGTATGAGAAAACAAAAACTTGCGCTTTTCTCAAGTGAATTCTTAGCCTATGCTTTGATCGCTTGCATGACTCTGTTGAGTCAGTATTTTGTCTACATCGGCCTTCCACCGTCTTTCGTTGGCGTTTTGATGGCCCTTCCGTCTGTCAACGCTCTTTGGGCAAATCAGCTCTACTTCCTACTGGCCTACAAACTTGGCGTGAGAAGAGTGATCGTTTACGCCGCAACAATTGGGATCGTTTCGCTGTGGATCCTGTTCCTGTCTAAGAGTATCATCCTGACCTTCATCTTCTGTTTCTCGCTCATGCTCTCGCAGGGTGGTCTGGTACCTCTGCTGGAATCTTCTTTGGTAGAATTTGCAACTCGATCCCGGCTTTCTTATGCCAGAATAAGGTTCTTCGGTACCCTCGGTTACGCTGCCGCTTCTTTCCTGGTGGCCAATCTGGTGAATGAAGGCTTCGTAGCGCTGTTCATAGTTTATTCGGTGCTCTTTTTTTTGATGGCATCAGTTGTACGGAGAAGCGATCTCGAGATGAATTTTCACCGAAGGCCATCGATACGGGCGACTGACAAAAGGTTCTCTGTGCTTTTCGCCATCGTTACTGTTGCTGTCGGCTTCAACCTGTTCAACACCATCTTCCTGCCGGTTCTCGTCAAATCTAAAAATTTCCAGGCATCGAGTGTTGGTTTGAGTCTCGCTCTCATGGCGTTGAGTGAGACTCCTTTTCTGCTCTTCGCCGAACGTATAGTGAAGAGATTGGGAAGCTTCAAACTGCTGTCAAGTGGTGTTTTCGTCGTGGGATTAAGACTGGTGCTCGCGTCGTTCGCGACCACGGAAGCGCAGCTGTTACTGATCCAGCTTCTCCATGGTTGGACTTATATCGTGATTTACTACGCAACACTGTTCTTGATGAGACAGAAACTTTCGGCACATGTACTGGAAGGTACACAGATAGTCTTCTGGATGTCTCTGCAGGGTATAGGCCCACTTTTGGGTTCCAGCGTTGGGGGTGTTGTTGTGGAGAAGATGGGGGCAGAACCAGCATACCTCACGTTTGGCTTCATCGCGATATCTCTCACGATCTTTTCTTGGGCTATCGAGAAGATCTGGTTCAGAAAGGGGTGAAGGAACTTGAAGCAGTTAGTTCATAAGCTCAAAGGCATGATGAAACTTCCAGAGTTGGATTCCTTCGGCAAGATACTCTGCGTACAGCCTCACCCGGACGATGCGGATATTTCCATGGGTGCCACGATCGCCAAGCTTTCACAAAAGGGGATCAAGGTCTATTACGTCACCATAACGGATGGCTCGGCAGGAACACGTGACGAATCTTTGGTCGGAAAGAAACTCGCTGAGATCAGAAAAAGGGAACAGGAAAAGGCGGCAGAAATTTTGGGCGTGCACGAGCTGTTGTGGCTCGGGTTTGAAGATCTCGGCGACTATACGATCGAGCAGGTGCGAGAGAAACTAATACAAATCATCAGGAAGGTCGAACCCGATGCGGTTTTCACCGTGGATCCGTTCGCACCTTACGAAGTCCATCCTGACCATCTGAAGTGTGGTATGTCCACGGCACAAGCTGTGAGTCTGTACAGACTGCCCAAGCTGTTTCCCGGCACATCGAACCACGACGTCACAGCGATTGGATTCTTCAACACGGCATTCCCAAACACGTTCTATCCCATCGAGCACGAACATCTGAGCAGGAAATTCCAAGCCATCTCAGAGCATAGGAGCCAGTTCGATGAAAGATCTCTGCAAGTGCTGTTCTCCTATCTGACCGAAAGGAGCAAAGCCTACTCACCAGTGGAGGGTCAGCTGGTCGAACCTTTCAAGGTGCTTCCACCCGTGGCGCTCCATGTGATCAGCGAAGCGTACATGCTTTGAACCTTTTCAGGGTACAGCCGTCAGAAAAGATGGTGTATAATTCATAGAAGCTGGGGGCGAACGGTTTCGACGGGTGTGAGATCCCCCAGGAAGCGAGCCGAGGTCTCCACCACCTCGTAAAAAAGGTGGAGCCAAAAAGAAGTGCCAACTACGAAATGGCTCTCGCTGCCTAATAGAGAATAGGCAGCCGTCCCCCGCGAGGTCTGACCGGTGCCTGCGGAAGGGGCGTGAGATCGCCGGTCGACCGCTGAAAGGTTCGCCCCGACTTTCAGCGGTTTTAAGAGGGGCTGTGGCTTGCAAGGGCCTGCCTGTGGGCTCTTGAGGGCCGAGATCCAAACACAGGCTGCGCTCGGAGAAGCCTGGGGGTGCTCACATTCGGACGGGGGTTCGATTCCCCCCGCCTCCACCAGTTCATTCATATCTGAGCGCTTCCACTGGATCGAGCTTGGAAGCCCTCATTGCGGGCCAAACTCCGAAGAACAGACCAACCATTATGGACACAGACACCGCAACGAGAACAACCGTGGGCGTCACTGCTGTCTGGACGGATCCTATTTTCGCTATGAGCTTGGACAGGCCAAAACCAGCGGCAATACCGAGCAATCCCGCCACGAAAGTGAGCACGATGGATTCGAGCAAGAACTGAAGCAAAATGTGCCTTCTGCTGGCACCGATGGCCTTCCTTACGCCTATCTCTCTGGTTCTCTCCGTCACCGTGACGAGCATTATGTTCATGATGCCTATACCGCCGACCAGCAGAGAGATACCGGCGATGCTACCGAGCATGAAGCTGAGCACGGCCATGGTCTGATTGACTGTCTCGAGCAATGCGTCCTGACTGACTATGCGATACTTTTCTTCGTTCTGGAACTTGTCGAACAGCACTGAATCTATCTCAGAAACCGCTTGATTTGCCATGTTCTCTGAGATCGCCTGAGCGACTATCATTGAGACGTTCTTACGTCTGAAGAGTCTGTTCTCCGCAGAGGCGAAAGGCACCACGATTGATCTGTCGGGATTGAGAAAGAGCAGATTTCCACTCTTTTCAAGTACTCCTATCACCATGTAGGTCTGCCTGATCGAACCGCTCGTGATCCTTATGGTCTGTCCAAGAGCATCCCCGTTCGGAAAGAGTTCGTCCGCAACTTCTTTTCCGATCACTGCAACGCGCCGTTTGGCCCTCTCGTCGGATTCGTTGAAAAACTCACCCTGAAAGAGCTTGACGTTTATCATGTCGAACAACACTGGTCTTGCTGCCATGACTGTCGCCATGCTGTTCTGACGTTCGTGCTGAACGATGAAATTTCCCTGCTGAATGGGTGTGACGTACCTGACTGAAGGACAAAGCTGGGCTATCCTGTCCGCATCCTCCTTTTCGAGCACCTCCGTGAGGGCTGTGGCAGTACGTCCCCCACCACCTCTCGTGAAGCCCGGCGAGACGAGGATGAGGTTCGAACCTATGGAAGTCAAAGACTGTCTGATGCTTCTGCTCGTACCCTCGGCCACAGAGACGACTCCTATGACGGCCGCAACGCCTATGATGATTCCGATCATGGACAGGGCCGTGCGAAGTTTGTTGTGAGCGATCGAGCGAAAGGCCTCCTTGAGCATGTCAAGCATGCACGTTCACCTCTTCGCTGAGGATCTTTCCATCGCGCATGCGAACGATTCGATCTCCGTGCCTGGCGACCTCAGGATCGTGGGTGACTATGACGATGGTCTGTCCTCTCTTGTTCAACCCGGAGAAGATCTTGAGTATCTCTTCTCCACTCTTCGAGTCGAGATTACCGGTGGGCTCGTCGGCAAGCAGTACCACCGGATCGTTCGCAAGTGCCCTGGCTATAGCAACCCTTTGCATCTGCCCGCCGGAAAGCTGTGTTGGCCTGTGGTGCAGCCTATCTCCGAGGCCGACCAGCTCGAGCAACTCTTTCGCCTTCCTTCGTCTCGCTGCCTTTGGAACACCAGCGTAGATCATGGGCAACTCGACGTTTTCAAGCGCGGTGAGGCGAGGGAGCAGGTTGAACTGCTGGAACACAAATCCGACCATCTTGTTCCTTATCTTCGCAAGCTGTGGGTCGTTCAATTTGGAAACCGGTGTGGAGGCGATGTATATTTCACCTTCGGTGGGTTTGTCCAGACAACCCATCAGATGCAGTAAGGTGGTTTTGCCACTTCCAGAAGGTCCCATGACGATCAGAAACTCTCCCTCTTCGACAACAAGGCTGACGCCGTCGAGCGCCCTGACTTCGTTATCGCCCATTCTGTATATCTTTTTGACGTTCTCGACTCTTATGATCTCAGCCACATCTTTCACCTCACGGTCTGAACAGAACACCAGGCACCCTTTGGGTTGTGCTACTCGCGGGTATTCTTCCCGTCACCAGTACAACCTCACCTTCCTCAAGGCCACTCACAACTTCGTAGAAACTGTTGGTCCTGATACCCACGCTGATCTCTCTTTCTTCGGTGGAACCGTCGGCCTTTTTCACAGTGACATAAGCCTTTCCAGAATTGAACTTCACTGCGTTGATCGGAACGGCCAGAACGTTTTCTTTGCTCATCGTGACGACGTTCACTTCGCAAGAAAGTCCAGGTATGATCCTGCCACTCTGATTCTGCGAATTACTCTGCGTCTGTCTCTGGAGAAATTGCGCCAGAGTTCCTTGAGTTCTCAGCTGCTGTAACTTCTGCTGTAACTGAGCTTGATCGATCCCGGTCTGACTCATGCTGCGTCCCAGCTGTGAGGCATCGACGCTCAACAGGTCCAGTTCTATGGGTACGACGACAATGCCCTGAGACGTCTGTGCCTCGCTTGAGATGTACGTTACCCTTGCTCCAGCCGTGAGACCCTCTATCGCATCAAAACTGACCGTTGCAACCTGTCCTAGAGCGATCCTCGAATAATCGACCTCGTCCACAGAGGCGGAAACATAGAGTTTTTCGAGGTTCACGACCCTGGCGATGGTCTTGCCGGTGCTTATCAAATCACCCTGCTTGATATCGATGGAAGTCACCACACCGTTGATGGGACTGAGCAGTTTGCAGTTCTCAAGGTCTCTTTTGGCCAGTTCAAGCTCGATTTCACGCTGCTGGATCAAGAGTTTCGAACCAGAGTTCTTCGCTGTCTCGTAGTTTTGAAGAGCCTTGATGTAGGCGAGTCTGTACTCTGTATCGTCGAGTTCGGCGATCACATCCCCTGCCTTAACGGTGTCACCCTTCGACACGTTCACCTTTTTCACGATACCGGAAACGAGCGATTTGATGTCAGCGTATTCCCTCGCCTGGACGGTCCCTGACAGCGTTATCGTGTCTGTCAGGTTCGTTCTCGAAACGACGTATTCACTCACTTGAACGGTGCTGGTCTGTGCGGTGTTTCTGCTGCACGAAGTGAAGATCAGAATTATCAGCGGCACGATGACTAACCAGCGTGTTCTACGCACGCTCAAGCACCTCCCACAGCTTCAATCAAATCGATCCCCAGGATCGTCAAAAGGTTCACCTTGCTCATGAGGAGATCGAACTCACTTTTGAGCAGCTCGAGTTCGGCTTCCTCAACGTCGAGTGTGGCCGTCTCAAGGTCATGTGTCGAAACGAACTCTTTCTTCTTGCTCAGCCTGTCCAGGTTTATCTTTTTGAGTTCCAGATCGAGTTCGGCAAGCCGTTTTGAGATCTCGGCAATTCTTATCGATGCGTACGCATCTTTCACGGCTTTCTCGAGATTACGCAGCTTTTCTTCGTAGATCACACGTTGCAGATTCAGACTCTCTTGAGCGGTTCTGTAGTTGTGTGCTCTTTCACCTCTGTCGAGCAGGTTGTAACTGAACGAAAAGCCAAGTGAGACAGAATAGCCATCCTCCTTGAGCGTCATCCCGGCGCTGAACGTTGGGTTTGGCAACCACGTTTGATAAGCCCTGTCACTCTGCCTTTTGGCAATCTCAAAAGCTATGTACGAGGCCTGAACGTCGTACCGCGCCTTGGTTGCTTCGAGTGCCTCCTGTTCTGCTGGAAGTTTCGAAGTCAGTTCGCGCAAACGGTTCATCATCTCATCCAGCACGGTTTGAGGATAGTCTTTTGAAACACTGAACCTTGCCTGACGGACCTTCTCCAGCTGCAGTACAAGGTTCTGCACCTGTTTCTGAGCGTTCACGATATCCTCGAAAGCAGCGCTGCCAACTTCGTAGGCTTTTCGGAGTTCTTCCACCTGATCGCTCAGAAGCTGAAGCCTTCTGGAAGTTATATGAAGCTTCTCGGTGTAATAAATGCTGTTGAAAACTTCGTTCGCCACGTTCACAAAGACGTTGTTCTTCGCCGAGAGAAGTTTCCAGCTGGTATCGAAGAGGTTTTTTTGATTCTGAAGCTGGTCCAGATCGAAGTTGGAAAACAGACTCCTCGAAACGGAGAAGGTCCAACCAGAATCGCTCCATTTGTCGTCTGAAGAAGAGTACTTCCAGCTGTTGGAGATCGAGAAGTTGAAGCCCGCAAGGTCTGAAAAAGTTATCGAAAATGGCACGTTCACGATGTAGTTCGTTGCGTTGTCAAAGATCGAGGTGTTGAAACTGAACTTATCGAGGGAAACGTAGGGTATGAGTACGTTTTTGTCTTTTTGAACCTGAAACGCCGCTTCCTCGTAGGAAAGCTTCGCAGAAAGATAGTTTACATCCGTTTGCAGGTTGTTCTGAACCTCGTCCAAAAAAGAAGCCAGCGCGAAAACAGGTAACAGCAAAAGCAAAAGAACTCTCCTTAACATGATGCGTCACTCCCCGAGGATCGTTGATAGGACCTTGGAGAAATCTTGTTCTGTATCGATGTAAACAGCACACACGTTCTTCAAGAGAGACTTCACCTGTGTCAGGAGAGTTTTTCGCGCGTTCAGATGGGAAAGTTTGGCGTTCAGAACGTCTCGTTCTGAAGCCACACCGGCTGCGAAGTTCTTCTGCACAGTTTCAAGCTGAAGTTTTGCAACCTCTATCTTTTCCATCTGCGCCTGAATCGATTTGACGGTATTCTGGATTGTCTGAAGCTGGTTCTCGTAAGATTTCCTCAGCGATTGCAGGTAGGATTGAACGTCTGCTTGAGCTTTTTTGAGATTCCTTTCGTAATAACTCTTCGTGTACTGAGATGGATTGACCAGCCCGTCGAGATCCATCTGCGCAATTTGAACGTTCAGTCTGGCCATCGCGAGCGTGAGGGATTTATCCATCAGCTGATCGACCGTGGGCAAAGAGAAGTTGAAATTTATCTGCGTCGGCTCTTCCACTTTGACGTTCGCACCTATGAGAGCCTCGAAATCGCGTTTTGCCTGTTCAAGAGTCAGAGTCGCCGCGTCCAGGTCTTTGCTGGTTTCGATGAGTGTGGCACTCGCGCTCTTCAGATCCTGAAGCGTTCCAATACCTTTATCGTAGAGGTCCTTCTTTTCGTTGTAATCGATCTGAGCAACCTGCGAGCTCAGTTGTGCCATTTCGAGAGTGAGTTGAGCTTCCACCACAGCAAAATACGTGTCTATGAAATCGTTCACGAAGCTTTTCAGCGATTCTCTGTAAGAACTGTCTGCTTTGAGCTTCGAAAGCTGCGCGGAAAGTTCCTGCCTCTTGTTCTTTGCCTCAAGCAACGCCTTTTGATAATCATCCTCTGCCTGTTGACGATCCAGCGTGAGTTTCAAATAGGCTGGACTGTTGTTCTTGTAGCTCTCCAGAGCGTCCGTGACGGATGCAAAGATTGGATAAACCAGCGTTAAGATCAGCATGAAAGCGACGTATCGCCTCATGAAACCACCCTCCCGGCGTTGTTTTTGTCATCGATATTTTAGACTTCAATCTTGAGAAGACAGATGATTTCTAACGGAACTCTAATAATCGAGAAAGAATTGACGACAGATGTGATGAATGCACGACAAACTTAAAAAAAACGGGCCCGGATGGGCCCGTTTGGATGAGCTTTTCTTCATATTTTGAACTTTCTCACCTGTTCCACCAAGCTCTCCGCTATGGAAGATAGTTCTTCCGACAAACCACTCACGTTCTGTGATGCGCTTGCCTGTTGTTTCACCGCATGCGTCATCTCTTCTATCTGCTGCGCTA
>DOKY01000010.1:0-1513 GCA_003510135.1 Pseudothermotoga sp.
TAAGCTTCCGTGACAGTCTTGATTATCTGTTGCAACCTTCCGAGTGCCCACTTATCTACCGGCAGGAGCTTTTCGTAAGGCACGACATCTTTCGGTGTGAAGTCGTAAAGGTTGCCCAGAAGGTATCTGATCGTGTTTCGAATCTTTTTGTAAACCTCCACTTGCTGCTTGAGTATGTTGTAGCTTATGCGTATGTCGTTGAAGTAATCGCTGCTCGCGAGCCAGAGCCTTAGAACGTCTGCGCCGTACTTCGAACACACTTCCAGCGGATCGACCACGTTCCCCAAGGACTTGCTCATCTTCTTTCCTTCTTCGTCCTTGATGAACCCGTGGGTCAGAACCGTTCTGTACGGTGGCTGACCATGTTTGACGACGGACAGCACCAAAGACGAGTTGAACCAGCCTCTGTGCTGATCGCTCCCTTCCAGATACATGTCCGCAGGGAAAGTGAGCTCGGGCCTCGCGTTGAGCACAGCCTCGAACGATGCTCCGGAGTCTATCCACACATCGAGAGTGTCGTAGGTCTTTTCCAGATCGTTCGAGCCACAATTCTTGCAAACGTAGCCATCTGGCAGAAGTTCCTTTTCACTCATCTCGAACCACGCGTTGGTGCCCTTCTGCCTGACAACGCTTGCGAAGTGCTCGATGAGCTGTGGGTCCAGATTCACATGTCCGCAGGACTTACACCTGAACGCGGGAATCGGAATACCCCACACCCTCTGCCTGGAAATACACCAGTCCGGTCTTTCTTCGATCATCGCGGCTATCCTGTTCTTACCCCATTCGGGGATCCATTCAACCTTCTCGATCTGTTCCAGAAGCCTGTTTCTCAGATTGTTCCTGTCGATAGAGATGAACCACTGCTCGGTCGCTCTGAATATGACGGGATTTTTGCATCTCCAGCAGTGAGGATAAGAATGGGTTATGGTCGAAGCGTGCAGGAGCGCACCCAGCTTCTTGAGATCTTCCACGATGATCGTGTTCGCATCAAACACGTTCAAACCTTCGTACTTGCCAGCCTCGCCCGTGAAACGTCCTCTTTCGTCAACGGGTGAAAGCACGTCAAGCCTGTATATCTTGTATCCATATTCGTAGTCCTCTTCACCGTGACCGGGAGCCACATGGACGCAGCCGGTTCCAGTCTCCATGTCAACGAAGTCGGCGAGTATGACCCTTGAATCCCCCTGAGACAGTGGGCTGATCGCGATCCTGCCTTCCAGCAAGCGTCCACTGAATCTTTCAAGAACTGAATAGTGCTTTAAACCGACCTCTTTTGCGAACTGCTCGAGCAATCTCTCTGCGACGATCCAGATCTCAGAATCAACCTTCAACCTCACGTAGGTCTCCTCGGGATGGACTGCAATGCCCGTGTTGGCTGGCAGGGTCCACGGTGTGGTTGTCCATATCACGATGTACTCCTTGCTGTCTTTCATCTTGAATTTAACGTAGATGGAGGGTGAAACATGATCACGATACTCTATCTCCGCCTGAGCGAGTGCAGTACCACAAGTGA
>DOKY01000010.1:1859-7324 GCA_003510135.1 Pseudothermotoga sp.
TGGCATAATAGTTCTCCCAATCGCCTATCACGCCGAGTCTCTGAAACTGACGTTTCTGAATCTCAATCTGTTCCCTGGCGAACTTCTCACACTCCTGTCTGATCTGCTGTGGCGTCATCTTCTCGGCCTTTCCCTTGAGCATGCTCGTCACGCGATGCTCGATGGGCAAACCGTGTGTGTCCCAACCTGGCACATAGGGAACCTTGAATCCTCTCAAAGTCTTGTACCTCATCACCATGTCCTTCAGAATCTTGTTCATCGCCGTGCCTATGTGTATCGCGCCGTTCGCGTAAGGAGGACCATCGTGCAAAACGAACGTAGGACGGCCCTCCCGGGTTCTGAGGATGTATCTGTGAATATCGATCCTCTTCCACCGTTCGAGAATCTGCGGCTCCTTCTCCACCAGATTCGCGCGCATAGGAAACGCGGTGTTCGGTAAGTTCAGAGTCTCTTTGTAATCCAAAACTGACACCTCCTCACAATTTCAAAAGCTCCTCTATGGTTCGCTTCAGTTCACTCAGATCGGCTGACTTGACGACATACGCGTCGGCCGCCCACGAGGAAAGATCGTACTTGTAGTGAGAATAAGCTGTCAGCAAAACGATCTTCAACCCGGGTTGCTGCTTTCTCAACTCACCGGCGACCTCTATACCGTTTTTCCCGGGCATCTCGATGTCCAGAATCACCAAATCGAACGACTCCTGGCGACATTTCTGCAGGCACTCTTCCGCGTTCATCGCGGTATCCACTTCGTATCCCTCATCTGTGAGTTCCTCGCTCAGGAGAAGCCTTATGTTCTCTTCGTCATCCACCACGAGTATCCTGGCCTTGGTCATCTTCTTTTCCTCCCTTCACAGGGATCTCAAAAGAAAACTCCATACCGTTGCCTTTAGGTTCGGCCCAGATTCTACCACCGTGTTCGTCCTCGACAATCTTCTTGCATATGGCTAATCCCAGGCCCGTACCCTGCGTCTTGGTCGTATAGAACGGAGTGAAGATCTTCCTCAACTCCTTATCGGAAAGAGGCTCGCCTGTGTTGAAGACCGACACAACCACCCTGTCGGCCTCCCGGAAAGATCTGATTAGGATCCTGCCGCTGGGAGGCGAGGCCTCTATGGCGTTCTGAACGAGGTTTATGAGAACTCTCTTCAGCTTCACCCTGTCCGCAACAACCTCTGCTGCGCTGGAAAGCTTTGTCTCTATTATAACATTCGCTTTCTTCGCCTTCTCCTGCATGATATAGACAACCTCTTCTATCAGCTCGTTCATGTCAAACCTGGTGAACTCGAGAATGGACTTCGGCTTGCTGAACTCCAATATTTCTGTCACGATTCTTTCGAGGTTCTCAACTTCTTTCGATATCACGTCCAGATACTTTTCGATCGTCTGAGTGTTGGACAGATTCTTCCTCGCCCGGTTGATGAACCCTCCGATCACCGTGATGGGATTTCTCAGTTCGTGTGCGACACGCGCCGCAACTTCCCCCAGCAACATGAGCTTTTCCCTTTCCTTCTGTTCCTGTTCCATCCTGACTTTCTGTGTGACGTCCTCAACGGTGACGATCACGCCGGTGATGGTTTCGTTCATCGGATCCCAGAGTGGAGAGTACTTGACGTTGAGAAAGATCTCTCCCTGCGGACCTTCTATGCGGTATTCGGACAGCTCGACAGTTTCACGTCTCTCCTGCACCGTCATGGCAACCTCAAGGAGGTCCTGAAACGCCGCACCGAGTTCGAAATAATGTTCTCCGGCGATTCTCTCCTGTGGCAATCCAACGATGTTGGAGAACATTCTGTTGCATTGAATGATCCGTCCGTTTCTGTCAACGACAGCGATACCCGTTGACAGGTTCTGCAGAATGTTTTCCGTGAATCTGTGAAGGTAATCTATCACGTTCTTCTGCTTCTCCAGGCTCTCGGTCTTCTTCCTCAGCTCTTCGTAATTCATCACATTTTCTATGGCGAGTCCCGCGCTGTCCACGACGATTCTGAGAACTTCGATGTCCACTTCGCCGATGGGCTTCTTCGTGAACTTGTTGTCCAGCACCACAACGCCTATCGTATCCCAACGGCCAACGAGTGGTAACACGAGAAATTCATCCACATCCAGGAGGTTCACGAGATCCTGCACCGAAAGCTCAAAACTTTCCAGCAATGCTGGTGTAACATGGATTATTTTTCTCCTCAGTACAACCCTCTCGAGAATCGGATGGTCCTTGTAATGGAACATCCTTCCGTCTATGCGAGCAGTGAGGCCTCCCTTCGCATCAAGCATCATTGCTTCCTCGCGCAGATACTGTGCGAAATCACCGTAAATCATGGCACGCTTCTCGGCTTCTTTCCAGATTTCCTCGATATTTTCTCCATCTTCCGGTCCCAACCACATCTTGCCGACGAGTGTGTCAGTCTTTCTGTCCCGGATCAACAGAAGTGCTCGGTTGAATGCGAAACCCCGGCCTGACGTGAGCCCGAGCAGCAGGATTTTGTACACGTTCACAAGATCGTAGCTCGCCCTCATCGCGTTGCTGAGGCTGTGCACCAGGCTCATCTTTCTGAGATACTCCTGCTGTTGCTGAATCAATCTCTCGTACTCTTTCGCGCTCAACGTCAAACGTTCTATCTGTTCTTTGAGGCTCTGCTGGTACTCAACACGCGTGTGCGCAAGACTGTACCTCTTCACCATATCGTTGAGTGTCGCCAGATCGAGTTCGTCGAAACTGTATCTGCTGCGATAACCAGTAGGAGCGATCTTGTTCACGGCGATGACTATGCCCAAAACGTTCTGCCCGAGTCTTGCGGGGCACGCAACGAGGGACCTCACCTTGATGCCCAGAAAATCGAGCTGAATCTTCGTCAGCACAACGCCGCGCTCTGATTTCTCCACCTTCGTCACGAACCCATGGTTGGAGGGCAACCTATCGTAAATCAGTTGATTTCTATCCATGCCCTCGGCATCTTTGAAGATGTAGCCCTCTTCTGCTTTCAGCAGGTACAACACAACTTCCGCGTTCAGCGCCTTCTTCATCACAGCCAGCGTGCCCTTCAACAGCGAGTCAGGATCGCCGCAATTGTGGAACACATCGGTCAATTCGCTGAGCAGCTCATATTTTTCCATCGTTTCTCGCATCGAAACGATCTTCTCAGCAACCCACAACGTTTTCGACAGTTCTTTCAGCAACTCCTGCAAAGCTTCTGTCTTCTTCACTTCTTTCAGCACAACCGCACCTATCATGGTTTCGTCGTGTTCGAGAAAAAAGCAACCCTCCAATCTCTCAAGATCGCTCCTGCTGATCTTTTCCTGACCAACCCTTTCTTCTCCATGAGTCGAGCCCACCAGTCTGAACTGCGACTTGTAAGCTTCGAAAAGAAATACGTCGCAGGATTGTGCCTGCACCTCTTCGCAAAGCATATGGGCCAGCTTGTTCATCGCCTGACTTTCGTAACCCGATTCGAGAAACTCCATGATCAGATCGAAGAACCTCAAAGTCCCAGCCTCCTGAAGAGCGACTCGGCGTGCTCGACATGTGAGCCAGCCCAGTACACTCTGCCGCATACGGGACACGAATAGAACTCGGTCTGCGTCTGCTGAACGTACAGCGGCACCTTCGCCCTTATTTCTTCCCCGCCCGCCCTGACGAGTTCAGCGTTGCACAAACTGCACCTGCTCATGCGTTTCGAATTCTTCAGATCTATCTTCTTTGAAAGTTCCATCAATTGTTCCCGCCAGTCATCCGAAGAGACGTAGTAGCAACGAATACCTCTTTCCACGGCCTTCTTGAGCAAGTCTCTGTCTCTCGTTATCAGGACACGGTTGGTTTCTTTGCAGAATTCGAGTATCGCTTCTTCGTCCATATCTGAAGCGTAAGCCGTATCGAAACCGAGCAATCTGAGCTTTCTGGCCAGCTTTCCAAGCATCCTGTCAGCGAAGAACATTTTCAATCACCATCAAAAACATTGTACAACAACAAAAGCCCTCCTTGAGGAGGGCGCAGCCTGAAAGCACGCGTCAAACGAGTCTCTTGAGAAACTCCAGTCCCATGAGCAAACCTTTTTTCGATCTGTCCAGACTTCCCGCCCAAATGGGATCTTCGTGTTCTATGCTGATCACGAAATCGTATCCAGCCTTCTTGAGGTTCAGGATGAAGCTGGGCCAATCTATCTCACCGAGACCGGGCATTCTGTAGACCCACCAGCTCTTGCCGTGCGCGTTGGTTCCAAAGTGTCCAAAGATGCTCTGCTCGTGCAGGACGTTTCTCTTGATCTCGACATCCTTCGCGTGCACGTGGAAGATCCTGTCCGCAAACTCTTCGATCACTTTCAGATAGTCCACGCCCAACCAGTAAAGGTGTGACGGATCGAGGTTCAGTCCGAAGGAATTTGGGGTGATCCTGAATATCTCTCTCCAGAGTTCCGGCGAATAGAAAATGTTTCCTATCTTCTCTTCGGCCTGCCAGCCAACCATTGGACAGTTCTCTATCATGAGCTTGACGTTCTTGCTCTCCGCATAACTTATCAGTGGTTTAAAGACCTTTTCGAACTCTTTCAAGTTCTCCTCGACGCTTCTGGTGATGTCCCTTCCTATGAAGGTTCCCACAAGTTCTACGTTCAGCGAGCTCGCCACATCGATGACCTTTTTCAAATGCTCATTTATCGTTCTTCTTTTCTCAGGGTTCGCATCCAGATTGTTGTCGTAATAAGCCAGAGAAGAGATGATCAGACCGTGCTTTTCCAGAAGTGCTTTGATCCTCTCAGCCTGTTTTCCGTCGAATTTGTCCACGTCGATCGTGGTGGAGGAAAAGTCTCTTTCGTTCACCAGAGGCCAGGCGGCAACCTCCAGAGCCTCGAAGCCAACACTGCCAGCCCATTCAATGATCTCTTCAAACTTCGTATTTCCCAGCGCGACCGTTAAAAATCCAATCTTCATCTGAACACCTCCAGCAAAGAGGCGGGCACAAGCCCGCCTCAGAGTCTCAGAACACTGAATCTGGGAAGTAATAATCTTTCGCGTTCTGTCTGGTCACAGTCTCGGTGGAGAGTATGATCTTCCTCGGGATTCCTTTCTGGTAGAAACCGTTCAAGGACTCACCCTTGAGTCCCATGACAGCAAGATTTATTGCCGTTGCGATCATGTTGGGCGGATAGGTGAAGTCGACTTCGATGAGTGGGTGACCATCCATGATCATCTTGACTATGTTCTTCTCGCAGGCACCGCCCACCAGGACGATGTTCTTGTCCCTTCCAGCCTGTCTGAGAGCGATCAGCACGCCGTGGAGCATGTCATCATCGCCAGTCCAGACTGCATCGATCTGTGAAAACTTGGTGAGCAGAGTCTGCATGACCTCGAACGCCTTCTCTCTGGACCAGTAACCCGGCTGTTCTGCAATGATTTTCAAATCTGGATAAGGCGCTATGGCATCCTTGAAGGCCTTGACCCTTTCGTCATCAATCGAGCACGGTATACCCCTT
>DOKY01000011.1 GCA_003510135.1 Pseudothermotoga sp.
CCACGATCAAGAACTCATCGCCACTGTAAGTTTGCCTCAGAAACCTAACCAACCTCATGCCTTCCTCCCACCATGGCTTCGCGCGTCGGGCTCAAAACCTCATCGATGACCTTCTCGAGCTCGACGTTCTTGTAAGAACAACCCGCCGCACGCGCATGCCCCCCTCCACCAAGAGCCGAAGCGATCTTGCTCACGTTCAACCACTGCTTCGATCTGAAACTCACGTGGACTTCACCCTTGGGAAACTCCGTGAACAATATCGCGACCTCTATATCCTTCATAGATCTCAGTTCCGAGACGAACCCGCTGCTGTCGTCCTCGTTGCAACCGAGTGAAAGGTAATCTTCATAACTCAACCAAGAGTACACCAATTCACCCTCGATTTTCATGTGTTCGATCATCTTCGCAAGAAGTTTGAACTGCTGGGGCGTTTTGTTCTCCAGGATCACTGATGCAACAAAGTATGGTTTTGCACCCAATTCTACGAGTTCTGCGGCGATCTTGAGCACGTTCGCATCCGTGTTGGAGTACTTGAAGAAGCCTGTGTCCGTGGCGATGCCAAGATAGTTGGTCGTTGCGAGCTCTGGATCGTACACTACACCCATGGCTTTGTTCATATTATAAACTATCTGGGCTGTCGAAGCACTCGTGACGTCGACGAAGTTCAAGTCTCCAAACATCGAATTTGTTTCGTGATGGTCTATGACAATCGTTTTCGAGTTCTTCAGCAAGTGTTGAAACCTTCCCACCCTGTCGGGTGAAGAACAGTCAACAACCACTATCAAATCTGGATGAAAGTCCTGCAACTGTTCGAAAGACTCTATAGAATCCACTGCGAAGAAGAGCTTGTAATACCACGGAATCTGATCGTCAATGGCGGCTCTGACTTTCTTGCCAAGCCTTCGCAACCCCTCGGCGAGAGAAGCCACACTGCTGATGTCATCGCCATCCGGCATCACGTGTCCCAAAACGAGAATGTTATCTTCCGATATGAGCTGTGAGATTACGGACAAGAACTTCGTCATCCTCCCTGCACCCACTTCGACAGATAATCCTTCACCTGTTTTTCATCGTGCACCCTCTTGGTGGAAAAGTCCACTGTGACGTAGTTGTCAGAACCAAGGTACAGCGTTGGTTGAACGTTGAGAACCTGTGTGAAAGCGTTTGGATCGTAGTGAACACCTACGATGAGACCTATGAAAAAGGTGTGATCTCCAGTACGCCTGAAATCTACCAGCTTGCACTCGTACGCCGCATAGCAATCGCTCAGTATCGGCACCTTCACCTTGTTGCCACTGGTGAGGTTTATCTCGAAAACGTTGAGTTTATCGATGTCCCTTCCCGAGGTCTTTCCAACGAAGGATGCGAGTCTGCTTTGATCGTACCTTATGAAGTTCACAGTGAACTCCTTTGAAGACAGAATCAGATCGTGCGTCAGTCGTTTGGGTGAAATCGAAACACCGTACAGAGGCGGATCGTGTGACAGTTGCGTGTGCCAGGCAGCAGCCATCGCGTTGATCCTCTCTTCGTACATACTGCATATCAGTGCAACGTTGGCAGGATAGTGTAAGTTGTACTTCTGCAAAGTTTCCACAAAGACCATTTCGATCACCTCCCAACGGCCATCAGAGAAACACGATCTATGACATCGGCGAGGACCCGAGCAGACAGGTCGAAACCTCGCTTGGTAAGTTTGAGAAAACCATCTTCGATTTCCAGAAACTCACCCAGAAGGTCGTGAAAGAGCTCGTAGGGATCGAACATCCACCAAATCTCTCTCAACTTCTCGATGTTCACGCCCTCGCTCAGCCTCAAACCCATGAATATGGTTTCTTTCAACTCTTGCAGATCGTCGTTCCTTGAAAAATAGTCGAATACGAAATCGTCTTCCTTCAACTTCGAGATGTACTCTCCGAGCCGTGGACTGTTCACGTACCTGATCCTGCCCAGATGCCCACCTGCGGCCACGCCGAGACCGATGTAATCCTCGTTTCTCCAGTACTTCAAGTTGTGTCTGCAGAAACTGTTGTTGAGAGCAAAATTCGAAATCTCGTAACGATCATAACCCATCTCTTTCACCGCTTCGACGAAACGTTCGTAGCGATTCTCAACTACCTCGCTGATCGCGGTTTCAAACTCGCTTTCGTGCGTTTCCAGAAGGTAGATCGATACGTGATCCGGCCTCAACGTTTCCACCACGTGCACGTCGTTCTCTATCGTGCGATCGCTCTCATTCGGAAGACCCACGATGAAATCCACGTTGACCTTGGCAAAGTTCTTTGCCGTTTCGAACGTTCTGAAGAAATCACCGACCGAATGTCTTCTCCTGACGCATTTCAGTACCTCATCGTCCGCTGCTTGAAGACCTATGCTCACCCTGTTCACGTCCAGAAATCTGAGCCTTTCGACGAACTCACAATTCGGATTCACCTCGATCGTGAACTCGAAATCATCCGCGATGAGAAACATATCCCGAATGCGCTCGAGAGTTTTCTCGAGTAACTCGAACGGAACGTCGCTCGGACTTCCCCCTCCAACGTATATCGTCTCCACGTGAATTCTGGGTAGAAACTTCGACCAAAGTTCGATCTCCTTCCATAATGCTTCAAAGTACTCTTTAACCTGAGAAAAATCCGTGAATGAAACGAAGTCGCAGTACGTGCACCTGCGCTTGCAAAAAGGAACGTGGAGGTACAAACCTATGTTTTCAGAAACTAACGTTGAAGACAAACTTTCCATCAATGAAACAAGTGTCGAGTTTGAAATTCTCTCCAATCCATTCACTCCTGATTCCAACCGATGCACTGTCTTGGCTGAGTGCAAGAATGAAGTCTACCATTATTGAAAGGTTCCAGATCGGAACTCTGAACTTCATCGCCAAGGCTCCCGAAAATCCATCTTTCCATCCCACGCCCATGAAGAACCCTTCGTCCCCAGTTTGCCCCCTCGAGTAAGGATAGAAGCCTGCGAACAGTGCCTTGTCGAGTGCATAGAAACCGATCTCTCGGTTCTGCATCTTCACATACAACCTGCTCATGCCCATGGTGACGGGACCAAAGATGTCGAAGGAAGAGAAGTTGATCGTGTAATTACCAAGAAAGAATTTTTGTTCAGCACCCATCACAGCGTAAGAACTCTCAGGAGCGATAGAAAAGAGCATCCGGTAGCGTGACGGCATCAAACCGAAGCTCTCGACGTCGAAGGTCGCAAGAACGGACCAACTCTTCCCGACGGTGAAGCCAACTCTCATCTTTGCGTCAGCCTCTTTGATCCTGAGGAAACCCACTCTTCGCAGGATCGTTTTCTCGTTTTCGTAAATCGCTCCGAGTTGAAGGTCGCCCTCTGAAGTTCTGATGAGAAAATTTCCAACATCGATGAAGTGCTCCAAGCCATCGACATAGAGCATCTCCACACCGAATACGGTAACCCAACCCAGAAGAATCAACAGCACCAAGAGATACCGCTTCACCTCTCGAGCAACCTCCTCAGTACCTCGTTCACGATTTTTGGATTCGCCGTGCCCCTGGTCTGTTTCATCACCTGACCGACGAAGAAAGAAATAACGTTCGTTTTTCCGGACCTATACTGGTCCACAACATGTGGATTTTGTTCGAGAATCTTTTTTGCAATCTCAGTGATGGTGTGCTCGTCGCTCAGTTGTTTCAACCCCTTTTCTTCGACGATCCGGCCTGGCATTTTACCCGTTCTGAACATCTCTGGAAAGATCTCCTTGGCCGTCTTTATAGAAATTTCACCACGGTCGACCAGCCTTATGAGTTCCGCAATGTGTTCAGGTTTGATTTTCAGTTCCTCGCTCTCGAACTCCTTCATTTCTCTCAGCATCTCCGTCATGATCCAGTTACTCGTTTCCTTGGGTTTTTTGGTCAGTTCAACGCACACCTCAAAGAAGTTCGCAATCCATTCGTCCGCCGTGAGTACGGATGCGTCGTATTCTGGAAGCCCGTAATCTTGAACAAACCTCTGCTTTTTCTGATCCGGGAGCTCTGGCAGACTGAACCTCAGTCTTTCGATCCGCTCTCTGCTGACAACGACCGGTGGTATGTCGGGCTCCGGAAAGTAACGATAATCGCTTTCTTCCTCCTTGCCCCTCATCGAAACGGTCGTTTTCGTAGAAAGATCCCAACCGCGCGTTTCTTTCTCGACGTTTTCTCCTCTCACGAGCGCTTCTTTGATCCTCTGTTCCTCGTATTCCAACGCCTTTTCGATGAACTTGAAGGAGTTCATGTTCTTGACCTCGACCCTGTTGCTTGAAACCTTCTTCTCGACATCAACGACAGAAATGTTCGCATCGCACCTCAGGGCACCTTTTTCCATGTCACCACTGCTTATCTTCAAATACCTCAGTATGGAGCGCAGCTTTTCGGTGAAGATGCGTGCCTCTCTTGGTGACGACAGGTCTGGTTCCGTCACTATCTCAACCAGCGGAACACCACACCTGTTCATGTCCACCAGAGAGTACTTGGCTTGCGTTATCGAATCACCCTCGTGCATGAGCTTGCCCGCATCTTCCTCCAGATGCAGTCTTCTTATCCTCACACGTTTCGTCGTTCCATCGACGTCTATGTCAAGATAACCTTCAACTGCGAGTGGATAAAAATACTGACTTATTTGATAACCCTTCGGCAAATCCGGATAAAAATAGTTCTTCCTGTCGAATCTCGAATATTCGTTCACCTTGCAGTTCAGTGCCAGTGCGAGCTTAATGGCGTAGTCCACCATCTCTGCGTTCACCACTGGCAGGGCTCCAGGCTGACCCGTGCACACGGGACAGATCGCCGTGTTGGCCGGCATTTCGAAAACGTCCGCAGGACAGCTACAAAAAGCTTTGGTCTTGGTCGAAAGCTGTACGTGTATTTCCAAACCTATCACGGTCTTGAACCTCATGTTCTCACCACCGGTAAGGGAATACGACCGTTTTCGTTGTACGGAGAGAATTTCTCGATCGATCTACCGATCCTCAGCACCTTTGGATCTTCAAACCTCTTTCCCACCACCTGAATGCCTACGGGAAGGCCCTGGGCAAAGCCGAAGGGCACACTCAAAGCTGGCACGCCAGCCAGGTTGGCGAAGGTTGTGAACACGTCCATGAGATAATATGCGAGAGGATCCGTTATTGAACCGATCTTGAAGGCTGGTATGGGAGACGTGGGGGTGAGGATTGCATCGAATCGATCGAACACTGCGTTCAGGTCGTTGGCAAGCAACCTTCGCACCTTCTGTGCCTTGTTGAAGTAGGCTTCGTAGTAAGTCGCGCTCAGAGTGAACGTGCCCAGCATGATCCTTCTTCTGACCTCTTCCCCAAAACCGGTCGTTCTCGTGACCGAATAGGTCTCCTTCAAACCGGCTTTCTCAATGCGCAAACCGTACTTGACGCCATCGTACCTTGCGAGGTTCGAGCTTGCCTCCGCAGGAGCGATCACGTAGTACGTCGCAACCGCGTACTTCAGCGTGGGGATTTTCACCTTCTCGACCTTTCCTCCAAGTTTCTCGACGAGTTTGATGCACTCTTCGAACCTTTCTGCGACTTCTTTGTCCAGACCTTCGTACTCATAAACTTCTACAGGAACGGCGAAACGAAAACCTTCGATTCCCTGCTCTATGTGCGACAAGAAATCCATTTTCACATCGACTGTTGTGGAATCGAACTCATCTTTGCCATGAATGATCTGCATGAGGATGGCGGCGTCCCTAACGCTCTTGGTCATCGGTCCTATCTGGTCCAACGAGGAAGCGAACGCCACAAGTCCATATCGAGAGACCAAACCGTACGTGGGTTTGAAACCCACGATGCCACAGAACGCCGCTGGCTGTCTCACGGAGCCACCCGTGTCGCTGCCGAGCGCCGCCACCACCTCACCGCTCGCAACCGCCGTCGCAGATCCACCGCTGCTGCCGCCCGGAACGCGCGAAAGATCCCAAGGATTACGCGTGACGAAAAATGCAGAACGTTCCGTGCTCGAACCCATCGCGAACTCATCGAGGTTCGTCTTCCCAACGATTGCAAAACCGGCCTTTTTCAGCTTTCTCACGACCGTAGCATCGTACGGAGGTACATAGTTTTCGAGGATCTTCGATGCACAGGTCGTTCTGATGTTCTTCGTGACGATGTTGTCCTTTATGGCTATCGGAATGGCTTTGAATGGACCTTCATTGACTTCGATCTGTTCTTCGTTGAGTACTGTGATGAAGCTCTTGAGGACCCCATCGACCCTTCCTATTTCGCTCAGAGACTCTTTCACCAGATTTCGCCTTTCGACCTCGAGACAGTCCTCTATGGTCAGCTTTTGAAACATGTCGAACCTCCCTCACCAGTAATATCGTCTTCTTCGCAACCGTCGCACGTAGCCATAGATCATACCCACGACGAAGCCCCCGATGTGCGCCCAATACGCCACACCAGAACCTGTTGGGCTGTCCAGCAAACCGCTGAGCACTTGGAAGATGAACCAAACGAACAAGTACGTGAACGCAGGTATGGCAACCAAAAAAGGCATAAAGAAATATAGAGGCACGAGCGAAACGATACGCGAATATGGAAAGAGTACGAAATAAGCCCCCATGACGGCGGATATCGCACCGGAAGCTCCAACCATCGGAACCTGTGATCCCAGATTCAGTGAAAAGTGTACCAGACTCGCGAGCACACCGCCAGACAGATAAAAGATCAAAAACCTAACGTGACCAAGCTCGTCTTCCACGTTATCTCCAAACAATCCCAGAAACCACATGTTTCCAATCAAATGGGACCATCCACCGTGCAGGAACATGTGACTCAAGAAAGTCAACCACTTGTTCGAATACAAGCTCAAACCCGTGCGGAGCTGCCACACCGTGGCCCACCTCGTCGACGTGAATCGCGCCGGTACGAGTCCAAAATTGTACAGAAATTCTATCAGTTCTATCCGGGAGAGCGTCAGTTGATAGATGAACAGCGCAACGTTGATCGTGATCAAGGTGTAGACCACGTAGGGTCTTCTTCTGCTCGGTATGGTGTCGTACAGAGGTATC
>DOKY01000027.1 GCA_003510135.1 Pseudothermotoga sp.
CACTACCGTTTTTGATCGCTTCCATCGTTTTCCATTCATATCTTTATTAGAACACAATCATTAGACTAACTGCAACGTATCTAACGAAAATGCCGCCTTTCATCCCACCCTTGAAAGAGTACACTTTCCCGGCGGGCTCTCGTAAAACGCACAAAACCCGTGAAATTTCATGCGATCTTGCTTTCGAAACTACTCCAAAAATCGTTTGATACCGTCAAATGAAATGTGGTAAAATTGAGTTAACAAACACTAAGGGGGCGACAGAATGAAAAGGCTGATTCTCGTACTCACGTTGCTCGTGACCACGGCGATTCTTGTTCAGGCGCAGGCAGAGGTGAACCTGCTCGACTACGAGCTCATAACGTACAGAGTGAGTATGGAAGACAAAACAGCTTTGGTTTCACTCCAGTTCAATCAAACGAAAGATGGGTACGAAGCCATCTACACGGTGAGGTTCACCTTTGAAGATGAGTTCGACTACGAAGCCTTTGCGGTGCCTTACATGTATCTCATGATGAGCTACATCTACAACCCGGCCTTTTTGCCTTTCTTACAGATGATCGATCTGGACAGTCCAACCACGGTCAACCTCTACGGTATGAAGATCGTGTACGAGAAGGACGAAAAGGTTGGTAAGTACACGGGCAGACGCTTCAGCTTCTACAGCAACGACGAGAAGATCTTCAGCTGGGTGGCAACGAAACAGATAGAACTGCCTCTCAAGTTTGAGATACCGGAACAGGGATACGTTGCCGAATTGGTCGAGATTCGAAGGAGATGAGTGTCCATTTGTTTGAAACGGCTTTGCGATTCTCATTCTGAGCTCAGCTCACTTGCCGTTTATGTGGTATCATGGTTCGAATGGAATCCTTTTGTAATTAAGATCCGTCGTTGTTTCACGTATTAGGAGGTAACGCGTGAGGAAGCGAAAGAAGCTTCTGAACCACGTCAAGTTTCTGTTGAAACTCGCCGCACTTTTCTTCAGCGCTTCTTTCGGCTTCACGATCTTTCTTTTCGTCGTGCTGTTGTTCAATCTTCCTTACATTCGTCGTGCCGTTTTTGGAAAGCTACCCTTCAAGACGGAGAAGAAGCCCTGGTCGGAGGTTTTGACTCTTGAATACATGAAGAATCTGTGGATCGATATATTTTATCCACGTGCTGAACCGAATGGCATTGTTTTGTTCGCACACGGTGGTGGCTGGATCAGTGGTTATCGAAGACAGCCCAACAACCTTTCCTGGTACAGGTTTCTGGTTTCGAGGGGATTCATCGTTGCAGCGATAGACTACTCTCGAGCCTACGGAGCGAAGATAGAACAGCTCATCGAGGAACTCAGCCGGGCTCTGCTTTTCCTCGACGAAAACAGAGACAGGTTGCGTCTTTCAAGAGCGCGGATCTCACTCGTGGGGCTCTCCGCCGGGGGACACCTGGCGTTGCTCACGGCCGCGAAGATGCATCGATTAGTCAAGAGCGTGGTTGCCTATTATGCGCCATGCGATCTGAACGACATTCTTGAATCGCCATCCTTGTTCGCCAGGATCGCGTTGTTCGCCACCCTGAAAAGATTACCGAAAAGATCGAGTGACGTGCCTGCAAAGTATTCCCCCATCAACGTCGTGCATGAATTCATGCCGTCCGTGTTGCTGGTGCACGGGAAGAAGGATTCCGTTGTCCCGTATGATTCTTCGTTGAAACTGTACAGAAAGCTGAAACGAATGGGTTGTCGGGTGATGATGCTGACTCATCCAGAAGCTGACCACGGTTTTGAGTTCGTTCTGAAGGATGAGAAGACAAAGGAGATTTTGCAAAAGACGGTAGAATTTCTTTCAGAAGGTGGTTAGAACGAACGTCTCGTTTGAGTATCAAAAAGGACCCATCGACTTCACGCTGGGTTACATATTCAAAGCCAAAAAGTTCAGAGCCTCTATACTGAAATTCCACACCCTTTACGAAAAGCCCGTCAAGGGCACCGAAACGGTGGAAACGTTTCTGTTCGAGCCGAAGGAAACTGCGGTGGGAAACCTGTTCGTGCTGCACGGCCTCGGCTCGACGAACGTTCCATTTCTGCTCTGGATGGCCACACATCTCGCCAACGCCGGTGTACGCGTGTTTATGCCCATACTGCCCGGGAACTTCACGCGTGTCGCGCACGGTTCCACCAGTGGAAAGGATTTCTTCGATCCGAATGTTGAGCGCGCCGCGAGGTTCTGGGAACAGTCCGTGGTGGACATTCTCAGCGTGGTCGACTGGGCAAAACAGCAAAATCTGTGGCTTTCTAAAACGCACCTTTTCGGTTTTTGCTTAGGTGGCATGATCGCTGTCCTGCTGAACGCCGTCAGCGATGATTTCGAAAAAACGATCCTGATGACCGTCGGCGGTGAGATGGCCACGCTACTCTGGAAGTCCCCAACGCTGGCGTTCTTTAGAAGAGACAAAAAGCTTCTGAACAATGCTCCGTATGGTGTTGGACAGAGAGAAAGTTTTCTCAGAACCTTTGAAGAAGACATCGAGAAGCTGGCACAGTTTGAAACAGTTGGGCAGATGCAAAAGTCGGAAATTCATCCGTATTTGAAGCTCGATCCGCTCGCTTATGCGAAGTTTGTCAAAAAGGAAAAGATAATCTTCGTGGAAGCTCTTTTCGATAGAGCCCTCCCCAAAAGGAGCAGAAGGCTGTTGTGGGAAGCGCTTGGAAAGCCGAAACGCTATGTGTTGCCTTCGGGTCACGTCACCTGGCTTCCGTTTCAGTACGCCGTGTGCAAGTTTATCTTGAGGAATATGGGCGTGAGGGAACTGAGAAGACAGCTCGAACTGCTCAGGAGGGTTGAACTGGAAGAAAAGAAATGAAGCTGAGCGGTGCCGAACTCGAAGGAAGAATAGAGAAACTGTACGGGATCTTGGAAAATTGTACGCTCTGTCCGCGAAACTGCAGGGTGAACAGATTCTCATCGAAAAATGGTTCGTGCAGAACGGGCGCCAGGCCAATCGTTTCGAGTTTTGGGCCGCACTTCGGTGAAGAAAGCTTTCTCGTGGGAAACAGTGGTTCTGGAACGATATTCTTCACCAACTGCAACCTCAACTGCGTTTTCTGCCAAAACTGGGAGATCAGCCAGATGGGAGCCGGTGAGGAAATCGACGTTGAGGAACTTTCAAAGATCATGCTCAGACTCCAGAAGATGGGTTGTGAGAACATCAACCTGGTCAGTCCAACACACCAAGTTCCAATGATAGTTGACGCCCTCTTTCGTGCGTGGCAGAAAGG
>DOKY01000016.1:0-61039 GCA_003510135.1 Pseudothermotoga sp.
CGACGCTCTTCCGATCTGGCTTTGCTCACGACTTACTTTCCCTTCTGTTGTACATTACCATCATTAGAAAAACTGCAATATATCTAACGAAAAAGCAGCCTTTCATCCCACCCTTGAAAGAGTACACTTTCACGGCGGGCTGTCGTAAACATTCAATCGAGCGGCTGCCACTCCACATGGAACGTTCCAGGTTTATCGATTCTTTCAAAGGTGTGAGCACCAAAGAAATCCCTCTGAGCCTGTATGAGGTTCGCAGGTAAATTATCTGCTGTGAGACTGAAAAGATAGTCCAGACAGCCATTGATTGCAGGTGAAGGTATCGCGAGTGATCGTGCAAAGTTGCTCACCCTAACGGCAGAATCGAGTCTTTCCTTGACAAAGTTTCGAGCCTTCTCATTGTTCAAGAAGGTCACGTTGTCTCGCGAGCTCTTCAACAGCTCCATCAAAAAATCGAGCATCTTCGACCTGATGATGCATCCACCTTTCCAGATGCGCAGGATTTCAAGCAAGTTGACACCATAGTTGAACGTTTTGGATGCTTCGTGGATCAACCAAATGCCCTGCGAGTACGAAAGAAAGTATGCCAGCGACAGCGCTTTTTCCAACTCATCTATGGTGACGGTCTCAGATGGAGTCGAATTTTTGTGGTATAGCTTCGCCAACCTTCGCCTTTCGTCTTTGTAGTATGACACAACACGTGCAAAAACTGAGGCGGCCATCGAGAACACCGGTACCCCGAGGTCGAGCGCTGCCTGAGTGGACCACTTACCTGTGCCCTTCTGCTCGGCTTTGTCGAGTATGAGCTCCACGAGTGGTTTTTCTGTCTCTTCATCTTTTCGTCGCATGATCTTGTAAGATATCTCCATCAGGAACGATGACAATTCGCCCTTGTTCCACTTCTCGAAGATGGAGCCAATCTGTTCAGTAGAAAAGTTCAGACCTTTCCTCATCAAGTCGTAAATTTCCGCAATGCTCTGCATGATGCTGTACTCGATGCCGTTGTGTACCATCTTCACGAAATGTCCCGCAGAACCATCGCCAACGTAGGTACAACAAGGTCCATCCTCCGTCCTGGCAGCTATGTCCATCAAAACGTTTTCGATCAAGGCGTAAGCGTGCTTCGTTCCCCCAGGCATCAACGATGGACCGTGCAAAGCGCCGTATTCTCCTCCCGATACGCCCATGCCCAGATAGAGAATTCCTTCCTTCGCGAGCTCTTTCAGCCTCCTGTCCGTATCTGCGTAGTGTGAGTTTCCTCCATCTATAATGAGATCTCCTCGCTCCAGGTTCGCCAGCAGCTCGCTGATCATGTCATCAACAGGTTTCCCAGCCTTGACCATGAGTATTATCTTCCTCGGCTTTGACAGGTTGTTCACGAAATCCTCAATGCTGTAAGCAGGTACTATCTTCTCAGACTTGACCCTCTCTTCGATAAACTTCTTCGTCCTCTCAGCGGTTCGATTGTAGACCGCCACCGTGTAACCTTTCCGCGCGATGTTCAGAGCCAGGTTCTGCCCCATCGCTGCGAGACCAATAAGTCCGACGTCGGCTTTCACTGCGTTCGACCTCCCTCTGCTTTTTTCTCCAAAGACAATGATACATCAACGGCTCAGGCGTACAGGAAGTAACTGCCTTCCTTCACGAGGACCTGCACCGGTTCGTTCAACTGAAAGTCCTCCTCACTGTTTATGAAAATGTTGTCGTCGAGCTCCTGCAGTTTCACCTCGTAACGCGTCTTCGCACCAAGATAGAGCCTGCCAACTATGACCCCGTTTAACAGCAGGTCATGCGGCGTCTTCTCGATCGAAGCGTTATAACGACTCAGAACAGCTTCCTCCGCCCTTATGACCAAGCTGAGCTCTTCTGCACCTTCGGGGACAGCTATACCCAGTTTTCTGACTGCTTCAGGTCTGGCACGAACAACACAGTTCACACCGACGAAATCGGCCACGAAAAGGTTCACTGGCTTTCGGTATATTTCACGCGGTTCACCCACCTGAAGTATCTTGCCGTTGCTCATCACGGCTATTCTGTCGGCTATGCTCAACGCTTCTTCCTGATCGTGTGTCACGTAAAGCGTGGCGATATTGAGTTTCTTCAGCATGCTTCTCAGCTCGAAACGGATTCGCATCCTTATCTTCGCATCGAGATTCGACAGAGGTTCGTCCAGCAAGAGCAGGTCCGGTTCGACAACGATCGCTCTGGCGAGTGCCACTCTCTGCTGTTGTCCACCAGACAACTGGCTCGGCTTTCTGTTCGCCAGATGTCCTATATCAAGAAAGTTCAGGACCCATTCAACTTTTTCTCTAATCTTCTCTTTGCTCAGCTTTCTCACCTTCAAACCATAAGCGACGTTTTCGAAAACAGTCATGTGTGGCCACAGGGCGTAGTTCTGGAAAAACATGGCAACGTTTCGCTTTTCCGGGGGCAGATCAGTCACATCACGTCCTCTTATGTAGATCTTCCCACCATCCAGCTGTACAAAACCCGCGACGGATCTCAATAACGTAGTCTTTCCAGAACCGCTCGGTCCGATCACCGCGAGCAGTTCTCCTTCCTCGATCTCCACCGAGACGTCATCCAGAGCTTTCACATCGCCATAGTACTTCTTCAAACCCTCGGTTTTCAGCACTACCATGATTTCATCCCCCAATTCCTGCTATGTATTCAGCTTTTAAGAACCTCTCAATGACAAACATGAACAGGAGGGACGGTATCATGAGCACGATTGCGATCACGCTCGCGATCTGCATGTTGTAACCGGCACTCGCTGTGTACATGAGCACGGGAGCAGTCTGTATGAACGGAGCCCCAATGAAGAACGCCGCGTTGAATTCACCCATTGACCAGAGAAATACGTGTATCGCACCAGCTATGACACCTGGAATTCCTAGGGGAAACGTGATCGTCCAGAACACCCGCCATCTGCTCGCGCCGAGGTTTTGTGCGGCCTGTTCCAATTCGAGCGGTATAGATTTGAACGTCGCCGTTATTATCCACAGAGAGAAAACCAGCGAGGCCATTGTGTGGGCCATGACGATACCCCACATGTTGCCTCTTAGACCCATCTTTCCAAAGATTCGGGCAAGATTGATGAAAACCGGAAGCTGTGGAAAGGCCTGTGGCATAAGAAAGAGAAACAACAAGATGCGTTCTGCGGGCAGTCTGTACCTCGCGAACGCGTAGGCGGCAGGGATAGCGATCGCTATCGAGAATCCCACAGTGAGCAGCGCGATCTTCAAGCTGAGTATCAACGAGTCGAGCACTCTACCTTGCCTGAACACTTCAGACCAGTAGCGCAACGTGAGCTCCTGAGGAATTGGGCTTGGCCAATACCAGACTCTCGCAAAGCTCCAGATCGCAATTCCGACGAAAGGACCTACGACGAGCATGAGTATGATGAAAACCAGAACAACTTTGAGTGTAAGCTTCAAAATTGAAAACCTTCTCACGCTCACGCCTTGATACCCCCTCGCTCGGCGGCCATGAATTTGAGATAGTAGATGGCAAACACCATAACGATCAAGTAGGAGATCACGCCCAGCGCGTTCGCGGTTCCCCAGTCGTTGAAATAGTTCACCCTGAACATCATGTTCACAGTGATCATGTTCGGACTTGCCGGTCCAACCATGATGGGTATGGTCAAACTGCTTATGGTTCTGACAAAGGTGAGGATGAACGCCACCATGATCGAGGGCCTGCACATGGGAATCAAGACATCGATGATGATCTTCCACTTTGAAGCCCCAACATTCTGTGCCGCTTCAATGTATGCGCTGTCCAGGCTTCTGAAAGCACCAAGTACGATGAGCGTGGCGTACGGGGTCATGATCCAGACAAAAGCCCACACCAACCCGATCCAGCTTCTCGAGAGACCAGGTAGTTCCTCGATGCGTAGAATCCTTGTAAGCAGATTGTTCAACGTCCCATGGGGTGCGAGGAAAACCCTCATAGCGTGTCCCACGATCAGAAAAGGTATGAAGAGAGGAAGCTTGTACATCAGCTCAAGAAATTTCCAGTTCCTGAAGCGGAGATAACCTGACACGACGACGCTCGCGAACAGTGTGACCACAGTTGTGACGAAACTTATCAGTACACTGTAGACGATGTCACGCCAATAAATATCGAAAGCCTTTGCATAGTTTGCCAGACCGTACTTTTCCCCAACTGTGAAACTCGTATAGACCGATAAGATCAGAGGATAAACGTAGAGTGCTCCCAGGACGATCAGTGCGGGCAAAATGAGCAGAAAACCGACGAAAAGTTCCCTTCTGCGTTTCATGGGCCCAACCTCCATGAAAAAGGCGAGGCACGAAGCCTCGCCCCAGGTTATTTCTCAACCCATCGTTCATAAGCTTCAAGCATCCTCGTTCTGTAATCGGCTATCGGCATTCGCTTTCCAAACTTGAGCAGGTCCGCCTCCTTGATGTCCCTGTACAGTCTTTCGAAAACCTCTTTGCCAAGGTGTGGTGAAACGTACTCCACACCGATCGCCGGATACCAGTTGAACTTGTCAACAATGTACTTTGCGTGGACAGCCGGAGACGTAACGAACTCTATCAACTTCAGTGCGTAGTCGGCGTTGGCTGCCTTTGTAGGTATTGCGAAATACATCGGCTGGCCCGGCATGCCTGGCTCTGGCAGGATCAATCTTATGTTCGGATCCATCCTTCCTTCCCTTATCCATGTGTAGAACATGTCGACCCACACTGGACCCATCCAGATTTCTCCCCTGTTCAACGCGTCGAGCGTGCCAGCATTTCCTGCTGTCATCGTGACATATTTGTTGAATTCTTTGAGTTCTGCGTAAATCTGTGGCCAGTCTTCCATGTACTTCTCGTCGAAGGGTCCGTTCATGAGTACATCGGGATTCTTAGACTTCCAGTAAACCCATCCAAAGACGAAGGAGACACCTGACATACCGCCCTTGATACCGTTGTAACCGAACTTCTTGGGGTTCTTCTTCACCCACTCGACGAGCTCGGCGTAGCTCTTTGGAGGATCCTTGACAAACCTCGGGTTGTACGCTATGGCTGTCTGACTGTGGAACATCGGCATGACATAACCGTCAACATTCACGCCGAGTGCGACTTCCGCCGTTTTCATCGTGACCAGTCTTCTCGTTGTCAAAAAGTCCGTGTACTGCCTTATGAGGCCACGTTCGATTCCCCAGATCGTTCCAGCTTCGTGAATCACGACCAGGTCGATGGCCCATTTGTCCTTCCCGGAGTCCTTTTCAAGCTGGAGTTGCTGAATAATCTGTTGAGAGCCTGCATCGCCCGGTCCGGTACCAACGACCTTGACTTTGACGTTCGGGTACAGCTTCTCAAACTCCGGAGCAATCTCGTACTGGAAGAAATCGACCATGTTTTGATCCCCAGCGACCATCATCGTGAGTGTGACTTTGACCGGAATGTCTGCCTGGGCAAGCAGCAGTGCGGCCACGATCAACAGCACCACGCCGCACAACCTTCTCATAAGCTCACCTCCCCTCGGAATTGAACCAACAAAAATTCAAAGTTTCTCCAAAATACTTTGCAAAGTTTTGAAAGCCAGCTTTGCCGAGGCTTCTGATCCTCCCGGCAGTGGTAAACATTCCACGGACACAAAACCGTTGTAACCGGTACTGTGGAGCGTTTTGAGTATCGAGGTGAAATTCAAATGCCCCGCACCCGGTGCCCACCTGTTGCTGTCTGCAACATGGAAGTGTTTGATCCACTTTCCACACTTCGTTATGCTTTCTTCGATGCTGGCTTCTTCTATGTTCATGTGGAAAGTGTCTGCTAAGATTCCAACGTTCTTTCTATTCAACGACTCGAGCACAGACCTCACTTCCTCGAGTGTGTTCAGAAAATCCGTCTCATACCTGTTCAACGGTTCGATCACCAGCTCGACACCCTTCTTTTCAGCATAATCGGCGAGTTCCTTGAGGCTTTCGACGAACAGTTTGAGCACCTTATCCAGGGCTCGCTTATCCCTCTTTCCACGCACGAGCCCGATGATCACCCTGGCTTTGAAAATTGAAGCAAAATCGATGTGGCTCTTCAGTCTTTCCATTGCACGGTTTCGAACGGAAACCTCCTGTGCCGTGATACTCAAACCATCCGCAAGATACGCCTGTCCGGTGCCAACTGCAGCAACGGGCATGCGAAGCTCATCGAGCAGTTCCTTCAATTCTTTCACATCCACGGTGCTCGGATCCCTTATGGCGATCTCGACCGCATCGTAACCAATCTGCTTCGCCATCATCACCCCCTTCATCAGGTCTCCTTTGAAGGCGAGCGCATCAAAAGCCGCATCTGAAGTGCTCACAACGAGTGAAAGTTTCATGAGAACACCACCTTCTCGACAAACTTCTCGACGAACTCTTCCAGACCAAGGTATCCGCAGTTCTGCAAAAGCACCTTTGCGCACTTCTTCACAGTTTCCGGCGCAAAAACAAAACTCACGCCGAGCCCCGCGATTCTTAACATCTCCGAGTCGTTCTCACCGTTGCCAAAGGCGACAACTTCTTTCAAGTCGATCCGCAAGTACGCGGAAAGCCATTTTACTGCCTCTGCCTTCCCAACACCCGCGGGGAGAACTTCGAGAAGGTCTTCTTCCGACCTCGTCACGTTCATCTCCAGACTGCGATCGGACTTGAAAAGCAGCTCCAGTCTGTTGAGTTCAGAACTCGGACCTGTGAGGACGAGTTTTGTCACTCTCGCAGTGTGCAACTGTGAGAGATCATCAATCGGATGGTAGCTGAGCCCATCTCGAAAGATGTAGCCGGTCGCATGCAGAGAAACGCTCATAGCGTAAACGTCCTCGTCGATGAAAAAGAAGATAGCAACGTTGTAATTGCTGCATTGCGAAACAACCTTCTCGACCACGTGTGCCGGCAAGAGCTTTGAATACAGATAATTCTTAGTCGCTGGATCAAAGATGCGCGCACCGTTAAACAGTATCACTGGCATCGTGATTGAGAGAGCTTCGATGAAATTCACAGCGCTCTTCAACGAGCGGCCCGTGGCGATCGTACTGCGAATGCCGATGCTTTCAAGTCGTTTGAGCAGTTCGGCTGTTCTCACATCGAGGGTTCCGTCTCTTTCCAGAAGCGTTCCATCCAGATCGAAGACGAGCAGTTTCATTCTCTCCCCACCAAGGCCATTGAAGACCTTTCGAAGCTGACACCCACGGTTTCGCCAACCTGAGGAACTGCCCGCACATCGTGACTGTGAATCTCCACACTCACCTGCCCGAGATCTGTCTTGATCTCGAAGTAAAACGTGGAACCCGTATAAACCCTCGTGATCACTTCTCCACTCAGCAATCCTTCTTTGCTCGCAACAAACCTGCCACCTTCTGGTCTGAGAACCAGTAAAACCTCTTGCCCCGGTACGAAAGCAGCACCCGGTCTGGTTTCCACATTGATCTTCTTACCGTTTCTCAGTTCAACGAGACATTCATTTTCCCTCTGCTCGATCAGCCTTCCCTCAACGAAGCTTGCTCGGCCGATGAAGCTGGCCACGAACACATTCGCAGGGAACCTGTAGAGCATCTCGGGAGTATCTGTCTGAACGATCTTGCCATCCTTCATCACAATGACGTGGTCAGAGAGTGTCATTGCCTCCAGCTGATCGTGTGTGACGTAGATGCTCGTGATCCCAAGGTTCATCTGGATCTTTCTGAGTTCCACCCTCATCTGCTCACGGAGCTTCGCATCCAGGTTCGACAGGGGCTCATCCAGGAGAAGCACCTTTGGCTCGACGACCAGCGCACGCGCCAGCGCAACCCTCTGTTGCTGACCTCCGGAAAGCTGACTGGGGTACCTCATCTCCAGACCCACGAGCCCCACTATGGCAAGCACGTTCATCACCTTTTCACGTATGACCTGTCGCTGCATCTTTCGCGCCTTCAACCCGTAAGCCACGTTTTCAAACACGTTCAGGTGCGGAAACAAAGCGTAACTCTGAAAAACCATCGCCGTGGGACGACGGTTGGGCGGAAGGTCGTTTACGACAACGTTGTCAATGAGTATCTCACCAGAGGTCGGTATTTCAAATCCACCTATCAGCCTCAAAGTCGTGGTCTTTCCACATCCTGAAGGTCCCAAAAGGGTGACCAGCTTTCCTTTTTCTACGCCAAAACTGATTCCATCCACCGCCCTCACAGTAGAACGAGTGGCAGGATCTTTGAACAGTTTCACCAGGTCTCTGACCTCAACATAGTAGTTCCTCACCTTTCAACCCTCCTGAGCTTCATCTGGTAAGAAAGGTTGATCGTAACGAACCTCATCAGAAACATCGCAACGACGATGATTCCGATGAGCACGCAGCTCAGTGCGGCAGCCTGTGCCAGATCTCCATTGCTCACCGCCCCGAGGATGCGCACCGTGATCAAATTCCACTTTGCCGATACGACGAAGATCACCGCGCTGATGGCCGTCATGCTTCGAACGAAAGCGTTAAACAGAGCAGTGAAGAATGCAGGCATCAAAAGTGGGAGCGTAACTTTCCAAAATGTCTGATAACTGTTGCTCCCCAAATCCATTGACGCTTCCTCTATGGACCTGTCGATCTGATAAAGTGCCGCCACACCGTTCTGAACTCCCACGGGGAGTTCTCTAAAAACGAAAACTAAGATTATGATCAGGGCGGTTCCCGTCAAAATCAGAGGTTCCTGGTTGAAAGCCAGAAGATAGCCAATGCCCACCACCGTACCCGGAACGGCGAACGGAAGCAACGACAGAGCTTCCATGATTCTTCTGCCAAAGAAATCCTTCCTCGCGACCAGATAAGCGATCATGATTCCCAGTACACCACAGATTGGGGTGGCTATCGACGCGAGAAACAGAGTGTCCTTCATGTACTCCCAGCTGAAGTTGAAAACGTACTTGTAGTTATCTAGAGTCAACGAATGGTTCACGCCCCAGAGTTTGGTGAACGAGCCAAACAGGACCGTTCCGTAGAACAGCAATATGGAAGCTGTGAGGATCAGACAAACGACGGTCAATATCACCTTGGCCCACTTTGGTAATTCCATTGCTTTCGACACGAACGATTTACCCGTTACGGTCACGAAAGATTTTCTGGACAGCCAGTAACGCTGAACGAAAAATGCGATCAACGTTGGGATGAGCAGTACGATCGCGAGTGCTGAACCATGGGGAAGTCTGTAACTGCCCGTGATCTCTAAGTATGCGGAAACGCTCAACACGTGGAACCTGCCTCCGAGCACGAGCGGATTTCCAAAGTCGGCCATCGACTGTGAAAAAACTAGCAGCCATGCGGACAGAACACCCGGCAAGCTCAGTGGGAAGGTCACACGCCAGAAGGTTCTCCATTTGCTGCATCCGAGGCTCTGGGAGGCCTCCTCGAGGTCCGAGCCTATGGAAAGCAACGTTCCTTCCAGCGTCAAAAACGCCGTTGGGAAATACGCGAGAGTTTCGACAATGACCAAACCCCAGAAACCATATATTTCAAACGGTGGAGCCCCACCAAACAGTTTTCTGGTGAACAGTCCGTTTCGACCGAACAAAAGTATGGCCGCCAGGGCGACCACGAAAGGTGGCGAAACTATCGGAAATGTCGCGACAGTTCTGAAAAAATTCCTCGCAGGTACGTTCGCCTTTGCCACAGAGTACGCGAAAACGTAGCCGATCAAGACACCAAAGCAGGCCACCGTCACGCCGAGTTTCAACGTGTTGAAGATGGGAACAAGGAAATACCTCTTCGAGAATATGGTCCTGTAAACCGCCAAGCCGAACGTGCCGGGCTTCGGTTCGAAACTCTTCAGACCGACCATCAACAATGGATAGACCACGAACAGGGCCAAAAGCACCCACACCAAAACGATCATTGCAAGAAGAACGGGCTCGTTCAAAAGCCTTCTCATTCGCTTTGTAAACATCCTCACTACGCTCCCCGGAAAGCTGGTGCGGCTTTCCCGCACCAGCGAAAAGATTCATCTTCCGTACTCGATTTCTTCCTTCCAGCGTTCGATGAGTCTGTCTTTTTCTCTGCCAAAGTAGTCGAAGTCCATCGGTACGAGCTTGACTTCTTCAAGTTTGATCGCACCGGCCGCAACTTCAGCCTGAGGATTTGCTGGCAATCTGTACCACTCTTTCATCAGGTTCTGCGCCTCGACACTGAGCATCCAGTCGATGAACTGCGCTGCAAGATCAGGCTCTGGTCCTCCCTTGATGAGCGACATCGCACCGATCTCGTAACCCGTGCCCTCTTTGGGGAACGTCAGCACTAACGGGTAACCTTTAGCGATACCCCTCGCCAGAATGTCGTGTGCAAAGGCGATCCCGACCGCAGCTTCACCCAGACCAGCCTGCACCACCGGAGCAGAACCGGACTTGGTGTACTGCTGAATCTGTTTGTCCAGCTTCTTCCAGTAGTCGAAAGCGGCGTCCTCTCCCATGAGTGCAACCAGCGAAGCCAGTATGGTGTACGCGGTACCGGAAGTGTACGGGAACGCAACGGAGATCTTACCCTTGAACTCGGGTTTCAACAGGTCGTACCAAGAAGTTGGCGGATCGACGTTCAGCTTTTTCAGGATTTCGGTGTTGCTCGCAAAGCCGATGGCGCCGAAGTAGATGCCAACCCAGTAACCCTCAGGATCCTTCAAAGCCTCAGGAACTTGCTCCGTCATAGCCGACTTGTAGGGTGCAAGCAGTCCTTTCTTTTTGGCAGCGATCTGATCCACCGCGGGGCCTCCAAACCATACGCTCGCCCTTGGATTTTTCGACTCAGCCTCGACGCGTGCAAGCAACTCACCAGAGGACAGTCGAACGACCTCGACCTTGATACCTGTCGCCTGTTCGAACGCCTTCACATAGATCGGCCACTCGTTTTCATCCAGAGCCGTGTACATGTGAAGAACCTTTTCCGCGGACAGTCCCAGAACCACCAGCAACACTATCAACCCGAGAGAAAAGAACCTCTTCACGAAACCTCACCTCCCCTGTAAGGTCCTGCGTATTGCATCTTAGCCGAGGTTACTCTGGCGGCGAGCTCAACGGCCTGTTTAAGGTTCTTTCCGTCAATTATCGCCGCGAGAAAGGCTGCCAAACAGGTATCCCCGCGACCTGTACGCCCAAGCATTTTGTACTCTGAGAAGTGCGCTTCATAGAAATTCTTTCCATCGTATGCGATCACACCGTCTTTGTGAGTTGCCAGAACAATCTTTGGTCCATAGTTCGAAATTCTTTTGCAAGCTTTTTCCAAAAGGCGCTCTCCGGTCATGATAAAGGCTTCGTTGCTGTCCACTTTGAAGACGTCTATGATCGGAAGGTACACATGCTTGAACTGCCAGTCGGAGTAACTCATGGTTCCATCCTCGAGCACGTTCCTCAAAAAACCTTGCGCATCCACCACCATGACTTCTACCTGTGTTCTCAGATGCTCCAGCAGCTTTTCTGGAAATTCACCGTGCCAAAGCGCACTGACAACTACGAATTTTGTTTTCACTCGTTCCAGGTCATCGAGATCGAATGGATCTGCCCTGTGCAGGATCCTGCTTTTTCTCTCATCTGGATTGCTTGAAGGATAGACGTTCTCTATCGTTGTGGTCTCGGGACTCGGTAAGACCAGAAGTTGAACACCTGCCTCCTTGATCGGCTTGAAGAGAGAGGTGTCCTTCGGTGAAATCTTCGTTACCACCGCGCTAAGTACGTTCAACCTCTGTGCCGCTATCGAACCGTAGAAAACTCCTCCGCCTGGCACGACGATTGTTTCATTCTGCGTTTTGTTGATGTCCTTTGAAACATGCCCAATGAAAGTCAGCTTAACCAATCGGACCACCTCATTTAACACCTGCAGCAGCGGCGATCAGATCCATCACCTGCTGAGGTGTAACCTCTTCTCGTTTATAGTCACCGATCTTCTCGCCGTGCTCGAGTATGACGAGCCTGTCCGCAACTTCGTAGACGTGGTAGATGTTGTGACTGATGAACACAACGGATATTCCCCTCTTCTTGGCCTCGAGTATGTGTTCGAGCACTCTCCTCGTCTCACCGACCGACAGTGCTGCGGTTGGTTCATCGAGTATCAAGAGTTTTGCTCCAAAATGTATGGCTCTCGCTATGGCCACGGCTTGTCTCTCACCACCCGAAAGGAAGGCCACCGTATCATCCACACTTCGAACTTTTATACCGATTTCAGAGAGCGCTTCGCGGGCGATCTTCTTCATCGTCCTTCTGTCGAGACACCTGACTGGTCCAAATTTGCGAACGATCTCCCGTCCCAGGAAAAAGTTTCGCCACAGGGGCATGAGGTTGACCAGCGCGAGATCTTGATACACGGTTTCTATGCCGTGTTCACGTGCCTCACGCGGTGAGCTGAACCTCACAAGCTGCCCTTCAAAATAGATTTCCCCCTCATCGGGCTGATGGTACCCCACGAGCACCTTGATGAGTGTGGATTTTCCTGCACCGTTATCGCCCAGTAAACCGACCACTTCTGCATGCCCTACGCTGAAGTCAACACCTTTAAGCGCCTTAACTCTGCCGAAGCTTTTTTTGATGTTTCTCATCTCGACCAATGGCTGACTCATCCTGCCACCTTCTTTCTGATGCGTGCGTTGATCACAGCTGCAACTATGAGGATGACACCGATGAAGGCCCTGTACCAGTAAGCCGGAGCTCCGGCGAGCACGAGTCCGTTGCGCACCATGCTGATCATGAACGCGCCTATGCACGCGCCTATCACGCTACCGTAACCTCCTGTGAGCAACGTGCCTCCCATGACGGCGCTTGCGATAGCCTCCAGTTCCAGCTCCTGACCGAAGGTGGGATCAACGAGTGCGAACCTCGCAAAGGTTGTCAGGCCCGCGAAGCCTGCCAGGACAGAGGAAATGACAAAGTTTGTGAGTTTCACACGTGTGGTTCCTATTCCCAGCGCACGTGCTGCACCGAGATTTCCACCAGTTGCGAACACCCAGTTCCCAAAACGCGTCTTTTCGAGAACGAACCAAAAGACAAAGCCCAGCATGACGAACCAGACCGCCGAGTATCTCAAACCGCCATAAACCCTTCCACCGAAGTACTGCAGCATGTCCAGCTTTCGCGAAAGCATGATGGGAAAACCTCCAGTGACTGCGAGCAGTATACCGCGCCAGAACATCATCATGCCGAGAGTGGTTATGAAGGATGGAATGCCCGTTTTCAGGGTAACGGTTCCGTTCACCAGACCTATCCCTGCGCAGACTGTCAGAGATACGATCAGAGAGAGGTATGGATTGTACCTCGCGTTGACCATCTTCGCGAAGATCATTGGAGCGACAGCAAAGACGGAGCCAACCGACAGGTCGAATTCTCCGCTGATGATGAGCATGGCCACACCTATCGAGATGATTCCAAGCTCGGCGGCCATGGTGAGGGTGTTGAAAACGTTCTCGGCTGTCAAGAACTTATTTGACAAAAGAGAGAAGAGAACTAAGAAAACGATCACACCCACTATGGCACCAAACTCTTTTATTCTGAGAAAGTCAGGCAGCGTGAGCTTTTCTTTTTTCAAAGATCTCCCTCCTGTAGAAGGGGTGGCCTTACGACCACCCCCTGGATCTTGAGGGTCGTTCCGATCAGCGATAACCGAGTTGGACAGTTTTCTCAACTATGTCGACGTTGCTCTTGTCCACGATAGACGGTCCTGTAAGAACGTTTTCGTGAGGTATCAGTCCGAATTCTTTGTAGAGATAGAGGAAGACGATGGGCAGATATCCCTGCAGGTACTGCTGCTGATCGATTGTGAACACGACCACACCCTTCTTGATTGCTTCCGTTATCCTGGTTGTGAGATCGATCGCACCTATCTTGACCTTTCCCACCAGCTTCTCTTCTTCGACCAGCTGGATCGCGGGGTGTGCACCCAACGGTCCAAGTGTGAAAATGGCGTCCGTGTCCGGATACTTGGCAAGATAGCTCTTGAGCAGAGTCAAAGCTTTCGTTGGATCCGTGGTTATGTCCAGTTTCTCAACGGGGATCTTTTTCTCCCTGAGTACGTCGGTGATACCTTTTGCTCTCGCTTCCAGTCCTGCGTGCCCTGGTTCGTGTATGGCTATGACGGCACGCTTGGGAGTGAACTCCTGCAACATCCTTCGTGCCGCGTAGACACCGGCCAGATACTCGTCCATCCCCACGTAACACAGATACGGAATCTTCTCGTCAACTGGCCTGTCATCCGGCACGTTGATGGCCACCACAGGTATACCCATCTCGATGGCCCTTCTGAGCGGTTCGTCCAGGGCAACCGGGTTCGTAATTGTTACGACCAGACCGTCGGGTTTCTTGGCTATCGCGGCGTTAACGAGATCGATGAACTCCTTCAGCGAGAACTTCTCTGGACCCAGGTACACCGCTTCGACGCCGAACTTGCTCGCTGCGTCCTTAACACCCTTCATCACGACACCCCAGAAGGGATCGGCAGGACCACCGTGCGATACCACATAGAATGTGTAGCCGAAGCCAGCAACTACGAGCAGGACTGCCAGAACCGCCACAAGCAACCTTCTCACACACATCCCCCCTCGACAGCGGGCGCAGGCGCCCGCAGTATCACCACATATTAGCGATGCTGTAGATGCTTCTCCAGCCTGGTGAAAGTGGTTCCTTCAGTGCCGCGTCGAGCTCTTCTTTCGATCTCTGCGAAAGCTCATGCGCTGGTGGCAGCTTTCCTGCCGGGAACCTCTCCATGATATCGTTGACAAGCTTTTCAAGATAGTCCAGCAGAGCTTCCACGCCCTCTTTGGCCTTCTCAGCACTCGCTGCAGTTGCCTTTCCAACGACACCCTCTGGATATGCGACCACTTCTATTGGTCCTCCACCCACATGACCGTACCAGGCGATGGGCCTGTGCAACAAATTCCCAGCCTTGTCGATGTGCCCTTCGGGCAGATAACCACGCGGGTTGGTATCGACCGCCCACTCTTGATGGCAGAACTCCGGGAAGAGCGCCAAACTCCAGGAAGTTTCCACCTCATCGGCGTGGATGAACCTGGTCTCGTAGGGGCCACCTTCCTCTTTCGTCTTGAATTTGTCTTGAATCGCATGGTACCAGTTCACGTTGACTATTAGCGCAGGAACCTGGAATATCTTCGCGAACTTGTGTATCGCCACCGGTATCACGAACTCCTGACCGTGTCCGTTCAGCAGGATCTGCTTTCTGAAACCGGTGTTCCAGAAGCCAGCGATCACGCTGACCAAAAAGTCGATGAAAGCTTCGTCCTTCACAGGCACAGTTCCGGGCATACCGATGTGATGGTACGGGTGAAAACCGTACCAGATAGGTTCCGCGACCGTGCAACCGGTCTTGAGCGCGACTTGCTCTGCCATGCGTGTCACAAGAAAGGTGTCTTCACCTGTCGGTGCGTTGGGCCCGTGGTTCTCGGTACTCCCGACGGGAATGATGATGAGGTCGCACTTCTTCAATCTCTCCTGTATCTCTTTCATCGTCATCGTTTGGAAATAGACCCCTGTGGGTCTTTCCATGTGACCTCCCTCTGGAGGTATCTTCCACTTGGACATCTTCATCCCTCCAATCTTACGTGTGCGTTGCCGCCCTCGACGGCCCTGTAGCAGGCGTCTATAATGCGGATGACGGCAACCCCATCCGAAACGGTGACCGGTGGTGTCCTCTTCTCTTTCACACAGTCGATGAAGATCCTGTTTTCCTCAACGTAGCCCCATTTCTCCTTGAAATCGACCTTCATGAAATCGTGGCTCTCAACTTCTTTGCCCAGCCCTTTGCAGAAGTGAACCTTCTCCATTTCTTCGTTCATGAGCATGTTGTGTTCACCGTACACCTCGACTCGCTCGAATGGGATCATCCAGCTCGCGTGAGCGCACGAGGTGAATGTTCCTATCATACCGTTCTTCAGCTTCATCACGATCGCCCAGTCATCGATGTCCGGATAAACACTCTTCTTTCCGAGCACGTACATCTCCTCGACGTCTCCGAGGAGCCATCTGACCATGTCAAAGAGGTGGATAGTGCTTTCAAAAAGAAATCCGCCGGTGTAGTTCTTGTCACTCGTCCACGGTGGGTTCAACAGCTCGCCACGGTTCATCTTTATCTGGAACGAGAGTGGTTTGACAGAACCGTTCAGTATCTTCTCCTTCATGAACTTGTACACGTACGCGAATCTTCGATTGTGTCCAACCTGGAACACCGCGTTCTTTTCTCTCACTTTTTTCTCGAGATCGATCGCGTCTTTCAGAGAGATGGTCATTGGCTTCTCACAGAACACATTCAGGCCCAGCTCGAGTGCGCTCATGGCGTAGTCGAAATGAGTTCTGTTCGGAGACGTTATGTATACGGCATCAACACCCGCGTCACGCATTTGCCCCAGATCATCAAAAACCCTGGCGTTGAACCTCTCTGCGACGGCCTTGGCCCTCGCTCTGTCCACGTCCATGACGCCGAGGATCTGCACGTCTTCGAAACCTGACAGTATCTCCAGATGTACCTGGCCTATGAAGCCACTGCCAACGAGACCAACCTTGATTTTGTCCATGCCGGTCCACCTCTCAGGAGTTGAGCATTGTTACTTTCACGAGCTCCTTGTCGGTCTGAAGCCTCTTGATGTATTCTGGTATCTCATCAATGCTCACCGTTTTGGAGATGATCTTCGTCATGTCCATTCCCGTAGCCATGAGGCTGATCACCCTCGGGAAATTTCCATGTCCGGAGTGGCCCTGCGATCCAACGATCTGTGCGCGTCTCACCTGGAACACCTCACCCGTGAGCGGTATCTTTGCGTCGGCTCGTGCGACGATGACAACGGTCGCGTTGATGCCCCTCGCTCTCCAGATGACTTCCTCTATGTCTTTCCAAACGATCTGCGGTAATCCTGTTGCCTCGAGGTACAGTTTCGCGCCCATCCCGTTGGTGCTGTCAAGGACGGCCTCAACGAAGTTTTCCTTCGTCGGGTCGATCACGACGTCTGCTCCAAGTTGCTTTGCGATGTTTCTGCGTGTTGCTGACGGTTCTGAAAGTATCACCCTGGCCGCTCCTGCCCGCTTCAAAATCGCTACCGCCGCAAGACCGATGGGCCCACCGCCGAGTATGACGACGTTGTCGCCCGGTCTTATGCCTCCACCCCTTTCTATCACGGCGTTGTATGCGACGGACGTGGGCTCCACCAAGCTACCCGCCATGAAAAGCTTGTCTCCTTCGTAAACGCCTTCGAGTTCCTTGAGACTCCAGAGATACTTCGACTCGAGAACAATGTACTCGGCGAAAGCTCCATCGACGTCGAAACCCATTTCGTGCAGGTTCTCGCAGTGGTTTGGGTAACCATCCGCACAGGGTCTGCAGTGTCCACACCAGAACATTTCTTCGGCTGTCACCGGTTCACCAGGCTCGAAACGTTTGTTGGTTCTCCTGCTGATCGCTTCAGGGCCTGCCTCGACCACGATGCCTGAAAACTCATGTCCAAGCGTGGTTGGAAAACCCGTCAAACCTGGATACAGAATGTAACCTTCTTCGTCGGTTTGAGCCATGTGAACGTCACTGCCACAAATACCGCAAGCCTTGACTTTGACGAGCACCTGTGTGGGTCTTGTGATCTTCGGTTCTGGTACCTGTTCGACACGAACCTCGGGATACCTCCACACCTTGCTACCGAGCCAGCAGACCTTGCCCTCAACATCCTTTGGACCAAGCTTGAACCCTGGTCTCGGGTCCCATTTGGCGTGCAACCTGACCGCTTTCATTCTTGTCCCTCCCGCTCTGTGACAATCTCTGTCATTAAGTTTATAACCATGTGAATGCGATTCCAAACGCCAAAATTCGCGGTTAAAACCCCCTGAATTGGCTTTCGCTTCCGTTTCCTTTTTCTTTCTTACTCTTGCACAGTTTTTCCAAATCTTTCTCTTCGTTTCGCGTCTGATTTTCGTAACTTTTGGTGCTATAATTGCACGGGGGATCAATATTATGTTTACCGAAGAGAGAAGGAACATAATCCTCGATATTTTGAAACGAAAGGGAAAGGTAACCGTTCAGGAACTGGTGGAAAGGTTCAACGTGAGCAGTGTGACCATACGAAAAGATCTGGAATTTCTGGAGTCGAACGGTTCAATCGTGAGAACTCACGGTGGCGCGATCCTTGCCGACCATTCGAAGTCCGAATGGAACTTTTTAAAGAAGATCCACCAAAAAGAGGCCGAGAAGAAGCGCATCGCTAAAAAGATCGTTTCACTCATCGAAGATGGAGACACCGTGATTTTGGACAGCAGCAGCACGAACTACTACGTAACGTACGAGCTTAGACACGCAGATTTTTCGTCGATCACTGTGGTCACCAACAATGTCTTTATCGCGGGAAAGCTGATAGAACAGGGTATCGAGGTGATCGTTCTGGGTGGCGTGGTGAGGGAGAACAGTCTCTCACTTATTGGCCCGTGGGCGTTGAGATTTCTGGAAGAAATCAACGTCGACAAGGCTTTTCTTGGAACAACTGGTTTTTCCATCGAAAAGGGCTTCATGACACCGAGTATAGTCGAAGCGGACGTGAAGAGGGCTATGATCAGGAGCGCTTCGAAAGTGTACATAGTCACCGACTCAACAAAATTCCACAGAAGCGCCTTTGCATCTTTCGCTACAGCTGAAGAGATCAACGGTGTCATAACTGACACTGGCATTCCTGAGGAATTCGAAAAGTTCCTGATTGAAAAAGGGATCGAAGTGTACAAAGTGTGAAAGGAGCTGATCCCATGTCCGATCTGTTTGCCGAGTTCCAACATCTCACAAAGGGCAGATTCGTTCCTTACACCACTTCGCTGAGAAAAAGCATGGATGCCACATTCTTTCTCGTGCGCGACGAGATCGACAAGTATTTGATTGTGATCGGCAAGAAGGGGATATGCGAACTGTTCGACGGCCAAAAGATTGGCGAGATCGATCGACAGGATGTTGTCCTGTGTGCCAAAAACGATAAAAACTGTCAAAGTCTCATGAGCCTGTTGCCGTCACTCAAACCACAGACTTGCAACGCGAAACTTTCGTTTGGTTTTGGAGACAGGCTCGGTGTCGCTACGGCCGCGCACGCTCAGTGTGTAGAAAAAGAAAAACTGTTTCCGATTTTCGCCCAACAATCGGTTCGGGAGATATCGCGAACGGAGAGAAACTGGATCGACGTGTTGCACAGCGCTGTATGGGGTGTGTTCGAGAGTGGCTACGACGGGCCCTTCGGAGCGGATGCGGATCACGTGAAGAAGATTGAAGATCTGGAGAGTGCAGCTCATGCCGGCTACACGATGTTCACGATCGATCCCTCAGACCACGTCAAAGATCCAGCAAAATTCGACAAGAGAGAGCTTGCCAGGTTCTACGAGGAGCATCCAATGCGACGCACGCTCGAAACGAAGTACATCGGAAAGAGCTTCACAGTGCTCGGAGAAAGACTCACGTTCGACGAGGAAAACTTTGCGGAAGTTTTCGTAACTTACATCGACGCGATCGAACACGTAGAGAAATGCTACAGGGCACTGCGAGCAGCGTGCAGGGCGAGCTTTGATCTGGAGGTCTCCATAGACGAGACGTCTCTACCAACAACGCCCCTTGCACACATTTTCTTCGTTCAGGAACTCGTGAGGCGTGGTGTGGAATTTGAGACCATAGCTTTGAGGTTTCCCGGCGAATGGCAGAAAGGAATTGACTACGTGGGTGACATCGACCTCTTCTCCGAGAATCTTGACAAGCATATCGCCATCGCCAGAATGTTCACAGGTTACAGACTGTCCCTGCACTCCGGTAGCGATAAGTTCAGCGTGTATCCTATCTTAGCTGAGAAAACGGACAGAACAGTTCATATCAAGACGGCGGGAACGAGTTATTTGGAGGCCATCAGGATCGTTGCGAGGTTCGCCCCAGATCTGTACAGGGAGATCCACAAATACGCTCTTTCAAGATTCGAGCAAGACAAAGCTTCCTACCATGTCACGACGGACCTTTCGAAGATCCCAAACGTCGATCAGCTTGAAGATTCAGAGCTTTCGTCCTTACTGGATCAACCTGACAGCAGACAGCTGATACACATAACTTACGGCTCCGTTCTGACTGCGAAGAGAGAGGGTAGATCTCTCTTCAAAGATCGTATAATGAGAGTGTTGTTCGAGCACGAAGCCGAGCACTATGATCTTCTCAAAAAGCACCTTGGTAAACACATCCAGCTTTTGGGTGTTTGAAAGGAGTGTGAGGATCATGAATGAAGCGTACAAGCTTTTCAGTCTCGAGGGTAAGGTTGTTGTCATCACCGGCGGAGCTGGAATCTTGGGATCCGCCATAGGGGAGGGCATGGCAAGGTTTGGAGCTAGCATCGCAATATGCGACATCAGAAACTACGAGGAACGGTCGAACGAGTTCAGATCCAAAGGGCTCAATGCCAAGGGTTATTACATGGACGTCATGAACATCGAAAGCATCAGAAAAACTCACGATGCGATACTCAACGACTTCGGTAAGGTAAACGTGCTCATAAACGCGGCGGGTGGTAACATACCCGAAGCGACCACCTCACCGCAGCTCAGCTTCTTCGACATACCGCTGGAGGCGCTCCAGAAGGTGGTCGGCCTGAACCTGTTTGGTGGTGCGATACTGCCGTCGCAAGTCTTCGGAAAGACTATGGTCAACAATCCAGATGGTGGTTCAATCATCAACATCTCTTCTATGTCCGCATTCAGACCTTTGACGAGGGTGCTGGGATATTCAGCAGCGAAAGCGGCCGTGAGCAATTTCACTCAGTGGCTCGCAGTGCATTTGGCCCTCGAATACAGCAAGAAGATCAGAGTCAACGCGATCGCCCCTGGTTTCTTTCTCACAAACCAGAACCGATACCTCCTGCTCGACGAGCAGGGCAACCTCACCGCAAGGGGTAAAGCAATCATCGATCATACACCGATGGGCAGGTTTGGCGATCCAGAAGATCTCATCGGTGCCTGCGTCTGGCTCGCTTCGGATGCTTCTAAGTTCGTAACCGGCGCGGTCATCCCAATAGATGGAGGCTTCAATGCCTACTCTGGTGTGTGAACAGAGGTGTTCGAAATGAAATACGTTGAACGATTACAGGACAGTCTCGACAGAACAGATCTGCAGCAACTGATCCAGGAAACCCTTCCAGACAGAAAGCTTGAAAAGGTTCTGCTGATCCATCCGGATTACACGCGCGTTGATTTCTCACACCTGCTCGTTCCCGTCGTGCACAGAGAATTAAAGAAGAGAGGCCTGAGAGTTTTTCACACGCTCAACGCGAGCGGAACCCACAGAGCTATGAGCGAACAGGAGATCAGAAAAAAACTCGGACTTTTCGAAGAAGAGTTCGTGATGTTCAACCACGAGTACGCGAATCCAAACGCACTGATGAACGTCGGTGAATTGAACGCAGAGTTCGTGAGCCAGAAGACCATGGGGGATTTGCAACAACCTTTACCGGTGACACTCAACAGGCTGTTTTTCGAAGAGTACGATCTCATCATCGTTTTGAGCGGAACTTCTCCGCACGAATCAACTGGATTCTCCGGTGGGCTGAAGTCGATCATACCAGGCATCGCGGGACCCGATGTGGTCGGACTCTTCCACTGGGCTGCTGTGCTCATAGGCATTCCGAGATTGATCGGACTTGTGGACAATCCCGCGAGGGACGTGATCAACGAGGGTTGTAAGATGGCGTTCGAAAAAGTTCGTTCCCCCGTGATCTTTTACAACATGGTCTATGAAGAATCTTCGTCCGGCGTTCTGGCGAAAGGTCTTTACTTCGGCGAAGGATATGAAGGGGCTCTCGAGGCGTACAGGCGAGCGGCGGAAGCAAGCAAAAAAATTCACATCGTGTACATCGACAGGCCCGTGAAACGTGCTGTGCAGGTCATCGACGAAAACTACGACGAGATCTGGACGGCGGGCAAGGGCTCGTACAAGCTGCAGCGCCCTGGTGTGATAGAACCTGGCGGTGAGATCATAATCTATGCACCACACATAAAGATCTTCCACTCAAACAAGCAGATGGATCGGGCCATAAGAGAGATCGGCTATCACTGTAAGGACTACGTGAAGGAGTTTTTGAAGAAACGTCCCGATTTCGACAGGAACGTTGCTGCGCACGTGATAAATGTCCGAGGCGATGGGAGGTACGATCCTGTCACTGGTAAAGAAGAATGCCTGTTCAACGTCACACTCGCTACAGGTTTAAGCAAAGAAGAGTGCGAAGCTGTTTCACTCGGTTACAGACCCTGGAAATCGATACGCCGTGAAGACTTCATGGATGAGGATTCTCTGTGGATAGAACATGGAGGCAAGTTCCTTTATGAGCTTCGTGGAAGCAGCTGACTGTCATTCCCTGAAAACCAGCAGTTAACAATTGTGCGCAATAATACTTTCGCTCAAAAAGCACGCCTTCCGATCCCGAGCCTCGGTGCCCTTCACAGGGTCGGCAAGGGAGATGACGAAGGCGGAAGGTTCAACCAAATCGGGAGGTGTTTTGATGCCGGTTATCACGATGAAACAGTTGCTCGAAGCAGGTGCACACTTCGGACATCGCACAAGACGCTGGAATCCCAAGATGGCACCGTACATCTACGGTAGCCGCAAAGGAATCTACATCATTGACCTGCAGAAAACGCTCAAACTCATCGAAGAAGCCTGTGATTTCGTTCGAGCCAAGGCCAGCGAAGGCGGAACCATGATCATGGTCGGTACGAAGAAACAGGCACAGAGAGTCATCGAAGAAGAGGCCAAGAGATGTGGCGCTTTCTATGTCAACAACAGGTGGCTCGGCGGATTGCTGACGAACTTCAAAACGATCAGATCCAGGATCGACAAACTCATCGAGCTCGAACAGATGGAAGAAAGTGGTGAGCTTGCAAAGCTACCGAAGAAGGAGCAGAGCAGGCTGAGAAAGGTGCTCGAGAAACTGCGCAAGAATCTTGGTGGCCTGAAGGGAATGGAGAAACTGCCCGATATCGTGTTCGTTGTGGATCCGAGAAAAGAGAAAAACGCGGTCGCCGAGGCCAACATCCTTGGAATACCCATCGTCGCTATCGTGGATACCAACTGCGATCCTGATCCCATCGACTATGTGATCCCGGCGAACGACGATGCAATAAGGTCCATCAAACTGATCGTTTCCAAGATAGCCGACGCTTACCTGGAAGGCAGAGAGGGTGTTTCCTTCGCCGAACCGGAACCTGAGGAAACACCTAAAGTTGAGGAATCCAACGAAAACGAGAGCGAGATAGACATCTCGGATCTGTTTGAAGGCACCAGCTTCGAGGAGGAGGAAGAATGAGGGGGAGTCGATCCCCCTCTTTTTCTCATGAAGGTGTACTTCAAGACTTATGGTTGTCAGATGAACGAGAATGATACGGAGATCATGGCAGGAATCTTGCTCCGCGAAGGCTTTGAGATCGTTGATGAACTGGAACTCGCCGATGTGGCGATATTGAACACGTGTGTAGTTAGACAGAAGTCACAGGACAAATATCACTCAGCGCTCGGTCAGCTCGTGAGATTGAAGGGGCAGGGAAGGATAAAACTGATCGGCGTAGCTGGCTGTGGTTCCAACCTTGAAGGAGAAAAACTTTTGACACTCGGGGCTGATTTTGTCATTGGTTCACGCTCGATAGTGGACATTGCTGAAGTTTTGAGAAGGTCTGCCGCAGGGGAGAAAGTGGTTCACCTTGAGGACAGAACGCACCTTCTGGAAGCGGACATTCCGAGATTTCGCAGGGTGAAACACCACGCATGGATAACCATCGTACATGGTTGCAACAGGTTCTGTACTTACTGCATCGTGCCGTACACCCGCGGCAGAGAGCGCGGCAGGCCCATGGAAGACGTACTGAGAGAGGTCGAAAGACTTGTCGCAGAAGGCACGATCGAAATCACCTTCTTGGGTCAGAACGTGGACGCCTATGGCAAGGATTTGAAGGACGGCACGAACCTAGCGAGGCTGATCGAGGAAACGAGCAAGTTCGAACGGATAAAGAGAATATGGTTTCTGACATCTTACCCAACTGATATCACAGACGAATTGATAAAAGTGGTTGCGGAAAATCCCAAGGCGGCAAAATCCTTCCACATTCCTGTACAGTCCGGTAGCGATCGTATCCTGAGGATGATGAATCGTCGTTACACTTCGGCACAGTTTCTGAGTCTGGTGGAGAAAATACGATCACAGGTGCCAGATGCGTCGATAAGCAGCGACATCATCGTGGGTTTTCCGACAGAAACGGAGCAAGATCATCGAGACACGATCAGTCTGGTGTGTCAAGCAAAGTTCGAAAGGCTCAATCTCGCCGTCTATTCACCTCGACCAGGCACGGTGGCGGCCAGGTTCTTTCAGGACGACGTGCCTAAGAATGTGAAGGTTGAACGACTGAACCGGCTACTGGAAATCCAGAAGCAGATAAACGCTGAGCTGAACAGTGCATACCTCGGCAGAGTGGTTGAAATCATTGTCGAGGGCAAGACTAAGGACGGTTATTTCTACGGTCGGGACATCAGGAACAAGATCGTTATCTTCACAAGTGATGAGCAACTGAATCTCGGTGAGACGGTACGCGTGAGAGTGGAAAGGACCACAGCAGGACCGGTGTACGGAAAGAAGGAATAAGAAAATGCGGGCCCTGGTGGGCCCGCCAAAGCCGTGGGGGGTGTATCTCAAGGGGGATAGGGGGGTCTCTGTTCACTTTCCAACTACATTGTAAGGGTTGCAAGTTACATTATCTATCAGTTTAAGTTCCTGTGTGACAACGTTTGTGTTAACAAATCCCTGACTAAAGTGGTCCCACTTTTACCCATGAGATGGACCCCCGAGTTTGCTTCCTGGTTCAAGTGTTTTTCCGCACCTTTTCTGCGATGAACTGGTCCAGGATGTCTTCCAAGTTTGGTTTTCCTATCTCCTGCAACTCATATCTAACTCTCACTGCGGGTTTGTTGAGTTTCATGATCCTTCTCAGATCGATTGGTGTGCCAATGATCACGACGTCCGCATCGGCACTGTTTATAGTCTGCTCGAGCTCTTTCACCTGCTTTTCGCCATAGCCCATCGCGGGAAGTATCAGGTCCAGATGCGTGTACTTTTTGTATGTGTCCAGTATCGAGCCAACAGCGTAGGGCCTTGGGTCAACAATCTGTGACGCACCGAACTTCTTCGCCGCAACGAATCCCGCCCCGTAACGCATCTCACCGTGCGTTAGAGTTGGACCATCTTCCACGACGAGCACCCTCTTACCTTTGATGAGGCTGGGATTCTCGACGAATATTGGCGACGCGGCGTCCACCACGATGGCTTTAGGATTCCACTTCTCGACGTTTTTCCTGACGACCTCTATGGCTTCCGGTGAAGCTGTGTCTTCTTTGTTTATGACCACAACGTCTGCCATGAGCAGGTTGGTCATCCCAGGATGGTATGTTACCTCGTGGCCTGCCCTGTGTGGGTCGGTCACCACGATCAGCAGGTCAGGTTTGTAGAACGGAAAGTCGTTGTTGCCACCGTCCCAGAGAATCACGTCGGGATTCTCGGCCTCGGCACTGTCGAGTATCGCTTTGTAGTCGACGCCAGCGTATATGATCGACTTTCTGTCTATGTGAGGTTCGTACTCCTCACGTTCCTCGATCGTGCAGTTGTACCTGTCCAGATCTTCGTAAGTTGCAAATCTCTGTACTTTTTGTGCCACCAGATCTCCGTACGGCATCGGATGTCTTATAGAGACCACCTTGAGTCCTTTCGATCTGAGTATGTCCAGAACACGCCGAGTTGTTTGGCTCTTGCCGCAACCAGTCCTGACCGCGCAAACGGCCACGACGGGTTTGCTGGAGGCAATCATCGTGTGCATCGGTCCCATGAGCTTGAAGTCTGCACCCGCAGACATGACGATCGCGGCTCGCTCCATAACGTACTGATGCGATAAGTCGCTGTAGGCCAGAATCACTTCATCAACTTTGTGCTTCTTGATCAGCTCGACCAGCTTTGACTCGGGTTCGATCGGTATGCCATCCGGGTAGAGTTTGCCTGCGAGTTCGGGTGGATAGACTCTACCTTCTATGTCTGGTATCTGAGTTGCAGTGAAAGCCACCACTTCGTATTCTTCGTTGTCTCTGAAGTACACGTTGAAGTTGTGAAAATCTCTTCCGGCCGCACCCATGATGATGATTCGTTTACGCACGTTGAACACCTCCGTTCAGTTTTTGTTGCCTCGATTAATATATCAAAGAAAGACCTTCCCTGTCACGTCTAAAACCCAGCGCGTTTCATGCGATAAAGTCGATCTCGCCCGGACAGAATGTCAGTTTTTTGAGTATGCTCACGTATGCATGAGTATGCTTGAGTATGTATCTTCTGATATACTTTGCTCAGCGAACGTTCAACGAGGTGGTTGGCGATGCACTATTTCTACCTGGTCGTAACGCTTTTGTTTTTTTCCTCCATCGAGGTTGTCACGAAACCTGTTTCCGGAAAGATCGATCCGTTCTTCCTGACGTTTTTCCGTTTCCTTATTGGAGGTAGTTTCTTGATGTTCTTTTCACTCTTCAGCAAGAAAAGAATCGAATCACGGGATCTGCCAAAACTCGCACTCATCGGCTGTTTGAACGGTGTGATCTCTATGAGCTTGCTTCAACTTTCTGTGAAGTACTCCAACGCCTCAACCGCTGCAACTCTGGTAGCGATGAATCCATTGTACGTCAGTCTGTTTTCCCAGCTTCTTGGTAAAGACAGATTGAGCAAGGGAAAATGGTTTGGTGTCGCGCTCGGTGCCATCGGGGTACTGGTTCTTTCTTCGGCGAACGTTTCCGGGGACAGTCCGTTGGGTATCGTCTTTGGTATCTCAGCTTCCATCAGTTTTGCACTTTACACCATACTCATGAAGGATTTCTCGAACAGGTACGGTCCTTTACTGGCAACCTCCGTTTCAACCTTTGCGGCGGGGATCGTTTACGGCTTGCTGCTTGTCATCTTTGGGAGGCTTTCTTTACCGGATGTGAACTGGTATGAAGGTCTGATCCTCCTTTACGTGGGCATCGGTGTCACCGGTGTCGCGTACGTGACGTTTTTCAAGGCGATCCAGCACTTCGGACCTGTGAAGACGAGCATCATATTCTATTTGAAACCAGCCGTGGCAAGTTTTCTGGCGTTCCTTTTGCTGTCGGAGACCATCAACGCTCAAAAGATAGTGGGAACGATCATCGTCGTGGTGTCTTTGTTTTTGAAATGATGTTGTGGTATCATCGTAAACGAGGCAAAGAATATGAAACAAGCATTGTTGATGCTTTTACTCGTTTGTTCTCTTCATTTTGCCTTGTCTTTGAGAGTGGGGATTTACGACAATCCACCGCAGGTGTATTTGTCCGACGGGCGCCCCGCTGGCCTCTACATAGAAGTGCTCGAAAGTATCGCGGAGGACAACGGTTGGAAAATTGAGTACGTTTTTGCCACCTTTTCGGAACAGCTTGAGAATCTGAAAACCGGCAGGATCGACATACTCGTGTCCATAGCGTACACAGAGGAACGTGCGAAGCTTTACGACTACAACAATGAAGCTTTACTGCTCAACTGGGGCGTGATCTGTGTTCAGAAGAATTTCCAGTACAGAGACATTACAGATCTTGCGGGAAAGACGGTCGCAGTTTCCAAGGGCGACGTTTACGGTCAAGCGTTTCTGAGAGAACTGGAACGGTACTTGGTATCTGTCAATCTACTGGAACTGCCCGATTATCCTGACGTTTTGAGAGCGGTTCAAGAAAAACGTGCCGCGGCAGGTGTCGTGAGCAGAATATACGCCGTACAGAATCACCAAAAATTCGATGCAAAGATCACCGGCACGATCTTCTCTCCAGTCGAACTGAGATTTGCGTTCCCCAAAGGTTCTGCCATCAACGCAACACTGATAGACAAAATCGATGAGTATCTCAGAAAACTCAAAAGCGATCATGAAGCCTACAACAACTTGATCGCTCGGTACCTCGGAATGGAAAAACGAGTGGTTCCGCCCTGGCTGGCAACGCTTCTTTTGGTGACCGGCGTTGGGCTCGTCGTTTTCGCCTCATGGACTTTAAGCCTGCGTGTTCTGGTAAAACTCAAGACCAGGGAACTGCTGAAAAAGAACGAAGAACTCGAGCAATTGAACGAAGAAATATTGGCACAGCAGCAAGAGTTGTCGACACTGAACGAGCAGCTGGAGCACACTTATGAACGGCTGGAAAGTTCTCTGAAGCGTTTCAGTGATATCTTGAGCTTTCTTTCAGGCATTTCGCCGGATGTGGCGCGCGAGGATTTCTACAAGATGTTTCTTTCTGCGGCGCAGGGGTTCGACCCCAACGCTATTGTGGTGCTGATGTGTGATGGGGAATGTTATCTTCTGGACCGTGGTTCAATGAAGAAAATCACGGTGAAGGAACTCACATCGTGCAATGACAGAAGCAAAGTGGTTGATCTCGTGAGTGAGACGCTGGGCATCGATTTCGAAGCAGCTGTGTACGAGGTGTCTAAGGACGGTGAAACGGCACTTCTGTTCCTATACAAGGACCATTCCGTGAAGCATGTCGATGAGGATCTGGCGGAAGCGCTGTGCTCGGTCCTGACAATCTACATAAAATTGAAGAAGCACGAAGAAGCCCTCACGTCTCTCAGCGAAGGTGTTACACACGCGTTTCTCAGAGCACTCGAGTTCCACGAACAGCACACGGCGAAACATTCAGAGACGGTGAAAAACTACGCAGTGAAGATGGTGAGAAAACTCGGGCTGGGTGAGCGTCAAGCGCAGCTTATCGGGTGTGCCGCGTTGCTTCACGATCTCGGGAAACTTGCCGTTCCCAGCACGGTTCTTAACAAACCTGCAAGGCTGTCAGCGGAGGAGTTGCAGTTGGTGAAGCAGCATCCCGTGATCGCTGCGGAAATCATCCGGCACATCAGAGGGCTCGAAGAAGTCGCAAAGATCGTACGACATCACCATGAAAGGTGGGATGGTAAAGGTTATCCTGACGGTCTGTCGGGCGAGGAGATTCCACTGGGTGCTAGGATCCTGTGCATTGCCGACGCCTTCGAGGCGATGACCTCGGTCAGACCGTACAGAAATGCGATGAGCATCAGCGAAGCTGTCTCAGAACTAATCAGCAACGCAGGTAAGCAGTTTGATCCCAACTTGGTGCGAATCTTTCTTGAGATACTCAAAGAGGAAGGGGTGAGTGTGGTTGAAAGCTGAAAAGTCCCGTATTACTTTGTCGATGCTGTTCATTGTGGCACTCATCGTTCTTTTGAACGCCGATCAGATGGTCATGTCTCCGAACATAGGCAAGATCGAGGAAGAGTTCGGAGTGAGCGACGCACAGATAGGCTTCGTTGGTGCAATTTTTACCGTGATCGGTGCCGTCATCAGCCTCGTATGGGGCTATCTCGCGGACAAATACAACCGGAAACGTCTTTTGATCTATTCCATACTAGTTGGAGAAATTCCCTGTTTGATGACGGCCTTCTCGATGAACTTCGGCCAGTTCTTCTTCTGGAGAATGCTCACTGGCATCGGTGTTGGCGCATCTTTCCCGATCGTCTTTTCGCTGATTGGGGACATGTTCGACGAAGTGAACCGTGCCAAAGTGGCGGCGCTCATGGGTGCAGCGATAAGCGTTGGAAACATTCTCGGTATGGTCGTGGGAGGCTTCCTGGGACCTACTTTCGGCTGGCGTGTCCCGTTCGTGCTGGTTTCTCTACCCAACGTGGTCCTGGCCATCGTCGCCCTGTTCGTCCTCCAGGAGCCTGCGAGGGGAGCTTTTGAGAAAGGTATAGGAGAGCTCGTGAAGGCGGGTTATGCGTATCCTAAGGTCCCAAAACTCGAAGACTACGCAAAACTCGTGAGCATCAAGACAAATTTTCTTTTGTTCCTTCAGGGCATAGCAGGAACGATACCCTGGGGCGCCATACCGTACTTCCTTGTGGAGTTCTTCAGAAGAGAGAGGGCTTTGTCCGTAGAGGTTGCAACGCTTGTGTTCGTGATTTTCGGGGTCGGGAACATCCTTGGGACGATCATCGGTGGTTGGATTGGTGCTGTTCTGTACAGAAGATCGAAACCGCTCGTTCCTCTCTTCTGCAGTTTCACGACGGCGGCAGGCGTCTGGTTGACGGTGTTAACGTTCGACTATTCCAGCACGACCGGCTCGGGCCTGTACGTTCTGATGCTTCTCGGTTTGCTCGCCGCACTCACCGACAGCTTGACTGGTCCGAACGTGAAGATGATGCTTTTGAACGTGAACGAACCGCAGGATCGCGGAAGAATCTTTTCGATCTTCAATTTGACCGATTCTCTGGGTACGGGTATCGGAAGGTGGATAGGGGGGTTGCTGTCGGTGAGCCTGGGTTCACTCGGGGCGGCGATGAAGGTTTCTGCGTATTTCTGGCTGATCTGCTCGTTTTTCCTCTTCCTACTCGTTTTCAAATTTGCGAAGGATGTTGAAGCCTTAGAATCACGAATGATGGCTTTAGCTCAACAGGTGGACAGGTGAGGAGGTGTGGAGATGTTCCCGAAAGATTTTCTCTTTGGAGCATCGATGTCCGGTTTTCAGGTCGAAATGGGTTATGCAAAGGGCGATCTTGATCCGAACACGGACTGGTTCGTGTGGGTAAGGGAACCTGAAAACTTGATCAACAGTGTTGTGAGTGGTCACCTTCCCGAGTACGGTGTGGGTTACTGGTACAACTTTCCAACGATTCATAAGTTGGCAGCCGATTTTGGAATGAATGTGCTTCGAACCAACATCGAATGGTCGCGCATCTTTCCAAGACCAACTTACGAAGTGAATGTGAAGGTGGAACAGACCGAGTCCGACATCACCTCAGTGCAGATAGATGAGCGCGCGCTCAGAGAACTAGACGAGCTCGCTGACAGGGATGCGGTGGAGCATTATCGTGAGATCTTTTCGGACATGAGAAAGAGGGGCTTGAAGGTTTTCGTCAACCTCGTGCATTTCACGCTGCCGATTTGGCTGCACGATCCGATCGCAGTTCACAGAAGACAGCAAACCGACAAACTCGGTTGGGCAAACAAGAGGAGTATCGTGGAATTTGCAAAGTTTGCGGCTTACGTGGTGTGGAAATTCGACGATTTGATCGACATGTACAGTACCTTCAACGAACCCAACATCGTGAGCCAGATGGGTTATGTGATGAGCATCTCGGGTTTTCCTCCTGCGATATTCGATACGGAAAAGTTCTTCGCCAGTTTTGTGAACCAGATCGTTGCGCACGCGAGGGCTTACGATGTTATGAAGACGCTGACGAACAAGCCTGTGGGACTGATCTACGCAGCGTCGGTCTACGAATCGACCAACAGCGATGTAGAACTTGAAGAGAGCGTTGGTCAGTTCATGAACTTTGCGTTCCTCGACGCAATCAACAGCGGTGTCCTTTTGTTCCAGACAAGGGAGGATCTCGCAGGCAAACTCGACTTTCTCGGTCTGAACTACTACACCCGTACCGTCATTCAGCGATCAGCCCAGGAATTGAGCTTTGGTCTGGTGAACATGAACTGGTCCATCGTTCCAGGTTACGGCTACAGCTGCCAGCCAGGTGGTTTCTCGAGGGACGGAAGACCGGTGAGTGACTTCGGCTGGGAGACTTACCCGGAAGGCCTGCTGAAGCTGCTGCGAACGATGAACGAGAGGTATGCCCTGCCAATTTACGTGACCGAAAACGGTGTTGCGGATGCTCGCGACTGGCTCAGGCCTTACCATCTTGTGGCGCACATGTACGCGGTGGAGAAAGCGGTCGAAGAGGGGCTGAACGTGAAAGGATACCTGCACTGGTCCATAGTGGACAACTACGAATGGGCGAAGGGATACCACATGAAGTTCGGTCTGGCCGAGACGAACTACCAGACCAAGTCGTACAACCCCAGGCCTTCGATGTACATCTTCCGAGAGATCGTGAAGAATCTTTCAACGGAGAAGTTCAGAAGTTATCTCTCTTCCCCATACCAGATTTGGAGGCAGAAGGGCTGAGTCTTACGACGAAAAGTCTGAACGCGTTGAGAGTGCACAGAATCATGACACCCGTGTCGGCGAAGACACCCTGCCACATGGTCGCCTTGCCCATCGCGGCTAAAACGACGAACAAGGCTTTTGTAGCAATGGCAAAGAACGTGTTTTGAAGGACGATCCGCCTGGTCTTTTTGGAAATCGAAAAGAGGTGCCACACCTGTATTGGTTCTGCGTTCATCAGGACGACGTCGGCAATTTCGACCGCGCTGTCGTTCCCAAGTGAATTCATCGCGACACCGACATCACTCCGCGAGAGCGCCGGGGTGTCGTTGACACCATCGCCCACGAACATCGTCGTTCCGTTTTTCATGATCTTTTCCTCCAGCAGCGTGAGTTTGTCCTCGGGACGCAGACCGGCGAAGTACTGAACCTGGTCCAAACTCTGTGCGGTTTCTTTGACCGCACCTTCGGAATCTCCACTCATCACGTAGACTTTCAGGCCCGCCTTTGTCAAATTTTTCACCGCTTCTCGGGCCGTGTCCTTCAGTTTTTCTTTGAAAACTAAAGTTCCTGCATACCTTCCATCGATGCCGACGTGCACCACTTTCGCTTTAGCCTCACAAACACTCTTCGGGTGTTCTACATTCTCCTCGTGCAGGAACTTGTCGTTACCGAGATGGACGAGCCTGTCGCTGACGGTTGCCCTCACACCGAGTCCAGGGAACTCCTTTGAATCCTTCAAAAGACTCGTGTCCACCCTGAAGGACTCTGAGAGCGCCCTCGAGAGAGGATGGTTCGAAGCCAAACCTGCGTGCGCCGCGAAGAAGAGAACCTCGTCTTTGGAAAATCCTTTGTGAGGTTGCACAGAAACGAGCTCGAGCTTCGTTTCAGTCAGCGTTCCAGTCTTGTCGAACACAACATTTTCGACATCCGCAATCACATCCAGATACTGCGCACCTTTCAAGAATATGCCTTTTCTTGAAGCCTTTCCCAGCGCCGTGACGTAGGTCAGCGGTACACCAAGCACCAGCGCACACGGACAGGAGATCACAAGAAGAATGAGGGATCTGTAGAGAGATTCAGAAAAGCTCAGAGCAAAAGCAAAACGAAGCACGAAGATCAGCACGATCGCACCGATGACAACCGCCGGAGTGTAGTACCTCGCGAACCTTGTGATGAACCTCTCCACCTTCGCTTTTCTCTGTTGAGCCTTCCGCACGAGTTCGACCACTCTTGCCATCGAAGAATCTCTGTATCTCTTCGATATTCGCACCTTCAAGATTCCGTTTTCCAGGATGGATCCAGCGTAGACGTTTTCTCCTACGCGTACAGCCTGCGGTAAAGGCTCGCCCGTGAGGTGCGACACGTTCATCTGCGCCGATCCTTCGATCACGATTCCGTCGCTTGGAACCTTCTCACCGGGCCTCACCAGGACCACATCACCCGCCACCAGTTCGTCCACGTCAACCTGTTTGATCGAGTCGTGCTCTATCCGCCAGGCGTAGCTTGGAGATTCACTGAGAAGCTTTTCCATCTCTCTCTGAGACCTGTCGATGGTGTAATGCTCGATGAATTCTCCAAGCCTGTAAAGGACCATCACGGTTGCCGCCTCTGGAAATTCTCCGAGAAACAGAGCGCCGAGTGTCGCGATGCTCATCAGACTGTTTTCATCAAAAAACTTCAGCTCAGTGAAGCTCTTGATGGTTCTCTTGAAAATTTCAACGCCCGACAGAAGATATGCAAGCAACGAAATCTGTGGTTTCCCCGTGAGCAAAGATAGCAAGAGCAAAGCACCCGAAATGATCAGCAAGAAAAGGGTCGAAGAACGTCTTTCTTTGTGATCAACATGACACACTTCGCAATTTTCCAACTCCATTCACTCCTTTGCGTGCTCCAAGGCTGAAGAGATTAGATCAAGCACGTGTTTGTCCTTGAGTTTGCAAACGACCTGCTTACCGATCCTGACGGAGTCTACGAGGTTAGAAAGCTTCAACACCCTGAGCTGGTGGGATATCGCAGAGGATGAGAGCGACAGGATTTGAGAAAGATCGCACGTGCACAGGTCTGCTTTCGAAAGAGCCATGAGAATCTTCAAGCGGGTCTCATCCGCGCACGCACGCAGCAGCTTAACCATGTTCTGAATGACGAGTCTCGGCTCAAGTTCGGCTTTGACCTTCGAGACAAGCTCGCTGTGCTGGTGTTTCTCATCGCAGACGTTTCTCATGAGATCACCTCAACATGTGAACAGTTGTTCAATTGTAATTATATCACAATCACTTGGCGTGTTTGAACCATGAGGCCCGTCAATTCAGTTTCCTTCGCTGACGAGCTCAACGAAGCATCCAACTTCTCACGTGTTTGATCTTGGTTCTTTCACTCAGCGGTTTTTCGGCGAGGTCCACCTCGGTGGCGTGACGAACTGTTTTCATCGATGGCTTAGATCCGTCCGGACAGAACAGCCTCAGGATCACACCTTCATCGGTAGGTTTAAAGGCGGACAGGAAACCTCTTTCAATATCAACGTCAATCCTTGGAAGACGTTCAAATCTCGCCTGAAACGCGAGCGGGCTGATCACACACTCTCTTGCAGCTTTGTAGATTTCAGTGATATCGTATTCATCGTGAAACACGATGGAGAAGCTCACCCTGTGTGTTCCCAACCCCTGCGCCCCAGGCGTTTCAAAACCCGGTCCAGCGTGCCCGGGACGGGTGATCAGATCGTCTCTCGAAAGCCACCCAACACTTCGGAGTATCGTCAAATGAAGGCCATTTTCGTCCACGAAGACTTCTCTCAATCCCTTCGGTATTATCGTCATTCTGTACTGTGGAACGCTGACGAACCAGTATGTCGGGAACTGGTTTTCGGGTAGCTCTGACCAGGAAGAATAATCGCCTTCGAGCTTCTGGATCGATCTCTTCACGGGTCCAAAATAACCATCGCTGATCAGTTCACTCAAGCCTTCCAGCGGAAAAACAACACTCAATCTGTGATCTTTCGCGGTGTTGTTGAAGAAAACGTCCACGTCCACCCTTTTCGTGTCCCGATGGAACGTGTAGACGAACCTGAAGGGTATCGAGACGGTCTGCCTGGACCTACTCTTTCTGTCTGCAGCGATCTGGGCGGGCACTTCGAGTGAGAAACGCGCCTCGACACGCTTAAAGAAGTTCGAATCTATCAATGTCTCGATCTCAGCAGTGCAGTTCTTTGAGTCGTACTTGTCTTTACACACGTAACTGTAGTTGTACTCGTCACCGACATCCTCGACATCCTCGACGTAGCACAGATTCTCGAGCGACTTTCCCCCGTGCTCCACCCTCAAAGTGCCGTTTTCCTGGATAGCGAAGATCGATTCAAACGCACCAGTTTTCTGTCTTTCTCCTTGAACGAAGCTGAGTTGCTTGAACGACAGAGCTTGGACGGATGTCTTCAAAAAGCATTTGTACCAGCGGCCCTGATCTTTGAACACATCGATTGTCGAAGGCTGGGAGTAGAAATCAATCAGCATGTTCAGATCCTGCTGGACGTCCTCGGTGGGGAACAGAACACACTCAACAGGCCTGCCATCCTGGCTCACGAGCTTCCATTCACCCTCAGGCAACCGAACGTTCAGCTCGATCATTCCATCGTGTTCGCTCTCCAGTGGGTTGAAAAGGGTGAGGCCCATTTTGTCGACGGGTTTGCCACACACCTCGAGCAAGGCCCTCACTAGGATCGCCTTTCCATGGTTGATCGCCCTTGTCAATCTATCCTGAACGTTCTTGTGAACTTCGTCAACGCTACAACCACACAAACTGTCATGTGGATGACACTGCAGAATCAGTTTCCAACCATGCCATAGACTCTCCAGCGGAAGATCGATACCGCTGAGTTTTGCCGTCGCAAAGAGTGGTTCCACGTAGTGGAGATAGAGTCTTTCCGCTTCGTACTGCATGAGCTTTTCCCAGATTCTCGCCGACAGCACATCCTTGAGGATGGGGGCACGCTTCGGACTTCTCAGCTCTCCAGTCAGGCTTTCTCTGGGTTTCTTCAACTGCGAAACGTATTCTTCGAGTGAGGCATGAACGAACTTCATCTCCTCGTTGCTGATCTCCTTCAGGATCCTTCCCACGTCGGGTCTCGGAATTTCGTGGTCCGTGCCATTCATCAGGAGTGGCTCGTTCTCGCTATCAATATCGATCAACGCCTTCGCCTCAGAACACAACTGCAGCTTGAAGCGTTCCTCGTCCCAACCCCAGTGTGCCGCATTCGAATAGCTGTGCACCAGATAAACCGTATCTATGGACTCTCCCGTTGGAGAACTCCACACGAAACTCGTACCTTTCACATCGTCCACACCGCGCCAAACCACGGCCCATTCCATTCCGAGGCCTCTCAAGATTGTGGGTGTGTAAGCGTTGTGACCAAACATATCCGGCAGGTAGGCAACTCTTGAGAGGGGCACGTTGAATTTCTTCGCAATCTGCTGACTGTAAAGATAATTTCTTATGAAAGATTCTCCACTTATCAAAAACTCGTCGGGGAGCACGTACCAGGGCCCCACGGCGATCTTACCCTGTCTCACGAGCTCGAAAAACCCTTCTTTCATTCCATCGTTTTCAACGAAGTCTTCGAGCACCACGGTTTGACCGTCCAGGTGGAAGTGCTCGAAACGATCTTCCATCTTGAAGATCGAGTCGAGCTGGTTCAGCAGGATCGAGAGCCTTTGTCTGTAAACCTCGAACGTCGTGTACCATTCTCTGTCCCAATGTGTGTGCGTCACAACGAACACTTTTTTCACCTTCGCTCACCTCGAATCAAATAAATGGGATTACTGATCAGAATCGGTCTTTCCTTCTCGTCGAACGCAAGCAGAATCAGAAGATCTTCCTTCTCTTCGGTCTCGATCTTCTTTTCAAAAACTCCTTCAACACTGAAACTCTGAACCGTTCTTCTTGTCACAGTCAGAAGGTTCGACTTTGGTAAGTTTTCTATTCTCAGAACCACGCTTCCATCGTGTTTCACAGTTTCACCGACGCTGTTTCCAGAAACATCAATGTGAATCTCTCCAACCGAAGAGAGATAGGTTCTACCGAATTTGATCGACCAGAGCACTTCTTCCAGCTCCAAATGCCTGGCCAGGACGTAGTTGGCCATCCACTCTCTCTCGTCCTTCGCGTGTAAATCCCTGCCTGCGGTGGCGATCACTCTCTTGCCGCTCCTAACCGCCCTCAACCAGCCACCTATCGCTTCGTAGTTCAGTTCCAGTCTGGACAGATCGGCGTTCCAAACTTCCACAAAGTCCGCATCGAACGGATCGAATTCGTACGTCCATTTGCATCCCACGCAGGCTGGTTCCCCCATCGCAAATGGGTGTGCTACGCCAATCAAAGCATTCTGCGAATGCGCCTCGTGGACGATCTGGTCGAAGTCTTTCTCTTTTCCCTCGTGATCTTTCCAGTCTATGAACGTCTTGGCACCCAGAACGAGCGCATGACCTTTGAAGCTGTTCAGCTCCTGCGCAGGAAAGCCCACCGTGCCGTGAAGCGTTTCAAGTTCCCTCCAGCCGGAGATGTTACTGTGGTCGGTCAGAAAGAAAAAGTCGAAGCCTTTCATCTTGAGAAACTCTGAAAGTTCACTCACACTCATCGTTCCGTCGCTGTGCAGAGAGTGCGTGTGGAATTCTCCTTTGAAGGTTTTGAACTCTTCTTCACCCTCACACAGAATCTCGAGCCTGTAGTGAACATCACTGAAGAGATAGTGGTTTTCAAAAAACACTGTCCATTTTCCGGGTAGAGGGCGTGTCTGAACGGCCGCTTCGCTCGCTTGCGGGGCCACGACGAAGTTCTTCGTACCTCTGTCGTACCTACCCATGAACCTTCCGAGCGAATCGTAGAAGAGGAGATTCACGTGGTTCTGCACGGGGCCGAGCGATGCAGGAAAGTACTCGAAACGGACGGTGAGTCTGCTGGTGTTGGGCGGAACTTCAAAACTGATCTTCTTCACGGTCTTGCTCTCGCTCAGGTTTATTTTGCCTTCGAAGATCACGCCTCATCTCTCCTGCGTACGCGAACACCGCTTTCGTCGAAAACGTGCAGTTTGTCTTTTCTGAACTTCAAAAATATTCTATCACCGCTTTTGTAGGGTACATCCTCGAAGACTAAAACTCTCAAAGAGCTCGTGTTCAGTTTGACCGTCACCACCGTTTCGAATCCAAGCGGCTCGACCACGTACACCTCACCGACGAGATCCCCTTCCTTGGTGTTCAGAGCGATGTTCTCGGGTCTTATCCCTATGAAACCTCTCTCTTTCGGGAACTCGATCAGTGCCAGCTCTGAAAGATCGATCTTTTGGCCGTCCAGAATGCACGTCGGACCATCGAAACGACATTCGACGATGTTCATCGGGGGATTGCCTATGAACGACGCCACGAAGGTGTTCGCTGGCGTATCGTATATCTGCCTCGGTGTTCCTACCTGGAGTACGTGGCCCTGGTTCATAACAGCGATCTTTGTCGAAAGCGCCATCGCTTCGGACTGATCGTGTGTCACGTAGATCACGCTCGTTCCAAGCTCCATACTGAGTCTTTTCAAGAAACTCCTCGCCTCTATCCTCAGCTTCGCGTCAAGGTTGCTCAACGGCTCGTCCAGCAAAAACACGTTCGGTGTCTGTATCACTGCTCTCGCCAGTGCGACTCTTTGTTGCTGTCCGCCACTGATCTGTTGGGGGTACCTTTCGAGCAACTCTGATATCTGAAGGCTCTCGGCGACGAATGCGACTTTCTTTTCGATCTCTTTCTTTGGAACTTTCCTGACGAGCAACGGATAGGCGATGTTTTCCCTCACGGTCATGTGAGGATAGAGTGCGTAGTTTTGAAAGACCATTGCAACGTTTCTGTTTTTCGGAAGTTCCATTGTGACGTCCTTTCCGGCGATGTAGATCCTTCCTTCATCCGGGAACTCCAGTCCAGCGATGAGCCTCAACGTGGTCGTTTTTCCACAACCTGATGGCCCAAGCAACGTGAAAAAATCTTGCCTTTCGATCTTCAGACTCACTCTGTTTACTGCCACAACATTCGAAAATCTCTTTGTCACATTGTCCAGAACTATCCAGGACAAGGCTTTAACCCCCTCAACCTTTGATGCCACCGTAGAAAGAAAAACCAAATTTTCGTTCTATGAGCACGTAAGCAAAGATGACAGGCAATGTGTATAGAAAAGCGTAAGCCGATATCATGCCGATGTCTGGAACGCCCACTTCACTGAAGAAAGTGTAGATCGCGACAGAAACAGGGTATTTGCTCGTCGACCTTAACAACACGAACGGCACGAGAAAGTTGCTCCAGGATTGTGTGAAAACGAGCATCGCTATGACGATGATCCCCTTGCTCGAGAGCGGTAAGAAAATGCGGAACATGACCTGCAAAGGGGAGCTTCCATCCACGAGTGCCGCTTCTTCGTAGGTTCTGGGTATCGAATCAAAGAAGTCTTTCAGGATGAACAAAGCGGTGGGCATGATCCCGCCCGACAGCGTCAAGATCACACCGAGCTCTGTGTTGACCAATCCGAGCCTCAGATTTAAGATGAAGATCGGTACCATCGCGGCCGCACCGCTGACCACGCTCGAAAAGAGCACGAGCATGTACAGAAGGATGTTTCTTCCTCTGAAATCGTGTCTGGAAAGAACATAGGCCGCAAACAGCGCGCACGTCGTCACCAACACGACCACGGAAACGGAAATTACGAGACTGTTACGAAAGGCGTTTATCGCTGTCCTGTTCTGGAAGACCCGCTCGAAGTTGTTCAACGTGAATCCGTTCAGAGAGATAAACAGAGAAGGTCTGATGGAAAACGGCGTGACGATGAGCCAGAGTATGGGACAGATGAAGAAGGCTACGATTGGTGCGAGGATTATGTAGGAAACGATCTTGCTCGTTCTCCTTGGATCTTTCATGCCTTTCTCCTCCTGGATAAGCTCAAATAGAACATCGCGAGCGCGAAGTTAATCAACAACGCGATCGTGGCAATGGATGCACCGTAACCGAGCTTGAAGTATCTGAACGCCGTTCGGTAAATGTATATCGAGAGAAGCTCTGTCCTGAACGAGGGACCTCCTCCGGTAAGCAAATAGGGAGTGAAAACGTTGAAAGTCCAGAGCGTTATCAGAATCAAGTCGGTCAGTATGTAGGATTTTATGTTCGGGAAAACGACGTCCTTGAACTTTCTCCAGGTCGATGCACCTATCACTTCCGCAGTTTCAAGATAAGAAGGTGGGATCGTTTCCAGAGCTGCCGAGAAAAGCAACATCGAGTACGCAGTGCCCCGCCAGATGTTGAAGATGATAATCGTCAAAAGTGGATACTCGTAGAACCAGTTGATCTTACTCAAGCCAATCGCAGAAAGGATCACGTTCAACGTTCCGTAATCTTTATCGAGAAAGGCTATCCACAGGTAGGCAACCACAACTTCTGGTATGATCCACGCCAGGATCACCACACTCTGAACGAAACTTTTCAGTCTCCGCTTTCTGTAGGTGAGCAACGCGAGCAAAAGCCCGAGGCCCGCCTGACCGATGATCGCAGACCCAAGAACGAAAAGAAGTGTTATTCTCAGTGCGTTGTAGAAGAATCTATCGCTCAGGACCTTCACATAGTTTTCGAAGCCCACAAAATCCGGATTTCTTGCTTTGGCTCCGGTGAGTGTCTCGTTCGTCATACCGATTTTCAGAACCCAAACACCCGGCAGGATGAGAAACACAAAGATCAGACTCAGCGCGGGTATCAACAAAAAGACAACGACCTTTCTCCCCATCAACGATCGCTTCAATCTCTTCACCACCAAAAAGGGCGGGCAGAGCCCGCCCACATTTCACGGTTTTTCTGTGACGTTTTCTTTACCCACGATCCTCGTCACTTCTTTTGCAAACTCTTCGAGGGCTTTGTCAACGCTCATCTGTCCGGTTACAACCCTTTCTGTGAGTAACTGAGCCTGGAACGAGATCTCAGGATAAACCGGGAAGGCAGGTCTGAAGGTGGTGTACTTGACTAACGCGCGGCTCGTCTCCGCGATGAACTTGTCTTTGTTGACTGTCCAGCAAGAGTCAGCAAGATCTGACCTCGGCGATACGAACGGCTTCATCTGGAAGTAGGACAGCTGAGGTTCAACGTACAGCAATCTCTTCAGAACTTCTGCGACGAGCTTCGGATTCTTGCAGTTGACATTCACGGCGAAACCGGTACCGCCGGAGATCGAAACGAACTCAGGATCTCCTGGTTTGCCGCGACCGGGCATTGCAGCCCAACCAATACGTTCATCCCTGTCCGGAAATCCCCAGGACGGGTTGTTTGGGTTCAGCACTGATGTGTAGAACCAGGTTCCTTCGACATACATCGCGATCTTCTCCTGCCTGAACAGTTCGAACGTCTTTTCCCTCGCGCCCGGAGACACCTGCAAAACCGCATCGCCGAGTTTCTCGTCCACGTAGATCTGTTTGTAGAAGTTCAACGTGTCCTTCAGAGCACTGCTCTTGACGATCCATTTGCCAGTCTCCCAATCGTACAGGTTACCACCAGCACCCAGCAAGACCATGAAGAAACCTTGCATCGTGGTTGCTTCACCCATCTCAGTGCCCGCGTTGAGCTGAATGGGTATCACGCCCGGCAGTTTCTCCTTGATGATCCTCGCCGTTTTGATGATATCCTCCCAGCTCTTCGGCTGCCATGGCAACGGGATGCCGGCTTTCTTGAACAGCTCCTTGTTGTAGTAGATCATTCTCACATCGGTGCCAGCCGGTATCAGATATGTTTTGCCCTTGTAGCTGCCCATCGCTTTCATCGGTTCATAGTAGTACTTCCAGGCGGGTATGTCTGCAAGTATGTCATCTATGGGTCTCAAGTACCCAGCTTCGACGAACTCTGGGACCCAGAAACCATCGATCCAGAGTATGTCTGCACCGCCTCCACCTTTGATGTCCAGAACGATTCTTGCCTTGAAGTCTTCGTCCCTGATACCCGTCTGGATCAACTCGATTGTGATACCCAGTTCTTTCTCGATCTCAGGGATGTACTTTTCGAACCAGTCGACCACCTGCGAATTCTTACCACCCTTGATCGCGTTGGCGATGATGGTTACTTTCTGCCCAAGCGCGAAGATCACCATGATCGACACCAGCACCACTGCCAACCACCTTCTCACAGTAACACCCCCTCAGAAATGATGGTGCTCCAGACACCCGCACGAACTTCTCACGATCAGCTTTGTCGGAACGTAGTGCTTCTTGATCGGAACGTCTCCCCAGCTCAAGAGCGACAACAAAATCGCTGCAGCCTTTTCTCCCATTCGCTCTGGATACTGTCTCACAGTCGTCAGGCTCGGTTGAACGAAAACACTGAAAGGTAGATCGTCGAATCCAACCACGGCAATGTCCCTTGGAACCTGCACACCGCACATCTGTAAACCCGACATGATTTCAACCGCAAGAAGATCCGTACATGCGAAAATCGCATCGAAGTTTCTCAACTTTGGGCATACTTCTCTGACTCTGCCCCTCTCGACTTCGATCAGTGTCAAACTGGCATTCGCTTCACCGCAGGCCAAACTCGCACCGTGGAATCTGTCCTTCACACTGCTCACCTTCGGCTTTTCCCACGTGACGAAGGCGATACGCCTGTAGCCATGAACTTCTATCAGATGTTTGGCCACATCGTAGGCGCCCTTACGGTTGTCCGATTCGACGGAGTAACCATCCAGTCCCTCCACAGTCCTGTCGACAAAAACGACCGGGCGTTTCTCGCTGACAAGTCGTTTGACCGATTCGTTCTGTGGGGTGCTAACGTGCGGGAAGATTATGAAACCAGACACGTTGAGTTCCAGCAGTCTCTCGAATTTTTCCCTTTCGGAAGAACCGTTCTCATCCGCAAACTGAACCACGGCGTGAAAACCCAGACCCGAGATGTGCTGTTCTATGCCTCTGAGTATCCCAACGCTGAGAAAATCCGACGCTGAGCTCAGAAAGACACCGATCAGGTTCGAGGTCTTTTCGTGTTCTTCTTTCTTTCTCACGAAGCTCCCTATACCCTGCAACCTGTAAAGATGGCCCTCGATCACCAGCTCATCTATCGCCTTTCTCACCGTGATCCTGCTGACTTGAAACATCTCCATCAGCTCTTTCTCGGACGGAACTCGATCGTCCGGCAGGAGCTCACCCGTTTTTATCTTGTTCAGCAGGTACTCCTTGACAACCTTGTACATGGGTTTCTGCCTGCTAGTACTCATCATAACATGTTATATCATGTTATTGCAGAAATGTCAACAGCTGGACAGAATTGTTCCAAAAACGCTACACAACGGTGTCTCCACGCGATGCAGCCGGAGTCCTTTTACTGCTGTCGGTGGTGAAAGAGAAGGGCAGAAAAGGGTAAGATAAGCCCACTTGCCAAATCTCTCTAGCTCCATTCGGTCGAAGCTGGTCAATTTCTCTAAAGATAAATCTTTCTTCCATGTTTATCGCTTATCCCCGTCTTTCTGTAGAAGTACGTGTTGACCACACCCCTCCACTCCTTAGCATGCTCCAACTGCACTGTGAGTCTTTCCAGCACACGCTTGTACTTGACTGGATCGATCTTTCCCTCGAGCCGCTGCCATGCCTTCAAGAACTCTTCGAGATTTGTTCGACGCCTTCGAAGTGTAAATCGTACATTGATTGAATCAAAGTCTTGCCTGATTTCATCTTGTGGTCGTAGCGGATTCTGTGAAAAAACAACAAGAGATCTTCCGGGCACGTCTCGATGCTGTCGAAGATCTCTCTCCAGGGTGAGTGATACTGCAACGTGAAGCCAGTTCCCTTCGAAGACCTGTCCACACCGATGGCCTCGTAGTTCGCCCTGTGGTAAGTCCCCCACTTGGAATATTCGTAGCCTTCCGGATTTGGTCCATAGTGATGATTGGGATTCACCATCCAACCTAACCCGAATGGCGTGGTATACCTCTCATAAGCTTCTTATCAGATAAGTGAGCATGAAACTAGCCCCGTTTTTTCTTTACCGACGGCAATTCTTTTGACATACCCGTCACATTTATGTCAATCGCGGTGTCGGGCGATATTCCTGAATTAAGTAAAATGGTTCTCGCTCTTTGCACTTCTTTTTCGGCATCTCTCATTCTGGCTTCTTGTTCTACCTTCTTTCACATTCTTGCTCGTTCATCGACATGCGGTACGTTCAATGATCGTGTTCTGAACGAAGCCTCAGCGAAAAAAGCACAAGCAAGATACCGAGCGCAGGCTTGACAAAGTAGCGAGCGCACTCCGACCAACCCAGCCTGTAGCCCAACGTCAGGAAGAAAGGAGTCTGAAAGAATGTGATCAGCAAAAGTTGAAGCCCTGCGAAGATGAAGAAGCAATCAAGAAGCCTCTTCATCCCTTCCTTGGCTCTGTTTCTGTAACGGTTTTCAAAGTACGCAATCATCGCGATGATCACTACCGCGAAGGCGACGATGAAAAACTTGTTCCACAGGTTCATTGTCTCGATCTTCATTCCCGCCAGGGCGGCCACGTTGTAGAAAAACTTGTGCGCTTCGAAAAGTATCTTGAAAGACAGCAGAACGTTGATCAACAAGAAAACACAGGCCAACGCGCCGTTCAGGCCTGTCCCTCCCGGAACGTGTCCTTCAAAACATGGTACAATTTCTTGAACCTCGCGTAAACCTTATCATAAGCCCCTCTGTTTTCAGGCGTTGGTCGAGTCGTCTCCCTCAACTTGAACCAGGCTCTGGATATCTCCCTCACATCGAGTTTCGAATAACCCGAACACGCCAGGATTGCGGCACCGTAAGATGCCCCTTCATCCACCAGGGGCTTCTGTATCTCGACACCCAGCGCGTCTGCCAGCATTTGCTTCCACGCTTTACTCTTCGAACCCCCGCCAGTAATACGTACGTTCTTGGGTTCCAGGCCCAGTTCCTTAAGAATCTCGAAGGAATCTCTTATGCCGAAAGTTACTCCCTCGAAGATCGCACGTATCACGTCCCACTTTGAATGGAAGGAAGACAGTCCGAAGATTACACCCCTCGCGTGTGGATCCCTGTGAGGTGTTCTTTCACCATTCAAATAGGGTAAGAAAATGATCCCGTTCGAACCGATCGGCACCTTCGCCGCGCCCTCGTTTATCTCGTCGTATCCCTCTTTCAAAAATCTCTCCTTGAACCATTCCAGAGAGTACGTTGCTGTGAGCATCACGCCCATGTGATATCTCATGTTTGGAACCGTGTGTGCGAAGAAGTGAACCCTGCCCATCGGATCGTAAGAACCAGCGCTTGTTGGTGCCACAACCGTTCCGGACGTACCAAGGCTCACCATCACGTCACCCGGCTCAGTCACGCTCACGCCGAGGGCCGCGCACGCGTTGTCCGCGCCTCCTGCAACCACGAACACGTCTTGAAGCTCAAGCTCTTCTGCGATCTCTTGTTTCAACTTCCCCACGACCTCATTTGATGGCAAAATCTCAGGGAGGATCTCAGTCGATATCTTCAAAGCTCTGAGAAGTTCTTCGCTCCAGCGCATTCTCAAGACGTCGTACATCGTGGTTCCGGATGCATCTGAATGATCCGTTGCTATGTTACCCGTGAGCATGTAGTTGATAAAGTCCTTTGGAAGCATGATCTTGTGGATTCTCTCGTACACATCAGGCTCATTCTTTCTCAACCAGAGCAACTTCGGCAGTGTGAAACCAGGCAGGATCGGATTACCAACGATCTTCAGAACCTGCTCTTCTCCTCCGAGCAGATTCGTGGCCTCCTCACACTCAACATAAGTTCTCTGGTCACACCAAAGTATTGCATCTCGAAGAACACGCCCTTTCGCATCGACGACCACAAGGCTGTGCATCTGCCCACTAGTGGCCAGTGCCCGTATTCTTCCGTGGATCTCACGCGAACGAGCTGAGAGCGTTTTCAACACCGTCAACGCGGCAGACCACCATTCGTTGGGATCTTGCTGCGCCCATGCTGGTCTTGGGGTTGACAGCGAGAGTCTTTCACCGTGTGCAGCAATTATGTTTCCTTTTTCATCAACCAAGATTCCCTTCACTCCAGTCGTTCCAAGGTCTAAGCCCACGAACAGCTCCACGGGTACCACCTCACGTTACGTTCTCAATGATATTCTCAACAGCGAGGACTGCGGCACCCACGAGGTTCGAACTTATGGTACCAAAGATCGAAGGCCTTATCCTCAACCGTTTTGCTGCATCCTTCAGTGCCCTCTGTTTGACCTCTTCCTGTATGATTCGATAGAAGTACTCTCCAAGGTCTTGAACCTCTCCACCGAGTATCACTATCTCTGGGTTGAAGATGTTCACGATGTTCACAATACCGATTGCGATGTTCTGCGCCAGCTTCTCTAAAACTTTTCTGCTGTTTTCTCTCTTTTTCAGCGCTGCGAACTTCTCTATCGCGTTCTTCCCCTCCAGCTTGCCCTCGTAGTTTTCTATTGCCCAGTTGATCGACGCGTAGAATTCCCAACAACCTTTGTTTGAACAGTGACAGCGCCTGTTGGAGCGCATATCCACCGTCATGTGCCCGGCCTCGCCCGCTGTGTATGTCGGGCCACGGTACAACTTTCCATCGATGAGAACACCCGTGCCGACACCTTCCCTCACGACTATAAAGACTGCCTCCTTTACTTCCTTCATATCCTCCGAATGGTACTTCTCAGCGAGAACGGAGAGGTTGGCCTCGTTGTCTGCGAGTACTGGGACGTCCAGTTGCAGCAGGTCAACTATCGGAACGTCGCACCAGCCAAGGTTAGGTGCCATCAATATCCGGTTTTCCTCCATATTCACCATACCCGGTACCGACAAAGAAACACGGCTGATCCTGTTGGTCAGCGAGTACCTTTCGAAAATCTCCCTCACCTTCGCGAAGAACTCTTCAGGTGCTCTGGGCGTCTCGAAAGAACCGCCGAGTACCACAGTACCATCGAAGTAGCCAAGACCATAGGTAGTGACGTTCACACCAACATCGAACACGAGACTGAGAAACGCTTCGCTCTTTATGTCGAGTAAGATTCGACGGCGTCCGGGGGAGTTTTTCCCTTCGGAACCTATCTCCCTCACGAAGCCTTCTTCGATCAGTTCTTTCGTGATCCGTGTGACACTGCTCGGTGTCAAGCCAGTGATTTCGGACAACTCCGAACGCGACACGGGTCGATTCTCATGTACAATTTTCAAAATGTTTCTCTTGTTGAGTACCTTGATCCATGGAGAGTTGTATTTCAAGGTTCATACCTCCCGAAATGAAAAAATCTCTTGCAAAAATTGTATCTTAAGTCTCGTGTGGTACGATCCTCCTCCTTCATGGCCAGCGAAAGGGTAAACTTCGATTCGTTTCGGACCAGCATAATAATTGTAAGCGGCAAACACCGTGGAAGGTGGGCATATGTCATCCATGAGTGCCGCGGAAAACAGGGCCGGAGACTTTGCTCTCACTGCAAAGTTCACCCCGTCAAAGTAAGACAGCGTCCTGAAAACTGTCTCGGTTTGTTCTGGATGAACCTTGCAGTATCTGCTGATCTCGGCGTACGGGGTGCTGTCTACCAGTTTCACAGCCCGTTCGAAGTGACACAGGAAAGGCACATCACAGATCAAGCCTTTCACTCCCTGAGCGAGAGCAGCGCTGGCGAGCGCTATACCGCCACCTTGGCTCGTCCCCGCCACGGCTATCCTCTTAGAATCAACGCCTGGGAAGTGCTTCGCAGACTCAACGGCCATCACTGCGTCGGTAAAGAGCCTTCTGTAATAGTAGGTCCTCGGATTGAGGATGCCCCTGGTCATGAAGCCAGGATACTGTGGTCCGTGAGAAGGTTCGTGGTCCGGAGTATCGCCTTTGAGCCAGCTGCTTCCCTGGCCGCGCGTGTCCATAACAAGGTGTGCAAAATTTGCGCACGCGTAGACTAGCCAGTCGTGAGGAAAGCCCCTTCCTCCACCGTAACCAACGAACTCAACCACACATGGAAGTTCATCCTTCGCGTTCTTCGGGACGATGAACCACGCCTTGATCTTCTGACCCATGTATCCACTGAACGTCACATCGTAAGTCTTCAGCAGTTTCAGGCCAGAATCCACTTCTTCAAAAACTGGTGGTTCGAAGCGTTCCAGACTCTCACTTATTGTCTCGTGCCAGAAACCGTCAAAGTCCGGTTCCTCTTTCCTTTCGGGCAGGTATTGCCTCAACTGCTCAAGTGGCAGATCGTACTGCGCCACTCAGAATACCTCCATTTCACTGAAAAATTTCCTCAGGCTTGGGGCCTTTCTTTCCTCACCTACCAGTTCTACCTCGGCAGAGAATTTGATGTCAACGGATGAAGCGCCCACCATGAACCTGTACACACCGGGCTCGACGACGAGCTCCATCTTTCGGTTGTAGTAGGCAAGCACATCGGTATGTATCCTGAACCGAACTGTCTTTTTCTGACCAGCCTCGAGGTGCACCCTTGCAAAACCCTTCAGTTCCTTCACGGGTCTCGTCACCGAACCGTATTCTCGACCAACATACAGTTGAACGACTTCCTCTCCCTCTCTGTCTCCAACGTTCTTGACATCGAACTTCAGAACGATCTCGCCACCCGTCGGGACTCGCTCAGATTCGACATGGAAATTCGAGTACTCGAACTTCGTGTAGGACAGGCCATGTCCGAACGCGTAAAGCGGATCGACCGGCTCGTCTACGTAGTCTTTATGCCAGTGTGATCTACCTCCAGAAGGTTTCACGTAGTGGAAAACGGGAATTTGACCGGCGCTTCTCGGAAAACTGATCGGCAGCTTTCCGGAAGGGTTCACCCTGCCAAGCAAGACATCGACGATCGCCTGGCCTCCGGCTTCAGCCGGCAACCAGGCTTCCAGTATTGCGTTCACCTTGTCCTCCACGCTTTCCAGAGCGTACGGTCTGCCGGTCAGCAGCACCAGCACGATTGGTTTGCGTGTCTTCGCAAGCTCCAACAATAATCTTTCCTGAAGACCGGGAAGCCTCAGATTCGCGCTGTCCCTCGACTCACCCGACGTGCAATCCTTCGTCAAACCAGACCTGTCGCCCATTACAGCCACGATCACGTCACATTTCTCTGCCACGTTCACCGCCTCACGAATAGTGTGTTCGTCTCCTTCCAACACACCGCAACCTTCGGCCCACTCAATATCAACACCTTCACTCTTCAACGCATCGTGCACACTCATGACGCGTTGCAGCTCGTTGTTGACGATCTCTTCAACTTTCCTCAAGTTGAAACTTGGTGCGTTGATCGTTCCCAGATTGGCGGTGTCAAGCAGTGCCTTTATGTGCGTGTAGTAAGAATAGTCACCGAATAAGTTCCGTACGTTCTTCGAGTTCGGCCCCACGAGTGCAATTTTGAGACCCTTCCTCAGAGGCAGTGTTCCATCGTTTTTCAGAAGCACAATCGATTTTCTTGCCACTTCCAGTGCAAGATCGTGGTGCTTTGGCAACGAGGCACATTCTTCCACATAAGGGTGTTCGAACAGTCCAAGCCGGAACTTCATCAGTAATACCCTGTAGACCACTTCATCCAGAGCACTTTCGGAAAGCTCGCCGGTCTCAACAAGTTTTTTCAGTTCATAGTAACAATCTATCCTGGGAAGTTCTATATCGATACCTGCCTGGAGGGCCAATTTCGCCGCCTGCGCCTTGTCTCTGGCAATTCTGTGGTAACTTCTCAAAACATCGATGGCGAAATAGTCAGAGACTACGATCCCCTTGAAACCCCATTCCTTTCTGAGCACGTCCGTTAGAAGTTCCCCCGAACAGCAGCATGGGACACCATCGATCTCACTGTAAGAGTTCATCACCGACATGACGTTGGCGCATTTCACGGCTGCTTCGAATGGAAACATGAAAACTTCACGCAGTTCCCTCGGAGCGACGAGGCTCGGTGCCCAGTTCTTGCCACCCTCGGAGGCACCATAGGCAACAAAGTGTTTCGTGGTCGCCATAACACCGTTCTCTTGAATCCCTTCAACGTAGGCGACACCCAGACGTGCCACGAGGTAAGGTGATTCGCCAAAGCTCTCTTCGGTCCTTCCCCACCTTGGATCTCTGACCACGTCGAGCACCGGCGCAAGTCCCTGATGGGCTCCAACCTTCTTCATGTCACTTCCAATAGCGTGCGCCACACGGCGGATCAGGTCAGGATCCCATGTACTCGCCATCGCTATGGGTTGTGGAAAGTTCGTTGCCCCCAAGCCCATGTACCCTGCGAGACATTCTTCGTGAACGATCGCCGGAACACCAAGTCTGGTCTTTTCAACCAGATACTTTTGGATTTGCTTCACGAACTTGGCAACTTCTGCTGGTTCCAGGTTTGTTGCCCCACCGGGTCTTGTTATCTGCCCCATGCCGTGTTTCAAGAGTTCGTCAGCCTTTTTTTCAGAGAAACGCCCTTCTTGGTCAAACAGCTCGTACCCCCAGACAGAACCCAACTGCGCGACCTTTTCTTCTAAGGTCATCTTAGACAGCAAATCTCTCGCTCTGATCTCTGCGGGTAAATCTGATCTCTTGTAAAGTTCCATCCTACCATCCTCCTTCAACGGTAAAGAAAACACTTTACCTTTACCCCGTCGACTTCGTAAAGAGCTGGCGATTCTCTCTTGCACAACTCCATCGCGCTTGGGCACCTTCCGGCGAATTTGCATCCTGCTCTCAAATATTCCTCGTGCTCCTGTTCTGCAAGCACCACCTTCGAAGTCCAGCGCCGATAAGGATCCGGTTCCGGTACAGAGTCTCTCAGCAATCGCGTGTAAGGATGCTTGGGTTCCTGCAAGACTTTCTCCGCAGGACCAAGCTCGACGATCTCCCCACGAAACATTATCGCCATTCGATCGCTCACGTAGTACGCTGTGGCAAGATCGTGCGTTATGTAGAGAACACTCAGGCCGAACCTGTCGCGTAAGTCCTTGAACAGGTTCACTATGGACATTCTGAGGGAAGCATCGACCATGGAAACGGGTTCGTCTGCGATCAGCAAACTCGGATTGGTCAAGAGCGCCCGGGCAATGGAGATTCTCTGAAGCTGGCCTCCGGAGAACTCGCTCGGGTATTTTTCACGAAACTCCTCGTACGCCACGCCGACAGCCTCTAGTTTTTCCCTGATGATCTTCTCAGCCTCTCTTTCTTCCTTCGCGATCCCAAAGTTTTGAAGTGCTTCAAAAAAGTACCTGTCAACCTTTCTCAGTGGGTTGAACGTGGAGAAAGGATTCTGAAAGATCGCCTGTATCTCCTTTCTCAGACCGAATCTCTCGTTGGGCTTGATGTTGTCTATCCTGCGTCCCCTGTATTCAACGATTCCTGCTGTGGGATGCTCGAAACCTAACAGTATCTTTGCGATCGTCGTTTTGCCACAGCCGCTCTCACCTGCAAGCGTGAAGATCTCCGCCCTGTTAATTTCAAACGATACACCATTCACAGCAACTATCTTCGCCCTGGAAAAAATGCTACCGATGGTGAAAACCTTCGTTAGATTCAAAACTCTCAGCATTTCCGTCAACTGTCATCCCTCCGCGAGCCAGCATGCGACCCTGTGTGATTCGCCCATTTTGAAGACCGGAGGTTCCTCACTCTCACACCTGCTGATTCTGAACGGACAGCGTGGATGAAACGCACATCCCGCAGGCAGATTGAAGAGTGAAGGAGGGCTACCCGGAGGACTCTCTCGTTTTGATCTATCACCGAACCTCGGTAAAGATTTGATGAGGTACTGCGTGTAAGGATGCCTTGGGTTCTCGAACAACTCCTCAGTCCTTCCTTCTTCTATGATCTTTCCCGCATACATGACGCTCAGCATGTCCGATATGTTCGCGTGCACGCCCATGTCGTGCGTAACCAAAACCAGTGCACTGCCCTGTCGTGACTGTATGTCCTTCAAAAGCTGAATGACGCCGCGTTGAGTTACCACGTCCAAAGCTGTGGTGGGTTCGTCGGCAATGATGACCTTAGGCTTCAAGACAGTGGCGAGGGCAATGGTGACCCTCTGTCTCATGCCGCCAGAAAGCTGATGTGGATAAGCATCGAGAATCTTGAAGGGCAGGCCCAGCTCCTTGAGGTGTTCTTTGGCCATCTCGTAGGCTTCGCTCTTACTTCTTCCTCTCAAATGGCTTGAAATGAAATCTCTGAAGGTGTCTTTTATTTTCAGAACGGGATTGAGCACGCTCATGGAGCCCTGGGGAACGTAGGAAGCAAAGGACCATCTCAGTTTCTTCCTTTCAGACTCATCGATCGCGTAAAGGTCGATGGTCCCCATGCCGTTCAGGTAGTACACCTTACCATCGATCATTCTCAGCGGTGGCTCAATAGCTGCAAAAAGCACTTTGAGCAGTGTGGTTTTGCCACAACCACTCTCGCCCGCGATCCCGTGTACCGAGCTCTCCAGAATATCCAGATCCACGCCGTCCACAGCTCTGACGGTCCTCTGTTTTCCGAAGATGTCAAGAACGTAGTACGCCTTGATTTTCTTCACTTCGATCAGTTTTTTCATTCGCAACACCTCAGGCTCGACCTATCCTTTGAATTCTCATTCGCGGATCGAGGTATTCGCTGATGCTCACAGACATCAAATAGAGTGCGATGAACAAAAAGACACTTGTAGTTACAGGGGTGAGGATCCACCACCAGTAGCCCAACAGGATCGACTGGTAGTTGATCGCCCAGTACAACATCGTTCCGATCATCGGTGTCTCCAGATTCAGAACACCCAGAATCGCCAAGACTATCTCCATGCCGATCGCCCAGGACATGTTTCCAATGAGTGTCGCGAATACCAGAGGAATCAGGAACGGCATATATTCCTTAAAAACTATGGCTAACGTGGAAGAACCTGAAAGAATGGCGGTGTAAGTGAAATCCCTCTCGCGCAAACTCAACACCTGCGATCTTATCACCCTTGCGTCCCATGCCCAGCCGAACACACCGAGCAACAGTCCCAGTTTCATCAGATTCATTCTTCCCTTGACCATCACTGCGAACATGAGAATGATCAGAAGCAGAGGAATGATCAAAAAAGAATCGCTGATGAACATGAGAACTTTCTCAGTCTTTCCACCTCTATGACCCGCCGTCAAACCAATGATGATGGCTATGACGCGTGAGACCATGCTGGCAATCAGGGACATCGTGAGAGAGTTACGCACAGCAAAGGTGAGCAACCAGAAGAGATCCTGACCGGTAGAGGTCGTGCCGAGCACGTGTGGCCACTGAGGAGGAAGATCGCGTGGCACAATGTTCCACCTGTAGGGATCGTAAGGAGAGAAGAAGGACATCACAGACAGAGTCAGAAGAACCAGACACACCGCAAAGGCGAACTTGAACCTGCCATCTCTTAAAAGATCTCTCAATACTCTCATCGCATCCACCTCATCTGTATCTGACTCTCGGATCGAAGATCGGATAGAGCAAATCTATCACGAGGATGCTCGTCGTGATCACGAAGATCGACATGGTCATAATGCCCATCAGCAGATTGTAATCACCCGTGAAAATTGCGTTGTAAAGCAGTGTGCCCAAGCCCGGGTAAGAAAAAACGATCTCCGTGATCAGTGCGCCGCTGAAGATCTGGCCTAACGAAAGGGCCAAACCTGTGATCTGTGGGAGCATCGCGTTTCTCATGACATATTTTCTCACGATCTTCGACTGACTCAGGCCTCCGAGCCGTGCATAAGAGACGAAGTCTTCGTTCTTCACACTCTGAACGACAAGTTTCATGGCCTGAAACCAGAGAAAGACACCTATGAGTATCAAGGACATCGCCGGTAGAAAAGCGTGCTTAAGCAGTATGAGAATGCTTCTAAGATCGAAACTTATCCGGCCACCTATGAGAAACCCCCCACCCAGAGGAAAGATCGGAATCAAATACGCGAAGAGTAAGAGTAACGACAAAGCGAGAACGTAGTAGGGCATGGGCCTTATTATCATGGAGATCACATCCAGAATTTTCGCCCAGCTTTTCTGAGGGAAATAACCTCCCAGGGCTCCCAAAACGTTGCCCAGAATCCAGGAAACCAGCGTGGTGGTCAGCAAGAGCCCGAGTGTCCATGGCAAGGATTGTCTTATCAGCGAGATGACGGGCACAGGAAACTGGTAATACGAAGGCCCAAAATCTCCCTTCAACAACCTTCTCCAAAAACCCCAGTACTGTTCCCAAAGTGTACCCTTCAACCCGTACAGTTCTTTGAGTGTTTCTATCATGTAATTTAACGTCTTTGGATCAAGATAGGCCCCGGTCGACGTGATTTGCCCGATCATTTGCTGGATTGGGTCTATGGGAAGCAATCTGGGTATGATGAAAACGATCGTGACTCCAACAACGATAACGAGAAAATACATGAGAATTCTTGGAAGGAGATACGTTTTGAGGAATCTCAAAACTTCGACCTCCTTTGAAAATGCTGGGGCGCGGGCGCCCCAGCGTACAGTTATTTCCTACCCGTCGGCTTCAGGAACGGGAGCATGTACTTGAAGTTTGGCCAGTGATGGTACGGCTGGCAGTACATGTTCTCGGCACCTGGATAGTTCGTCCAATAGTATTCGTCCCATGCTACAACACCTGGATAGTTGAATGTCGGTATGGTCGGCATTTCCTCGATCAACAACTTGAGCCCTTCTAAGCCCACATTGATGATGCTTTCCGTGTCGTTCCAATCGGTTTCCTTGAGCTTAGCAACGACGGAGTCCATCTTTGGGTTGCTCCAGCGTCCGTAGTTACCCCATGGTGCATTTTCTCCTATGGGTACGAGGTACTGGGAACTGAACGGGTCCAGCACTCTGAACAGGTCAGGGTGACCTCCCCACGGCTCTGCAGCGGGCCAATCGCTGGTCACTTCGAACTCTCCGCGCTGACCCAACGTGGCCAGAGCATCACTGGTCATGACAGTGACATCGATCCCGAACTTCTTCCAAGCCTGCGAAGCAGCGAAAGCATTCCTATAGCTTGGATGCGCAGGGTTCGTAGTCGTCAAGATCGTGATGGTCCAGGGTTTGCCATCCGGCAACAGCCATTTTCCAGTCTTGGGATCTCTCCTGAAACCGTTCTTGATCAGCAGTTTCTCTGCCACATCCGGCGCGTATTTGTACCAGCCCGGTCCGAAAATCTTCTTGATCTCCTGCGGATCTGTTGGAACCTTGTAACCCCTCTTCCTGGCATACTCGGCGAGCCTCTGTCCTGCGGTTGGATCGTACGGTTTGAACTTCTGTCCGTCACCGATGTCAAGCTCGAAGGATTCGAGCCATTTTTCAATACGAGTGAAGTACCAATCGTAGTAAGCCCTTGTCAGCGGTATATGGATCGGACTCAGCGTCACGGCACCGTCAAACGCGTTCGCTGCATACTCGACGATGTCGATGGCCAGCGTCAAAGCCCATCTGACGTCGCGACTGTTGAACGGTTCGATCGCGTTGTTGAAATGCAGTCCTGTCACGCAGGGGTCTATGTTCACAGTCCACGGATAGTCCCGTCTCCAGGCCCTCGCTGTGTTGACTCTCTGCAGCACCGCTCTGAGCCCTTCCATGGTCAGGTCCGCCGCGTCGAGTTCGTGTCTGGCCATGGCAAGCACCTGTTGTTCTGCGGTACCAAACGTTTGGATCAGAACATACTTCGGTGCGGGTTTACCGTAGAGCATCCCGGTGGGTGTTCTCTGCCAGTCCTCTCTCAGCTCCCACAGTGTCCAGTATCCACCTGGATCGTACGCCTTGAGCACGTAGGGCCCTGTTCCAACTGGTGGGTTAAATTCGAAGGTCATCGGATCCTCCACTTTCTCGAAGACATGCTTCGGAAGTATCCTCAACGCGCCCCACCTGTCGAGCAGGTACGTGTGGAACCTCGAGTTTGGCTCGGTGAGTTTCAGCACGACGGTGTAGTCATCGATCTTCTTCACTTCCGCGACAGACTGCATCTGTGCGTTGTAGCTCATACCAGGAACTTTCTTGACGAGTTCGATCGTGTACACCACGTCGTCCGCTGTGAACGGCACGCCATCACTCCAGTAAACGCCTTTCCTCAACTTGATCGTGAGCTCGGTGAAGTCAGCGTTGTAGATCGGAGGTTCTGCCGCCAAGGCGTTGATGACCTCACCAGTCGCGTACTCCACACACCACAGTGGTTCAAGCAGCAGGTTCTGAATGCCTCTGTCTTGCCAGCGCCAGCCTGCCCAGAGGTTGAAGTTGCCCGGTGTTCCGACGCGTCCCGTCAGCTGGTTCGCGATGAACGTCTCATGCCTCGGCACGTTGGCTGCAAGTTGCGCCAGAGTCAGGCAGGCCACAAGCAGTGTTACTACCAGTAGTACCTTCCTCATGTGTACACCCCCCTGTTTTTGATTTCTTCCAACAAAAATTATAACGGAAATGTATTACCAGTTACAAAGTTCATTACGGACTATTTGCGTGCATAAACGTCCGCCAGTGGCAGTTTTCACGCTTAATCTTTCATTTTCTTCCAGTATCTCGTTCTTTCTTCCTTTGCCTCTCTCTCGCATCCAATGTTACAATTAGCCGGTCAAAACCTGGATTTGCACACGGGGGTGATGTAATGAAGAAATTGTTCATCATGGCTGTTCTGCTCCTCGTTTCAAGTTGCTTCACATCCGATGGACTGGAGGGAGAATCCTTGAGGTCACTGGCCGACAAGCTCGGCATCTACATCGGTTACGCTTCGATCAACCATTTCTGGACTCTTCCGGATTCGAACAGATATATGGAGGTGGCGAGGAGGGAATTCAACATACTCACGCCCGAAAACCAGATGAAGTGGGACAGTATTCATCCAGAGCCTGACAGGTACAATTTCAGTTACGCGGAGCGTCATGTTGAGTTTGCTTTGGAAAACAACATGCTCGTCCATGGCCACACCCTGGTTTGGCACAACCAACTTCCCTTCTGGTTGAGCAGACAGTGGACCAGAGAAGAGCTTCTCAAAATCCTTGAGGACCACATCAAAACAGTGGTTGGCCATTTCAAAGGAAGGGTGAAAATCTGGGACGTTGTGAACGAAGCGATCAGCGACATGGGCAGTTACAGAGAAACCATTTGGTACAAGACTATAGGACCTGAGTACATCGAAAAGGCGTTCGTATGGGCCAGACAAGCCGATCCGGAAGCGATCCTCATATACAACGACTACAACATAGAAACGATCAATCCCAAATCGAATTTCACCTACCAGCTGATCAAGGAGCTGAAAGAGAAGGGTGTGCCGATAGACGGCATCGGTTTTCAAATGCACATAGACATCAACGGAATAAACTACGACAGCTTCAGGAACAATCTGAAGAGGTTTGCTGACCTCGGTCTGAAGCTCTACATCACGGAAATGGATGTGAGAATACCAAAAAACGCGACTCAGAGAGATTTTGACAGGCAGGCCGAAATCTACGCGAAGATCTTCGAAATTTGCCTGGAAAACCCCGCAGTTCAGGCCATACAGTTTTGGGGCTTCACGGACAAATATTCCTGGGTACCGGGCTTTTTCACAGGTTACGACCACGCTCTGATCTTTGATAAAGATTACAACCCCAAACCTGCGTACTTTGCGATAAAAAGGGTGCTGGAGAACGCCTTAACCAGGGGTCGTTAGTTCTTCTTTTTTCAGCACCGTGCCCCGTTCGCGGGGCTTTTTCTGTTAGAATCTAACCTTGAGCTGGGGGTGGACTCGTGATCTTCGCCGTTTTCGAGTCACTCTGTCCAAACTGCGGTGGACGAATCGATGCCGAAAGACTCGAAAAAGGTCTGGTCTGTGAACAGTGCCTTCCAGAGCCAAGGGAAGGTGATCTGTGCGAACTGCTGGAAAAAAGACAACTCTATGAAAGTGTTTGTGAGCTGATGGAAAAAGAGCGGCGCTTTGTTGAATTCTTCCACCTCGGTGTCGGCAACCCTCCCTGGTCACTTCAAAAGCACTGGGCAAAACGAATATTCCAGGGTCAAAGTTTTGCCATCGTTGCGCCCACCGGTGTGGGTAAGACCACTTTCGGTGCCGCCATGGCCTGTTTCCTTGAGGGCAAAGCTTACATCCTCGTTCCAACTCGCGCACTCGTTAAGCAGGTCAAGCAACGTTGTGAATCTCTTTCGAAAAAGAGCGTAGTCGCCTACACGGGCCGAGAGAGCGAGAAGGAGAAAATTCGGAAAGGCGATTTCGACATCCTGATCACGACGAACATGTTTCTTTCAAGGAATTTCGATGCACTCGAAGATAAAAGATTCGACTTCATCTTCGTCGATGACACCGACTCCCTGTTGAAGTCCGGCAAGAATGTGGACAAAGTGCTCAAACTGCTCGGTTTCACCCAGCAGCAAATAAATTTAGCCGTTAGGAACCAGCTTCAGGAGGAGCCTAAGCCAAAAGGCGTCCTGGTTGTATCTTCAGCAACGCTCAAGCCAAAGACGAACCGCGCGATACTTTTCAAGAAGCTTCTTGGCTTTGATGTCTCACCCGTTCGCGTTTCACTAAGGAACGTTCTGGACACTTATCTGCATGTCGGAAACGAGGAAGAAGCACTTGAACGACTGGTGGAATGGATAAGAAAGCTCGGAGACGGTGGTTTCATCTACGTCAGTTCAAGGTTTGGCAAAGAGGGTGTCGACAGGATCGTGTCCTGGCTGAAGAAGCACAAGATCGAGGCGGTGAGTTACGAAGAGTTCGACCCGGGAGAGTTCAGAAAAAAGAAGTTCAAAGTGGCCGTCGGAATCTCTGTGCCCAACAACGTTTTGGTCCGGGGGCTCGATTTACCAGACGCTGTACGATATGCAATCTTCTTCGATGTTCCACATGTGTCTTTTCCCATGAGATTCGAGAACGAAAACGTTCAGCGTGCTTTACTCATGGCTCTGAGATATCTTGTAAAGGACGAGAAGATCGAGAGATATCTGTCCTTGATACTTTCGAAACGTGGCAGAACTACCGATACCTCACAAGAGATAGCGAGGTTTCTCAGCGAATTGTTGAGCAAGGAAGAGATCCTCAAAAAACTCAAAGCTTCCAGTGATGTGTTGATTGAAGAGAAGGATAACGAGTTGTTCGTCAACCTTGCTGACGTCGCAACGTACGTTCAGGCCTCCGGGAGAACTTCACGCATGTTCGCTGGTGGTGTGAGTCGTGGGGTAAGCCTTTTGATCTTCTGGGACGAGAAGCTATTCAACAATTTAAAAAAGAGGCTGAGACTATTCTTCGATGAGATCGACTTCGTGCACGCGGAAGATGTTGACTGGCTGAAAGAAATAAAGAGAGTCGACGAAGATCGCGTCAAGATTACGAAACTCGCCTCCACAAATGTGCCGACGCAGATTTCGGTGAAGTCGAGTCTCGTGATCGTGGAATCTCCGAACAAAGCTCGAACCATCGCGCGTTTCTTCGGCACACCCCAGATGAGGCTCATCGAAGACGTGCTCGTGTGGGAAACGACCACGGGAGATCGTCTGATCGCCATAACGGCCTCGCTCGGTCATGTGTTTGACCTGGTTGAGAACGAAGGTCTATACGGCGTTTTAGAACAGGATGGTTGTTACGTACCCGTATACACGACGATCAAGATCTGCGAGGAGTGTGGGGAACAGACAACGAACCAGACCTGTGCCAAGAAACACTCCAGAGTTCGGGACAAACTGAAACTGATCAACACGTTCAGAAAACTCGCGTTGCAGTTCGACGAGATCTTGATCGCCACAGACCCTGACGCTGAAGGAGAAAAGATCGCCTACGACCTGAGCTTGGCCTTAAGACCGTTCAACGGGAACATCCGGCGCGCTGAGTTTCACGAAGTCACCAAGACCGCGTTCACACGTGCAATTGACGCTACGAGAACGGTCGACGAAAATCTGGTAAAAGCGCAAATCGCCCGACGGATACTGGACAGATGGGTTGGATTCGAACTATCGAGCAAACTGTGGCGTGCCTTCAGAAGATACGACCTCTCCGCCGGTAGGGTGCAAACACCTGTCTTAGGCTGGATCATCGAACGAACCGAGCTTGCGAAGCAGAGAAAAGCACTTGTGAAACTGCTCGTTCGAGACGAGGTTCAAAACAGTTTGTGGCTCAGTTTCGAAATGGATGATCCAGTTGCTGCCAAGAAGCTGGCAAGCGAGCTCGTCGGAAGGAAGCTGAGAATTGCCGGGCAATTCGAGCAGGAAGTTTCACCGCCGACACCCTACAACACCGCAGCGATCCTGAGCGAGTTTGCTGGAGAAATTTCTTCTTCCCTGCTCATGAACATCCTTCAAGAACTTTTTGAGCAGGGATTCATCACCTACCACAGGACCGACAGCTTCACGGTCTCGGAGTCGGGCATAAAGCTTGCCGAACAGATCATCTCAGAAGAATTCTCCAAAGAACTTTTTCACCCGCGTCGCTATCCGTCCGAGGGCGCCCACGAATGCATAAGGATAGCAAAACGTTTGAAAACCGAAGAGCTTCAAGTCTGGATCGAACTTGGAAGAGTCAGTTTCTCTCACCCGAAGAAAGCTCTGCTCGTGTACAACGCGATCTACAAGAGATTTCTCGCTTCGCAGATGAAACCGGCCAAGGTCTTGAAGAAGAAACTCAGGCTCGAACTGACCTCGAGCGCCTTCGAGTGGGAACTGGTCGACTGCATCGTTGAGCATGGTTTCGACCTTGTTCTGCCCCTCAAGGTGCAACACGTCGAAGGCGAACCTTCGATAGATTCGATCGACATCAAGCTTGTACCCAGACTCGTTCCTTTCACGCAGGGAAGTCTCATAAAGCAGATGCAGGAGAGAGGACTTGGGAGACCGTCCACATACGCGAAAATCGTTGAGAACTTGCTCGAGAGAGGGTACGTAGTTCAAAAGGGGGAGTACCTCTTCGCCACGAAACTTGGCAGACAGGTCTTTTCGTGGTTGAGCGAGCATTATCCCGACTTCGCGAGTGAATCGCTCACGCGCAAACTCGAAGAAACTTCGGACCTCATAGAACAGGACAAAATGGATTTTCAAGTGCTCATCAAATCGCTCAGGCAGAGCGAACTATTTTCCTGATACGGTGTTAAAATATTTGTCACACAGTCAAGGCACCACGAGGTGGTAGTAGATGCTGTACGTGCTGTCAGCAATGTTTCTGGGTTGGATCC
>DOKY01000016.1:61364-61780 GCA_003510135.1 Pseudothermotoga sp.
TTAGCCACAGAAAAGTGGCGTTGATTGGCTCGGTTTTCGTCGTGCTCGGCGCACTGATCAATGGAAGCGAGGGGTTGAAAAACCTTTCCTCGCTGGGTTCAAACTACGCGTATGATGGTGCGATAGTGCTTTTGTGTGCGGGATTAACCATGCTTGCACTGACAAGACTTGGTTTCCCGGCCTCGGCCACTCAGACTGTCTTTGGTGGTATGGTCGGAATAGGACTGGTACGTGTAGGAATCACGAGCATGAACTGGCAGATGGTGGCGCGATTCCTGCTGTCTTGGGTCTTGACGCCCTTTTTTGCCGCTCTGGCTGCCTTTTTCATCTATCACGTGCTCGCGTTCTCTCTGAGGAAAATTCGTCGAACTCAAGTACAGGATGTCTTCATCTACACTGCTTCATGGCTCGCGGGA
>DOKY01000016.1:62147-62521 GCA_003510135.1 Pseudothermotoga sp.
GTTGCGCTTGATCACTTCTCATCGCTCGTTGCGATGCTCGCCCAGGCCACCACGCTGTTGATGTTCAGCTTTATCGGAATACCGGTTGCCGCTTCGCAAGCCATCGTGGGCGGAGTTATAGGAGCAGGTTACGCAAGGGGTGTCAAGCTCTCGAGTTGGAAAACCGTGCTGGGAATGNNTCATGGCTCGCGGGATTGTATGGCGCGTACGCACTCGGTGCCAACAACGTTGCGAACGTCACGGGCCCGGTACTGGTTCATCTCCCTTCGATGGGAATCGCAGCATTGCTTGGCGGTTCTTCCATCGCCTTAGGCGTTATCTTCAGCAGCAAGAGGGTCATCAACACCGTTGGTAAGCAGATAGTTGCGCTTGAT
>DOKY01000016.1:62832-63333 GCA_003510135.1 Pseudothermotoga sp.
TGGAAAACCGTGCTGGGAATGATGAGTGCGTGGCTGCTGGCCCCCGTCGTTTCGGGTTTATTCTCAGCTATTGTGTGTAAAATTTTTTAGATTGCAGTCGGCCCAAGGTTCGTTTCTGGGTGATGGGGAGAAAGGAATATAGGCGGTACGCTCCTTAGAACATGAATAAACACGGCCACACTTATGACCGGGGCACCTGTGGGCAAACCGCGGCTATCCCTGCTGAGTCGAGATAAATGAGCGTTCGGCTGATCACGTTTCTTGCCTTCATCTCTCTTCTGTCACATAACACAAACCTCTAAGCCTTTCAAAAGCCACCCGCGTTGTTTCGCAGGCTGGCTTGTTCCAGTAATCCTCGTTGAAGAGTTCTACACTGAGCGGCCCATCGTATCCAATCTTTTTCAGCGTCCTGAAGAAGTCTCTGAGTGGGAGTATTCCATCACCTGGCATGATCCTGTCTGAATCTTTGACGTCTTCGAGTTTTGGTAAATCGTTCACGTG
>DOKY01000016.1:63672-64338 GCA_003510135.1 Pseudothermotoga sp.
TCCCACGCCAAACTCAGTCTGTTCACGGAACAGTTTGAAAAGCCGAGAAATTCGAATCCAAGCCTTACACCAAAACGTCTGGCAATGTTCGACATCTCTTTCAGCACGCTCACAGACTCTCTCACGATGGCTGTTTCATCCAGGGTTTCTGTTAAAAACCCTGGCACAACAACGATGGCTTCCACGCCGATTTCAGTCGCGATTTGACAGAGTTCTTCGCACTCTGCAAGCTTCTCTTTTCTGTTTTCAGAAAAGGTGGCCCGCTCGATCGAATTGATGGTTAAAGGTTTCAACCCATTCTGTTTCAGAAGCTGTTTGACAACGTCCCATCCCTCGGTTATGAGCATCCTCAACAGTTTGCTCTTCCAGATCTCGATCATCTCAAAGCCTGCCAGACGTGCGCAAACGATGTCTTCGGCCAGAGACGCCCTGATAGTTGTGGCACCGTTGAACGCGAGCTTCAAACCCGTTCACCCCCATTAGATGATAGCGCAAAGCGTTTAGACATCAGCCGAGCTGCGTGTTAAAATAGCAACGGTTCAAGAGCAGGGCAAACCTGGAGGGAAATCTGTGAGAAGATACAATCCTTTCGTGTTCTATTTGGCAAGCTACGGCGTTCTCAATCTTGTCTATTTCCTTCTGAGCGGTTCGATCGGCGGTTCTCTT
>DOKY01000029.1:0-17080 GCA_003510135.1 Pseudothermotoga sp.
TGGAGGACCTGTCCTTCAAAACGTTGAACCGGAACGAGTACAACAGGATCAAGATACTCGTGGCCGAGAAAAGGAAGGAAAGGGAACAGAGGATTAGCGAGTACGTGAAGACGTTGAAGGAAGCTTTGCAGCAGAGTGGCATCGAGGCACACGTCGAGGGAAGGTTCAAACACTACTACAGCATATGGCAGAAACTGAACCAGAAAGGGAAAGAATTCGACGAAATCTACGATCTGTTTGGGATCAGGGCTATCGTGAACGATGTGGTGACGTGTTACAGCGTGCTCGGGATAGTGCACAGTCTTTGGAAACCGCTTCCCGGTAGGATCAAGGATTACATCGCGGCACCCAAATCGAACGGCTACAGGTCACTCCACACGACGGTCATCACCGGTTACGGCGAACCTTTAGAAGTACAGATAAGAGATTGGGAAATGCATGCTGAGGCTGAGTACGGTCTCATAGCGCACTGGATATACAAAGAGGGCATCAACGTCAAGACCATGCAGAAATGGGTCACGCAACTGCTCGAGTGGAGGAAAGAGCTCACCAAGAATCTGACGGGTCTGGAGGAACTTAAGAAAGAGCTCGAGATAGACGAAGTTTTCGTCTTCACACCTAAGGGCGAAGTGAAGCATCTACCCCGTGGTGCAACGCCGATCGACTTTGCTTACGCGGTGCACACAGAGATCGGTCACAAGTTTGGCGGAGCCAAAGTGAATGGCCGACTCGTTCCCATAGATTACGAGCTCAAAAATGGAGACATCGTTGAGATCGTTGTGAACAAGTCGGGCAGGCCAAGCCTAGACTGGTTGAAGTACGCCAAGTCCCCCCGCACGAAAGCCAAGATAAGAAAGTTCTTCAGGGAGCAACTTCAAAGCGAGCTCATTGAAAGGGGCAAGGACGTACTGAGGAGGGTCAGCAAGCAGTTCGCAAAACCCATCGAAGAAATCCTGAAAACGCCTGAGATGAGGAAGTATCTTCAGTCTCAGGGTATAGACGAAACAGAGTTCTTCAGCAGGATCGGTGAAGGTACGATAGGTCCCAAAGAGCTTGTCAGGATCCTCAGCCCCCTGGCAGAAGAGAGTGAGCGAAAGGTTTCGAAACGTTTAAAGAGCAAACCGCGCATAGGTGCAGATATCGAGATCGATGGTCTTAAGAACATAGAGATCCACCTGGCAAAATGCTGTGAACCAGTTCCTGGAGATGACATCGTTGGGGTGGTGAGCAGGAGGGGTATCACGATACACACCGCGAGCTGCAAAAATGTGAAAAATGTGGACCCGGAAAAGGTCTTCAATGCGCGCTGGAACGGACAGACTCAGAATCGCTATCAAACCACGCTCAGAGTGGAGTTCAAAGACAAGGCGGAGATCGGTAAACTGGTTCAGGCCCTGGAGAGCAAAGGAGCAAGCGTAGTCAGAGCGGAACTCGTGTCGACGAGATGGAACTACTCCGTTGCCTCCCTGATGGTGACGGTGAGCGACACGAACCAGCTCGATGAGGCAAGACGCATACTGGAAAACAATCCTGTCGTTGTGCGTGTCGAGAGGGGGAAGAGCTCTTGAGGGCAGTTGTGCAGAGAGTTCACAGGGCAAGCGTCACTGTTGATGGCAAATTGGTGGGTCGTATCGAGAAAGGTCTGCTGGTCTATCTGGGTGTGGGTAAGAACGACACGGAGAAAGATGTGGACTGGATGTGCGAAAAGATCGCAAATTTGAGAGTATTTGAGGATGAGAATGGCAGGATGAACCTGAGCCTTCTGCAGGTGGACGGCGAGCTACTGGTGATATCTCAGTTCACGCTCTATGGAGATTGCAGACGAGGCAGACGCCCGTCTTTCGACGAGGCTGCTCCACCTGAGATGGGTGAAAAGTTTTACGAACTGTTCATTGAAAAGATGCGAGGGCAAGTGAGAAAAGTTGAGAAGGGTATCTTCGGAGCGCATATGGAGGTTGAATCGATCAACGATGGTCCTGTGACAATTCTGATCGACAGCGAGAGGAGATTCTGATGCTTTTGCACGTTTGCTGTGCTCCGGATGCCACGGTGGCCGTGGAACGATTGAGAATGGCCAGGATCGAACCGGTGCTGTTCTTCTACAATCCCAACATCGAACCCGAAGAGGAATTCGACAGACGATTACAGGCTGTGGTGAAGCTGTCCAGACTGTGGAATCTGAAACTCATCGTGCAGGAAAAAGGTAAAGAAGAATGGTACAGGTGTGTCGCAGATTTTTTGCACCTTGGTGAAAGATCGAAGCGATGCGAAGAGTGCATAAGGCATAGATTGATGGTGACCGCTCAGTTCGCGAGCGATATAGGTTACAATGTTTTTGCCACCACGCTCACCACGAGCCCAAAAAAGGATGCGAGGCTGATAAACTCCATCGGAACGGAGCTGGAAGGGCAGTTTAAAATCTCCTACATGCCGAGCGATTTCAAGAAGAAAGATGGCTTTCTCAGAAGCGTTCAACTGAGCAGAGAGCTTGGACTTTACCGACAGAACTACTGCGGTTGTTTGAGATCGTTGCAGGAAAGGGAGGAAAAGAATGCGTTGCGTTCTCGCCAGTGCTGAAGGGATCATCAGAGACGATATTGGGGTTGGAAACGAGCTGTTCAGCTACGTCCAGCTGGTCTTGCAATCAAACACATCAGTCTCGGTTCGGTCACACGGCTTAGAAATTCTTCTGACACCGATCGAAACCATTGCGGGAAGGCTGGTACTCGGCTTTTTGAAGGACGAGTCTCTCAGCGATGCCGTGCGATGTTACGTTGATCATTTGCTGTTGAGCGAGAGACGTTGGCCTGACAGCGTTGAACAACTCGCCAGTCAGATTGACGCGTGGCGTGGAAAAAGGTACGTGGGCCTGCTCCGCGCAAGGGATTTTGCTCAGCGTTGCGCGGCGAGAGAAAGGCTGAGTTCGGTTGCGATAGGCACGCTCAACGTTGGAGAACACGATCTGTACATCTTCTCAACGAATCTGCTGCCAGTACTCCCGAACGCGAAACTGTGTGTGTCAAGTGCTTGTGAAGATCCAAGGGAGGCAATTCGCGAAGCTTTGTTGCTCGACAGGTACGTGCTGGGCGAAGGAACGTTCTTTTACGAAAAGCTGTTCGAATACGATCTGAACGTCAAGATAGACGATTCTGACCTAGAAACCATTGCTCACAGGTTGCTATCCAAAGATTTACAGAGTTTTGCGACAGCACTGAACGTTTCACCGAGCGAGGCTTTTCGGATGCAGATGGAACTTGAGAACAAGTATTTGCTGAGGTTCGACGTCGGATTGGAATGCCACGCTTACGTCCTGGGGCTCACGGGCGGAAAGAAAGGTGAAAAACAGTGAGAGAGTGGTTCGTTGCCGCGTTCAACTCCAACCCTCTGAACACGAGAGTAGCGCGCAGCATCGTCAAGACCTTTCTAAGACAACGTGGTATTGCGGAAGAAAACGTGTGGGACCTGGAGATCGCTATCAACGAAGCCTTAACGAACGTCATAAAGCACACGTACGGAGGCGATCAGACCAAACCAGTAAAACTCTCGATTCTTTGGGATGGTGAGGAGCTGGTGGTCTTCATCAGAGACTACGGCGATCACGTCGATCCCAAACTGCTGAAGCCCAGATTACCGGATCCAGAGCGAGAAGGTGGATTCGGCCTGTACATAATCCATAAGGTGTTCGACTCTGTCGAATTTTCGAACGTGTGCCAGGGTAATCTGCTAGTTTTGAAAAAGAAAGTGAGAGGTCGGGTTTGTTGAAGGTTCACGTTGTTGGTGCTGGACTCGCTGGCTCAGAAGTGGCCTATCAGCTCGCGATACGGGGTATCGAAGTGATCCTGCACGAGATGCGGCCCGCCAAGATGACACCGGTGCACAGAACGGGTTTCTTCGCCGAACTCGTGTGCAGCAATTCTCTCAAGTCCGAGGAACTTCGAAACGCCTCGGGTCTGTTGAAAAGCGAGATGGAGCTGTTCGGTTCTCTCACATTGAAGATCGCGAGGGAATGCCGTGTACCCGCGGGTAAAGCGCTGGCGGTGGACCGCGAAAAATTTTCCATGAGGGTGACGGAAGAGGTCTTAAAGAGTGGGGTCCAACTGATAGTGGAAGAAGTCAGCGAGATACCGGACGATGGCAACGTGTGGGTGATCGCGACGGGCCCAGCCACGTGTGAACCGCTCATGAACTGGTTGAGTGAGAAACTTGGAAAGGCTCTGTATTTTTTCGACGCTGTGGCTCCCATAATCGCTGCGGACAGCATAGACTATTCCAAAGTGTTCTTCGCCGACCGTTACGGTACGGGAACGAGCGATTACATCAACTGCCCCATGAATGAGGAACAGTACGAAAGATTCTACGAGGCCCTGGTGAGTGCAGAGGTTGTACCTGTTGAGGACTTCGACAGTTGCCTGCTCTTCGAACGTTGCAAACCAATAGAGGAGATAGCAAGGTCTGGAAAGATGTCTCTGCTCTTTGGGCCACTGAGGCCCGTAGGTTTGATAGATCCGAGAACCAACAGACAACCGTACGCGGTCGTTCAATTGAGAAAGGAAAATGTCGAAGGTACGATGTACAATATAGTAGGCTTTCAAACGAGGTTGAAGTGGCCAGAACAGAAGCGAGTGATAAGGCTCATTCCCGGCTTGGAGAACGCTGAGATCCTCAGATACGGTGTGATGCACAGAAACTTCTACGTGAACTCGAGAAAGGTCTTGGATTGCCATTTTCGGTTGAAGGGAACAGAGAAGGTCTTCTTTGCCGGCCAGATAACGGGGGTGGAGGGATACATGGAATCGGCAGCGAGTGGTCTTTACGTGGCGCTGAACATCTACAGATACCTGAAGGGACAGAGCTTGCTCAGACTCCCATCGACGACGATGATGGGTTCGCTCTTTGAATACGTTTGTAACGGTATCACGGACCAACTCCAGCCCATGTACGCGAACTATGGTTTGCTTAAAGACAGCAAAAACAGGACGAAAGCAGCCGAGAGATCGCTGAGAGACTTGGAGAAGTTTCTTGCTGAGTCAGGTTGGAGAGAGGGATAGGGCCAATGAAGGTACAGGTGAAGGTTTCGCAGGATGCCATGGAGGCTCACATGATAGTGTCGGCGGAACCGAACGAGGAGATCGAAAAGGAAGATCTAATCTCTCATCTCAAATCATACGGTGTCGTCTACGGTATCATGGAAGATGCAATAGAGAACATCTTGAAGTCGAAAATTTTCGACAGGCCCGTGCTTGTTGCCGTCGGGAAAAAGCCTGTGGACGGGAAGGATGGCCAGGTGGTGATCATCAAACCGGAACAGGCCGAAGATGGGCAGAGCGCTGCCGAAAAGGGGAAAATCGATCTGAGGGAACTTCCCGCACGTATGAGGACGATCGTGAAGGCAGGTCAGACTGTGGCTGAGATCATCCCTCCAACTGAGGGAGAAGAGGGTCGAAACGTGCTCGGCAGGGTCCTGAAACCGAAGCCCGGAAAACCTCCGCAGATGAAGCTCGGCAGGAACGTGAGACTCGTCGAAGACGGAAAAAAAGTCGTTGCTGCTGTGGATGGCATCCTGGTTGCGGCAGCAGATGGCACGATAGACGTCAACGAGGTTTTGAACGTCTCAGGTGATGTGGACTATTCCACTGGAAACATCGATTTTCCCGGTGAAGTACAGATAAAAGGCGATGTGAAACCTGGTTTTACTGTGAAGGCAAAAGGTGACGTGCTCGTTGGTGGAGTCATAGAGGCAGCCACTGTGGTTTCTTTCGAAGGCAGCGTCTCGGCCCTGGGTATAAAGGGCAGGGAAAAAGGCATCGTCAAGGCGAAAGAAGAGGTTAGAGCGAAGTTCGTGGAGAACGCGATCGTCGAAGCCGGAAAGGCCGTCATTGTCGAGGGTCCGATCACAAACTCGCAAATAAAGGCCGGAGAAAAGGTGATCGCCAGGGGAAACAAAGGTGTCATCGTGGGTGGGACGATCTCGGCAGGATTTTACGTTGAGGCCGAGGAGATCGGTTCCGAACTCGGTGTGAAAACACACATAGAGGTTGGGGTGGAGCCCGAAGAGAGAGAAAGAATGAAGGTGCTGAAGGCCCAGATTGAGCTGGACAGAGAGAACCTGAACAAACTCGTCGCCGTTTATAAAACGCTCAAGGAGATCATGGACAGAAACCAGGGCAAACTTCCCTCGGACAAGGTAGAACTTTTCAGAAAAGTTGGCCAGAGCATGATAAACCTGAGAAACAGCATAGAACTGGCGGAAAGAGAGCTTGAGGAAATTCAAATTCGCATGAAACAAAAGTACATGTTTGCCAAAGTTATCGTGAGGAAGATCTTGCACCCCGGTGTCGAAATATACATCTTTGACAGGCGGTACTACAACGATAAAGCTCTTCAAAAAGTTTTGCTGGTCGTTGAAAACGAACAAATCAGAGTTGGGGGTTATTCTGGTGGTTCTGAAGCTTGAACCTCGCTTCAGGCCCATGGTCTGGGGCAACCCAAAGTTGAACAAACTGTTCAACATAGAAACCTCACCATTCATAGGTGAAGTGTGGCTCCTGTCCGATCTGGAACCGTTCGTGACAAACGTGGTGGATCAGAGCCAGTTGAGCTTGAGAACTTTGATGAAGGACCTCGGCATGGATTTTCCACGCTTTCCATTGTTGATCAAACTCGTTTCGCCCGCGCAGTGGCTCTCGATACAAGTGCATCCGGACGATACGGTTGCGAAAAATTTTGAGAACGAACCCTGGGGTAAAACAGAATGCTGGTACTTCGTTGAACCTGGCAAGGTTGCCGTGGTACCGAACGGCACGGTCCTGAAGAACTGTTCAGAGCCTTCGCGGATCTCTGAACATCTGGTCTATCTGGATATGAGTGCCGGGGATCTTTTTTTCGTTCCGGCAGGTTTGATACACACTCTCGGACCTGAAAGCGTTGTCGTCGAGATCCAGCAAGCTTCCGATCTGACCTACAGAATCTACGACTGGGGTAGGAAAAGAGAAACGCACATTGAAAAAGCTCTGGCGGCAGTCAAAGACTTCCAGATCGAAACGCTGATACACAGAAACTTTGAGAGGGTGAACTGTGGAACCTTCAGCGTCTATCGCACCTGTAGTCGAACGCATTTGGTAGGCCCGTCAATCGTCGTCTTTTTAAAGGATGGACTTGCGGCCAGGAGCGTCACGAAAGCTTACGAGACGTTCATCGTGGTGGATGAAACGATCGAAGGTGAAGCGCTTGTTGTGAAGATCGAGAAATGAAAACGCGTCGCTGGACAGAGCCAGCGACGCTCACTCTTCCTCTTCGCTTTCCTCTTCTTCAGCCAGTTTTATCTTGTCGTACAACTCCTTGAAGACATCTTTCACGGTTCGTATCTTTTCTAGCTCCTCGTCCGGTATCGTGACGCCAAACTCGTCTTCGATCGCCATTGCCAGATCCACGAGGTCGAGAGAGTCTGCATCGAGATCGTCAATGAGGTCTGCATCGTCCGTAACCTCGTCGATCTCCACACCCAGTTTGTCAGCGATTATTTCTTTGATCCTTTCCATGAGTTCCTCCTTATCCACTGCTGTCTCCCTCCCGTCGATCTCGAGTCACGATATTATAAATCATCACTCGCACGAGATGTCAAGAGGGCAAGTTTCGAAATTCAACAAGAAAGCTTCTCAGAGAGCTTCAAAGTGAGCTCTGCGAGTCGCTTTATCGAAACTTTCTCGAAACCCTTCACATACGTCTTCACACTGCCCTTCAAGGGCTCCGCCCAGCGATGCGGTATCAAGCTTGAGCCCGTCATTACACCTAAGATTGTACCGACTTCTCCTGCGTTGCAGTCGACGTCGAAACCCATTTTCAGCACGATCTCCATAGTCTCGTCGAATTTGCCTTCACCAAACCAGAGCGCTGTTACGACACAACAAACGTTCGGATAAACGTGGATCCAGTTGTAGTTCCTGAACTTTTCTTCGACCCAGTCTCTGACCTGTCTCCAGGTACGACAGCTTCTGCACCAATCTATGGTTTTTCTCAAAACGTTTGCAAACTCACTCCGCTCGGGAAGGTAATCCAGAGATTTCAGAACGAGTTCTCTCGGATCTTTAAACACGAACGCGAGCGATGTGAGCACAGCGCTGTGCATTCCACCGTAAACACCGTTACCAGAGTGGGAGATGATCGAATCCATGTGTGCAAGTTGTGCGGCTTCGTAAGGTTTTCCTGGACGAAGAAGACCGTAGAGCATGCACCTCATCTGAGCGCCGATCCACTCTTGGAAGGGATTTCTGAATCTGCCGGAATCCGGTGGGAAAATGCCTCTTTTGAGGTTCTCGAGTGCGATGTACTCAGCACTCCAACCGAACGGGATATGTTTCAGCCAGAACAAACCGATTTGCCTTGAAGATGGTTTTCTCAAACGAGAAAGAGCCTCGATCGCCACAATCTCGTAAACAATGTCGTCGTTGTAGCCACCCTCTTCTTCAACGTATTTTGTAAGATCTTCTCTGGAAACGAATTCGAGCTGCTTACCAAAGAAGCCTTCGAACTTGGTACCCATGCTCGCGGCACTGATCTGCCCCAGCCATCCTCCGAGCACAGAATCGTACAGACGGGAAGCTTCGACGTCGAAGTTCTCATGAGAGATCCGCGCCGATACTTCCTTCCAGGAGAGGGGGCGTTCGAACGTGTGATAGGGATGATCTTTCAAAATCGGTGCTCGAGACAGCTCATCGAATATCAACGCTGTTGTCGCTCTGAGATGCTCGAGCTCTCCCTCCTCAAAGTGTTTCAGACCCTCGTCGAAAAGCTTCTCCGCGCGCGACACGTCCCGTCCCATGTTTTCCACAGACTGTATCGCACCTGCGATGAGACACTCGGGAGCTCCGGAACCAGGAACCCTGCTGGACCAGAACATGGATACCAAATCCTTCGGGAAGATCTCGTACTCTCCCATCGATTCCCATTCGGATCGCCAGTTCAAATCGGGCTTTGCGTTTCTTCTGAGCTCGTGTTCGTACCGCCAGGCCTTCACGAAGTTTTCAACCTCCTTGCGTAACTGTACAGTACAAAAAGCGTTGCAACGTACGGAAGCATGGCCGTGAATTGGGGTGGTACATCGTAGCGCTGTAGCAACATACCCAAATTTTCCAGAAGGCCGAAGGCAAGCGACATCAGCATGATTGGCACAGGTCTGCCACGGACCAGAATGATGATCGCAAGGGATATCCATCCACGACCGTTGGACATGTTCTCAGAGAAGAGTGTTACGTATCCGAGCGAGAGATAAACGCCTGCCAAGGCAGAGAAGATTCCACAGAGCACCGCACTCCAGAACTTGAGTCTGCCGATGCTCAAACCGACGGAAGCGACGGCGGCTGGCTCTTCTCCGGTGGCCCTCAGTCTCAGGCCGAACTTGGTTTGGTACAAAACCACGTGGCAGACGAAGGCAGCCAGCACGGCGACGAAAACGAGGAAAGGATGTGAAGACAAAACCGCTCCGAGAAAGGGAATCTTCTCGACTACAGGCAGTCTGACTCTTGGGATGGGTGGTATGGTCTGCGAGATAAAGGCACCCTTGACCTGGAAGGTGGCTCTCAACGAATAAGTTGTCCATCCCAGAGCGAGCATATTTATGCCTATTCCTGTTATGAACTCGTCGACCTTCAAAACGATCGCCAGCAGCGAGAAAATGCCCGCCAGAATAAGGCCACTCAACAGCGCAAACAGCACACCGTACAGCCAGTGTCCAAACCTGTACGCACCATAGACCGCGTAATAAGCGCCCATCAACATCATGCCTTCCATCGCGATGTTGAAAACGTTGGCGTGGTAGCTGAACATGCCACCCAACGCTGCCAGAGCTATCGGTGTTGCACTGCTCAACGCTGCATGGAGAAGTTGAACAACGATCGCACCCACATCACTTCACCAGCTTGCCGAGTTCTCGTTTTGCCCTGAGCCAGTCGGTGAGGCTGGCAATGCCAGAGCGCGTCCCAACAAGTGTGAGCACTATTATTGATTGCAGGAACATCACAAACTCCGAGGGTACGGATGTCTCAAACTCCATACCCACTGCCCCGTTCTTCAAAAAACCCATGAAGAGAGCGTAGAAGAACGTCTGGAAAACCCCGTTGTTCGCCATGATCGCGATCATAACACCGTCCCAACCGAAGTTCGCGCCTATTCCCTTCGTGAACCTGTGTTGAGTACCGTTAAGTATCAGCAGCGCACCGGCAAGACCTGAGAGAAAACCGCTGAAAAGTAAGATCAAGGTCGTGTCGCTCTCCACATCGCACCCGCCAACTGTGGCGAAGAGTTTGTTGTAACCCATCATGCGTGCTTCGTAACCCTGCCAGGTTCTCCACGCGAACCACCAGCACAAAAAGACCATGAAGAAAGCGACGAAGAACGCAACGTTCACGCCGAAGACGCCCGTCATGAAGTACTCGGGTCTGATCAAACGCGTTGCCGGCACATAGGCTTTCGGGTCCAGGAAAGGGTAAGTTGCCAGATATAGCGTCATGTACTCGGCCAGGAAGTTGAGCATCAGCGTGGAGATGAACTCATCCATTCTGTACCTTCGTTTGAAAAACGCCGCAAGCCCGGCCCAGGCCGCGCCAGCAAGTCCTCCGAGGATTGCCAACAAAGGAACGGCCAGCCAACTTGGCAACCTCAGATACACCCCAAGCACCGCACACACCAGAGCACCCCAGAGAAACTGGCCGTGTTGACCAAGGTTCACGACACCAGACATGAAGGCGATAGAGGCTGAAAGACCGGTCAGTATCAGTGGAAAAGCTGCGTTCAAGGTGTTGGAGAAGGAAAACCAGGAACCCAAACCGTACTGGTAGAGCGCACCGTAGACCTCAAACGGAGAACTGCGATGCAGAAGGATGAAAATCGCCGCCACCAAGAAGGCGAATACTATCGCGAGGATCGTTTGAAGGATGGGCCTCACATGGTTCACGCGCTTACCCCCAGCATGTGATAACCGACGACGGTTTTGTCAACGGTTCGAGGATCCAGCTCGGCCACAATGCGGCCCGAGCGCATCACGTAGATCCTGTCGGAAAGATCCATCAGCTCGTCCAAATCCGCACTCACAAGTAACACGGCCTTGCTGGAGTCTCTCAGCATGAGCACCTGATCTCGCAGGTACTGCGTCGAGGCCACGTCAAGACCCCTAGTGGGCTGGTCCAGCAGGATGAGCTGTCTGTTCAGAGATATCTCCCTCGCGACGACCACCTTCTGTTGGTTACCACCCGATAGGTTCTGAACTTTCTCGAAAGGGCCCCTGCAAACGATTTCGAAATCTTTTATGAGTCGGGAAGCAAAATCTTTCGCCACAGATTTATCGAGCAACCATTTTCTCCTCAACGGAGGATTCATGTGGTGTGTCATGATGAGATTTTCCATGATAGTGGCCTTGAGTGCGAGTCCCACGTTCTTTCTGTCCTGCGGTACGTAGGCTATGAAAGCGCGTCTCTGTCTTGGATCAAGGTTCGTCACGTCTTCACCCATGATCTTTATGCTACCTGAGGTCGGTTTTCTCAGGCCGATCAAAACCTCGATCAGTTCGTTCTGACCGTTTCCCTCCACACCTGCGATTCCCACAACTTCGCCTGCGTGCACGGTGAGATTCACACCATCAAGGAGTTTCTTCCCGCTGGTTCTATCGACCAATGACAGGTCCTTCACCACCAGGACAGGATCACCTGCGGGCCGGCGAGCTTTGATCGAAACGAGCTCAATCCTCTTACCAACCATCATCTCTGCGAGCTGGGCAGCGCTGATGCTTCCATCGTTCTTAACGGTGGCGATCTTCTCGCCCTTTCTGAGGACGGTGATTCTGTCGGAGATCTTCAGGACCTCGTCCAGCTTGTGACTGACGAATACGATCGTTTTTCCTCTTTCTCTTAGTTTGAACATCTCATCGAAGAGCTCCTCGCTCTCCTGGGGTGTGAGGGCTGCAGTGGGCTCGTCCAGGATCAAGATGTCCACGTTTCTGTAAAGTTGCTTGAGTATCTCCACCTTTTGACGTCCCGCAACGGAGAGTTCTTGCGTTATGGCGTCCACGTCAACGTTCAAGCCAAACCTTTCCGCAAGCTGTTTGACCATCTGTGAGGATTTCTGTGGCTGAAGAAGACCGAAACGGGATGGCTCCGAACCGAGAACCACGTTTTCGTACACCCTCAAAGAACCAACCAGCGCGAGCTCCTGGTGGACCATACCTATTCCGAGCCGTGCGGCCACGACCGGGCTGTTGATCTGCACTCTCTGTCCGTTCACGCGTATCTCACCGAACGAGGGCCTGATCAGGCCCGAGAGGATCTTCATCAGCGTGGATTTCCCTGCTCCGTTTTCTCCAACCAATGCGTGTATCTCACCGCGCTCGAGCGAGAAATCCACATGCTTGAGCGCCACCACGTTCGGTGGATAGACCTTGCATATATCGATCATCTCAACGAGCAAAACCGTCACCTCAAGGCCTGTACGGTTCTACCTTTATCTCTCCGCTGGCCACCTTGTTCTGTATGTCAATGATCTTTTCAATCACGCTCTCAGGCAGTATTTTTCTTGTGTATTCGTCGATTGCAAGGCCCACCATGCCTTCCTTCACACCGAAGCTGTAGACCTTCCCGCGCTCGAAGGTCCCATCGAGGATCATCTTGAATACGGTATAGATCGACTTACCAACTTCCTTGAGATCGCTCGTGATCACACGCCCTGGGACCAGTGGATTCTGATTGCTGTCCACACCAATGGCATACTTACCAACTTCCTTGGCGGCCTGAAGAACGCCAAAACCTGTGAGCGCAGCGATCTGAAAAACCACGTCGGCACCTTCCGCGTAAAGCTGGAGCGCAGCCTGCTTGCCCTTCGCCGGATCGTCCCATGTACCGACGTAGATCACCTTCACCTGAACTTCCGGATCGATGTACTTCGCGCCCTGCTCGTATCCGTAGACGAAGGATCTTATCACTATGTCGTCGTCACCACCGACAGCTCCGATAATTTTCTGCGGATTGATGCCAGCCAGATCTGTCATCGTCGTGACCATGGCCGCAACAACACCCGCAAGGAAGGCACCTTCCTCTTCACGGTAGTCAACACTGGAGATGATGCCTTTTTCGTCCTGCACAACGGTGTCGATGTTCACCCAGATCTTGTTTGGGAACTTCATCGCGACCTGCTTGAGTTCTTCCTCGAAACCGTAGGATATGACGAAGATCACATCCGCCCATTGTGCTGCCGTCACCAAGCTCGGATAGTAGAGCGAAGGATCGAAGTTGCATTCTATGACCCTTGTCTGAACCTTGAAGTCTTCCTCAAGCTTCTTGATCCCCGCATACCCGGAATCGTAGAAAGACTGGTCTCCGAGTGAACCGTTTATCACGTACGCCACGCGACTCGGTTTGGCAAGCAAGAGCGTCGAAAGCAACAGAACGACCAGAAAGAGGAACTTCTTCATGCACGACACCTCCTGAAAAGTAATTTTACCACCGTAGGAACTTTGAGACAAACAACAAAGTGATCATCAGTAAGGGCAAAGAATCGGGCCAGGACAGTTTCAAAGGTTTGTAGAGTGTCGGCTTGCTGGAAATACCGTACTTTCTCATCTCCAGAGATACAGACAGAGATTCTGCGCGCTTGAGGCTGAAGAAAAGCATCGGTACAACTATGGACTCGAGAGACTTCAACACCTTCTGAGGGTTCTTCGTCCGCCAGGTTTGGCCGCGAAGAGTTTGCGCCGTTCTGATTTTTTCCATTTGTTCAAAGAGGATCGGTATCTGCACGAGGGCGAGCATGATCATCAGCGAGATTTTTCGCGCAACCTTTTTCATGCCCAGGCCTCTAAGGATGACTTCAAAAGCCCTTGCGAGCGTCACGTTAGAGGTCGTTCTGAAGACGAGTGAGGTTGCCAAGATGCTGAAGCTCACAAGAAGAACTGATCTCGATGCCCGAACTAGCAAGCTCGTGAGATTCGCGCTGGCAAACGGAATGGTTTGCACAAAAAAGATGATCAGCAAAAGCCATTTGAATTTCAACAGATCGTGCAGAAAGATCCTTAGGCCAACCTTTGACAGTAACATCAAGATCAACAGCGTCGAGAAAAGTGTGATACAATAAAAAGCAGAACGCGAAGTAAAGAAAAGTGCCAAGGCCACGATGAGATACACGATCTTGAGCACGGGATTGATCGCGTGGACCAGTGAGTTTCTGTAAGTGTATTTGCCGAAGCCGTCCAAGAGATCACCACGCAGCCATTAAAGTTTTCTTTCACACGGACGATTATACAAAACGAGGAGGGAAGTTCATGCAGGAGATCAATGGCGTCGGGAGGCCATCTCAGATCCAGCAACCAGCCCCTCCGGAGAAGACCGAAAGAAAGCCCCGCACCGAAGGCGAGTCCCTGAAGGTTGAGGAGAAACTGAATGTCGTCGAGCTACTGAAAGAAGCGAAAGAAACTCCAGAAGTACGTGAAAAACTCGTAGAACAGCTCAAAAATGCGATAGAGCAGGGCATCTACACGATCGATCCGGAGAGGATAGCAAAGCACATAATGAGGCAGCTGTGATTTCATGGAACGGTTGCTTTCGATCCTCGAAAAAGAGGAACGTGTTTTGCTGCAAATTGAAGACGAGCTCGCACGGTGCGAGCGTTTTTTGTTGAAAAAGGATGTTTCTCTCATCGAGGAAGGGCTCGTTCGACTCGAAGATCTCCTTGAGGAGTTTTCGCGACTCGAGAACAATCGCATGGACCTCTTTGAAGCGCTGAAACGAGAACTCGGAGTCAGTGAAACGACAAGCTTTTTCGATTTCTGCAAACAGGATTCCACCCTTATGGAAAGGTTGTTCAGGCTGGTCGATCACCTCAAGGACCTTTCGCACAGGATCGAAAGGATTCGCAGCCTGTCAGAATTTCACCAAGCGTATTTCGATTTCCTGAAAAAGCTTTTGAACCCTCCTTCCCTCTCAACCTACGATTCCAAAGCCCGCCTCGGCTCGGAGGAAAGAAGAAGTTTCAAGGCAGAAAGCTGATCTGCCGATAAAACTTAGGAGAGAATTCGAAGCTGAGAGAAAGATTAGGTAGGTGATGCGATGGCCAACCTAAGCCTCTTTGGAACCCTGAACACCGCGCTGCTCGGTGTTTACACGCACAAACTGGCCATGAACGTCGTGGGACACAACATAGCCAACGCGAACACAGAAGGCTATTCGCGTCAACGCCCCGTGATCGAACCGACGCCCCCAATACCCCTCACGACGCTGACACAACCGTCTGTTCCATTGATGCTCGGGACGGGCGCGCACGTGAAGGACATACAGCGTGTGAGGGATATGTTTTTGGATATCCAGTTCCGGCAGGTTTCAAACAGGTACAACTACTGGAACAGCATCTTTTCGAACCTCCACTTCTTCGAACAGCTCCTGGCAGAACCCGGGCAGAACGGTATAAGAAACCTGTACGACGCATTCTCACTCTCTTTCGAAGAGGTGATGAGCGATCCGACGAACGTTGCTGCAAAAAGGCAAATCGTGTCCCGTGCTCAAGAGCTCGTCGACGGTATCAAAGACCTCTATTCGAGACTCGAACAGCTTCGTGAAGACATAAACAAAGAGATCGCGCTGCTGGCAGACAAGATAAACGAACTCGTTGCGAGGCTCAGACAGATCAACGAACAGGTGCGCATTGCGATCGCGCTCAAGACAACACCAAACGATATGCTGGACGAGAGGGACAGAATCTTGGACGAGCTCGCCAGCTACGGGAACATAAGTTACAGAGAAACAGAAGATGGCCAGGTAATGCTCATGTTTGGCGATCAGGTCGTACTCTCAGGCTCGGTCCAGAACCTCGTGAGAGCCTTGGAGAGACCGTACGGCAAGGGCTTCTACGAACTGTTCGTTGGGCAGACGAAGCTGGACCTGATGGACGGCAAGCTAAAAGCACTCATCGATTTGAGAGATTCAATATTAGTGAAGTACATGCTTTATCTCGACGAGTTCGCCCTGAATCTGACCGACAAATTGAACCTCATCCATCGTTCGGGCTTCGATGCTTCTGGAAAAGTAACGAACTTGAACTTTTTCGTTCTCAACCCAGCGCTGGAAACAACGGATCCTGCGATCTTCAGGATCGCCGGAAGCAGGAGAATGCTGTCTGGACCGATTCGTTTTGTCACAGGTATGAACAACCGTACAGAAGATGAGATAAGAAACACCGTGCTTACGCAGGAAGGCGGGTTAGTCTTCTTCGATAACAACAGCGCAGATGAACTCAAAATCGACGCGGGAACAAAAGTGGATGATCTGCTCTCAGCGACGTGGCCCAACTGGTTGAGTTTGAACGTGGGGCAGCATCAACCAACATCTTCCTCTGTTGCACACAGGTTGTACTTTGAAAGTACGACGAACCTGAACGACGTCTTGATTATCGATACGAACTCGAACGTTTTAAAGAACCTCGGTTTTGAAACCCAGCAAAAGACCCTTGTGACCTTCGGCGATTTTTCCAACTTAACTCATGGTACCTACACGCTCACTTTTGAAGAAACCCTGGAAGACGGCACGAAGATCGCGGAAACCCTGAACCTTACAATAGACGAAACCACGACTCTCAGCTCGATAAGAGATGAGATCAACACACAGCTCAACAATGTCAAGGCTTTCATCATCGACAGCATGCTCGTTCTGGTTCCCACGAGCGAGCTGGAATTCGATTGGAGCAGGGTGCAGATCAACGACGAAATGGGCTTCTTAACCCAGGTCAGAGCGCAAAACAGAACGTTCGAAGTTCTCAAACCCATGCCAACGCTGGAAAACATCTTCTACGGTTCAACGAACTTCGACGGCTCACAGGGTTATCAAATGTTCATCAACAACACGTCAATACACATCGACCCAGCCGTCGACACGCTACAAAGCCTGGTGAAGAAGATCAACGAATTCGGCACCGGAGTGATCGCGGATCTAACGCCACAGAACGCTTTCGTTTTGCGCGCCGCAAGAAGCTTCGAGTTCGACCTGAGGAGTTTCAACATAACCGGCCCAAAAGGTCTGTTCGAAGCTCTGGGTTTGATAGACACAGATGGCGA